>JAYOKZ010000009.1:17469-45952 GCA_038120095.1 Gemmatimonadales bacterium
CGAGGACCGCGGTCGGGAGAAATCTGATGACGGTCTCGAAGGAAAGGTGGAACGCGCCGAAAATCACCCCGTTGAGGACGATGACCCGCCACGGCTCCAACCCTCGCGTCCCGCCGAGGAGAACGCCCCGGAACACGATTTCCTCGCAGATCGCAGGTGTTACCGCCAACAGCAGCAGGAGCCACACGAGGCGCATCATCGTATCCGCCCTCACCAATTCCTCGAGTCCCTCGAGCAGTTCCCATGGAACAGGCAGGATGAAGGTCTGAAGCCAGCCAATGGTCCAGACCAGGGGCATCACGCCCAGGATGACGAGGGCCGCAGCCAGCATCTGTCCGGCCATCGGCCGTTTCAGGGAGAGCGTGCTTCGGAGATCGAAGCCCCCGACGGTGACGAAGGCTACCGCCGGAACGAACAGGAGTAACCACTCGGCCGCGAGAAGACCGATCTCCCCAAAGGCGATCTGGAGTGGAACGCCTCCCCAGAAGAACGCGACCGCAGTCAATGCGATAAACAGCACGGCACCGCCTGAGCTGGGAACACTGGCTCTGGCACGGCTGGCGCGAAGCCGTTCCGTGAGGGATCGACCCGCTGGCCCTGGGTCCCCCGATCCCGCTCCGAAGAGCGTGCGCTCGCTCCCAAAGGCGCGGGCAGCGAACGTCAACGCTGCAAGCGCGTAGAGGGAGGTCATGACGAGCACCACGGTCCCCAGAACAGGGTCGGCTCCGCCAGCCATCAGATCCCGAAAGAGAAACGAGACGCCGGCGACCGGAAGGATGGCCATCAGCGCGCTGAACTCGATGCCGGGAAAAATGGGCAGCATTGCAGGAATGATGACGAGCATGTAGACCGGGGTCAGTGCATTCTGAGCTTCCTTGAAGGATGATGAGCCGACGGCGATCCCGAGGAAGAGGGCTCCGAACAGAACGGCCAACGGGACGAGCGTCAGGAAAATGACGAGCACGGACAGGGGCGAAATCGACACCTCGAGTCCGAGTATTGCCGTTGCCTGGAGGATCCCGGTCTGCACCGTCAGCAGCATGCTGGCGAGGTTCAATCCGGCTGCAACCACGCCGATGAGGGCGACGGTCATGAACTTTCCAATCACCACATCACGTGGCGCCAACGGGGCCGTCAGCAGCGTTTCCAGCGTTCCCCGCTCATGTTCGCCCGCGGCAAGATCGATCGCCGGATAAAAGGCACCCAGCAGGGTCATGATCACGAGCAGAAGCGGAAGAATCCGCCCCAGGGTGTAGCCACCCAGTTCTTCAGCTCGGGCGACGGAAGAGTCCGATACGGAAACCGGCTCCGCGAACGACCGCGTGAGCCCCGAGTCATCCAGTCGCCGAGCGAGCAGAGAGTCCTCCCATTCCTCGACAGCCAGAGAGAGCTCCCCCCTGCCCCGAAGGGAGCGATCTGCGGCGGCGTCGAAGAGAATGACGACATCCCGATTGCTCTCCGCGTCCGCCGACAGACGGATCGAAGCGACGGCTGTGACGGAGTCGGAGCGGATTGCCTCCTCGAGGTCTTCGCCGATCGTGACGAGTCGGAGAGTCTCAAAGCGACCCACGACCTCTTCCAGCCCTGCCGTTCCCTCGCCGACGACCGCGACGGGCGAGGCCTCGGCCTCGAGGTTTCTCATGCCAAAGATCAGCAGTTGCTCCATCGTGATGAGTAATACCGGATACAGCATCACCGGGACCACAATCATCACGAGGAGAGTGCGTCGATCACGCAGAGTTTCTCGCAACTCCTTCCGGAAGACGATCTGCCACGCCTTCATCAGGACTCCTGTACCTCAGCGTCTCGCACGAGCGACAGGAATGCGCGAGCGAGACTCGCCTCTCCCGTGGCCGCGACGACGGTCGCCGGTGGCCCTTCCGCTACGAGAGAGCCATCCCGCAGCACACCGACGCGGTCGGCGAGCAGATCCACCTCTTCCATCTGGTGCGTGGAAAAAAGGATGGCCTTGCCTCGTGCGCGCTCCCGATCGATGAACTCGTAGATGGTCTGTCCGCTGAGAACGTCCAGACCCGTCGTGGGCTCGTCGAGGATGAGCGCGGGTGGATCATGCACGAGGGCGCGAGCAAGGGAGACACGCTGACGCTGCCCGGTCGACAACCGGCCGCAGAGACGATTCCCGAAGGGCTCGATTCCGAACAGCCCGACAACCGCCCGCACCCGTTCGTCCAGCCGATCCCCGTCGAGGCCATGGAGGCGGCCGAAATATTCGATCAATTCCACGGCGGTGAGTCTTTCGTAGAGCCCCATGGAAGCAGTCAGCAGAGCCAGCTTTCGCCGTGCTTCCACGGGATCATCCTGCGAGCACGTGCCGGCAACCCACGTCGAGCCCGACGTCGGGGAGACGAGTGATGCGAGGCACCGAATCGCCGTCGTTTTCCCTGCCCCATTGGGACCGAGAAGCGCATATACCTCGCCGCCGAGCACTTCGAGCGAGAGGTCACGGACGGCCGCGAGCCGCCCGTAGCACTTCGTCAGGCGGTCAAAACGAATCATCGGCGAGGTCACCGGAGGCACGGGCATCGAACCGGACACCCTGGGAGAGCGGGGCCGGATCAGAGTCCGGCCCGTCGTGTACGAACCCGAGGCTACGCATCGAGCTGCCACGAGGCCAGAGCCTCGTCCGAGCGGTAGGGCGACGGCAAGCAACCATCGTACGAGCAGGGCGCATCGAATCCTTACGTATGAGCATTGGAAACGATCAAGCCTCCGAGCAGTCATTGATTCGCCTCGCGTCGCAGGGTGACCCCGGAGCGATCCGGTCACTCTACGATCGGTACGCACCGCGCGTGTACGCCGTCGTTCGTCGAATCGCGGGAGATGACGACCTCGCGCAGGACTACGCCCAGGAGGCATGGATCCGTGCGATTCGGGCACTCCCGTCGTTTCGGGGTGATGCGCGCTTCTCGACCTGGCTCCATCGAATCGCGGTCAACGCCGCCCTGCAGTCGCTGCGGGCCACCCGAACCCGACTCAAGTACGAGGGACCTCCACCGAGCGACGTCGTCATGGTCCCCGACCAGAGGGACTCGCTCCTGCAGCGGCGACTCGAACAGGCGCTGGATCGACTCCCCGAAGGCATGCGCCGCGTCCTGATCCTCCACGATGTGGAGGGCTACACGCACGAAGAAATCGGCAACGTCCTCGGTGTGACCTCCGGGACGTCCAAGTCACAGCTGTTCAAGGCTCGCTCCAAGCTCCGCAACCTTCTCGCGGACCTCGATGGAGCTGCAAACGAATCAGGAGTCGAAGCATGGAGCATCTGAGTCCCGAACGGCTTTCGGCGCTCGTCGACGAAGAACCCACCGTTCCCGAGTGCATCCACCTGGCATCGTGCCGGTCGTGTACGTCGGAGCTGGATGCACTTCGCGCCCAATCGGTCGCTCTCAAGGCTCTGCCGGAGCTCCTGCCCCCTCGCGGAGACTGGGACAGCCTCGAGGCCGAACTTCGCGCTGAGGGGCTCATCAATTCATTCACCCTCTCGAATCGCCCGGGCTTCGGTCGTATCCGCGGGCGGATGAAGTCCGTGGCCATGCTCCTGCTCTTCCTCGCCGGAGCAGGATCAGGCGCTTTGGTCACCGGCCTCCAGGCACCCGACCGTGCCGAAGCCAAGGTGACTCCCATCGTCACCGTACAGGATGCAGCGACGGCCGTCCGTCTCGCCGAGCAACGGTACGCGTCTGCGCTGAGCGAATACCGTCAGCTGCTGGCCGCGGGAGGTGGAGAGGGACTCGACATCGACCCGGTGAATCGCTTTGCAGCCCTCGAACACCTGGTTCAGGTCAGCCAGGCTGCTGTCCGTCAGGCGCCGGGCGACCCCTTCCTCAACGGGTTTCTCGCATCCGCGATGGCGGAGCGTGACGCAGCCTTCAGGCTCGTCTCGTCCGGGCGGGATGACTGGTTCTGAGCGGACCCATGAGCCACCGAAGCGTGCTCGTCGCTGCTGTGCTGGGGCTCGCAGCTTTCTTGAGCGAAGCTCCGCTCGGGATTTCGGCTCAAGCCACCCCGACGGAACGAGAGGCTCGTCTGATCCGCGGCTGGATCGGGATCTCCGTCGATGTTCTGGCGGATCTCCGGGGTGACACCCGCCGGATCATGATCCGGAGTGTCGCCCGCGACAGTCCAGCGGCGCTGGCCGGGCTACTTCCCGGCGACGACATCATCTCCATCAATGAGTTCGAGGGCCCGGAAGAGCTGGCCAACCTCCATGCGCACCTCCAACTCCAGGCAGGCGATGACGTCGCCGTCGTGTTTCAGCGGCGTGGACGTCTGGGGCGCGTGACGCTGCAAGCGTCGACGAGGCCAGAACAGCTCATCGTGGATGGTCCTGCCGCCCGTACACCGGAGGGCGACGTCATCGTTCAGGGATGGGTGCAAGCGATGGATTCCCTCCGAGTCGCACTCCTGGACGAACCGTTCGACCGGCTTCGGAGGGATGCGGAGGGATGGCCCTCGGTCAACCGCCCCTTGCGCGCGCCGGGGCGCACGCCCGAGATCGCGGATCGTAGTCGTGTCGTACGAACACCCTTTGAATTCTTTCTATTTCCCGGCGAATCTCACGATTCCCTCCATCGGGAAATGCTCCTCGTGAACCGGATCGCCGAAGAGCTCGACATACTTCTCACGCAGCGCGACCGACAACTTCGTCGGCGCGCCGGCTCCTCGGACGTACTCGATTTTCGCAGGGATTACGAATTCCGCTGGTTGAGTGATGCGCTCGTCCAGATCGAAGACCGCGCTTCCGAACTGGAAACGGCGATGGCCGCATCGGCACACACCACTGCGGGCTTTCAGAACGGCATCTACGCGGGCCCGCAACCCGCTGTCCCGACCTCCGTAACGGTCGAGGAGCACACCGCGTTCCGGCTCTTCACTCCGTATCTCCTCGGGCGGGATCGGGTCGCAGGAGCGAGGCTTCTGGACCTTACACCGGACGTCGCGCAGCAATTCGGGGTGTCCCGGGCTATTCTGGTGCTGGACGTCGCGGTCGGCACGCCGGCGTCTCTCGCAGGCATCGTGCCGGGCGACGTCATCACGAGAATCGGTCAGAGCCCCGCGCGTTCCGTGTCGGATCTCAGGTCCAGTGTGTCTCTGGCCAAGGACGACCTCCGGATTTCATTGATCCGCCTCGGGACACCCATCGAGGTGAGCATCAAACGCTAGGTCCTGACTCGGGGTGTCCCGGCTCCGCGGGTCACTCGTATCGAAGCGCGTCGATGGGATCAAGGACCGCAGCTCGTCTCGCCGGCCACAGACCGAAGAAAAGGCCCACGGCCGCCGAGAATCCGATGGCCGCCGCTACCGCCTGCGGAGCCACGGCCGTGTCCCACGAGGCGAAGCGCGTCATCAGTTCGGCAGCTCCGTACCCCGCCCCGACTCCAATCAGCCCACCCAGCACGCACAGAAAGAGGGCCTCGACGAGAAATTGGGTCATGATGGCCCGCCGTGTCGCACCCAGCGCCTTCCGAACGCCGATCTCTCTGGTCCGTTCGGTTACCGAGACCAGCATGATGTTCATGATCCCGATGCCGCCCACCAGAAGCGAAATCGCCGCGATGCCCGCGAGGAGGAGCGCGAACGTCTGGTTGGTCTCATTGAACGTCTCCAGGAGGTCAGCAGAGTTACGGATATTGAAGTCTGCGTCCTCGCCTGCCTTGATCCGGTGCTCACGCCGCACGATTCGGTCGATTTCGCCGAACGCCAGATCCAGCTCGTCCGGCGTCTCCGTCGCCGCATAGATCGAGTTCAGACGATCCCGCCCGCCCATCACACGATACTGAGCCGTCGATTGGGGAATGAACACCTGGTCATCCGGGCGAACCCACGCAGCGTCGCCCTTTTCTTCCATGATCCCGATGACCTCGAACATGATGCCCCGGATCTGGATCGTCTCCCCGACGAGGAGTTCCGGCGGAGTCTCGCCAAGCGTTTCCGGTATATTCGCTCCAAGCACCGCCACCCTGCGCCGACCCTGGAGTTCACCCTGGTTGAAGAAGCGACCCTGCTGAAGCCCGTGGTCGTACATATCGAAGTACTCGGGCCACACCCCCATGATCTGAGTGTTCGAGTTCCAGCGTTTGTAGGACACCTGCATCCGTGACTGCTGCTCCGGGGATACCCGAAGGAGGCCATTCGACTGGTCGCGCAGCGCGATCGCATCGTCGACGGACAGTTGGGCGTCACCGCGTGAAACCCCACCCCACATCTGCTGCCCTGGGCGAACCGTCAGGATCGACGTACCCATCCGGTTGATCTGTTCCTCAACCCGCTGCTGCGCCCCTTCGCCAAGAGCCACCATGGTGATCACCGCAGCGATCCCGATCACGATCCCGAGGGTCGTGAGCACCGATCGCAGGACGTTGGCTCGAACGGCCGCCATCGCGACCAGGATGATCTCGAAGAGAAGCACGCTCGTCTCCTACCGGCGCATGCCGCGCGGAGGGCCACCACCCCCGCCGAAGGGAGATCCACCACCCATCCGGGACCGCATCTGGGCCATGAACGCATCCTGCTGAGCCTGCAGCTGGGCGGCTCCGACGATCACCAGTGTCTCGCCGGCGTCCAGGCCACTGACGATCTGCGTGTTGTCCCAGTCACCCAGACCGATCTGGACCAGCCGCAGTTGGGGAACGCTGTCGGGGCCGAGCACGAACACCGCCGCCGGTCGGGACTCGCGGGGAGGAGCCCCGCCGGAGGACTCCGCTCCCGGACGCCCAAAGCTGCCGCGGCCGCCCCCGAACTGTCCCCGCATCGCCTGCATGACCGATCGTAGAGAGTCTTCGCTGATCTCCCCGGCATCTACCTGAGCCCTCAGTTGAGTCATCCGGGCACGGGGGTCAGGACCCACTTCTCCTCCCGGCGCCGCCGTGGCGCCGGATCCCTCCCCGGACGACAGAGACCTTGCCGCAGGTCCGTCGGCGGCGGCCGGTGAAGCCTCGCCGCTCGCGAGACCCTGCCGACCACCCGCCTCATCCGATCGGCCGCGGAAGCCTTCGGCGCCGCCCCCCGGAAACCCTCCGGGCCCACCCCGCCCACCGCGCATGAAGCCGGACAGATCGAGATCCTCGATGTCGAGGCCGAGGGCCATCGCCGCGGGACCAGCGTCCGACGCCTGAACGATCGCATTGTTCGGCACGACAACCACGCCCCGAGCCTCATCGATCTCGATCTCCACCTCCGCATTCATCCCCGGCTTCAGCAACCCGGCCCGGTTGTCGATGGATACGATGACCGGGAACATGGTCACGTTCTGCTCGACGACCGCCTGAGGTTCGATCTTGTCGACAACACCACGGAACGTGCGGTCGGGGAATGCCTCGACACGCACGGATGTCGAGAGGCCGGGCTGCAGCTCGCCCATATCTGTCTCGTCGACGAGCGTACGGACCTGCATGTCGTCCAGATTCGCCATCACGAACAGCGCCGTTCCACCGGACACATTGGCGGCGGCCGACTGAATCACGGATCCTTCTTCGACATTCTTCTGGATGATCGTGCCGTTGAGCGGCGCCCGGATGCTGACATCCGCAAGCTGGAGTTCGGCGAGATCAAAGTTGGTCTGCGCCCGAACGAGTGATGCCTCTGCGTTCGCGAACGAAAGGGTGGCTGACTCGAACTCTGTCTGGGTGATGACATCGGCCTCGAGCAGGGCCTGCTGCCTCTGCAGTTGTGCCCGGGAAATGTCCAGCTGAGCTCGAGCGACCGCGAGGTCCGCTTCCGTCTGGTTGTAGCGGTTTCGGACATCGCGAGGGTCAATTTCTGCCAGAAGAGTACCTCTCTCGACAACCTCACCCACGTCCGTGAGAAGTCGGAGAATCTCACCCGACGCCTTGGACTTCACTTCGATCTCACGGACGGGCTCGACTGTACCGGTGGCCTCGGCCCGAATGAGCAGGTCCCCGACCGAAGCCTCCGCAGTGAGCAGCCTGGGCCCCGTGTTTTCCTCGGCTTCCCCTGCGGCGCAACCGGAGAACCACGCAGCGCCCAGCATGAGGGCAGCCCCATACCTCAACCACTTGGTCATACCATCTTCTCCACGGGGTTCAGAAAGTCCTTCTCCATCAACCCGTCTTTTAGATGTACCTGCCGCTTGGCGTGCTCGGCGATGTCATATTCATGCGTCACAAGGACGATCGTCTGACCCTGTTCGTTAAGCTCCTTGAACTGGCTCATGACGTCTTCGCTCGTCGCGGAGTCCAAGTTTCCGGTCGGCTCATCCGCCAGGAGCAGGGCCGGTTCATTGACCAGAGCCCGCGCAATCGCCACCCGCTGGCGCTGTCCGCCGGACATCTCCGGTGGCTTGTGTCCCATCCGGTCTCCAAGGCCGACCAGCTCGAGCTTCTCTGAGGCACGTCGCCGCCGCTCGCGACCTGAAACACCGGCGTAGATGAGTGGAAGTTCGACGTTCTGAAGCGCTGTCGCGCGCGGAAGCAGGTTGAAGGTCTGGAAGACGAACCCGATCTCCTTGTTTCGAACTCGGGCCAGGTCATCGTCCGACAGCTCACTCACGAGCGTCCCATTCAGCCAGTACTGGCCCTCCGTCGGGGTGTCCAGGCACCCAATCATGTTCATGAACGTGGATTTTCCGGAACCCGAGGGGCCCATGATGGCCACGAACTCACCCTGCTCGATCAGAAGATCGACACCGTCACAGGCCCGCACCGTCTCGGCGCCGAGGTGATAATGCTTCTTCAGCCCGAGGGTGCGAATGATCTCACTCAAAATTCTCTCCCCAGAATCGCCTCGAGCGCCGCTCGCGCGAGAATGTAGTCGTACCTCGTCGTCACAACGTCAGCGTCAGCCTGCGTGACGGCGTTCTGACTCAGGAGGATGTCGAGGATCGTCGCGGCCCCGACCCCATAACGCTCGCGAACCACCCGCAGGTCTTCCGCCGCCACGAACGCCGCGTCTTCAGCGATCAGAATGGCCTGCTCGGCTGTCAGAAGGTTCTGTAGCGCCGCGTCGGCCTCCTCCCTTGCACCGAGTCGAGCGTCATCCTCCTGAAGTCTCGCCACCCGCTGAGCATATTGAGCCCGGTCGATACTGGTCTCGCGCTGGAACCCGTTGAAGATCGGGTAGCTCATGCTGAAGGACATGTTCCACGAGGTGTTCCCTCCCGCGAGCGACGCAGTCTGATTCTGCCAGTTGTATCCGGATGAAACACGCACACTCGGGATGTACTGCGTCCGGGCGGCGGAAACACCGAACCCCGCCGACGCTGCACTCTCGGAAGCGGCAAGAACTGCCGGAGACGTGGCTTCGGCCAGCTCCATGATCTCTCTCTCACTGAACGGCAGGGCCCGCGGCTCGAGGTCAGCAGGGCGCTGCGGGGAGACCGGCTCACCGAGACCCACCTGACGCCCGAGGGAGAAGCGGGCTGCACGCAGGGCCGTCTCCCCCTGGAGCACGGCCTGCTGAGCGTTGACCACATCCAGTCGGGCACGAAGTGAGTCGGACACGGTGGCTTCACCGAGAAGCGTTCGATTCCGCACGATCTCCATGTTCTGTTCGGCCTGAAGCACGCGCTGGCGCGCGACCTCGAGGAGGTCCTCCTGACGAAGTGCACCGAAGAAGATGGTCTTGGTCTGAAGCGCGACCTGAAAGCGCGAGTCGGAATAGCGAGCCTCGGCAGCCCGAACGTCGGCTCTCGCAGCATCATACTCTCGAAAACGGCGCGTCCCCTCGAACACGGTCCAGCTACCGCTGAGCCCGGCGCCGTACGAGTCCGAGCTGCCCGTCTCCAGCCTTCCCGTAACGTCATTGAACGTCTGAGAGCTTCGTAGAGAGCCGGAGCCACTGGCGTTCAGGGTCGGAAGGAACGACGCCCAGGTGGTCTTGCGCGTCAGGTACGCATTGTCCACCTGTTGCTGCTGGGAGGCCATTTGCGGGCTTCGTACGACTGCTCGCTCAATCGCCTCTTCGAGAGAAATGCTTTCCTGAGCGCTCAGGCTCGAGGACACCAACACCGTCCAGCCTGCCAGGAGGCAGACCTCGAGGCCGGGCCGGACCCGCAGGCAATGTCGCATGACTTCAGTCTCTCTCGTCCTCGTTTTCTCGTGCAGCGCGCCGGGCGTCGTTCTCGAGAAGCAAACGCTGATACTCGGCAGCCTGCTCCTCCGTCAGAACACCCTTGATCGCCTCTCGAGTCTCGAGGAGGATGTCTCTGAAGCCAGCGCTAAGCTGACTCCGCATCTCCTCATCGAGAGCATTCGTTCGGGCGCGATGTACCGATACGATGGAATCGATGAGTGTCAGCTGTGTTTCGTTAGGTCCGACTTGTTCGTAAAGTCGGCGCCGGCGCGGCCGGTTCTCGTCCGAGGTACTGTCAGCAACGACTGGCAGGCCCGGTGACGTCTCGGCCGCGAGGACGGCCCGATCGGTATCCAGTGCGAATCCGACCAGTGCCCCGGCTCCAAAGACGGTAGCCAGCACGACGACCGTCGTCAGGCGGGTCTTTGACTCTCTGCCCATCAGTAGATGTCCGACGCGAAGGCAACGATGCCGGACGCTGCATCGGGTGAGAGCAGTACCGGACGCGTTTCGAGCGGAACTTCGACCACGAGGAGTTCTTCTACACCCACTACGCTCGCCACCGGAGCAGCGTCTTCCACACCCGTGTTGCGGATGAGCGCGATCGCGGCGACGGCGGCCGCCAGAGCCACAGGCAGAACGGCGCGAGACCACGAGGCCAGAACATCTTCGATCGTCAATTCCACGATCATTCGCCGTCGCGCCAGTTCCGAGGCAGCCTCGGACATGACCCAGCTACGAAAGCGCAGCCAGTAATTCGGATCTTCAGACGCCGGATCGAGCGACCGGAGCGCCTCGGCCAGCACCAGATCGTCACCAGACTCGCCAAGTCGGGCAGTTCCCTGCTTCAGCCATTCCATCATTGAACTTTCCTCAAAATGTCCGGCACACCGGGCCTCGCCTCGAGAGCCTTTCGGAGCGCCTTTCTCGCGAAGTGTAGGTGGGACCTCACGGTCCCCGACGGGAGTTCCAGTATCTCCGCGATTTCTCTGTGTTTCCAACCTTCCAGGTCGTGCAACAGCACGATCTGTCTCTGCACCTCGGGGAGATCGCTCAGTGCCTGCTCAAGCGTCTCCCTGAGTTCTGAATCCTCCGCCACCCGGTCGGGCGTGGGTGCACGCGAACGCGCACCCGGAGGAACCTGATCTGTTTCCCGAAGCGACTCTCGTCGAATCAGGTTCTTGGAACGATTCCGGACGATCGTCATCAACCATCCCCCGAAACGCTCCGGGTTCCTGCATTCCTCGAGCCGCTCCAGGGCAACCAGAAACGACTCCTGTGCTGCATCTTCTGCATCCTCGTGGCGACCTGTGACCGAGTACGCCACTGCGTACGCCGGTCGCTGGTAGCGCTCGACCAGCTGGCCAAAGGCGCGCTCATCACCCTTCAGCGCTCTTCGAACCAACTCGCCATCGGAGGACGTTTCCTTCATCTCAAGGACACAGACCGCTCGAGTCGTGTTGAAGTGGACGGGCGCGACAATGTACGGTCACACCACATCGACGATACAGTCGGAGTTCACCGACCCCCTCTTCCTCGCCGGCGGGGTCGGGGCGGTCGCTGCGCTGACCGCTCCTGCGACGGCCGAGCCGGTAGCCTCGATCTCGCCAAGGCAACTCGGACTCCCTCTTCACCAAGTTGGGCAAGCGAGGTGCCTGCGACGAGGGCCTCTCTTTCGTGAGCGCCTCGGTGCTCAGCGCCCGCACCGGAAACAGCCGCATCGGAAGCATCTCCTGGAGGAACGGACCAGAACCCGAGCAACAAGAGCGAAGCCGAGCTCTGGAGGCCTCCAGAGCGTCCCAGGACACGCACGTCCCAGCAGGTCTCGTCCTGACGAAAACGGAGCTCGTCCACCGGAAGTTCGCGGGCCCCCGAAGACACGTCCCGGGCCCGGACAAGTGGGCGGCGCTGCTCCCCCCTTTCCCCGTTGCCTCCCGGGCTCGCGCGCGGACCCCCGGATGCCCGAGTCCCTTCATCGCGCGAGATCGAAGGCGCGCCCTGGGACGGCCCCGAGTCGAGCTGCCCCGAGCGAGGCGCATGTTCCGTGTCCCGTTTCGACATCGTTCGAGGTTGCCGGTGGGCCGACGACTTACCTTATTAGGGAGGATTGGCCGCGCCAAGGTAGCCACCCGATCGACCCGAGGCATGGATGGCCGACGGAAACGAGGCGAACAGTTCGTCGAGGGAATTCTCGCAGCTCCTGCGCCTTCACGAGCAGCTGCTCAGCCAGTTCCTCCGATCGAGAGACGAGCTGCGAGCACCAGGCACGGTTCTCGCCGTCAAGCAGATCAAGGCTCGAACGGGCTCGGAGCCTGACCTCACTGAACTCGAAACTGCGATCGAAGCAGTCATTCGGGCGCTCAAACTTTCCAAGTCCGGCCTTGAGTCGGCGCTCATGAAGGGCAGCGACGTCTCCCTGCAGGTGGATGGCGTCAACAACCTTCCCCCCTACCTCCAGCGCTTCCTCGCCGAACATGCCGGTCAACCCGGTTTCTCGTACGACGTGGTGGACGACCCCATCCGCGGGTGGATCCTTCAGTGGAAGGAATACACCGCTCAGGGCACGGTCCGTGGGCATGGTCAGATCTGCGAGCGGCCCTACGCGTGGCTGGAAGACTGACCGCCGAGACCACTGCGTCGCCTGATCCTCCGCCGCCACAGACCCTTCGAGCCTGTCACGCTGTCACGGTGAGATAGACCGCGACCTCAGAGGAGCGCGACAGGGTCACGGTCGAGGGCAAGTCGGATGTCCCCGGCGGGAAGAGAATACCGGTCGACGATCGCCCGTGCGACATGGCTGAGAGCTCCCGGTGATCCGGAGCGCAGCAGGAGATGCCATCGCCATCGACCATGCAGCTTTTCGATCGGTGCTGGCGCCGGTCCGACGAGTTCCACCCGATCGCCAAGATCCACCCCCTCCTTTCGGGCGAGACCTCTGCGAACCCACGCCGCCACGCCCTCCGCAGCTCGAGTGGCGAGTCTCTGGTCCGGACTGCTCAAGACCACATTGATCATCCGGACGTGCGGCGGATACACCGGATGCTCTCGCTCGAGCCGTTCGCGGGCGGCAAACGCCTCAAAGTCATGTGCGACGGCCGCCTGAACCGCGTAGTGGTCAGGCAGGGAAGTCTGAATGATCACTTCCCCTCCCGAGGTGCTGCGTCCGGCTCGACCGGCCACCTGGCTCAGCAACTGGAACGTCCGCTCACTGGCCCGGAAGTCGGGAAGATGCATGCCCGTGTCGGCATTCACGACGCCGACGAGCGTAACCCGAGGGAAGTCGAGTCCCGTGGCGATCATCTGAGTACCGAGCAGGATATCGATCTCACCCTGCGAGACTCGATCCAGGATTCTCTGATGCGCCCACTTTCCGGACGTCGTGTCCACATCCATGCGGGCAAGGCGGGCGGCGGGAAACGTTTCGGCCGTGACCCGCTCCACCTGCTCCGTGCCTAGCCCACGAAACGACAGGTCCGTGGATCCACAACGCGTGCAACGGGAGGGGGCAGGCGCCTCGAAGCGACAGTGGTGGCAGACGAGGCGCTGAGTAACCCGATGGTATGTGAGCGAGATCGAGCAATTCTCGCACTGCTCCACATCCCCGCACTCCCGACACTGCACGAACGATGAGTACCCGCGCCGGTTCAGCAAGAGAATGACCTGCTCGGATCGCGCCAGCCGTGCGTCGATGGCCTCGACGAGACGGGGGGTCAGGACCCCCGCACCTCGCAGAGACGACGCTGGAGAGGTGGCGCCCCGTTTGCTCCCCTTCGCCTGTTTGCGCTCCGCTCGGAGATCAATCACTCGCACGTGGGGCAGCCGACCACCCCCGGCTCGCTCCGGCAACAGGAGGCGTTTGAATTTTCCGGAGACGGCGTTGTGCCAACTTTCCAGGGACGGTGTGGCACTTCCCAGGACGCACACCGCACCATGGGCACGCGCACGGACGACCGCCAGATCCCGGGCATGGTAGCGGGGTGCATCGGACTGCTTGTAGCTGCCGTCGTGCTCCTCGTCCACGACGACCGCTCCGATGTTTCGAAGCGGTGCGAAGAGAGCAGACCGCGCGCCCACCGCGATGCTTCGCTCTCCGCGGCGCAGAAGTCGCCAGGCATCGTACCGCTCACCCGTGGACAGGCCCGAGTGAAGGACCGCAACCTCATCACCGAACTGTGCGCGGAATCGAGAGACGGTCTGAGGCGTCAGCGAAATCTCGGGGACGAGAACAATCGCGGTTCGACCGCGGGCAAGAACCTCACGCAGCAGCTCGATGTAGACCAGCGTCTTTCCCGAACCGGTGATCCCCTGAAGGAGAAAAGGCTCAGGGACTGATTCGTCGAGCGCAGCGACGAGCGCGTCCAGGGCCTCACGCTGCGCAGGCGTCGGGACCAGGCCCGGACCGGCTTGCACCGGCATGCTGGCGAAGGGATCCCGTATCTCCTCCTCGTCGACGACCTCGACGAGTTCCCTCGACTCGAGACCGGACACGACGCTCCTCGAGAACCCCTCGTCGCCGATCAGACGCGACAGCTCGACCGAGCTGCCGGCTGCTTCGATGAAGGCGTAGGCCTCTCGCTGCCTCGTCGCGCGCCCGAATGCCTGCTCCCGGGCCATCAACGTCTCGAGGTGCCGGGAGATCCTCACGATCCGGCGCGTCTTCACGGTCGGCGGAGGCGGGGGCACGGTCTCGTGCGTGATGAGACCGGCCGCCAGAAGCGCACGGACCTCCGGCCACACCGAGCCCATTCCCAGCGCCCTTCGGGCCGATCGGACACGCTGCGGACCCTCCCGGTCCGACAGCCACGAGAAGAGACGGGATTCGCGCACCCCAAGACCCGATCCGTGGACACCCGTCACGGACACGTACTCGCGTGATACATCCGCGAGCACAGCCGGCATCGCTGCACGAATCGCCATACCGACGGGGGCCACGTAGTAGGAGGCCATCCAGTTGCAAAGATCGAGAAGATCAGCCGGAACTGATGGCTCGTCCTCCAGCACACCCAGAACCGCCCTGACCCCATCGATGTCGTGGTTCGGCTTCGTCGAGGTCACCCACCCGATCCGCTCTTCGCGCCGAAACGGGACGAGGACCCGCGTGCCGGGCTTCGGAGGTTTCCCCTGGACCTCGTATGTGAACGTCCGGTGGATCGGCAGAGGAAGCGCGACCTCGACGCGCGAGCGCCCAGCGGTCAATCTTCGAGGAGCGTGAAGATCTCGGTCTGGTAACCCTCGGGTGTGACCTCGGGCCCATTCGGTCCCCAGTACACGTTGACCTCGCTCCGCACACCGAGGTCATCCGGCAGATAGATACCGGGCTCCACGGAAAATCCGACGCCCTGGATCAGCGTTCGCTCATCCCGACTCTCCAGATTGTCCAGATTCGGTCCACTTCCGTGCAGGTCGATATCGATGGAGTGCCCCGTGCGGTGGACGAAGAAGGAACCATACCCCCGATCTGTGATTACAGCGCGCGACACATCATCGACCTCGAGACCCCTGACGTCCTGCCCTGCCGCGAAACGTCTCTGGAGGAAGTCGAGCGCGGCATCTCGGGCATCTCGCACGGCCTCCCAGACCTCCTGAGTTCGGGCATCGACCGACGGAGCCATGATGCCCATCCACGTCTGATCCGCAGCCACCGACCCAGGGAAGGCACCCCAGAGATCGATCAGAAGCACGTCACCCCGATTGATGGTCTCGCCCTCGCCGACCGGAGCGTAATGAGAGTCGGACGCTCGGGGTCCAATCGCCACGATGCACGAAACCTGCTCGACCAGTCCGCGCGCCTGCAGCTCCGCCGTAATCCACTGCGAAAGCGCACCCTCACTCGTGGGGGTCCCGGAACGTATGGCGGCAGCCGCTCGCTCGAAGGCCTCGCGAGCGGTGTCCCTCACGATCACCGCGGCCCGTCGATGTTCTTCGAGATGGCGGGGAGACCAGACGGAGTGGAAGGCTGAGACCAGATCACCGGACGATGCGATTTCGACTCCGTGCTCGAGCAGCAGGCCTGCGATTCCTGCAGGTACGTAGTCCAGGGTCGGCACCGCTGCTCCGGGTGAAATCTCCATTGCAAGGCGATCGAAACCATGGACCAGTGCACCGAGCTTCTCTTCCATATCACGCCAACCCGAGTAGGTGACACGCTCGAACGGCCATTGGCGCCACGAAGAGGCCTCGATGGCGTGGATCATGGCCACGGGCTCACCCTCAGCGGGAATGAGCACGAACGCCCGCCGCGTCGTCTTGCCGAGACCCAGTAGCGCTACCGGAACGGGGTTGATGTGATGGAACTCGTACAGGAGCCATCCATCGAGGCCCTGCTCGCGCAAAGCGGCTTGAACGCGATCGATACCGGTCCGGGTACAAAGCAATGCGTCGCTCATGTCGTCTCCTCTGCTGTCGGGGTGCCCGTGGCTCCGAAGAGCGGCAGTCCCGCGGTCTCGGGTTCGTCATCGTTCGAATCCGTTGGCGGCGCAATCCCCACGCCGGGTGACTCGGACGTCTCGGTTCTCACTCCACCGAGCGAAGCGGCATCGTCGATGGACCCTCTGACCTCCGCCGAGCTTGTCCCGACATCACCGCTCCGGACCGTAGACCCCTCACCTCCCGAGGTTCGACCTCGAATGAGATCGAGTCCCAGGATGCGCTCGTTCGTGAGGAGTTTGTGAACCTCACTCTCGCGGGAGAGCGCAGTCCCGACACCCCGAAGTCCCCACCTGTGCCACGCCCGCCGCAGAATCGCCAGACGCTCACCCAGCGTGAAAATCTCCGCAAAATCCGCAAAGGGTTTTACTGCCTCGGGCCTGAAGGCTGTCTCTTCATCCGACCAGTCCTCAACATGGACGTCCTCGACGCCGACCTCCCGGAGCAGCCTCCTCCACTCCACGACCATCATGGGTCGGGCGCCAAGATGGTCGGACAGCACGGCGCGCCGCGCCTGGTCCACCGGCGCTTTCCAGACCAGTTGAACGAGCACGACGAAGCCACCGGGCTTCGTGACCCGAACCAGTTCTCGAACGGCGTCTTCGGGCTCACAGTGATTGGCAAGCGCGATTTCTCCGATGGCTACATCGAAGACGCCGTCTCGATACGGCAGGCGATCCGAGCGACCCGATTGAAACTGAAGCCGATCTCCAGCTCCGAGTTCGCGACTCCATGATTCGGCCTCCTCTACCATGGAGGGGTCGATCTCGACCCCCGACGCGGTGACGCCGAATTCTGTCGCGAAGTACTCGAGAGGCACTCCCTTACCCGCCGCCACATCAAGCACTTCGAGTCCGGGACGCATCTCGGTCAGAAGCGCGATCTGTCGATACAACTCTTCGCCACCCGGCGGAAAAAGTCGCCGCGGACTGAGTCGGACCAGATCCAGCATGGAAGGGACGGCCGAAGCGAACGGAGCGTCCCCGGTCTCGGTCGGGTGCATGGCAATGAAAGGTAGGAGCCCTGAGGCCGAGGGCAACGCGCAGCTCAGCCGCCCGGCTCTTCCAGCCCGGCAAGAGCCCGAACCACGGCCACCGTCCCCTCTCCGAGCCGCCGGGGAGCATACCCCCCCTCCAGCATCGCCACGACGCGCCCGTCACACCGCGCCGCAGGGCCCTCCAGCACGCGGCGAGTCATCCAGTACAGATCCTCCGGCTCCAGCAGGAGGCCACCGAGCGGATCCCCGGCCATGCAATCAAAGCCGGCCGAGATGAGCACGAAGTCCGGGGCAAAACATTCGGAGACCAACGTCAGCGCCTCATCGAACGCTCGCCGGTAGGTGTCCCGGCTCGTCCCGAGCGCCAGGGGAACGTTGAGTGTTCGGCCTTCCCCGTCACCGATCCCGGTTTCCGATGCGCCTCCAGTCCCGGGGTAGTGCGGGGCCTGATGCAGCGAGAGGAAGAACACACTTCCGTCGTCGTAGAAGGCGTCGTGCGTGCCATTACCGTGGTGAACATCCCAGTCCACAATGAGCACGCGATCGGCTCGACCGTTCGCCTGCAGCCAGCGGGCGGCGACCGCAACGTTGTTGAACAGGCAGAAGCCCATCGCTCGGTCCGGCGTCGCATGATGTCCCGGCGGGCGCGTCGCAACGAACGCATTGGAAATCACGCTGTCAGAAACGGCCTTTACAGCTTCGATCGACGTCCCCGCACTCCCCAACGCCGCGTCCCACGAAGCAGACGAGACACGCGTATCCGAGTCGATCGACTCGATCCCCTGCGATACCTCTGCTCTCTCACAGGCCGACCGAACCACCTCGATGTGGGCTGCCGAGTGGACCCGCTCCAGGTCATCACGCGATGCCTCTCCATGCGCCATCTGCTCGACGTGACCGTGCAACGTCAGCAGATCCTTTCCCACCGTGGAGGCAAGGGCACGAAGGCGACCCTGATGCTCAGGGTGCCCCCAACCAGTGTCATGCAGGGGGGATGACGGATGCAGGTAGAAGCCGGTCGAGGCGCTCATGGCGAGGAGTTCATGAGGGATCCAGCGGCCCGGCTCACCGGCGCGGAGGCCCTGCCGTCAAGCCGGGGTACCTGTGACGTGCAGCGTCTCGATCCGCTCCTGCAGCGACCGAACCTCCCGTTGAGCCGCACGCAGCGCAATCAGCGCATCAACGGCGGCCGACGTCGCCGACATCGTCGTAAGGTACGGAACCCCGTAGGTGATCGCAGCGCGACGCATCGCGTAGTCGTCGTACTGCGACTGTTTGCCGAGAGGCGTGTTGATGAGCAGCGCAATGTCTCCCGTCACGATATGGTCGACGATATTGGGGCGGCCTTCATTGACCTTGTACACCATCTCGGCCGGCACGCCCAACTGAGCGAGGTACTGGTGCATCCCACGGGTGGCCATGAGCTCGAATCCGAGGTCACGGAGGCGTCGGAGCATCGGAGTGACGGTCTCGCGATCCCGCTCGTTCACCGTCACGATAACCCGGCCCGACTCCGGCAAGACGTTACCAGCCGAGACCTGAGCCTTCGCGAACGCCATCCCGTAGGAGTCGTCGAAGCCCATCACCTCGCCGGTCGAGCGCATTTCAGGTCCAAGAAGGACATCGACGTCGAAGCGAGTGAAGGGAAAGGCGGCCTCTTTCACGGCTACGCCGGGGACCGGCGGCTCTTCGGGCACGTCGAGATCCGCGAGACGCTCTCCCGCCATGACCCGAGAAGCGAGGCGAGCAAGAGGCACACCCGTGGCCTTGCTGACGAACGGGATGGTTCGAGACGCCCTGGGATTCACTTCGAGGACGTAGACGATGTCGTCCCGAATGGCGTACTGGACGTTCATCAAGCCGATGACGCCAAGCTCCAGGGCGAACTTGCGCGTCAGCACTCTGATCTCGTCGAGCGCATCGCCGGACAGAAGGTATGGCGGCAGTACACACGCAGAGTCCCCCGAGTGAACCCCGGCATTCTCGATGTGCTGCATGATGCCGCCGATGACCACATCCGTCCCGTCGCTCAAGCAGTCGACGTCGGCCTCGAATGCGTCTTCGAGGAACGAGTCGATCAGCACCGGATGGTCCGGTGACGCCTTCACTGCCTCGTCGAAGTACCGCTGCAGCGAGGGTTCGTCATAAATGATCCGCATCGCTCGCCCACCGAGCACGTAACTCGGGCGGACCAGTACCGGAAAGCCGATCTCACGGGCCACCGCGAGGGCATCCTCTTCGGACGTCGCGATACCGTTGTCCGGGGTACGAGCCCCGATCGTACGGCACACCTCATCGAAGCGATCGCGATCCTCGGCTCGGTCGATCGCATCGACAGATGTCCCCAGAACCGGCGTACCAAACGCTTCGATGCCCTGCGCCAGCTTCAGCGGCGTCTGCCCCCCAAGCTGGACGATGACTCCCTTCGGTCGTTCGAGATACAGGATCTCGAGAACGTCCTCGAGGGTCAGCGGCTCGAAATAGAGCTTGTCACTGACATCGAAATCGGTAGAGACCGTCTCGGGGTTCGAGTTGACCATGATCGTCTCGAAGCCGGCCTCTCGAAGCGCAAGGACAGCCTGGACGCAGCAGTAGTCGAACTCGATGCCCTGACCGATGCGATTCGGACCGCTACCCAGGATCACGACCTTGTCGCGATCGGACCGCACCGACTCGGTCTCCGTTTCGTAGGAGGAGTAGAAGTACGGTGTCTGCGCGGGGAACTCACCGGCACAGGTATCTACGACATTGTAGGTCGGGTGGATGTCCCATCCCCATCTTCGCTCACGGACGGTCTCCTCTTCCTCACCGCGTAACTGGGCGAGCTGGGCGTCGCTGAAGCCTTCCCGCTTCATTGCACGAACCAGCTCCGGCGTGACCTGATCCGCAGCGGCGTACCGCTCCTCCCACTCGAGGATCTGAAGAAATTGATCGAGGAACCAGCGATCGATCTTCGTGGCCTCGAAGACTTCTTCGATGCTCAGGCCAGCCCGAAGCGCCCGCTTGACTTGAAACGGACGATGCGCCGTCGGGCGACGAAGAGACGCGAGCAGGGTGGCCCGGTCTTCGTCCTGAAGCCCGTCGTCTTTGGGCTCCTCCCCCACGACCCACCCGATCCGCCCCGTCTCCAGCCCGCGGAAACCCTTCTGCCACGCGCTGCGGAACGTTCGACCGATGGCCATCACCTCCCCCACCGACTTCATCTGCACACCCAGGGTGTCATCGACCTCGGGGAATTTTTCGAACGCGAATCGTGGGATCTTCACCACCGTGTAGTCCAGAACCGGCTCGAACGACGCCGGCGTGGTCTTCGTGATGTCGTTCGGGAGTTCCTGAAGGTGATATCCAACGGCGAGCTTCGCCCCGACCCTAGCAATCGGAAATCCGGTCGCCTTGGACGCGAGTGCCGAAGATCGCGAGACCCGCGGGTTCATCTCGATGACCACCATCTCGCCATCGTCGGGGTTCACGGCGAACTGAACGTTGCAGCCCCCGGCCTCGACCCCGATCTCACGAATGATGGCGATCGAGGCATCGCGCATTTCCTGATATTCCAGATCGCTCAGCGTCTGCGCCGGTGCAACCGTGATCGAATCACCCGTATGGACACCCATCGGATCGATGTTCTCGATCGCACAAATGATGATGACGTTGTCCATTCCATCCCGGACCACCTCGAGCTCGTATTCTTTCCAGCCCAGAATCGAGCGGTCGATCAGCACCTCGGTGATCGGCGAGGCGTCGAGGCCCTTTCGAACCTGCACCTCGAACTCCTCCCGGTTATATGCGATGCCCCCACCGGTCCCACCCAGGGTGTAGGACGGGCGAACGATCGCCGGGTACTCCGTCCTCTCCACGATGGCCAGCGCCTCGTCGAGCGTCTTGGCGAAGCCACCTGTCGGAACCTTCAGACCGATACGCTCCATTGCCTCCGCGAACTGCTCCCGGTCTTCGGCCATCTCGATCGAGCGCTCGTTCGCACCGATCAGTTCCACTCCGTGCTTGTCGAGTACACCCGCCCTGTGCAGGTCCATGGCGACATTGAGGGCAGTTTGCCCGCCCATCGTCGGCAGAAGCGCATCCGGCTTTTCCTTCTCGATCACCCGTTCGACCCATTCCGCCGTGATCGGCTCGATGTACGTTCGATCGGCGATGTCGGGATCCGTCATGATCGTGGCGGGATTCGAATTCACCAGAACGACGCGGTAGCCCTCCTCCTTGAGAGCTCGCACTGCCTGGGTACCGGAATAGTCGAATTCGCACGCCTGACCGATGACGATCGGGCCAGAACCGAGAATGAGAATGGTCTCTAGATCGTCGCGTCGGGGCACGAGCCTTCCTGGGGCCGAGGCCGCACTGCCACGAGAGTCCTACGTCTCACTGCTCTTCCCGGACTCCTTTCGGACGGCGGTGAGCAGCACACTGGCGAAGCCACCCCAGACGCCACCCATCACGACGATCATCGTGATCCAGGTGCTGTTCGTCATGGGCGCCTCTCCGCTGGGCGGCGGCCGGATGGTCGATTGCTTAAGCGTTCGGCAGGCCGCGCGGCACCCCGTTTCAGGGGAATGCTCAACGGCCCGCGTAAGGTGGCGCAAGCGAGGTGGGTGAGCAAGCGGAGAGGGGAGGGTCTGGAGACCGAACCCGTCGCCCGCAATTCGCCGAATCGAGTCCCCGCGCGAGGAGCACTCGTCGCGGGCCTGCAGCTCCACATCTCACAAGGCGCCCCGCACGGCGCCATGCGAACTCAGGCTCGGGTCAGGGCGAGATATCCTCGCTCCGTAAACCGAGTTCCTCTGCGACAACACGCATTCCATCGATAATGTTCTGAATGTGATCAGCCCGATCCAGCCCGATCAATTCGATGCCACGCTGGACCTCGTCGCGACTCACACCTGCGGCGAACTGCCTGTCCTTGAGCTTCTTGGCCACCGACTTCGGTTTGAGATCGTCGATCCCCGTAGGCCGCACGAGGCAGGTCGCAAATACCAGTCCCGACAACTCGTCACACGCCACGAGAACCTTGTCGAGATCCGTAGTGGGTGCGACGCCCGTGAAGTCGGACCGATGCGCCAGAATCGCCTGCAAAATCTCCTCGGGGTAACCAAGCGACCGCAGGTGGTCCACCGCCGTCAAAGGATGGTTTTCCGGGTAACGCTCCCAGTCGAGGTCATGCAGGAGACCGGCAAGACCCCACAACTCCTCGTCCTCACCCCGCAACCTCGCATAGTGGCGCACGGCCGCTTCGACCGAGTACATGTGCTTCCTCAGGCCGTCGTTCTCGACCCACTCCTCGAGCAGGGCGACGGCGTCACTGCGATCCGGCATCAGGAATCTCGTTGGGGGTTCGCTACGTTGCGCGAAGCTGGGGTCGAGGGGTCACCCGGTCAATGTGTCTCCCGACCGGTCTCGGAGCATACCGGATCACTGTGGGTGCGTTGGTGTGTGGTGGGCGCCCACGCCGGCGGCGCCTGGGGGTTTGGGCGGGGCCCCGCCGCCCCGACCATGCCAGATCAGGAGGTGAGCCAGAAGGGTCCATCGCTCGGGCGGAAAGATTTTCATCAGGTCCTGCTCAATCTTCTCGGGCGTCTTCTCCCGAGTGAACCGCAACAACGTCGACAGCCTTCGGATATGCGTATCGACAACGACCCCCTCGTTGATGTC
Organism: Gemmatimonadales bacterium; assembly: GCA_038120095.1. GTDB lineage: Bacteria > Gemmatimonadota > Gemmatimonadetes > Longimicrobiales > Gaopeijiaceae > UBA2589. The sequence goes on from JAYOKZ010000009.1 coordinate 40,607, forward strand.
GAATGCATTCCCGAGCACCACATTCGCGGTCTTCCGCCCCACACCCGGCAAGGCAGAAAGCTCCGCAATCGTTCTCGGGACTATGCCCTGGTGCTCTCCCATGAGTCCTCGCGCAAACCCGATGATGTTCCTCGCCTTGTTCCGAAAGAACCCCGTGGTTCTCACGAGTTCTTCCACGTCCTCCTGCTGGGCATTTGCCAGCGACTCCGCATCCGGATATCGGGCGAAGAGGGCGGGCGTCACCATATTCACTCGTACGTCCGTCGTCTGCGCGGAGAGAATGGTCGCCACAGCCAGCTCGAACGGGTTCCCGTGCTCGAGTTCGCAGTGCGCGTCAGGATACTCTTCCGAGAGTCTCCGAAAGACCTCGCTGGCGCGCTCGACTCGAGCTTTCTTCGATTCTCTTGGCATGGCTCTCGACGGGGTCAGGCACTCAGGCGAACACGGGAGTACGAGAGAGACGACGGGCGCGGTGCGTCGGAGCCCGTGTGCGGGTCCATCGCCTGGAGACAGCTTGGCACGCCGGCCACATAGGCGAAGAACCTCGCGAGAAGCTTGAGAAGTTCGCCCGCAGTCGAAACCTGATAGAGGCCGTCGAGTTCTGCCCCCGGTAACGAGGCGGAGAAATCTCCGGATCCGCCCCTTGTGTCTGTGTCCAACCAAGTCGACGCGTCAGCCAGCGGCGCAGCAGGGAGAGGAACGACCCCGATTCCGGGTCGATCCGGCCGGACACCGGTGACCACCAGGGTGTGCAGAATCCCACTTGGTGCTGAAGTCCAGAAGATCCCGTCGATGGACGCCGGCGCTTCTCCACTCCCGACCTCCGACGCCCAGAAGAGGTGCTGCGGAAGTTGAACGTAGCCCGACGTTGCGGGCGGCTCGGGCCGCCCCGGCGGCACACCCTCGACCAGGTACCTCGCCGCATGAACCGACAGCAGGTACAACGGGCACCCGGCCTTCGTGAAGTGATACGCCTGAAACGCGAGACCACCGAATCGGACCAGCGCACCATCCTGGTCGACTGCCCCTTCAAGGCGTCGGATCAGGTGATCGACGGATCCCATGGTGAGGAACGACTCCAGAGTGTCCGGCTGAGCCCCCCTCCCTTCCGCCTCCTCACCGACAGCCGACACGAAATCCCGAGCTTCGCCTGCCGACTCGAACAGGAATTCCCACGGCGTCGCACGCGCGTAGCTGTCATGAAGGGCCATGTGGTCCGCTACCCCGCGCTCGTCAGCGGTTCCGCCCGGGCCTCGGACTCGAGGACCTCGACCCGCCGCATTCCGGTCATGTGGGCAACCGTACGAAGCCATGATCTTCGGCGGAGCAGGACGAGTTCGAACGTGCCCTCGACGTGCACGCCGGCGACGGCCACGAAGTGGACGTCGCCCAGTTCTCTCGGCCGCGGAATCCCATACGAACGGTCTTGCCATTCGAACGCGATGACCGACGCCGCTGCAAAGTCGTCCGAATCCCAGACCTGTTCGAGGTACCACGCATCGTCGACCCGAAACAATCCGCTGCCGAGGGCCTCGGAGTACTGGTAATACCACGGGTCAAACTCCCGACCCTCGAAGCGACGAAAGGACTCATCCGCAGCGCGATCGACGTCCTCGAGGGCGTCGTCTCCCGCCAGGGACTCGAGGTGGTGCCTCAGCTCATGCGTCAGCGTCTCCCAGATCTCCCGGTCCCAGTCGAAGTTCCGGTTCCTGGCGGCCAGCGCCCGAAACGACCCCCAGTAAAGAGCGATGACGGATCGCGTCGTATCGGCGCTACCGAAGTCCGACGCGTGCTCCTCCGTAAGGCACTCCCCGAGGGTATAGACCTCCGAGTACTCCGGGTGCTGTGGGGCGTCGGGACGAACCGTGAGGCCATCCACTCCTTCCTTGAAGCGGATGGGGATCTCGTCCCACGCGTTGCGGGCCTGTCGCTCGAACTGTTCGAACGTCACCGAACGAACGGGGCCATCTGGATCGCGGTCAGTTCCCTTCGGCCTGGGTCGCCCGATCCTGCACGGCCGCGGCGATCCTCCTGTTGAACAGGAGGAGCACCACGAGCACGATCGCGAACTGGATCACGACGGAGCCGACATTGTAGGGACTGAACAGGGTCCACGTCTCTCTGAAATCGTCGCTGCGAGCACTCCACAGGAACCAGATGGCGAGGAACACCGCTTCGAACGCCACGAGACGCATCGCCCAGTCCCACCACGGTCCGATGTGGATATCCGAGCCTGACTGGTTGATGAACTGTTCACGGAACTTCGTGACGCCGAAACGGAGTACGGCGAAGGCGAAGAAGAACCCGGATACCATCAGCGCTACGCCCCATACCCAGTCCTGATTCTGAAAAATTTCCAGCCTGAGGGCACTCGGGATACCGAACAGCAGCCCTGCGGCGCCTACGATGCCGATCGCGCGGCTGCGCTCAACCCCGAGATCCATGAGCAGTCGTGACGCCATCTCGATCATGGCGACGAGACTGGTCCAGGCAGCAAAAACCAGGGCGAGGAAGAAGAGTGCCTGAAAGAACCGTCCCCCCGGAATCTGCTGAAAAAGTTGCGGGACCCAGATGAATGTGAGTCCCTCGTTGCCGGACGTTGCAAGCATCGCCTCGGCCTCGGCCGCCGGCATCACGGAAAACACCGTACACAGCACCATGATGCCGGCGAGGAGCGACATCGAATTGTTCCCGAAGCCGATCACGAAGGCATTGAGAGCAGTATCCTCGTTCGCACGCATGTAGATCGCATAGGTGAGGACCAGTCCCCACCCTGCGCCAGTGTCCCACGCATTCTGCGTGAGGGCTTCGATCCATATGCTGTAATCGGCCAGCTCCGACAGTCGTGGAGTGAACAGGAAGGCCAGCCCCTCCGCGGCTCCCGGCATGGTCAACGCCCGAATCGCAAGCACCAGAACCAGCACGACAAGACTCGGAATCAGCACCTTGGCGGCAGTCTCGATCCCCCTCACTCCCTTCGAGACGACGAAGAGTGCAAGGCCCATCGCCACGGCATGGGTCAGAATTGCCCCGGGCGTGGAGTGGAAGGACTCCCAGAAGGCGTCTGGGGGAGCACCCGGCGTCGGGACATCTCCGGTTACGGTTCCGACGAAGAACCGGATCGTCCACCCCATGACGACCGAGTAGTAGAACATGATCGCGGTCGCGACGAAGGCGATCCACGCGCCCATCCAGGCGAAGCCCGGTCCCAGGATCTTCACGAACGAGCCGATCGCACCGCGGCGGGTCGCCTTGCCCATACCGAATTCGAGGATCAGGAGTGGTACCGACCAGGCCAGAAGAAAGACAACCCAGGCCACCAGGAACGACCCACCACCATTGCTGGCTGCGATCCGCGGGAAACGCCAGATGTTCCCTGTCCCGACCGCCATGCCAAGCATGGCGAGGAGCATCCCCCAACGTGAGCTGAAGACTTCCGACTTCGAGGACACAGGCGAGCTCCGGCAGGCGGTGATGGTCACCTCCGGTCGCACCGGAGGGGCAGTGACACGACCGCTTTCGGTCGCGGCGAAGAGTATAGGAGCGGCCGCACCAGTGGGCTACCGGCTCCGGAGGAGCGGGTTCGCCGCACGGACTCGCGACACTACTCGAAGATGTACGCTATGGCCTGCGCAGCCTGCTCCAGGGTAAAAACCGTCAAGGTCGCGAGCGCATCCATCTCCTTGAGGGCATGCACATGCTCCTCGGGACGCACCAGAATGAGCGGTAATCCGTTGGCGACGGCTGCTCCCGCATCCGACGCCGTGTTCCACTGCCTGTACTTCGGTCCGAAGAACGCCACGCACATATCGGCCCTCTGCATGAGAACCCGTGTACGAAGGGTATTCACCCTCGCACCCATGAGATCCCGATACATCGGCCCGGGCTGTTCGCCCACGATATCCTCGCCGACGGAATCCGAGCGGTCGTGAACCTCCTGCGGCCCGACGACGAGTGCGTCGACTCCGAGCGCCTCGAGGTGGCCCCTCAGCTCGGCCCGCCACTCGGAGTGAATCTCCCCGGCCGCATAGATGACGATGTCATCCATCATGAGGCTCCCGCGTTCACCCGAGCCGCTCCCGGATCCACGGGACGAGCTGATCCGTCGCGACTCGGACCTGTTCGAGCGTGTCCCGGTCACGGATGGTGACGGTCCCCTGCTCCACCGACTCGCCATCGACCGTGATGCACCATGGGGTCCCGATCTCATCCTGGCGTCGGTAGCGACGACCGATGGCACCGGACTGATCGTAGAATGCATTGATCGCATTCGCGCGAAGGTCGGCCTGAATTCTTTCTGCGATCTCCGGCATCCCATCCTTCTTCACGAGCGGGAAGACCGCGGCCTTGATTGGTGCGATCTGAGGATTCATCGCCAGCAGGGTGCGTGTCTCGCCTTCGATCTCTTCCTCCCGGTAGGCATCCGCAAGCACGACGAGCGTTGTCCGATCCACGCCCATCGACGTTTCGATGACGTACGGCACGAAGCGCTCGTTCGTCGGTGCGTCGATATACTCGAGGCGCTTGCCTGAGTACTCCTGGTGACGCCCCAGATCGAAATCGGTTCGGTTGTGGATCCCCTCGAACTCCTTCCATCCGAACGGGAATTCATACTCGATGTCGTGGGCGTCCTTGGCATAGTGCGCGAGTTCATCGGGCCCGTGTCGATGGAAGCGCAGCTTTTTCTCGCGGATGCCGAGATCCTTGTGCCACTGCATGCGAACGTCCATCCAGTGATCGAACCACTCGTCGTCGTCACCGGGTTTCACGAAGAACTGCATTTCGGCCTGCTCGAATTCGCGCGTGCGGAAAATGAAGTTCCCCGGCGTGATCTCATTTCGAAATGCCTTCCCGATCTGCGCGATTCCGAACGGCACCTTCTGGCGAGCGGCCCCCTGCACATTCAGGAAATTGACGAAGATGCCCTGAGCAGTCTCCGGTCGGATGAACACCGCCGACGAGGAGTCCTCAACCGGCCCCATGAAGGTCTTGAACATGAGGTTGAACATTCGCGGCTCCGTGAACGCATCACGAGTTCCGCACGAGGGGCATTGACCACCTTCCACCTCCGGCAGATCGGCGCGAAACCGACGGTGGCAGTTCGTGCACTCGATCAAGGGGTCGGTGAATCCCTCGACATGCCCGGAAGCCTCCCAGACGCGGGGGTGCATGAGAATCGCGGCGTCGAGACCCTCGATGTCATCGCGGCGGTGCACCATGGAGGTCCACCACCGGTCCTTGATGTTGCGCTTCAGTTCGACCCCGAGCGGGCCATAATCCCACACGGAGCCGGTGCCGCCGTAGATCTCGGAAGACTGGAAGATGTATCCGCGCCGCTTGGACAGC
>JAYOKZ010000009.1:45962-79931 GCA_038120095.1 Gemmatimonadales bacterium
TCGGCGTTGGACATGAAAAGCCTTGATTCGTAACGGTTTGGGGCGCTCCGAAGGGCGGCGAAAGGTACTGGGCCCAGCTGAGGCGATCAACGTCCCGCCGGGATGCCGGATGGCGGAGCACCGAACCCCGGGACGCGCGCCGTGTAGTAGATTGATAAGCCGCGTCACTTCCCGTTCCCAAAGCAGATGATCACGTTCACCGAGCACGCCGCCGAGGTCCTCAAGACGTTTCTCGCCGGCGACCCCGAACCAAGTCAGGCGCTGCGGATCTCCGTGAGTGGTGCGAAGACTGCTCCGCGCTTCGATCTGACCCTCGTCGAACATTCGGATCGAGCTGAAGATGAAACTTCGGTCGATGCGAGCGGATTCGAGGTTCTGGTGCGGGAATCCGATCTGGCATTGCTTGAAGGCGCAACGGTCGACTATGTCGAACGGGTCAACGAGAGCGGCTTCGAGGTGCGCCCGGCGGAGGGGCGGGTGCCACAGCCTTCGGGACGGCGCATGTCAGACGGCGCGCCCGACGGCGAGATCGCGGACGCCGTCCGGTCCGTGCTCGATTCGCAAGTGAATCCGGCGATCGCCGCCCACGGGGGAATGATCTCTCTCGTCGATGTCGAAGGGACCGACATTTACGTGGAGATGAGCGGGGGGTGTCAGGGCTGTGCACTGTCCCGCATGACCCTTCGTCAGGGCGTCGAGCGCATGTTGCGCGAAGCCGTGCCGGAGTTGACCGCCGTTCATGACGTTACGGACCACTCGTCCGGAGAGAACCCCTACCTCTGATGCGATGACGTCACCCGGGCCCCGATGGTTCCTCCTCGGCCTCCTTGCCGCCTCGGAGCTGGCTGTGGGGCTCGGCGTCGCGGCTCAGCCATGTGCCCTCCCGTGCGTGGGGCCCGCGCGCGGGGCCATCATCGCCGCTGGAGGTGGTCGCCTCTCACCAGAGATCTACGCACGTTTCGTCGAGCTGGCGGGCGGCGCAGAGGCCCGGATCATCCTGATTCCGACAGCCGGAACCGAGCACGGGTCACACGACGGATGGACTGCCGCCGAGGAACTGCGCAGGGCCGGAGCTCGGCACCTCGACATTCTTCATACCCGATCGGACAAAGTGGCAGACCTCAGCCCCTTCGCGTCTCTTCTCAAGGATGCGTCGGGCGTCTGGATTTCAGGTGGTCAGCAGTGGCGACTGGTCGATGTGTACCTGAATACGGAGACACATCGGCAGTTGGACCGCCTCCTCGAACGCGGGGGAGTCATTGGCGGCAATTCGGCCGGGGCGTCCGCGCTGGCCTCGTTTCTCCTTCGAGGAGGGGAGGTCAACCGGGAGATTATTTCCGACGAGCGCTCCGTCGGCTTCGGCTTCCTTCGAAACGTCGCTGTTGATCAGCACCTACTGGCCCGTGGTCGTGAGAATGAAATGTTCGAGGTGCTTCGGCGCGCACCACACCTCCTCGGGATCGGGCTGGACGAGGGTTCGGGCGTCATGATCACCGGCGACCTGGCCAGGGTGCTCGCAGGCAGGGTGGCGGTCTACGATATCACAGACCCCGAATCCCTGATCCCCCTTCGCTGGCTGGATTCCGGTGAGGTGTACGACCTCGGTGCCCGTCGCGCGATCCTGACCGACGTCGCGGAGCCCCCTGCACCCGCGCCCGCACCCAATGGAGTCTTCAGGGGCTCTTCCTGACGTCAGCGCCCGTTCCGGTCCGGCGACGTGGCCGCCATCCTACTGGATTGCCGCGACCCGAATCTCGTTGAGGAGGTGGTTCCGCAGCCCCTCGGATGTGACGACCTCGCGGAACCCGAGGTCGGCGAGTGCATCAACGACCGCGCCCAGCATATCATCCAGGGCAGAACTCAACTCCGTCGTCGACGCATCGACCTCCAGGACAGGGTTGGTAGTCGCGGAAGACGCCGGCACGTATGTCAGTCCGTCTTCATTGGCGATGACGAAGTCGTGCAGCGCCAGGGAGGCATCCACAACCACCGCGAAACGATCCCAGATCGCCTGACGCGCCGGCGCAGCCGCCACGAACCCCGAATCAGCACGCTCCCGGATCGCCAAAGCTTCAGGCTCTCCGATCTCCTCCGAGGAGAGCTCCAACGTCAGCCCCGCATCAAAGTCGGCCAGGCCGATCCCGCGGGCGGAATCCAGGAGACTGCTCATCCCCTCCCAGAACTCCTGAACGTCGGCGTACCGGCTCGCATTCGCGAGATACGCGCCACCCGGCCAGTCCGAGCCGGGCGCATCCACGCGTGGTACCTCACTCCATGCGGAAACGACATTTCCAAATGAACGAGCCATTGCCGCCTCCGCGGCTCGCTCCATGGCGGGTATCAGAGCCTCAGCGAGGTCCGGCATCACCACGCGAGGGGGATCAGGTTCATCATGCGTTGCGATCATGTCACTGAGTACGGGCCAGAAGGTGTAGCCACCCACCCCGATCGCCAGAAGTGCGACCACTCCGATCAGAGGTAGCGCCAGATTTCGCTCCGTTCGCCTTCTTGGCGGAGACGGCCTGCTCCTCGGCTCCCCCCGTTCACGGGGAGATACGCGCTGGGCTCCAGGATCCTCCTGCCCGGGAGCCGAAAAATCGAGGACCTCCTCGTCCGGCTCCGAGTCCTGATCCATCCACGCCGGGGGATCCTCCGGCGAAAATTCGGTCATCGGAGGCTCGAGATCGAGCCCGCCATCGCCACCGTCGAACCCCCCTGAGTCGAACTCCATGGCCGTCTCCAACTCCATGCCAGCCGAGAAATCCGGGGCGGGATCGAGGTCGTTACCGCCCTCGGGGAAGGCGGCGAAATCGGTAGAAGCGACATCGACCTGATCAGTCATCGCAGTCACGCCTGGTCCATCGTCGAAGGCGTCCTCCAACTCGAGGCCTCCGGCCATCTCGCCGAAGTCGAAGCCGGGCGCCTCACCTTCCTCGTGAGGCGCATCCGGCACCAGTGACGCACTCTCCGGTTCCTCTTCGACGGGGGCCGGGTCGAGAGCTTCACCCGCGTGATCGGCGAAACTCAGATCCAGATCCGGGAGATCACCGAATACGGAGCTCGAGTCCGGGACCTCCGGTTCCTCGGGTGTTTCCGCCAGGGTCAGACTCGAGATGTCACCAAAGTCCACCTGGGGCTCGACCTCATCTTCCGGCTCTTCCGTGCCGAAGGCAACGCTCAGCTCGAGGGATGAGGGAGGATCATTCGACTCGCCGTTCTCCCGCGTCGCATCATCCGCCGCCTGAACGATCTCCGGCGCCGGCGAGGGAGCGGCCGGAGGGGGAGCCACGAACCCCTCTTCCTCGGCGGCCGACCGCTGAAGGCTGTGGTAGATCTCATGCGAGTCCGCAGGACCCCACTGGTCCGCGGCTGCGTCGTAGAGTTGGGTGTCATCCGAGATCGCACCGAGCTCGATACGCAACGCGAGGGCGTCAACGCTTGGAATCGGTACCTCGTTACCGTTGGAGTCGATGTACGCGAATCGCATGGCGTAACGTTGGTGAGTGGCAGAGATCGCCCGAAGGGCTGCACGTCAAAAGAGTAAATGCACGACGACCGGACGGCGAGCCTGACGAAGAAGAGCCCCCCGGACCCGAAGGCCCGGGGGGCCAGTACACCCCGCCAGCATCCGGACGCGTTACATCACGACGCGCAGATACTGCATGACCTTGGTCATGTATTTCTCGAAGAAGAATTTTTGAATGTCCATCATGTCGATCTCGCGACCCTGGATGTACGACTGCTCGATGTCGCTCGTCATGTCGAGGGGCGTTCCCGTGGTGATCAGGAACGTCGCCTGCTTGCCGGGTTCCAGCGAGCCGACGCGATCCGCCACTCCCATGAACTCCGCGGCATTGATGGTCACGGCCTTGAGCGCCTCTTCCTCCGGCAGGCCAAACGCGACGGCGACGCCCGCTTCCCAGGGAAGACGATTCGTGTAAAGAGATCCGGCACCTCCGGAGATTGCGAACCGAACGCCTGCCTCGTACAACCGGGCAGGCATGCTGTACGCTCCGTCATACCCTTCGTACTGACGACCGGGCGCCGCCATGGTGGACGTCAGGATCACCGGGATGTCGTTGGCAACAAGGCGATCCGCAACGTGGATGGCGTCCTGGCCACCACGAATCACAATCTGGATGTCCTCTTCCAGCGCCCATGTCACCGCATCGTTGATCTGGGCCGCACCATCCGCCGCGACGACGACCGGGATTGCTCGATCGAAGACCGGCATCATCGCGGCATAGCGGGAGTCGGTACGCACCTCTTCCCCGGCAGCCACTGCGTCCCGGTACGCCCGCGCCTCACCAAAGAAGCCCTTCAGCGACTGGACCTGCTCCTCGTAAGTGGGTGGGTCCTGCTGGGGCCCACCAAAGCCCCCGAACCCACGGAACCGCCGGGGATTCGGGTTCGGCCAGTTGACGTTCAGGGCAGCGGCCGACTCCATCGACATTTCTTCCCAGCTCCACCCTTCGAGGCTCAGAGCGGAGGACATCCCCGAGACCAGTCCCCCGCCGGGCGTGCTGAACGCCACGAGAACGCCCGCCGAACGCGAGGTTCCGATGTGCCGACTCTCCGCGTTCACAGCGACATCGGCCCGTACGTTCGGGTTGAAATCGCCGAGTTCGTTGACATCGTTCGACACATCGACCGCGCCGATTTCGCTGATGCCCACCGTACTGTAGGCGTCGATCAGACCCGGATAGATGTGCTTCCCGGCACCGTCCACGACCCTCGTGCCAGCGGGAATCTCGATGTCGGCCCCAATGGAGGTGATGACCCCGTTGTTGAAGATGATCGTGCCGTTCTCGATCACTCCGCTCGTGACGGTGTGGATCGTTGCGCCCTGAATCGCGATCGGCTCCGCCTGAGGCGGGACCGTCATCCGCACCTGGGCGTCGAGCGCGACGGGTACGAGGGTGGCCAACACCGCGACTACGCCCATGGTTTGCTTGATAGTCGTCATGATCACTCGCCCCCTGCCCGGCGGCTGCCGTTTCCGTTTCCGTTTTGTGATGCGAGAACCGCCTGGATCAGGCGGTTCCGCTCATCCTGAATCTGCTCGCGCAGCGCTGCGTCCTCCTCGAGAGAGAAGTAGCGGCGCCCATCGAGCCAGGTCTGCTCGGGACGCGTGAACTGGGAGAGAGGGTTGCCATTCCAAACCACGAAATCCCCGTCCTTACCCGCCTCGAGTGACCCGACGCGATCGTCGATGGCGATCGCCCGTGCAGACTGAATCGTCACTGTCGACAAGGCCTGCTCCTCGGTCAGGCCCGTACGCAGGAGCTTGCCCGCCTCCCAATTCATCCTCGACGCGATCTCGTTGTTGTCCGAGTGCAGCGAGGTCGTCACCCCGGCTTCCATGAGGATTCGGGCGTTGTACACGGTGGCGTCGTACGCCTCCATCTTGAACGCTCCCCAATCGCTCCACACCACGGCAGCAACACCGGACTGCGCAAGTTCCGGCGCGATCTTATAAGCCTCCACCCCGTGCTGTAGCGTTTGAACCCGGAAACCGAACTCCTCGGCAAGTCGCACCAGAGCAAGGAACTCGTCCGCACGGTAGCCGTGCGATGAAATCAGCAGCTCCTGATTCAGAATGTCGAGGATGGCCTCCATCCTGAGGTCTCGCCGTGGTGGAATACCCGCCGGATCTTCCTCCCATCGCTGCCAGTCCCGCTCGTAGTCGCGCGCCGCGAGAAAGTGATCCCGAATGATTTCCTGCGTCCCCATGCGGGTATCGGGATACCGGTTCTGACGACGCTTCGGGTTCTCGCCCAGCGCAAATTTCACGGTGCGGGTGTCGGTATCCATCCTGATCTCATCCGGCAACGCACCCCAGCGCATCTTGACGATGACGTTTTCGCCGCCAATCGGGTTGGCGGAGCCATGCTTGATCATCGCGGTGGTCAGCCCACCGGCCAGCTGCCGATACATCCAGATGTTGTTGTGGGTAAGGACGTCACCCATCCGAACCTCCGGTACGATCGCGAACCCGGACTCATTGACCGAGCTGACACCGGAGTGGATGTGCGGATCGATGAGCCCCGGCGTCACATGCTTGCCCGTGCCATCGATTTCGACCGCTCCCCCGGGCGCCTGCAGATTCATGCCGACCTCTGCCACCAGGCCGTCACGGATCAAGAGGTCCGCATTTTCCATCCGGCCCTGCGGACCCTGAGTCCAAACCGTCGCGTTCCGGACGATCACCGCATCGGGCTGCTCCGGAATCGAGCTGACGCCGTATTCCATCATCGGTCGAATGAACGGCAGGTTCAGCTCCGGAACGTTCATCGCAACGGCTCCGCGTTGCGGACCATCGTAACCCTCGGTTCGTGACCCGCTGAACGTCGGATCAGCACCATTCGGCAGCGATGTCCATCCGAAGAATTCGTCATCCCGGATGGAGCCTGCAAGAAGTGCGATCCCCTCGAATCCGAGTGCCTCCGTATCGAATCGGACCTCGAGTCGACCGGTCTCTGTCACGACGCTGGCAGATGCCAGGGCAATCCGACCCTCCGGCACCTCGATCGCACCGCTGAGGCGATTCAGAGGCCCCTCGAGCGTCAGGACCGCATCAAAGCCCCATTCGTCCCCGGACGCAATCCGCCACGTTCCGCGTGGATCGATCTGAGCGGGTCGAGTCACACCATATACATGCCCCTGCACCCAAACGTCGCGTACCTCGGCATCCTCGGTGAACAGGTCGCCCTCACTGACCACGAGATTGGCGATCTTTCCCTCCTCGATGGTGCCGTGGCTCCGAGATAGGCCCAGCCACGCGGCAGGCGTGGTCGTGAGCGCCGCCAGCGCATCGTCCGGTGAAAGGCCGCGTGCGACCGCGATTCGGAGATTCGGGAGGAAATCGCTGAGCGAAGACATCCCATCCGTCGTGATCGCGAACGACACACCTGCATCGGACAACTGTGCCGGGCTCGTGGGCGCGAGGTACCAGTGACGCAAATCCTGAAGCGTCGCGTTGAGGGCGGCCTCGGGATCGCTCACGTCCGGGGCGTCCGGGAAATCGAGGGGGACGATGAGCGGATCGTCTCGCCCTTCGAGCACGTCGATGAGACGGTACTCCTGACCACTACCGCGGTACCACGCCCGCACGCCGAACTCGGTGGCGATGTCGAAGGCGCGCAGGTACTCCTCCTCACTGGTGGTTTCGAAGACCACCGGCTGCCCACCCTGAACTACCGTCTCGAGCGCACCGAGAGCCTCACTCGTCTCGGGCGGGAGGAACGCACGCCCGCTCGACTCGTAGGCATCCCACGCGCGGATGTACCAGTCGGCATCCATGAGGGTCTGCTTCATGAGCGCCGCCGTGCCCATGGTCGAGTTCGGGTAGGCGCCCCCCAGCTCGAAGGAACGCTGGAAGCCGATCGCCTGGATCATGTCGCGAATCAGCACACGGTCGCGAACGCCGGCGTCACCGAGGTTCACGACAGACCCCATGCCACGGAAGATCCCCTCCCCCGGGACGGCCAAAGCGGTGCCAAAGCCTTGGGAACGAAGGGCTGCACGACGGTCGGCATCATCCTGAAGATTCGAGGTCGTGCTGAACCACGCTCGCACCTGCGGATTCCAGTGCGTCGGTCCTACGTCGCCACCCTCGGGCACCGCATCCATTCCGAGGTCGGCGTGTGCGTCGATGAAGCCGGGGTAGACCGTGTGGCCGGTCAGGTCCCAGACCCGAGCACCCGCCGGAGCCGCGCCACCACGGGACACGTCCTGAATGACGCCATTCCGGATGACGATCGTCGCGCCATCGACGACCTGCCCCGGTGCCGTCACCACCCGGGCGTTGATGAGCGCGTGGTATCCGGTCCCGTTGTCCCTCATGCCCTCGACGGGCTGGGTACGTGTTGCCTGCTGTGCATCCAGGCCACCCGCCAGCAGAGTCGCAAGCGTCAACGCGGAGCCGAGCAGCCGCTGCAGCCGTGGTCTCATACCGAAAGACCTCCCATTGAAAAGAAGCACCCGTGGCGGCCATCCGCCCTGGGAGAAGCCAACATCGATCGTGACCGGACAGAATAGGACCCGCCAGAAGCGCCGGCTACCAGAAAGGTGACAGCTCAGAGGCGCAGAATGTTCGTAGCGAGCCTCTCAAAGCACCCGATATTCCACGGAGTCATCCTCACACGCCCGCAGCCCTCGCCAATGACGCAAGATCGGGTACCTCGAGGTCCGGTGTCGCCGTGGCGGGGGGCGTGGCACCCGTTCCGCCGGAGCTCCCCCGCCGATTCACCCATACGCTACGGAACCCGAGCGCACTCGCGGGCGAGATATCGTGATACAGACTCTGAGCGCAGTGCAGAACTCGTTCGCGGGGAAGTGCAAGCCGCTGGAGTACCTCGTCGAAGTGCCCTCTCGCCGGCTTGTAACTTCCAACCTGCTCGGCCGTGACCACCTGATCGAAGGTCACACCCAGGAGGGCGGCGGAGCCCGCGAAGAGGTCGTCGTCGACGTTCGAGACGATGGCCAGGCGGTATCGGCCACCGAGTGCTCGCAATGCGGCAGTGGAGTCCGGGAACGGCTGCCAACGCGCAACGGAGGCCGCGAAGGCGGAAGCCTGAGTGTCATCGACTCGGATGGCATACTCGTCCCCGAACATGCGCGCGACATCCATGAGCACCTGACGATACGGCCTGAACACACCGGATTCGGCCAACGGCTCGAAGCGGCCGTACTGTCCGAGGAGCGTGTCGTTGTCGGGCCTCTCGGCTGTCGAGCCCAATAGATCGGCCAGAGCCTCCAGGATGCCTGTCTCCCAGTCGATCAGGGTCCCATAGCAGTCGAAGGTGAGCGCCTCGACGGTGTCGAAGTCGACCGGCGTCACTTGATGATCAGAATCCGGTCGTTCACGGGATACAGCCACTCCACCCCCCGTTCCGTGACCACTGCGTCGTCCTCCAGCGGAATTCTGATCTTCGCATCATTCCACTCGGGGTTTGCCGTGTACGCGAACAGTTCGATGGAAATCAACGTGCCGGGTCGGAGTTCGTACGTCATGCGCGTCGGATTGAAGAACGCGAGCGACGGACCGAGGCCGTGGCCCCAGTTACCGACCGAGTGGGGACCGAGCACCACGTCGGTCACGGTGGGGTCCGAGGTGGGCTGATTGAACTCGATTCTATTGAATCCCGCCGCCTCCAGTGCGGTCCACGTCCGGTCGAGCGCCTGCAGGGCCGTGGGTGCCGGCCTGATCGTTGCCTTCATGATGTCACGGACCTGGCGGCCCCGTTCGAACGCGTGCCGTATTCCTTCGGGCGGCTCGATCTCTCCGTCGCGCAATACATACGCGATGCGCTTCATGTCCGTATAGAAGTCGAGGAAGCCAACACCCCAATCGAGCATCAGGAGGTCACCCCTCTGAATGATCCGGTCCGAGGAGGTCGCCACGATCCCCTCCGGACCGGTGATGTAGACCGAAGGCATGTCGAAGGACGACTCGAGTCCCCGGGCGAGTTGCTGATCGGACATCCACCAGGCGACGTCCTCGAGCGTCGTAACTCCCGGCGTGATCACCTCGTTCGAGAACGCCCGCTCCGCAATCTCACGGCTCATCTCACCGGCTTCGGCAAATGCCGCGATTTCGACAGCCGTCCGGGTCGACCGGAAGTCCGACACGAACCGCTCGGCTGAAACGAGACGGTCCCCATAAGAGCCGAGGGTACCCCGGAGGTGCTGATAAGACGTGTGGGACAGTCCATCGGCTCCGCCGATCGATTCGGCCATGTTCACGCCGATCCTGCGGGGATCGCGCTCCTCGACGAACGATGCCAGCTCGTCAGCCGAGCCGAAGTAGTCGTAGACGCCGCACTGTTCGAGGCGGTACCCACCGACACCGAGGACGGCCCGTTCAACCCTGTCTCCTCGATCGGTGAACACCCAGTAGCCCCAGTCGCCCACATACCCGCGTCCGAGCGCCTCCCAGAGTGGATCGAGGAGGCCCTCCCGCATGACGACGATCCACATGTCCAGGTCATTGTTCCGCATCGCCGTCGGCATGACGAGATCGAACTTTTCAGCCCGGATCTGACACATCCGTTCCCAGCGTGCCCGGGCCTCCTGCCCTCCGGCGGGGGCCGCAATCAAGAGAAAGAGGGAGGCGGTAAGCAGGGAATGTCGGAGCCTGGGCGTCATCTTCAGTGATCGGTGGGGATTCAAGTCGGCCTTTCGATTCTATGTGTACGACACGAGGCCCGGCCAGCAGGCGATGTCGTCACGGTGGGCACGAGTTCCGCTGGCGACAGAGGGCCGGACGTGGGCGGTCCGGTCGGGGCCTGTCGCCGAGGCTCGCCCCTGCAGAACAGTTGCCGCCGTCCTCGGATCTGTGAGCTCTCGCCCGACCCTTGACCTCCGCATGCCCCACGCTCTATTACTGCGCGTCACACTTTTCAGAGCTACAGGAGCCAGAATGTCGGATAGCGGCCAGATCCGGGTCATCCTGCGTTGGATCCAGATCAAGGACAACAAGGAAGCGATGTGGGACGATGAGGGCGAGTTCCGCTTCCGTTCGCGGATCACGACCAGCGGGGAGTCTCATGAGCTGACGTTCCCGGAGCAGGGCTACTGGTCCATCTCCGATCACCCTCGGCGCAACAAGGTCGACAAGATCGACAAGGTGCTGTACGAGGGCGGTTTCGGCGACAATCTCGTCGTGGAACTGTTCGGTGAGGAGCTCGACGACTTCACGGCCAACGATCACCTCGAGGACTATCGTCGGGAGTTTTCCGGCGACTCTGCGAGCTGGATCGGGCGTCACCAGCCGACCGACGAAGGAACGGGTGACCCCGAGAACATGGTCGACTGGCGCATCTGCTACGATATCGAGATGGTCTGACGGCACGCGGATCGACCTTCTTTGGCAGGGGACTCGAGGCCCCGCCGGCTCGGCCGGCGGGGCCTCGTTCGTCATCGGACCGTAGGGCTCGCACCGACCGCGAGGTCGCGTTATCGTAATCTTCGGTTTTTGTTCGGTGTCTCTGCCATCATGAAATCTCCTCCCCTCCCCACACTGCGCGGTCGTGGCACTCCGTGGAACCCGCGGAACCGCTTCGAGCAACTGCATGTCGATCGGTCGTGCTGGCATGATCCAGACGACCCCGCGCCGCAGACCTTGCTGCTCAACGATACGACACGGTCGATCCTGAGCCGCAACGAGTCACCGGATGTGGGCTTCGACGTCGGCCTCAATCCCTACAGAGGCTGCAGTCATGGGTGTTCCTACTGCTACGCGCGGCCCTCCCACGAATACCTGGGGTTTTCGGCGGGGCTGGACTTCGAGACGCGGATCGCGGTCAAGCAGGACGCACCCCGTCTCCTCCGGGAGGCCCTTTCCTCGGCCAGCTGGCGTCCTCGCGTCATCGGGTTGAGTGGAAACACCGACCCATATCAGCCGGCGGAGCGACGTCTGCGAGTGACACGACGATGCCTCGAGGTACTCGCCGAGTTCAGGAATCCGGTGTCCATCGTGACCAAGAGCTATCTGGCGACGAGAGACCTGGATCTGTTGCGGGAACTCGCAACGCACAACGCAGTGTCGGTCGTGCTGTCGATCACGACGCTCCGAAACGACTTGCAAAGCTCCATGGAGCCCCGAGCCGCCACACCGGCCCGCCGTCTCGGCGCGATCCGTGTTCTGGCGGATTCGGGGATCCCCGTCGGAGTGAACGTCGCGCCGATCATTCCGGGCCTCACGGACCATGAACTCCCCGCCATCCTGCAGGAGGCGGCTGCTGCGGGCGCGACCTTCGCGGGCCACATTCTTCTGAGACTCCCGTGGGGGATGAAAGACATCTTCACGGAATGGCTCCGGCGCCATCAACCCGATCGGAAGGAGAAGGTCCTCAACCGAATCAGGGCGATGCATGGCGGGCGGCTATACGATGCTCACTTCGAGAGACGAGGTCGTGGGACGGGCCCGTGGGCCGATCAGGTAGGTCGACTGTTCGATGTCTCGGCGAGACAGCTCGGACTGGGACCACCACCGAAGCTGTCGGTCGCAGCATTCACGATTCCGCTTCGTGAACGAGGACCTCAGATCGATCTCTTTTCTTGAGTCCCCGGACAAACCCTGCCTGCGTCGGGTGACGGACCACCGCCGGTGAGGAACCAGATGCCCGGGAGGCAAGGCGTCTTGAAGTACTTGGCGGGCTCGTCGAGACGATTCACGAAATCGTGATCAACCCCTGACCTGACCCTCCCCGACTACCACGAATTTTCGGGTGGTCAGTTCACGCGCCCCCATGGGACCGTACGCGTGCAACTTCGAGGTCGAAATTCCGATCTCGGCGCCGAGTCCCAGTTCTCCTCCATCCGCGAATCGAGTACTGGCATTCACCACGACCGTCGATGACTGAATCGCCGCCACGAATGTGTCGGCCGAGGCCGGATCGTCGGTGACGATCGACTCTGTATGCCCCGAACCGAACTCGGAGATGTGGTCGATTGCCTCCTCGAGATCGGTTACAACCCGGATCGACAGGATCAGATCGAGGTATTCCTCTGACCAGTCACCCTGCGTGGCCAGGGACGCAGGCACACCGACTGCGTCGAGCGCTTCAACGGCTCGTGAACACCCACGCAGCTCGACCCCATCGGCCACCAGCCGCCGCGCGATCGACGGGAGCAGGGGCAGAGCCGCCTGGTGGACGAGTAGTGTCTCGGCCGCATTGCACACGCCGGGCCGTTGGACCTTCGCGTTGTGCACGATGTCGGACGCCCGGTCCAGGGGTGCGCTCTCGTCCACGTACACGTGGCAGACGCCCTTGTAGTGCTGGAGCACCGGAAGACGACTTTTCGCCGTCACCGCACGAATCAATCCCTCGCCACCCCGCGGAATGACGAGGTCGATCTCGTCCTCTTTCGTGAGCAGTACGTCGATGGCCTCGCGATCCGTCACGGGTACGAGCTGGACAGCCTCGCGAGGAAGACTGGTGGAGGAGAGCCCGGCGCCTACTGCATCCGCGATCGCCCGATTCGTGTGGATCGCCTCGGATCCACCACGAAGAATGACAGCGTTCCCGGCCTTGAGGCACAGCGCAGCCGCGTCGGCGGTCACGTTCGGTCGGCTTTCGTAGATCATCGCGATGACGCCGAGCGGAATCCGCATCCTGGCTACCCGCAGTCCGTTGGGACGCCGAACTTCGTCCTCCAGTCCCCCGAGCGGGTCAGGCTGTTCCGCTACTTCGCGAACCGCCGCAGCAAGGTCGGCCACACCGGACGCATCGAGCTCCAGTCGATTCCGCATCGCGTAGGCCATCCCGCTCTCGTCGGCATGACCAAGATCGACCAGGTTCGCGGCGACGATTTCTTCGGACGCGCGTTCGATCGCCGCGGCAATCCCGTGGAGCGCAGCCGTCCGCTCGGCCGGAGTCGAGCGTGCCATCCGAAGCCCTGCATCCCGGGCGGCAAGCGCCATATCGTCGATCACCTGCGTAACCGTCCTTCCCGCCATGGTCGTCACGCGGAGACCTCTTCAGCCGCCAGAACCATGCGGTCGGGCCTCATGACGACCGTACCCGTGTCCACGCCAAGAGCAATCTTTACCTCGTCCGTGTGCATCCCTCGAATCCGCTCGACCTCGCGATCGTCGAAGCGGACGATTCCCCGCGCGTGCTCGACGCCCTGCCCGTCGATGACGGCTACGAGATCACCGCGGCGAAAGCGTCCCCCGACGCCCACGACACCACGCGGCAGGAGGCTTGCCCTGCGCCGCAGAGCACGGACAGCCCCGTCGTCGATGACGAGCCAACCGGTCAGACCTTTCTGGACCGCCATCCAGTGGCGACGGGCCCGAAGCGGCTCCTCGTGGGCCTCGATGCGCGTTCCAACCATTCGTCCGGCCAGGACTCCGTTCACCACCTCAGGATCGTTGCCGGCGGCGATGACCGTCGGAACGCCATACCGCCCGGCCCTTTCGGCGGCCTCGAGCTTCGTCTCCATTCCACCGATGGACGCGATGTCCTTCTTGCTGAAGCAAAGCGCACGCAGCTGGGCAGCACTCTCTGCTCTCGCAACGACCTGAGCACCGGGATCCACCTCCGGGTCACGGTCATACACCCCAGGCACGTCCGTCAGAAGAGCGAGCAGGTCGGCATCGACCAGAGCCGCCGTCATCGCCGCGAGGTTGTCGTTGTCTCCCACCACGATCTCTTCCACGCTGACCGTGTCGTTCTCGTTGACAATGGGGATGATCCCGGCCTGCAACAGCGCACGAAGAGCTCTCTGAGCCGCGACGTATCGCTTTCGGTCGGTCAGACAGTCATTGGTCAGCAGAATCTGCCCGACGTGCCGATCCACTCCCTGGAATGCGTCACCCCATAGCTTCATGAGACGTCCCTGCCCCACGGCGGCGGCAGCCTGACGCTCGGCGATGCGGGTAGGTGGGGTCGAATGTCCCAGGGCCTGAAAGCCCGCAGCCACCGCTCCACTGGAGACGATGACTACATTTCGATCGCCGCAGGCGGCCACGGCGCGCGCGACAGAAGCCATGCGCTCCGTGTCCAGTTCCGCGGTGCCGTTGGTGAGGAGTCGACTTCCGAATTTCAACACCACAGTGTTGGGCGGTTCGTTATTCATTTTAAATGAATAATATTGCATTGCTTTGGCGAGCAAGTCCCCGGCCGCGAGCGGCGACCGGGTCAAGGGTCGCGCTGCAGGGTCCGGAGAGTGCAGATTCCAGCGACTGCACCCTTCCATCCTCCGAAGTCGAACGTTGAACCCTTCCCTCGTCATCCTGGCCGCAGGCCTCTCGACTCGATACGGCCGCCTCAAGCAGCTGGACCCCCTCGGTCCGGGCGGCGAAGCCATCATGGACTTCAACGTCCTCGACGCTGCCCGTGCAGGATTTCGTTCGGTGACGTACGTGGTACGTCAGGAAATTCTCGAGGATGTGCAGCGACATGTTCAGAAGACGATCGGGGGCACCTTCGATACGAATTTCGTCTGCCAGGAACTCGACGAACTACCCCACGGATTCCGGGCACCTCCGGACCGCAGGAAGCCATGGGGGACCGCACACGCGGTCCTGTGTGCCGCCAACCAGGTGGATGGCCCGTTCGCCGTCTGCAACGCAGACGACCTGTATGGGCCGGGTGCGTTCAAGCTGATGTTCGATCACATGAGGCGCGCAGAGTCCGTTTCGAATGCCGCCCTCGTCGGCTATCCGCTCGGCCGGACCCTGTCGGGCGCGGGTGGGGTTGCGCGCGGCGTCTGCATCCTCGGCAGGGATGACCTGTTGGAGCGCGTCACGGAGGTCCAGAGCATTCAACGTGACGACAGGTGGATCACGGGTGTCACCACCGATGGAAGTCCGGTAGAGCTCTCCGGGGAGGAGATCGCTTCGATGAACCTCTGGGGATTCACCCCACCGGTCGTCACCCTGCTGCACCGACAGTTCCGACAGTTCCTCGAATACTGGGGTTCGGACACCGAGGCGGAATGCTTCCTGTCCACATCGGTGAATGCTCAGATCGAGCTGCAGGCGACTCGGGTGCGGGTGCTCCGCGCACCCGACAGCTGGTTCGGAATCACCCACGCTGCGGACCGGGCACGGTCCGAGGCGATCCTCCGAGAGCGAGTCGCTTCGGGTGCGTACCCGTCTCGGCTCGCCGACGCCCTCGCAAGGATGGGATAGCCCCATGCAATTGACGACACTCGACTGGAGCGTGATCGCACTCTACGGCATCGTGGCGGTCACGATCGGGCTCTGGTTTGCGCGACGCGCCGGATCGGAATCAGGCGAATTCTTCCTCGGCGGACGGTCGATGCCCTGGTGGCTGCTCGGGACATCGATGGTCGCCACCACGTTTTCGACCGACACGCCGAACCTGGTAACCGACCTGGTCCGGACCGGCGGTGTCAGTCAGAACTGGGTTTGGTGGGCGTTCGTGATCACCGGTATGTGCACGGTCTTCTTCTACGCGAAGCTCTGGCGTCGCTCCGGCATTTCCACGGACATCGGCTTCTACGAGTTGAGGTATTCCGGCAGGCCTGCGGCATTCCTGCGAGGCTTCCGCGCGATCTATCTGGGAGTCTTCTTCAACTGCATGATCATGGCGACGGTGACACTGGCCGCGATCAAGATTGGTGGGGTCCTCCTCGGAGCCTCCAAGTACGAGGTCGTGCTCGTGGCAGGCACCCTGACCGCCATCTACTCCGCGACGTCAGGCCTGTGGGGGGTGGTCGTCACTGATCTGATCCTCTTCGGCGTTGCGATGATCGGCTCGGTCGCGGCGGCCTGGTACGCACTGGCTCAGCCGGAGGTCGGCGGCATGGCTGGGCTCTTCAGTGACCCGGCCGTCGTCGACAAACTGTCGCTCCTCCCGGATTTCTCCGACTGGAAGACGGCCTCGACGGTGTTCATCATCCCGATCGCGGTTCAGTGGTGGAGTACGTGGTACCCGGGCGCGGAGCCAGGTGGTGGGGGGTACGTCGCGCAGAGGATGTTGGCCGCGAAAGACGAGAGCCACGCGATGAAGGCGACGTTGTGGTTCAACATCGCGCACTACGCGCTCCGACCGTGGCCATGGATCATCGTGGCGCTCGCGTCACTCATCATGTACCCCACCCTCGATTCGATCCAGGCCGCCTTTCCGCACGTCGACCCGTCGATCGTCCGAAACGATCTCGCCTACCCGGCCATGCTCGTGTTCCTTCCCTCGGGTCTTCTTGGTCTCGTCGTCGCCTCGCTGGCGGCGGCCTACATGTCCACGATCAGCACACACCTCAACTGGGGGGCCTCATACATCGTAGACGACGTCTACCGACGCTTCGTCGCACCGAACCAGGAGGAGCGGCAGTACGTGCGTGTGGGCCGGATCGCAACGGTTGCCCTGGTCGTGCTCGCAGGTGCCATCTCCCTCTGGCTCGAGAACGCGCTCCAGGCCTTCCAGATCCTCCTCCAGATCGGAGCAGGAACCGGGCTGGTCTTCCTGCTGCGCTGGTTCTGGTGGCGGATCAACGCCTGGAGCGAGCTGTCCGCGATGGTGATCTCGTTCGCGGTGGCACTGTATTTTCAGGTAGGGCACGAGGCCCTGGGGTTCAGTTCAGTCGACCCCTCTCTGCAACTCGTGCTGGGTGTCCTGATCACGACGGTCGGCTGGATGGCGGTCACGCTTTTGACACCACCGACCGACCGGAGGACGCTTGCTTCGTTTCACAAGCTAATCCGCCCGATGGGGAGTGGCTGGCAGGGTGCCGGGCTGGGCCTGAGTGAGGCGGACCGCAGCGAGGACAGCCCCGCCGCGGCGTTCCTCGCCTGGTTCCTGGGCGTGACCGTCGTGTACGGAGCAGTCCTCGGAACAGGATACCTGCTGTATGGCAAAGCGGCACTCGCAGCCATATGCCTCGGTGCCGCTGCCGCAGCCTCCGTCGCCCTTCTGAAGACGCTACCCCGAGTCGGCCTGACCTGATTCGTCGAAAACGCGGGGACGGTCAGGCTCGAGTTTCGGTCACCCACCAGTAGCGGAACGCGACCGGCATCAGCTTCCCGAGTAGTGCCACGAAAAAGACGAGCGCGACGAAGCCGGTGGCAGCGAACAGAATCCCGTTCCAGACCGGAAGCCACGTCGGGGGCACATAAACCTCGCCCGGCGCGAAGCCGGCGCGGCTCACACCGGTGATCGTACCCGAGGCGTGGAGCCAACCCACCAGAGCAGCAACCGAGAGATTCAGCCCCACGACGATCCGATGCATGGCAGCCGTGTGCAGCACCGCCGCAGCATCCTCACCCTCTCGCGCCGCAAGGTGCTCTCCCAGGATCCAGATGATCGCCCCGATCAATACCATCGAATCGATTCCGATGGTCGCTCCCATCGCGTGTCCTGTGACGGCATACGTGCCGTGGATGATCGCATTGAGCGGCGGCACCGAAATCAGCACGGCAGAAAGAAGAATGAAAACCGACCAGTACTTCGACGCGGCAAAAAAGCCGCGGGCAGCGCAAAACGCCCGATTCTCGGTGGTCCGAACCAGGCCGAGCAGATCATAGATCGCGCGGCAGAGGATGCTGATTTCCATCATGCTGACCACGAACGAGATCCACTTGACCAGATGATCCTGCGGCAGGTGGTACGTGTGGTGCGCAAAATTGGTGAAGGAATTCAGCAGACCTACCCCGAAAAGAGCGTACGCAACCCTGGAGTGGCCGTAGCCGGGATCGCCGCTGATCCGCTCCCCGATGTAGATGATCGAGCCGTAGACGAAGAGGTTGAACGCGCCCACGAGGGTCCCCGTGGCCTTCCACTGGACCTGAAGATCCTGCAACGGATTCGAGAAGAACCCCGGGAGCAGGTAGAGATGCTGCTCTACGAAGGTCACGACGAAGAAAAGCATTCCTACGCCCCACATCGTCAGGTAGAGCGGCCGCTCGAAGAAGTTGGGGCCCGCGATACGGAAAAAATTCCACGCGTAACAGAGCCATCCGAGCAGGATCAACACGCTGAACATCGGATGAAAGCCAAGATACTCCCGACCCGACCCGACCCCGACCGCCAGAGTGACAAGAATCCCCACCCCTGCCACGGCCCAGCAGAGGATCTGAATGCGCATACGGATCCGGTCGCCGCGCGTAGCGATCCCGCCGTAGTCCTGCAGCCAGCGATGCACGACCGCCACACCGCCCAGAAAAATCCACGCCGAGGCAAAGGTGGTGTGGATCGGGCGAAGCTGTCGGAGATCAAGACCGAGAGACTGAAATGACGACGCCAGCGAAGGGATCGAATACAGGGCTCCCAGCATCCCACCCAGCAGGGTCACGGCGATCGCGATCAGACCGCCCCGGATGAAGAGGACCGTCGCGAACTGGCGAACCGGATCACCCTCACCGAACGGGAGCCAGATACCCCCACCGGGAGCCGGATTCGCGCCGCCCGCAGCTCCAGCCAGAGGCCTCTCCCGTGTCACGGTACCACTCGGCGTCATCGGAACTCCCACCAGTCGAGGCGGGACCAATCCACGCGTCGAGCTGCCTGACGCGCGTTCCAATCCACCACGAGCTCAGCGCGGTTCTCGTTCAGCCATGCGAAATAATCGATAAGACGCTCACGCCCGGCAGGCGTCAGCGCAGGAGCCGGGGGCGGCATACCCCGATCCGGGCGTCCAAGGGTCAGCACCTCATGCAGCGCCGCCTCGTCGAGGCGCTCAACGACGGTGGAGAGGTCCGGGGCGCCCACGATCGATGTCTGGAACGGAAAATGACAGGCGGAGCACACACCGGACGCAAACGTTTCGAAGCCCTCGAGAGCGGTCGCAGTCGCAGTCTCCCGCACGACGGCATCAAAAGCCCCCTGGGGGGTTGCAGACAGCCCGGCCTCACCGAGCCGCAACTGTCCCCGACCCACGTCCGGGCGGTCAATCTCGGCCAGGAAGGCACGCATCTGTCGGATCTGCTCCGCATCGTACCCGAACGCCGGCATCTGGCCGCTTCCGACCGTGAGAAGGGAAGCAAGACGCGTCTCATCGACCCGGCTCGAGGCATTCGTCAGATCAGGGCCGAGGAAGCCCCCCTGGCCCCACAACTGATGGCATACCTGACACGCTCCCTCGTGGAACAGCCTCCGACCCTCGACGGCCTCCGCGGATAGCTCGATGTCCACGTCGTCCGAGTAGACCAGGCCGCTCTGGACCACAAAGCAGGCGACCAGCACGGACATCATGACTTTTTTGGCAGTCGGTGAGAACATTGAGAGCAGGTACAGGAGCACGGCCGCGCCGCTCAAGATTGTCTTTCATCGGATCGAGTCAAGCGGCCTCGAGCCGAGTGATCGGGAGCCGGCCGCAGCGGCCTGCGTGCTCTGACCCGGATCAGATCGACCGGGTCGAGCCCCCGTGTGACGGAACGGCTACGAATACCCGTTCGTCGACCCCATGGACCTCCTCTCGGTCGGCGAAGAATCCGGACATCAATGCCCGGAGGATCGACGAGACGGTTGATCTGTGCGCGAGCGCCACGATACAGCCCCCGAATCCTGCGCCCGTGAGCCGCGCCCCCGCGGCCCCGCCCGCCTTCGCCGATTCGACCAGTTCGTCGAGCGTCGGGCTGCTCACGGCGTAGTCCTCCCTGAGCGAGACATGAGATGCATCCATGAGCCTGCCGAAGCCCTCGAGATCAGCGGTACGCATACGATGGACGGCCTCGTCGACCCGGCTCGCCTCGGTTACGACGTGCCGGAAGCGGCGCAGCACATCTCCGTGGAGCACCCGCTCGGCGATGTCCAGCAATTCCGCGGTCTCCAGCAGCGCACGCAGATCACGGTAGCCCCGGGGGCGTGCCTCCGAGTCGTCATGGGGAGCGATGTGGTCCAGCACGATCCTGAGGGCCTCGTCGCACTGCGATCGGCGGAGATTATACGCGTCCCGCATGGCGCCCGATTTCTCTGCGGCCTCCCCGGAATCTGCAACGATGAAGCACCAGTCATCTGGAACGCGGACGTGTTCGAGCTGCAGGGGTCGAAACGAGATCCGTGCAGCACAACCATCCCGGGCCCCGAGGGAGATGGCCTGGTCCATCCCCCCTCCCCTGGTCCCGACGAAACGCTCTGCGTCCGCCATCAAATCCGCCAAACGCAATGCATCGATCGAAAGACGATTGACGTGGACCAGTGCCAGGCCCACCGCGTTCACGATGGCGGACGACGAGGACAGGCCTGCCGCTACCGGAATGTCCGAGTGAAGCACCGCGTCGAATCCCAGTCGAATGCCGGAGTGCCGGGCCAGTTCACGAGCGGGTGCCTTGACGTAATTGCCCCACGAACCAGGAGCCGAGGCCTCGATGTCCGTCCCGATGGTGAACTCGAGGGGTTCGAACCCGTCGGAACTCGAGTGCACGGCGACCGTCGAGTCAGACCTGGGTCGAAGTGCGATCCGGACCTCGCGCTGCAGGGCCATGGGAAAAACAGGGAGATCGTTGTAGTCGATGTGCTCCCCAATGAGGTTCACCCGCCCCGGTGCCCGCACGAGAAGCGTCGGGCAAAACCCGAATGTGTCTCTGAACAGCCCCTCGACCGCTGTCACTCGACGACAGGCGCCCCCAGGAACTCCAGCCGTGGCCACTCTGCCCAGCGCCCGCGTGTGAAATCGGGGATATCAATCGGCTGCGAGCGGTTGGCGACCGACCATTCACTCAGCGGGCAGATGACCGAGAGCATCGCCGCGTCGTAGACGTTCATGTCGGTCGGCTTCCCCTCGCGCAGTGCTCTGACCAGCTGGTAATCCTCGATGTAATCCATGCCCCCGTGGCCGGCTCCCGCAGAGCGCTCCTCCAGTTCCGACCAGATCGGGTGATCGAACTCGTTGCGACGATCCATCCAGTCTTCCCATCTGTGGTCGGGGCTCATTCCCTCCACATGGACCCGGTTCGGGTATCCCTGGAACAGCCCACGCGTCCCCTGAACCATGTGGATGCGGGAATAGGGGCGTGGCAGGTTGGTGTCATGACTCACGTAGATGGTTCGACCATGGACGGTCTTGATCATGGTCGTATTCACGTCGCCCTGCACGTAGCGCTCATCCTTTTTGGGGTCCCCGTCCGGGACATGCTCCCGCTGCCATTCCTGCAGGCCTCTGGACGGCGTGCTCATCGACACCAGGTAGTCGAGCTGATCGCCTCGATTGATATCGAGAACGTTCGCAACCGGACCAAGACCGTGCGTGGGGTAGAAGTTTCCGTCCCGGACCATGGCGTGGGCGCGCCTCCACAGTCCCTCATCCCTGTCCTCGAACTTGATGGCGCGAAGATCGTGCAGATACCCGCATTCGGCATGCAGGAGCTCTCCGAACATCCCCAGTCGCGCCATCCGGAAGACCATCATCTCCGGTCGGTCGTAGTTGCAATTCTCCATCATGACGCAGTGCTTCTCGTACTTCTCCGCGTACTCCACGAGCTTCCAACAGTCGTCGACGGTGTACGCGGCTGGCACCTCGGTGGCCGCATGTTTTCCATTTTCCATCGCCGACACGCAGACAGGCACGTGCCACTCCCACGGAGTCGCCGTGAAGACCAGATCCAACTCCTCCTGCTCACACATCCGCACGAAGTCCCACTCTCCACGCGTATAGAGCGCAGGCCGGGGACGACCATCCGCTTCCACCCACCCAGCGACCTCTCTCGCACGAGCTTCGTTGATATCGCCGAGCGCGACGATCTCCACACCTTCTATGCGCAGAAAATTGCGGACGTGGGACCCACCCTGCAGCCCGACACCGACGAAGCCGACCCTGACAACGTCGATGGGGTCGGCCGAGAGAAGCTGAGCGGGGGCCGGACCCAGGTGGGGCCGCTCCTGCGCACGGGCAACTTCTTCGGCTGAGAGCCCGACAAGGCCACCCAGCCCACCGAGGCCGAGCCCGGCGGCGCCTACGCCGGCGGCACTCAGTCGAAGGAGCTCGCGGCGATCGATGGGCGTTCCCGTCCGGCGTTCGTGATTCATGGTCCCTCGTGAGAGTCGGATGGAGATGTGATGGGCCGAACGGCCTCCCACAACGTGTCGGGTCTCCGCGCCCGGCTCAAGCACCGAGACCCCGATGATCGTCGGGGCTGGCGATTCCCCCTTGATCTCCACCAATTCCCCAGACCCTCAAACGGAGCATCTGATGTCCCACCCCCGCCATGCTCGATCCCGCTTCGCAGACCGTCGGCGCCGAGTCAGCCCGATGCTGGGGATCTCGACACTCCTCGCGATCACGCTCGCGACACCCCCGAGCCTCCGATCGCAGGAACTTCCGTCCGCAGCTCCAGAGGACGTGGGCATGTCTTCGGAGCGACTTGGACGCCTGACGGACGCTTTGCAACAGTATGTCGAAGAGGGTCGGATCCCCGGTGCGGTCGCGATGGTCCTCAGAGACGGTCGCGTCGTCTATCACGAGGCGGTCGGGAACCGCGACATCGAGGCAGGAGCACCCATGCGGGGCGACGCAATCTTCCGAATCGCCTCGCAGACAAAAGCCCTCGTAAGTGTTGCCATCATGATGCTTCAGGAGGACGGCGCCCTGCTCATTTCGGACCGGGTCTCCCGACACCTTCCGTCGTTCGAGACGACCACAGTAGCGGAGGTGACCGACGAAGGCTTCGATGTCGTTCCTGCAGAACGGCCGATCACCATCCGGGACCTTCTGACGCATACAGCCGGCGTCGGCTACGGTAGCGGACCAGGGGCCTCCGCCTGGCGCGAAGCGGAGATCACGGGCTGGTACTTCGCGCACCGGGAAGAGCCGGTCAGGCAGACGATCGACCGCATGCCGAGCCTTCCCTTTCAGGCACAGCCCGGGGCTCGCTTCGTGTACGGCTACAGCACGGACATTCTCGGCGCCGTCGTGGAGGCGGCATCCGGGCTCAGCCTGCGGGACTTTCTCCAGGAACGTCTCCTCGACCCGCTGGCCATGCACGACACGTATTTCTATCTCCCTTCCGGCAAGGCCGGGCGGCTGGCGACCGTCTACAATCTGACCGATGAGCTGACTCGAGCGCCGACGGGACCGGGCATGACCACTCAGGGCGAGTACGTATCCGGGCCGAGAGTCAGCTATTCCGGTGGCGCCGGGCTGGTGTCCACGGCTCGTGACTATGGCCGTTTTCTGCAGATGCTCCTCGACGGTGGGGAACTCGAAGGCGTACGAATCCTCTCACCTTCGAGCGTCGCACTCATGACCCAGAATCACATTGGTGACCTGTACGGAGGGCCCGGCATGGGCTTCGGGCTCGGGTTCTCCGTTCGACTCGATGTCGGGGCCGCCGGCGTTCCGGGGTCCGAGGGTGAATTCGGATGGGGCGGTGCCTATCACTCGACGTACTGGGTTGATCCCCAAGAAGACCTGGTGGTGCTCTACTTCACCCAGGTCATCCCCGCGACCGGCCTCGACGATCACGCTCGGCTGCGCGCCCTCGTGTATTCGTCGATCCTCGAGCCGACTCACGACGCAAGGTGACGGCACACCCGGGCCCCGGGGCGCATTGTCTGGTCGTCCCATGTCTGCGAGGGGCACACATGGCGTCGGACGGATGCGTTTGAGCGGCGCGCCGCGGTGAGCGCTTCCTCACATCGATCGAAGGCAACCCGACCGTACCGTCCTGCCGGTCGTTCAGGGATCGACTTGTGGCCGGATGGCTCATCCTTGAACTTCGATCGCCCGGACGGTTCCCCCGCACGTGACCGAGGTAGCGATGATGCTCGACGATTCCGTGATGCGGCGCAGTGACGCGCTGCGGCAGATGATGGGATTCGCCCGAGCCATTCTCGAAGACGATGACGTGTCGCTGGGGGAAGCCTCGGGCTTGCGTGCCTGGATCGAGTCGAACCCCAACGTGCACGGTCTTCCTCAAGTCGAAGAGCTCGTGGGTATCCTGCGAAACGTGCTCGCGGACGGAAAGATTTCGGACCGCGAGAAGGATCAGCTTCGAGACGTGCTCACCCGCTTTGGCGGCTGACTGGCACATCCCCGCCCGATCTCGTGACCGAAACCTCCTCCGTGGGCGGAACTCAGGCTGGTCAGCCGACGTTCGCTCGAAATCTGGGCCTGTTCGACGCGACCATGATCGGCGTCGGTGCGATGATCGGTGCAGGCATCTTCGTGCTCACTGGAATCGCGGCAGGAGAGTCCGGCCCGGCTTCGATCCTCGCCTTCGCTCTGAACGGGGCCGTCACCCTCCTCACCGCCTTCGCCTATGCCGAACTCGCCGCCGCGATCCCGGAATCAGGCGGCGGATACGCCTATGTGCGCCGTGCCTTCCCCGGGGCCCTGGGCTTCACCGCGGGTTGGATGCTCTGGTTCGCGTACACGGTCGCGTGCTCTCTCTATGCCCTGGGGTTCGCCGGATACTTCTGGGAATTCTTCCTCAAGTACACGCCGGGGCTGCCAGAGGTCGTCTTCAGGGTCGTCGGGGAGCACGGCGCCGGCCTGATCGTCACCTTCGTGATCGGCGTGACGTTCGTTCGATTGAACGCGCGGGGTACGGAAGTGACGGGCATGGCAGAGAACGTGCTCACGGTGGCCAAGCTGATCATCCTCGGGATCTTCATCGCGTACGGCCTCAAGGCGGTCGGAGCCGCACCTTCCGGCCAGGTCACGGAAGCGTTCAACCCATTCTTCCCACGAGGCATGGGAGGCGTGATCGTCGCCATGGGCCTGACGTTCATCGCGTTCGAGGGATATGACCTGATCGCCACTGTGGCCGAGGAGATCAAGGACCCCGAGCGGACCATCCCGCGGGCGACATTCATCTCGCTCGGCATCACGGTGGTCATGTACCTCCTGATCCTTTTCGTCTCTCTGGCCGCCGTGCAGCCACCCGGCGGCGAATCTTCCTGGCAATTCCTCGGCCAGTATGGAGAGACGGCGATCGTTCGCGCCGCTGAAGGCTTTATGCCGGCGTTCGGGGTCGCGGTCATCGTCTTCGGCGGACTGCTGTCGACGATGTCCGCCCTGAACGCCACGATCCTGGCCTCATCCCGAGTCGCCTTCTCGATGGGCCGCGATCGGTGGCTCCCAGAGGCGGTCGCCACGATCCATCCTGAGCGACGGACACCCCACGTGGCCATCGGCGTCACGGGTGCGATCCTCATTGCGATGGCGCTGACGCTGCCGATCGAGGCGGTTGGGAGCGCCGCGAGCCTGATCTTCCTGCTGACCTTCGCGCTCGTGAACCTCTCGGTGATCGTGCTGCGCCGGAAGGAGCCGGACCTGCCGCGCCGCTACCGGGTGCCGCTCTACCCGCTGGTTCCCGCCCTCGGCGTGATCCTCAATGTCTTTCTGGCCCTGTACCAGTTCACCTTCCAGCCCCTCGCGTGGTACGTCACCGGCGGCTGGATTCTGGCAGGCCTGCTCCTCTACTACGGATACTTCCGGGGGAAGGCCGCTGTCGGGCAGCCCGAGGTGCTCGAGGTTCCTGCGACGACCCCGACCCGTTCCGAGGGTGCGGTTGTCGTTCCGCTTCACAACCCCGACCACGTGGAAACCCTCCTGGGCTACGCGGCCCCGCTCGCAAGGGCCTCGGATCGCTCCCTCCTCGCCTTCTCCGTTGTGGAGGTGCCGCCCCAGCTCCCGATCCAGGAGGGGGTCCGCTTCCAGCACCACCGGGAAGGTCTTCTGCGACAGGCACGGGACTATGTGCCCGATGGCCCGCTTGCCGTTGATACGGATCTCGTCATCGCCCACAGGGCGTCAGACGGTATCCTGGCCGGCGCCCGCCGATTCAAGGCCGACTGCCTGGTGATGGGTTGGAAGGGTCATACCGACACGCGCGACCGGATCTTCGGAGAGGTGGCCGACCAGGTCATTCGGCAGTCTCCTTGTGACCTCGCACTCCTGAAAGTGTCCGGGCGCGGAAGGCCCAAACGCTGCCTGTTTCCGACTGCAGGGGGTGTGCATGCGAAGCTGGCGGCCGAGATGCTGCAGGTCCTGGCACCCGCCTTCGGAATGGAGGTGACGGCATGCTACGTCGTGCCACCGAACGCGACGGACGAGATGCGGCGGCGGGCCAACGATCAGATCTCCCGGACCCTGGCCTCGATCCCGGGCACGTTTCCCGTCGAGCGCAAAATCATCGAAGCCGGATCGGTCGCCGGAGGGATCACTCTGGAGAGCCGCGCGTACGATCTCGTCATTCTCGGGGCCGCACGGGAGCCCTTCCTGCAGCAGGTGATGTTCGGTGAAATACCCGAGAAGGTAGCCCGGTTTTCACCGGCCTCCGTGCTGGTGGTGAAGCGTTACGAGGGCCATGTGCGTTCGTGGCTCAAGCGCACGCTCGGCTGAGGGTCGCTCAGTCGGTCAACAGCCTGGGAGGTTTTCGAGAGTCCCGCACGCCCAGTGCAACCCCCGTGCCGACGCCCGCACCCAGCGCAATGGCGGTCCCGGCGCCCACGATGGGAAGTACCGCGACAAGAGGCGCAGCGACGACCGTGGCCCCAACGCCGGCCCACAGGCCCAGCATCGGCTTGTCGACGATCGACGTGTACCTCAGCCTCTGACCAACGAAATGCCGGCACTGAATGTGACCGAAGACGCCGGAAGCGCCCGCGATCCCCGCCGCAAGCAAAGCGAGCATGATGTCTCCAAAGGTGGCTGGTACACGGTCGGGTCGCAGTTCTGCCGGGCCCGCTCAGGCACCAGCTTTCACACGCGACCCTCAACACTACGAGTCCACAGGCGGCGGGGTTCCGGAAGCGATCTCCAGGCCGACGGAGATCAGGATGCGCCGCGCATGAGCGGGCACGTCTGACACTGTCATTTCAATCCGAGCCCGTCGCGCATGTTCGACCATCTCGCTCAAGACCTTCGCGCCAGACAGATCGATCCGCCCCAGACCGGAGCAACGGAGCACGACGCGCTGCACATCCTCCTCGTCTGCCAGCTGCTGGAACAGAGCATCTTCCAGTGCGGCAGCGGATCCGAACCAGAGAACACCCGATACATCGACGGTGAGCGTCTCCCCCTCTCTGGTGGACACCACCGACGGGGTCAGCTCCCGCCACAGGTGGACGGCTGCGGAGAGTGCGATGCCGAGCAGGATCGCCCGGTCGATGTGGGGAGCCATCGTCAGGGTCGCGACGAATGTACCCGACGCGACCGCGGCCTGTGCAGGTGAAACACGCCAGATCCGCAGGATGTCCTGCGGCCGTATCAGCTTCCAGATGGCCGTGATGACGATCCCGGACAGGACGGCTCGGGGGAGCGCTGTCAGAACCGGAGCAAACGGGAGGAAGCCGAGGACGGCCACACCCGTCACCAGCCCCGACCACCGACTCTGAGCCCCGGCAAGGCGATTGAGGCTGGTTCGGGAAAGCGAACCGCCGACCGGCAATCCGGCCATCATGCCGGCCACGACATTCGCCATCCCCTTGGAGAGAAACTCACGGTCAGCATCCCAGTGCTGGCGATCTTCCGAAGCGAAGACCCTCGCGATGGACACCCCTTCTGCAAATCCGATGACGGAGATGACCAGTCCGGGCAATACCAGTGCCGGAAGCATCTCCCACGGGAGGTCGACCGTCAGAGGTGGAAGACCCGACGGGATATCCCCGACCGTATTCCCGGCGTACCCCGTGATCAGCGAAAAGCCGAGTCCACAGGTTGCCGCGATCAGCACGCCCGGCACGAGCGGGTGAATGCGGGCGGCCCCCACAATGGTGGCGAAGGTGAAGACGGTCAGGCCAATCGAGACCGCTTCCCACTCACCCGGATGGGTGAGAGCGTACAGCGCCCGGGGCAGAACACTAAGATCCCCGGGGGCAGAACCACCGAGCGCTCCAGGCACCTGGGAGGAGAAAATCAGAATGGCCGCCGCCGACAGGAACCCTGTCATCATCGAGTGCGACATCAGGTAGACGAGCCAACCCGCCTTCAACAGCCCGACGAGCAGTCGTGCCACACCGACAATGAGCGCGAGAAGCGCCGCGAGCCTCGCATACTCCTCGGTTCCCACCGGGGCCAGCGGCGTCAAGGCTCCCAGCGTCAGCAGTCCCGTGAGTGCGACCGGGCCCGTCTGCATGTAGGGAGACGACGCGAGGAACGCCGCAGCGATGAGTGGCAGCCCCGCCGCATACAGTCCATGATGGGGGGGAAGCCCGGCGAGCTCGGCGTACGCCATCGACTGCGGGATCAGAACGAGCGCAACGCTGAAGCCGGCGATGACGTCCGCTCGGGACAAGGCGCTCGGCGGAGTCGACCTCATGCAATACCCGCCGCGATCAGTTCCTCGCACAACGATCCGGTCTTCCGAGCTCGTTCGGCCAGAAAACGGGCTGATTCACCGAGCCACGGCGCCCGCAGTTCATGGTCTGCTGCCTGACGACGGGCCGCATCCGACAGAGCTCCAAGGGTCTGCTCCGGATCCTGAGCGAGCAGGTGCTCCAGCGCGTACCGACGCTCACCAGCCCGAAGCCCGAGGTCCAGCCTCCTCGCCATGGCTGCGAGATCGGCCCGCGTCACGATGATCCCGCTGCGAACGGGCGCCAGAAGGCCGTCCAGGAAGGGCGCGGTCCCCTCCGTTCGAGGATCCGGCAGGGGGGGAGCGTCACGAAGATGCTGCAGATCGCTGGACGGGCTCCCGAATGCCCGGTACTCCGCAGCCAGGACCTCATACAGCATCGAGGCCCACGCAGCGTAGGTCCCTGATGCCAGGTCCTGCATCCGCTCCAGCCAGGCGAAGACCCAGGGCGCCAGATGCTCGCTCAGCAGAGCGCCGGCCGCCTCACCCGCGAGGATCGATTCGGCGTCGACCGGACCGGCTCCGACCCGATCCCCCCCCCTGTCGTCCCCCTCGAGAGATTCGGGACGGGCTCGCTCCATGAGGGAAGCGTACAGCCCCAACAGAGCCGCGAGATGATCGGGCTCAGCCGGAGCGACGAGGCCGACAGCGTGCCAGAACCCGGCAATCCGCTCCCGCGCGACTCCGCCCATCATACCTTCCGGCCCCAGGTACACCGATGCGTACGGATAGAGCTGAAACAGAAAGAGGTCG
Source organism: Gemmatimonadales bacterium (assembly GCA_038120095.1). GTDB lineage: Bacteria > Gemmatimonadota > Gemmatimonadetes > Longimicrobiales > Gaopeijiaceae > UBA2589. The sequence continues at coordinate 75,427 of JAYOKZ010000009.1, forward strand.
GAATATCGAGGGGAGGTGGGGGCACACTCGAACCCGAGCGCTGCGCTGATGCTCCCGTGCCCGGGTCCGGGGGGCTCGGCCAGAACGGCCAGCCCCCGGATGGCATCGATCGGCGCCGATGGCGCGTCAGCCACCGACGGGCTCGGATTCCGGCAAAGCGTACGCCGCTCGTTCCGGGCGTACCGGACGCAGCATCCACCACGGTCTCCGGGTCCCATCCGGCGAGTAATGCGACGCCGACCGGGTCATCTCGAGCCACTTCTCGTAAACCGCGCGGGATTTTGCGGTGTCTACGGACACATCACCGAATGCGTCGCCGGCCTCGGCAGGACGGATACGCACCGCCTGATGCCAGCAATGCATGCCCGAAATCGGATCTGGATGTACGGCGTGCGTGAGGTTTTGATGAACACCGACATCGGTCCACCAGACGCGTAGCGTGTCCGGATCGGACGACTCGAACGGGCCTCCACCCTTGGTTCGGGTCAGCCCCCACTCCGACCCCTTCTGATCGAGCGCCACCGTCATCATGCCCAACCGCTGCCCCTCATGCCCTTCCGGTTTCCACCGGCCCATATGGTGGCTGCACGCAGCGACGCCCGGCCGGATTCCCTCGGTAATCCAAGCCTTCAGGACGAAGTGTCCGATGTCCGTCTCGACACGAACCAGATCACCGGTTCGGGCAATCCCGAGCCGCTCCGCATCGCGAGGGTGCAGCCAGAGCGGATTCGTGTGGGCGATCTCATCGAGCCACTTCGAGTTGGCACTTCGCGTATGGATCTGGACAGGCACTCGGAACGTCGTGATCAGCGGCATCTGATCAGAGTCGAGGTTCTGTCGGTGGACGTGGCTCTTGATGTAGGTCGGCGTGGCGAGCTCGGGCCATCCCCACTCGTGCAGAGTACGGGACCAGAACTCCAGCTTTCCACTCGGTGTCGGCCATCCCTTGAGAATTTCTCCGTCGACCCGAACTCCGACTCGCCGACGACCATCCTCGTCGGGGTCGATCTTGGTTCCTCCCGGAGCCTTCGGGCTGGGTGGCGCCGGTGCTGCGGAAAAGACCCGCCCGCCCTCGTCAACTCTGATATCGTCCAGTTCGCCATCGGGGACCGGCTGTTCGAACACACGGCCAACCTTGCTCGCCACCTCGAACGCTCCGAACCGCCGCATGTATTCGAGCGGGGTGATCCCCTCGGCCGCCGCAGCTTCCGGCAGCCCGGGTACGGAATGTTCGAACATCCATCCGTAGTACTCGTCGACCGTCATCTTCTCACCCGGCCGCTCCAACGACTCGAAGAATTGACGGATCCCCAACGAACCGTCGGGGTCGATGCGCCAGGTCAACTCGATCCAGAACTCATTTTCCTCCCAGACCTCGCCCGGGTTTACGTCGCGGGTATCCCGGATCTCTTCCCCGAGGCGCTCTCGGGCCGCACGAAGCACGGGTTGTCTGAAGCCGATCCACTGCCCGTCGTACTGCTCGTACGACGTCAGGTCGTGACGCTCGGACGAGTGGCCCATCGGCAGGACGTAGTCGGCGAAGTAGGCGGTCTCGTTCCACGTCGGTGTCATCGCAATGTGCTGACCGATCCGCGCCTCGTCGGTCAGCATCTCGATCCAGCTGAAACCGTCCGGATTCGTCCATACCGGGTTGTACACCCGGGTGAAGTAGACGTCGACGAAGGCGTCCTGATCCTTCATCAGGTGCGGCATGAGGAAGGACATCTCCATCAACGCCAGCGGATATTCGTCCGGCCAGAGCACATCGTTCCAGCGCCGAGGATGCTGATGGGGCAAGCGCGGCGGCCGTGGCGTGAACTTGTTCCACGAATTCGGGAACGTCCCCCCCTCGGTTGCGATCGACCCGAGGAGCGCGCCGAGGAGCATCATCGTTCGGGCGACCTGCCAACCTCCCAGATTTCCCGATCCGGCACTCCTCCAATTGTAGGTGGCCAGTCGGCTCCCGGCTCCGGCGATCTCCTCCGCCATCGCCCGGAGAGCTTCCACGTCGATGCCGGACTCTCCAGACGCATGTTCGAACGTGTACGTCGAATAGAGGCCGGTGAGTACCTCCTCGAAGCGTTCGAAGGATGCTCCGCCCTCCCCGTGGACAGCCTCCATGAAGTCCTGCCAGTTCCACCACCGCCTGACGAAGTCGCGGTCGTACAGCCTCTCCTGAATCATCCAGTTCGCAACCGCGAGGAAGATGGCCGGCTCGGAGCCAGGATAAGGAGAGAGCCAGTGATCGGCGTGGGTCGCCGTGTTCGAGAGTCGCGTGTCCAGAACGATGAGCTTCGCTCCGTTCTGCTTGCCTTCGATGATCCGCTGGGCGTGAGGATTGAAATAGTGGCCCGTCTCGAGGTGACTGCTCACGAGCAGAATCACCTTGGCGTTGGCATGGTCGGGACTCGGCCGATCCATGCCCATCCACCAGTGGTGGCCCGCCCTCGATCCACTCGAACACACGTTGGTGTGCGAGTTGTGCCCGTCGACTCCCCAGGCAGCAAGCATTCGGGTGGTGTAGCCATCTTCACCGGGACGACCGACGTGATACATCACCTGCTCGTGCCGTTCTTCTTCGATACATGCCCGGATTCGCCCCGCGATGTCATCGAGTGCGTCATCCCACGAGACCTGTTCCCACTTCCCTTCTCCCCGCGCCCCGGCCCGACGCAGAGGGTACAGGATACGATCAGGATCGGTGATCTGATTGATCGTCGCCGGGCCCTTCGCACAGTTCCGACCACGAGACCCGGGATGCTCCGGGTTCCCTTCGAATTTTCGCACCTGAAGCGTGTCCCGATCCACATACGCAAGAAGGCCGCATGCCGACTCGCAGTTGAAGCACGTGGTCGGCACGAGCATGTAGCGTTTTTCGACACGCTCCGGCCACGACTTCGAGTCGAGCTCCACCCAGTCGTTCCAGCGCTCTCGTGGTGGGAACGCGGCAAGGTGCACCCTGCTCGCCCCCGGATAGAACGTCTCGCCACGGGCTTCGACTTCGTCACGTGCCGCGGAGACACGGCGGTTCAGTTCGTCGATCGTCATGCGAGGGGCACCGATTGGCCCGCCTGAACAAAGGCGTGCTCGTACATGAGGAGGGAGAGCAGCGCCGCTCCCGCGGCGATCGCGGGCGAGGACGCCGCAAAGACCAGCGCCAGCAGGCCAAGCGGGACAGCAACCCAGAAGAGGTGGGCGTACGCACCGTGCGTCATGGCGCGGGCTGCAAGGCGGGCATGCGCGGTGGGATGCCCCATCGATGCTTCACCCACGGCCATGACCAGATGAATGGCCAGAGCAAGTTGAAAGAGAGCGGTCACCGGGGTCGGCACGCCGGACCCCCTCGCGATCAGTATGGTCACGGCAGCACCCGCCAGAAGCGCCTGCACCAGGAGATGCGCGGGGAGCAGCGGACTCTGCCACAGGTCCCGAGCGCGAGCCTGAGCGAAAAGGTAGGCGGTATAGACGGCGGTCATCACCGCGAGCGGCGCACCAGCCCAGCCAAGCATCGGGGTCAGATCCCCCCGACCGATCAACGCGAGGCCAAGATGTGCGGCAAGGATTCCTCCGTACCCCGTAATGATGAAGCCCCCACGAACGAGCCAACTTCGCCACTGAGGCTTGAACAGGACCATCCAGAAGCGCTCGGGATGCTCCAGATCCCACACAAGAAGCGCTCCCGTCAGCATGAGACCCACCATCGCCATGAGAGGCGCATGAAGTCCCCAGAGCGACCCGGTGAACGGCAGGAGCCCGAGTGCGCCAAGCACGAGAGGGACGAGATAGGCCCCGGCGGCAATGGACTTCGTGAAGGTGTAGGCACTCACCCGCCAGTCCCACGGTGCACGATGAATCACATCGTAACTCAGCACCGCAGCGGCCGATGAGTTGTTCGGCCCGGGATGTCCGGACGGCACCTGGTGTGAGACATCGCCCTGTTCACTCCACATGAACAACCCACCCTCGGGTCGGCGAGCAGCAAGCGGATCGAGCGTGACGTGGTCCGCCCCCTTGTAGAAGACCTTGGGCCGAGTCTCCTTCTCGGGTCTGCGCACGGCGACGGCATCACGGTGCACGATCTGACTGACCTTCGACAGGGGATCGTTCATGTCGCCCACCAGAAGCGCCTCCGACGGGCAAACGACGACGCACGCAGGCTCGAGCCCCACATCCAGTCGATGCGCGCAGAAGTTGCACTTCTCCGCGGAGTGATCTTCGGGATTGATGAAGATGGCATCGTACGGACACGCAGCGATGCATGCCTTGCACCCGATGCAGATCGATTTGTCGAAGTCGACGATCCCATCCGGCCTCTGATGCATCGCCGCAGTCGGGCACGCAGCAACGCAGGGCGCATCCGCACACTGGTTGCACCGTGTCACCTGGAACGACCTGCGCGTATTCGGGAAGAAGCCCGAGTCCACGTACTTCACATACGTGCGGGTGACCGACAGGGGCACCTCATTTTCCGACTTGCACGCGGTGGTACAGGCATGGCACCCGAT
>JAYOKZ010000010.1:0-10356 GCA_038120095.1 Gemmatimonadales bacterium
CGGCTCCACTGCCCCGGGGTACGAGGTGCTCACGAGGGTCCGCCCGTCCGTCGGAGCGAACAGGTTGTCGTCATCGAGCGCGACCGAGCTCAGATCGAACGGGGCATACCCGGCAGGAAGGTCCGAGGCAATGATGTCCGGCGGGGACATCATGGAGCCGAAGCTGTCGTAGCCCGTGCGGAGCAGCGGGTCCGCCACCAGGTTGTTGAACGCAGCGTTGAGGAAGAAGTCCTTGTTCTCCTGCTGCGACAGGCCTGAGCACGCCTCGAAGTTGAGATCGTCGCCCTCTGCTGCTGCATTGTTCCAGACCACGGAGCCCTCGATGGAAAGGGTGGTCTTCGGATCGGTCTGGCCTCCGGGGAAGCGATTGTTGGCAGCGGTCACGGTACCCGCGTTCTCGACGCAGAAACCCGCGTCACCGAAGCCGGTGAAGATCGAGTTGTAAACCCGGTAGTGCGAACCCTCACGGAACTGAACACCCCGATCACCGTTGTTCGCCAGCGTGATCTCCCCGGAGCCGAAACCGGCACCCACCATGGTCGCGTTGGCGATCACAGCCGTCGACTTGGGGGACCGATCGGCATCTTCCCCGTCGTTCGACAGCTCCATGCCATTGTCCGCCGCGTCACCGCGCTGCTGGCCGACGATGAACTGCATGAAGCCCCGGTATCCATCCGTGCCGTCAACGGAGTCGTCGCCGATCCCGGTCACCACGAGGTGGTCGATCGAGACCGTGCCCCCGAAGGGCTCGACACCGTCGTCGACATTGTAGTGAATCTGTAGGTACGAGATCGTCGTACCGGATCCCACGCCCTGCAGTGCAATTCCGTTCAGCTGATCGGTCGGGGTCACGTCGTCACCGGCGAACTCGATTCGTACACCGCGGAGAATTCCGGAATTGTCGGTGTCGAGATTCCCGCCGAAGAGCCCGGAGTCGCCCTCGCCTTCAGCTTCAGCGCCGGCGTTGGTCTGCGCCCGACCGTTGATGATCAAACCACCCCAGTCACCACGCGCACGATCGCCCTTCGCCTTGTCCGACGTGAAGACGATCGTCTCCGCCTCGGTGGGGGCACGGTCGACACCGTCCGTAGCGTCCGCGACGATTTTCGAGCCCCGGTTGATCACGAGGTAGGCACCACGAACGCCCTGCGGAAGATCCGTTTTGCCCACGATCGTCGTGCCCGGTTCGATCGTCAGCGTTGCCTCGACGCAGGACGCTGCCGAGCCGTCGGCCCCGCAGTCGACCCCTACGAAGATGGGCTGGGTGAGAACCCAGACCTTGTCGGCGGTCCACGTCACGTTCGAGAGGATGTCAGTCGACACCTCCACAAACGTCTCGACCGGGTCGTCGATCGTGACCGTCACGGCCGGAGCGGCCGCCTCGCCGGCAGAGTTCACGGCATAGACCGTCGCCGCATAGGTCAAGCTGTACGTAAGGCCGGAAAATTCGACGGAGCTCGACGTCGTTGTCTCCACGCGATCGGCTTCCCCGGAGGCCGTAAGGACCACACGATGCGACGTGGCGCTTGCACCGGGGGTGAAGGAGACGGTCACCGATGTGCCGTTCGCGAGCGCCGCAACACCGGTCGGCGCAGAGGGAATATCAGGGCCCGTCGGAGAGACCTCTCCGTCATCACACGCGGCCACAGAGAACGCGACAAGCAGCGTGGTCGCTACGGATCGCACATAATTGGACTTCATGATTCACGCTTCTCCGGAGGAGAGTTGAGATGAAATGGGAATCAGTATTCCCAGGAAATCCCGACCGAAAATGTGCGGCCGGTAGTGAAGAGACGCTGGACCTGCGTGATCCCATTCGCGGACTGTGAGAAGAGGTAGTCCGCGTTCAGAAGATTGGTCGCCCGAACACGCGCCTTGGCTCCAGCGAGGAGCGGGAATCCAAGCGATGCGTCGAGCGCATTACGCGGCTGCTCATAAAGGTCGGGGACTCCCGACCCACCAGCTGCCGTCAGGCGGGCACCGAATCGATTGAAGAAGACCCCCGCCTCGACGCCGGCGAGGTTGTTCCAGTTCAGACCGGCATTTACCACATAACCGGCTTGACCCTCGAGCGGCCGAGTCAGATTGGTCGGCTCGAAGATCGAGCCCGACCGCACCGTCACGTCCGAGTGGATCCATGAGTAGTTCGCTGACGCCGAGAACAGCTCCAGAGCGGGAGATACCCGTCCCAGCCCGAACTGAGCATCCGCCTCGACACCGAGGATCACTGCTTCGTCCGCGTTCTGAAACGAGTAGGCCGTCGACGCGGCTGCGACGAACACCTGTTCGATCGGCTCGTCGAGTGACTTGAAGAAACCTCCCAGAGAGAAGATTTCTCCCGGGGCAGGAAACCAGTCGACCCGGAGATCGGTGCTTACGATCTCCGCCGGAGTAAGGTCGGGATTTCCGAAGAGTTGCCGAAGCGACGCCGCTTCCGTGAACTGGAACGGGGCGAGTTCGCGAAACTCTGGACGGTCGAGTGTCCGACTTGCCGCCGCACGAACCTTGACTGCGTCGCTGACGGAGAAAATGAGATTCAGCGAAGGTGCGATGTCGGCACGATTCACGCCCTGCAGAACGTCTCCCCGCGAGTTCAAACCCAATTCATAGGTCTCGAACCGGGCCCCCAGGATCGCCTGCAGGCGGCGTGACGGCGAAATATCCAGCATGGCGTAGCCTGCCACGCGGTCGTCGGTCGCATCGTAGAGGTTGCCCGGCTCGACGATATCACTGAGAGAGAACTGACCGGGTCGACGAGCCGCGGACGTGAGTTCGGCGCTGGCAAGCGATGCGTCGAGGTCGTCGATCGTGTTTTCGAGAAAATCCCACACAAGTCGGCGTGAAGCGAAATCCCGCGTTCTCCGTCGGACCATGCTTCCGACCTTCAGAGACGCGGAATTCGAAAACAGCTCGAACGGCAGGGTCCAGTCCGCAGAGGCACTCAGGTCGTCGTCGACGAGATCGCTCCAGAAATAGGCTCCGGAGCCCGCGTCGGGGAACAGCGTGTACGGGTCCGCCGGAGTGTCGGCGATATACAGGGATTCCCTGAGCATCGGCTCATCACGCTGAGCTCGAGCCATCGTCGCTCGCCATTCGAGCCGGGAGTCCGCAAATAGTTCGTGCTCACCGGACAGCTGCCCCCACAGCATGACCCGGGAGACGAAGCGGCTCCGCTCCGCGCGCACAAGCCCACCGATATCTTCCCGGTTGTCGCCTGTGTACATCCGACCTTCGTCGTCCGAATTGACGTTGACGGTCGTCTTGAGACTGATTTTTTGAGAAGGGGTCGGCTTGAAGGTCAGATTGCCGATCGTCCCCCACGAGATGTTTCGCGTACCGCGCGTAAAGCTGTAATCGACGTTTGGCTGACGATCCTCCGCCGCGACGGCCGGATCGAACGCCGAGACTCGCCACTTCCGCTCGATCTCGAGCGGCTGAAGCGTATAGTTGTCACTGTACTGTCCGGCGACGAAATAGCCCACCTCCCCGTCGGAGAATACTCCGCTCCGACCACCGATCCCGAGATTGAAACTCCGATTCAACGGGGTGGCGCCCACGTCCGGCCTGAACGACTGATTCGACGCTTTCAGTTCCTCGGCAATGAGCAGGCGGGACTCGTCATCCGCCGGAAGGCGGTTACCGGACGTGACCGGACCCATCACGGTCAGGACACTCTCGGGCTCGTTACGCCCCCCGGTATCGAAGCCGAGAAAGTTCATAGCGCCGTTCGGGTAGGCGATGAAGCCATCCCGAAACTGGCTGTTGGTATTGACGCTGGTCCCGACACCGGCCGTGACGGTGAATTCGTTCGGGAAGTCCTTGGTTTGAATCTGAACCGAGCCCCCCGAAAAGTCGGCAGGCAGGTCCGGGGTGTAGGATTTCTGAGTCTGAAGACTCTCGAGAAAGCCGGAGGGGAACAGGTCGAGCGGCACGACCTCACGTTCCGGCTCAGGGCTCGGCAAGGATGAGCCGTTCAGCGAAGTCTGCGAATACCGTTCTCCGAGACCGCGCACGAACACGTATTTGCCCTCCGAGACTGTCACACCCGTGATCCGCTGCGCGACATCAGCGGCGTCCGAAGCAGGTCGTGCGGAAATCTCGGCCGCCCCGAGGCCCTCGATCAGAGCGTCTGAGGTGCGCCGTTCATCCAGGAGAAACGCCTGACTGCCGCGCTCACGGGTCGCCGTGATCACAATCTCGTCCAGTTCGACCGCTGACTCCGTCAGCGTGATGTCGAGCGGTACCACCTGACCTGCGCTCACGGAGACTTCCGTCACCGTCTTCGTACCATAGCCGATCATCTGAGCTGTCACGGAAACCAGACCCACGGGCACTCGGGCGATCACGAAGCGGCCATCCAGATCACTGAGCGCTCCAGCAACTCCGTCATTCACGAACACCTGAGCTCCCGAGAGAGCCCGAGCCGTCGAGGCATCGAGGACGTGTCCGACGATGGTTCCCGTCTGCTGAGCGGACAGGGACCGGGCACCAGGCGCTGCGACCGCGACGAGAGCGACGAGAGCGGTGAATCGAAATGTGGACCTGATCATGCTACCCTTTGGAAAGCGTGTTTCGAGCGCTTCGGCGTTGGCACCGGGCACTGGCTGCGATTTTTCTGATCGGAGGTTAGTCGAGCTGAGTAACGCTCAAGCTTGCTGTCTGTAACGCGTTCGTAACTCAGATTCGCTTCCGGGCCGCGTGCGGCTGATCCCTCGACTCAATCGTGACCAACCCGTTTCAATCGATCCTCGCCGACCGACGGCTCCGCGCTGCCGCCGAGATCCTCGAGAGCACCGACGAGCGCACGCTCTCCAGTCAAATCGAACTTTCCGAGATTCCTGCGCCTCCGTTTCAGGAGAGAAACCGAGGTCTGAGGCTGGCGGAGATGTTTGAACGTGCAGGCCTGCAGGACGTGCGGATGGACCCGATCGGGAACGTCCTCGGGTCATTCCCGGGCGAGGACGATGTCGGGATGCTCGTCGTGAGCGCTCACCTGGACACCGTCTTCCCTGCGGGCACCGACGTTTCGGTAACCCGTCATGGGGATCTGCTGAGGGGTCCCGGCATCTCGGATGACGCACGCGGCCTCGCGTGCCTGGTCGCCGTGGCACAAGCCATGAACGAGGCCCGCATTTCGACTGTCCGTCCACTGCTCTTCGTCGGGACCGTGGGGGAGGAGGGCATGGGTGACCTTCGGGGAGTGAAGCACCTTTTCGGGTCAGGGGGCGAGGGGGAGCGAGCTGCGGCATTCATCTCCCTCGACGGAGCCGGTCTGAACCGCGTTGTTGTCCGTGGTCTCGGATCACGCCGCTATCGGGTCACGGTGCGCGGTCCGGGCGGTCACTCGTGGGTGGACTGGGGCACTCCGAACCCACTCCACTCTCTGACGCGGATCGGGCAGCGCCTCACCCAGCTTCCGCTCGCCAGCGAACCACGTACCACCCTGACGCTCGCGCGAATCGGCGGAGGAACCAGTATCAACGCGATCCCGCAGGAGGTGTGGCTCGAGATCGACACCCGCTCTGCCGCCGACGAACACCTCGAGCGGTTACAGGAGCAGATTCACACGTGCGTCGCTGAGGAGGTGAGCCATGAACGTGAACTCTCGGCACAGGTGGAGATCGTCGGCGACAGGCCCGGCGGCTCGACGGACGAGAACCAGACTCTCGTGCAGGCCGCACTCCTCGCGACACGGGAGCGCGGGCGTGACCCCCTCCTGGCCCTTTCCAGCACCGATGCCAATGTACCGATGGCCCTTGGTATTCCCGCGCTGACGCTCGGGTGTGGCGGCGATGCCGGACTGGCACACACGACGGACGAGTGGTACCGAAACGTCGACGGTCCTGACGGAGCGATTCGGGCCCTGTACACCATCCTGCTCTACGCCGGGCTGGGCTCCTCCGCATAACCGCGGGATCGCCCGGAAATCCCCGCGACCGCCGAACGGGGCTTGCCCGAACGCTCATGGTGGCGCCCCGTGGCGTCAAACCTCCCCAGACACCTCCGAGTGGTCGGTCACCCGCATCGTACCTGAGACGTCCCGAATGTCTGCGAACCCACCGATCATCGAGTCGTGGAGGCTGACACGAGCGAGCCGAGCCCCGGGCCCGACCACACAGTCCCGGAGCTCGGAGTCCTCGACCACGGCCCCCCGCTCCAGGGTCACGTTCGGTCCGATACGCCCCCCACGGACTTCAACGCCCGCCTCGATACGGACCGGCTCCACGATGTGAACATCTCTCACGATCGCCGCCTCATCGACCCCGCCGCGACCCGTTTCGAGCAGATGGCCATTCGTCTCCAGGAGCGTCTCGGGCTTTCCGGCGTCCCACCATCCCTCGACGGGGGCGGTGATGAGCTTCGCCCCGTGATCGACCATGTACTGGAACGCATCCGTCAGATAGAACTCTCCCGACGGTCCCGGGTCGGTGGCCAGCGTATGGCGCACGCCCTCGAAGAGCAGTTCGTGGTCACGGATGTAATAGAGGCCGATGTTCGCCAGTTTCGAAACGGGTTCGGATGGCTTCTCGACGATCTGCTTCATCGTCCCATCCTCGTTGGTCACGATGACTCCGAAGCGCTGGTAGTCTTCTACCTCTTTGGCCCACAGAACGGCAGCGTACTCGGAGCCCAGCGTGCGAGTCAGTCCGTAATCCACCTCGAGGACGGCATCGGCGAAAATGATCAGGACGTCCTCGTCGACGAAGGGCTCCGCAAGCGCGATCGCTCCGGCCGTCCCGTCCTGAACCTCCTGAAGCACGTAATGTCCCTTGATCTGCGGATATTCCGCATCGATCCAGGACTGCATCGAGTCTCGCAGATGACCGACGATGAACACGACTTCCGTCACCCCAAGGGCGACCAGATCGTCAAGTATGAAGGCGAGAACCGGCTTGCCGGCGACCTTCAGGAGGGGCTTTGGCGTATGATGAGTGTGGGGGCGAAGGCGGGTACCTTTCCCGGCAAGTGGAATGACCGCTTTCATCGTCCCTCACAATGGTGTGGCGAGTGGTGGTTGAGCGCGCCACACTATAACGCGTCCCGCGGGTTGTCCGTAACGGATCCGGGGACACCTTGCACGATGCCCCGGCAATCGCGTCTCCTTTCACCTCGAGAGCCATGAACAGGATCACCAAGCCGGTTCTGCTGGGCGTCGCCCTGGGTGCCTGTACGGGACCGGGTGCGGGCGGCCAGCTTGCCCCACCGATCGACACCTCGCTGGAACGCGTCCATCGGTACGAGGTCCCCGCCGAGCCGCGCCAGGAGGCACCCGTCATTGGGCCCGGCTGGATCCAGGTCAGTGGCACGGGCAGTGTTCAGGTGGACCCGGATCGGGCCGCAGTCACCTTTGCGGTTGAAACCCGTGGGGCCACGGCAGGAGCGGCGGCCGAGGCGAATGCGGACGTCATGGACGCCGTGCTGCGCACGCTCCGAGCAGCAGGATTCGACGGTCTCGAGCTCGCTACGCATGGCTACTCGCTGCGTCCGGAGTACTCCTCTGTCCCGAACCAGCGCGTGCGCGAGGTGGTCGGGTATGTCGCTCTGAACAATGTTCGCGCATCCGTGGGCACCGTGAATGCGGTCGGGCGCGTGATCGATAGGGCGGTCGAAGCCGGAGCGAACCGAATCACGGGGATCACGTTCTTCGCTTCGGATACCGGTCCTGCCCGAGCGGAGGCTACGGCCCTGGCAGTTCGTGCTGCACGAAGCCAGGCCCAGGTCATCGCCGAGTCACTCGGTTATCGTCTGGGGCGGCCGTTGGAGGTGTCCGGGGGAGCGTCGAGACCGAGCCCGGTCCCCTATCAGGCCGAAGCGATGACCCTGCGCGCGGCAGATACGCCGATCGAAGCGGGTGACCAGACCGTCACGGCGAACGTGTCCATCCGCTTTGCCCTGGGGCCGGAGGGGGCTGGTTGACCGGCCTGCTCGCCCGGCTCCACGAGAAGGAAGCCAACACCGACCCTCGGTCGGATGACCCACGCCTCTCCGGGCGCACATACACGATCCGCTTCGAAGACGTCTGGCAGGCGTCGATGCGTGTCTGTGGCGGTGGCCTGCTGGGCTGGAGTATCGGAAGAGCGGATGACCAGAGAGGGATCATCGAGGCATTGGCCAAAGTGCCACTCATCGGTTCTGAAACGGACGTCCACGTTCAGGTGGGCCTGGACCAGCAGGGTCAGACACGCGTCGACGCCGTCGCCGTGTCACGCGGGGAGAAGGGTGACTGGGGGCGGACCCGACGCTTGATCGGAAAATTCTCGCGAGCACTCGACGCCGAACTTGGCGCTCGTCCCGAGCAGATCCTCGACCCGACGCGACACCCGGTGTACCGCGATTCGACATGACCCGGCAGACGGCACGACTGCGGATCGGCATCTTCATGATGCTCAGCATGACGCTGGCATGCGACGACGCCGGTGATTCGGCGCCGGGGGAGCCCACCACCGACATCCCTGCGACAGACGAGGTAACCCAAACCCGCCGGTTCTTCGAGCGAAACTTCGTCTTTGCATCCGTCGCATCTGACAGTGTGTTCATCGTGCCCTGGCTCATTCGGACGAGCCAGGAGCCAGACAGCGTGATCCGAGACGCCGGAGCCTGGCTCGCCCGTGGCGGCGTCTGGGACGGATTCTTCGATGAGCGCTGGCGTACCGGTCCAACGAGGGCTCCCACCCGGCTCGCACCGCACAAAGGGCTCCAATTCCTCGTGCGGGACAACGGCGCGATCGACGGAGTCATCTACGAAGAGGGTGCTCGGTCACTCGAGCTCATTCTGGGGGAGGCCAATGCACCGTGGACCGGAGCGTACGGGGATACCTATCAGGTACGCTCCGGTGCCGCATTTCTGGTCGATCGTCGGATCGACGGCATGATCCTCGACATGTCGCGTGCCTCGGCCGGTGGCGTGCCTCCTGCGGGCGACTGGGCCTTCCTGCTTTCCGGAGACTCCGCCTACTTCGTGCTTGCCGGAGACTCGGAGTATGGAGGCACCGACGAACCGAGCTTCCGAGCGTGGGGAGTGCACGAAGACGAACGATGGCAGTGGTCGAACGTCAACGTGGCCTGGGAGGAAACCGAAGCATTTCCTCCCGCCCGACGGGACATCCCCGTCAAGTGGCGTGTCAGCTCCCGAAGTGGCCAGATCGAGGGCCGCCTCGAGGCGGTGTCAGCCGAGATTCAGGCAGGTGAAGGTCCCGGACCACTCCTCCCGGTGGAGGCTCTCTTCGAAGTGACCGGTGAACTGGCCGCGGGCACGGCGACGTTCCGAGTTCATGGCGTCGTAGTGCACGAGCGACGATGACCTGATGAATCCAGACGTTCTACTCACTCTCCTGACGATCGGGTTCGGTGCACTGGCCGGTGGGCTGACGAACACGATCGCTGTCTGGATGCTCTTTCATCCCTATCACCCGCCTCGGCTGTTTGGACGCTGGCCGATGAAGTTTCTGCACGGAGCCGTGCCAAAGAATCAACCTCGTCTCGCCGCGGCGATCGGCCGAACGGTCGGAAACCGCCTTCTGACCCCGGATGACCTGACGAACACGTTCGCCAACCCCGAATTCCGGGAAGCCTTCGACCATAGACTCAGGATCGTCATCGACGAGGTCCTCCATACTGAGCGAGGCTCGCTGGGGCAGCTCATCCCACCGTCGGTACGCGTGGACGTCGAACAGCTCATCGATGACGGAATCCGGGCAGGCATGGAGCAATTGTCCCTGTACGTGACGTCGGAGCGCTTCGAGGAATCGATGCTGTTGCGGGCCGGGGACCTTGTCGATGCGATTGCAGACGAACCGATCGCGGGAATTCTCACTCCGACTCGAGGTGTCGCTGTTCAGGCCGCCGTCGAAGAGTGGCTCCACGGTGTCGTGGAAAGTGACGATTTCTCGGACGCGGTGTCCGACTACATCGAGCGCGCCGCGATCGGCCTGCTGAGGCCCGGCCAGAATTTCGAGGAAATCCTGCCTGTCGGCCTGGTCGGCTCGATGGAGAGGGCGATCGCGAGTTACCTGCCTCTCGCGGCTCAGCGACTGGGCGGGCTTCTCGACGAGCCCGAGACGCGAAGAAAATTCCAGAGTACGATCGAGGAACTCCTGCAGCGGTTCCTCCGAGACCTGAAGTTCCACCAGCGGGTGGTTGCCCGGGTCGTCATGACGGAGGATACCATCCAGAAGGTGCTCGACACCATTCAGGAAGAGGGGGCCGAGCGGCTGTCTGAAATCCTCCGGGATCCCGCCGTACAAAGGTCGATCGCCAAGGGGGCCAACGAGGCCATCGTCGACTTCCTGCGACGGCCGGTGAACGAGGTGTTGGGCCAGGCCGACGATCCAAGCATGGTGGCGACCCGTGATACCC
>JAYOKZ010000010.1:10366-33334 GCA_038120095.1 Gemmatimonadales bacterium
GGAGCGCGCGGGATCCCGCGACTCGGGAGTTCCTGGTCGAGAAGCTACGCGACGGCCTGGACCACGCCGGAGCCCGTACGTGGGGAGATGTACTCGAGCGGGTTCCGGCTCAGAAGATCGCCGACCTGATCGTCGCGACCGCCCGTACGGAGGTCGTGCTCCGCGCTGTCGAATCAGGTGCTCGCAGGCTTGCCGCTCGAGGGATGGAGCACCCTGTCGGGGTGCCTGCACGCTGGTTCCCCGACGATGGCCCCGATCGGATCGAGGTCGCCCTCGGCGACCCGATCTGGGACTGGGTACAGACTCAGGTACCGGCAGTCGTCGAGCGGCTCGATGTCGCCCGACGGGTGGAGGAAAAAGTCCTCCACTTTCCCACGGCCCGAATGGAGGAGATCGTGAGGAAGGTCACGGACCGAGAGCTGCGCCTGATCGTGCGCCTCGGTTACGTCCTCGGAGCCTTCATAGGGCTGCTCATGGTCGCCGTCGATGCTCTGGTGCGTTGAGGGAGCACCCCCGCCCCCCCATGCTCAGTCGAACGTGAGCCGAAACGAGCCGTTCTCGATGGTTACGTTGGGGTAGGGCGGCCCCGAGCCAGTGGCGTCGTAGACGATGAAGTGGAAGGTGCCCTCCGCCACCTGCGAAGTCAGCGTAGCGACGACCACCTCTCCCGACCACGGCTGAATTGTCGGATCGGAGTCATTCGATCCGAATTGTGAGATCCCCGGGTAGGCAAGGTCGTATTGCGCCTCCGATCGATTGCCGGTCGGGCCAAAGCTCTCGGTCGGGTATGTGCCCGTCTCCAGGGGTGCGCCCAATTCGTGATAGACGTCGATGTTCAGGAGCCGGCACGTCATGCAGGACGGGTCCAGCCCAAGCTGGTCGGGGTCGAAGAACCCGGTAAGACGAAGAAAACCACTCGAGATACCGGCGGGCAGATTGATGAGGAATGAACCCCGAGTGCTGAAGTCGGTCATGATTCCGTCGACCTCCGCGGACATCACCATGCTCATCCAGCCGTAGTCGGCGCAGCCCGGCATCGACGAGGCCGAGCCGAAGGTGCCCTGCACCCCCGAAACGGACGTGATCGTCAGGGTGTTGCCCACTCGTGAGAACAGTGCCGACTCGACCGAGTCAGACACCAGTTCACCATTCCTGGTGGTGACCCGGAGCGTCAGCGTTCCATCCGAGACACTCCAGACTCCCTTTTCCGATGAGCAGCGGCGATCGACGTAGTCCGCGTGGACGAGAGAGAACTCCTGACCGGCCCGAAACTCGAGGGTGGTCTGAGCGACGTCCGGTACGGTGGATTGCCAGAGACCGACGAGTGACTCAGCGGATTCCGGGACCGGCGCTGTAGCAGAATTCGAGCACGCTGAGACACCCCACGCCAGGCAACCCACAGTAATCAGACGCGAGGCAGGACGATGGACGATTCCTGAGCGGATGGGTGACATGGGCGTTCAGTGAGGATTGGCGGGCGCTCGGCCTGCCTCGAAAAGATGCGCCGCGCCGCGCACCACCGAAACGACGCGACATGCTGTCGGACAGTGCGGGACGGCCCTTTGTACGGTCAGTTACGCTCGTCCGGGGCCTCGAGCCTGAATCCCGCCCTCGACCGACCTTGTCGACGACCTCGCGACGCCGTGTCCTTTGCGCTCACGCGGCGCTTCATCCATGCGAGAGGGGTGAACACCTGCTTTCGTCGACCACGCCGACCCACACCCGTCTCCATGATGTGCTCGATCTCGTCGGATGTCTGGGTATACCTCCCGGGCATACCCAGCCAGATGCCGACTCCGAGACCGATCACACCCGTGAGGATCAAGGAGACAGCGGTCATGAAGATCTCGCAGATTGGAGGTTGACTCGGCCGAGTGCGCTCACGCGGACCATTTCCCCGAGGATCCTGCCGAGCCGAGCCGCATGGGGAAGCCGAGGCCAGCAAAACGAGCGTCCCCCGGGACGGGAACGCCCACTCGACGATCCAGAAGCTGCAGGGCTAGCGTTGAGTCAGCGACTCGATGACCAGAAGACCGAGGCCAACGGACAGAATGATCGCCACGGCGTTCGTGCCAACCGCAACCATTCCCACAACACTCCAGAAGACGGCGTGGGTGAACAAGTAGCCGCCGGGAACGAGATCGCGCATGCTCGGTCGTGGTTCAAGTGGATGGTTCGCTGAAGAAATATGCGGCTGAGGCCCCTCGGTGTCACCCCTGTGGCCGGGGGGCCGGAGTCGCTCCCTGCGGCGAGCGAGTGTGTCGCTCCCGGGCCTCCGCGAGGTACCCCGGTTCCAGCCTGAGGAGATTGCAGATCTTGCGCATGAGGTAGTCCTCCTTGCTCGCCAGATCGCCATCCGCATACACCAATCCCCACATGATCTCGGCAAGCACCATCTTCTGCCCGGTGGAGTAGTTCTCGGCAATCAAATTCGTAAACTGCCAGAGATCGACGGCCTCCTCCCGCTCCCGCTGCGCGAGTTCCAGGAGCTTGACCGCCTCGGCTTCCTCAAGGCCGAACTGGCGACGGACCGCAGACTCCAGGTGCTGCTGCTCTTCCTCGGAGAACTCGTCGTCAGCGTACGCAAGTTCCAGGAGCAGCGCACAGGCGGCGAGACGGATGTCGCTCGATCCACCGACGCTGGACTGGTCGGCGGATGGCGTCATGGACGAGGAGAAGAAACTCTTGATCGATTGCAACATGGATGTCTCCGATACGGCGACTGACGATCAGAAATCGACTGATTGAATCTTCCTGATTCCTGCTCGCAAGGGGAGCCAGGTAGCGAGCGCGGTCAGGATCGCCGCTCCGCAGACGCCGAGCAAGAGCGGAGTCGTGCTCACCTCGGCTGCGCCGCCCTGAACCCGCGAGTTGAGGTAGAGGTAAACCGGCCAGGCCTCGAGAATGACCACCCCGGCCAGGTACGAAACGGCCGCCATCATGAAAAGGAGGCCGCCAAAGGACGTAGGGATTTCGGCCACATTTTCCGTCTCGTAGTTCGGGTACAGGGCTCCGAAACCCAGGGCGAGCGCAGTGAGGGCGAACGTCACCCCGATCATCGTCAGCGACGTGAGGACGAGAATGAACGGCGTCGCCTCGAGCACGAGGTTGGTTCCGACGATCAACGGGAGTGCCACCAGAAGCAGCGGAAACGTGCCCACGCGGTACTTCGACCAGAAGATCGTCCGAAGGTCGACCGGTGAAGACTTGAGCAGCCACATCATTCGCCCCTCGATCGACATGGCCGGAAACACAAACCGTGCTGCGATGGCCGCGACGACGAAGCCGGCCAGGCCCAGATTGAGAAAGGACACCGCATTGATGAGCAGGAAGGAGACCTGTTCACCGGTATACAGGGGGAGAACCGTGATGTTGTACACGTAGACGGCGACCAGGACGCCGAGCAGGATCAACTGCGACCACTGCGTCGTGTCCCGGAAAAAGACCCGGAATTCCTTGGTCAGCATTTCTCGAGTCGCAACATCCCTGGCCCGGAAGATCTTCTCCAGGAGTCGGGACCGACTCCGCCCCTCCTTCTTCTCGGCCCCTTCCTGGGCTCGAGTGAACCCGGTTTCGAAATACCGTCGATGGAGCCACGCACCGACGACGAAACACATGGCAGCCGTGGACCACAGAAAAGCGAAGGGAAACCACTGAAAGCGGCCGTTCAGCTGAGAGATCAGAGCCTCGGCGGCCCACTCGCTCGGGAGCCATGCGGACGTCGGGGTACGGAGAACCGCAATGAAGTCGACGAGGCTGCTGAACTCCTCCGGACTCATGAGCCGTTCCGGGCGAAGAAACCGAAACAGCGCCAGCACACCGGCCGCGGCCAGCAGCCCCACCAGCGCGAGCAGATCCCGCGTGCGACGGGCGGGGAAGATGTTGACCAGCAGCAGGGTGATGCCACTCCCGACCACGGCCGGAATCACCAGGAACGGAACGACGGTCCCGATCGCGAGCAGGAAATAGAGAGGACCCGCCGAGTACACCGCACCGTAGGCCGACAGCAGGGGGATCGCGAGCAATGCGACCATCCACGAGGAGTCGACGATCGTTTCGATGAGTCGAGCCGAGTAAACCGTCTCGGCCTCCACGGGTGCGGCCACGACGAACTCGAGATCTTCCGAAAGGAAGAACGTCGAGAGGGCCGTGATGACGTTCGATAGAATCAGGATCATCAGAAACGTCAGAAATGCGAGTCCAAGAAGCTTGCCCGCCAGCAAGTCTCCGATGCCCTGAGTACCACGGAAGTACAGGAGCATCCGAAAGATCACTGCGAAGATCAGCGCCCAGAAAAACAGACCGACGAACCCGAGGAGGAGTGCCTTGAACACACGCCCCTCGTCCGTCTTCGCCCGGTTGAGTTTGGTACGGATTTTGGGACGAAGAAGCCAGATCAGACCCGCCCTGGTTTGAACCCCGCCGGTCACCGCTCGATCGCCTCCCGAAGGCTTTCGATGACGTGGCTCATGGCCTCTCCCCCCGTGACTTTCAGGAAGATTTCCTCGAGGTGCGCTCCCCCGGCCTCCGCCTGACTCCGAAGCTCGTCCATCGTACCGGAGGCAATGATCTCCCCTTGATTGATGATCGCGATCCGATCGCAAAGCGCCTCGGCGACCTCCAGGGTGTGCGTCGATAGAAAGACCGTCCCGCCGTTGGCAACAAACTCCCGAAAGAGGTCCTTGAGCAGACGAGCCGACCGGGGATCGAGCCCTACCATGGGTTCGTCGACAACGATCAGCTCCGGCTGATGGATGAGCGCCGAGCTGATGAGGATCTTCTGTCGCATACCGTGCGAATAGCTCTCGATCAGCTCGTCCTTCCACGGGCTGAGGTGGAAGAGTTCGAGCAGGCGATCGGCTCTTGCCTCCACGTCTCCTCCCTCGCGACCCCACAGCCCGGCCACGAAGCGCAGGAATTCCCCTCCTGAGAGCTTGTCGTAAAGATACGGTCGGTCGGGGATGTATCCGATCCGCGACTTCGCCTGTTCCGGCTCCCTGTCGAGGTCATTCCCGCCCACCACGATGTCTCCGTCGGAGGGCCGGAGGATACCCGCCACCATGCGGATCGTCGTCGTCTTCCCGGCTCCATTCGGTCCGAGAAATCCAAAGATCTCTCCCCGGCGAACGGCGAGATCGATCCCCTTCACCGCCTCGAAGCTCCCATACTTTTTTCGAACGCCTCGAAGCTTCAGCATCTCGTTCGTAGCCTCGCTCTGCCGGAGACCCTGAGGTTCGTTCGGTCGTTCCAGTCGATCGGAGGTCGAATCCGTTTCGGTCTTCACGGTTGCTCCTCTGCCATGATCCCGTCGAGTACCTCGATGTCGAGGCTCCCGATCAACCGGACGATCTCCACCTGCTGGGCCAGCCCACCGATGACGAAGCGTATGTGGGAGGCGTCCGCGGGGTACTGCCCGAACGTCGGATCGACCGCGACCCACTCATCGAGCCAGACCTCGGGCCACGCGTGATAGAAGAACGCGCCGTTGACGAAGACGAGCCCCACCGCAGTACGCGCCGGCAGGCCAAGCGCCCGCGCCATGGCGACGTACAGGACAGTATGCTCGTTGCAGTCCCCCTGCAGGGTCTCCAGGACCTGGACAGCGTTGGGCACGGAAAAGGTGATTTCCTTCTCGAGCATGTTGTAGACGGCCGTGGTCAGCTGTCTCGCGACCTCCTTCGGGTCCTGAGACCACTGCGTCCGACGGTTGGTGATCTGGCGCGCTCTTCGGATGATGCGCTCGTCATCGCTCTGAATGAGAGGTTCGGGTTCGAGCGACTCACGAAGGTCCATGAACGCGTACGGCAGGCGGTAGCCCGGATCCACCTCATCCCAGCTTGCGCGGCGGATGATGAGCGTGTCACCCCGCAGGGACTGCCGCCCACCGTCGAGCTGAAAGCCTTCGAGATCGACCCCGGTCAGTCGAAATCGGAGCTCGTCGTGCTGTGTCACGTCGTCGAAGTCGACGTTGCTCTGAACCGCGGTGGAGAGAATGACATCGTCGTCGATCGGAGACCCCGATACCAGGCGGGAGTCTTCCTGAGCCTGCCGGGCAAGCTCGTACTCCGTCTTTTGCATGGCAAAGCCGAGCGCACTGGAGGCCTGGAGGATACGTCCGTCCTCATCCACCCAGCTCTCGACGCGAATTCCGCCGAACTCCTCGGCAATCTTCCACGCCGGCACAGGATCCTGTCGGGCCGATGCCCAGCGGCCATCCGCGCCAATCGCCGCCGAGTCGGTCACCAGAAGCGTGTCGTGGTCGAGAATGTGCACTTCCACGGTCCGGGTGCTCAGACTGGTCGGGTCGAAGACGGGCAGTCGCACGGTTTTCCCGACCTCGAGTCCCTCGCCCATCGCTACCCGAATCGGGACGACGTTGGACATGATCGGGGGCTGAGGAAGCCGAAACGAGAGATTCTGCTCGCTACCGGCCGACACGATGCGAACCTCCAGGGTCGTGTCCGGGAGCAGTTCTCCGCTTGCCTCGAAGCGGCCAACCTCACTGTCCAGCGTAAAGCTGAAATTCTCCATGACGAGCGATGGATCGAGCTTCACCCGCGTCCGGGCCACCGCAAATCCCGTCTGACCGAGAGCCGGAAGCTCCAGGTTCATCAGGTCTTCCAGTTGGAATCCGTCGGGAACGGTGTCGAGCCGAGAGGTCGCCTGCCCCACGGTTCGATCGTTCATCGTCAGGGTGTAGAAGTTGATGCCCGGTGCGAGCGTCAGCGCCGCCTCAGCGAGCCGAATCAACTCGGGCTGGAAGTATTCGTCGCGGGCTTTCCACCCGACCATGGCGATCCAGACCACCACGATCATCGTCCCGATTATCCGCTTTCGCATGAGCGTTCGTCCGTTGAGATCGCGCCCGTGCGGCTACGATACGCCGTGGGTACGGCAGACCTCGCGCCATGTTCCCACGTACCTCATGGCTACCCCCGCCTCTCGTCAGCCAGTTCCTGAACCATTCTGGAGAACACCTCTTCTTCGTAGGGAGACGGCACGACCACCGTGATCTCGATTGGTTCGCCTTCGTCCAGATGCTGGAAGAGAATCTCACACAATGACCGAGCCGCGTCCTCGGGCTCGGTCATTCCCGCCCCGAGGCCCAGAGGAGGTAGGGCGAGGGAGGTCAGACCCATGTCCGACGCACGGCGCAGCCCGTTCTGAACGGCCTTCCTGACCGAAAAGGACGACTGTGCTTCGTCCGCAGAGCTCACGACGACGTGGATCAGGAAGTCGCAGGGGAGGTTCCCCGCGGGCGTCATGACCGCACCCCCGACAGGCAAGGGACCCACCCGGGAGAGTTTCTGCTCGACGCGTTCGCCCGCCGCCGCCGCCAGATCTCTGGATGCGTGGCTTACCGGTGAGAAATCCGACTGCACCGGGCGCATGACACCCTCGACCGTCTGGTCGGACAGCTTCCCTACACGAACGCGGATCATGATGGCTGCAGGTCCCGCGCTTTGCGATACATCTCGGCGGCCTCGGCCGGGCGCCCCTCCCGATCGTACAGGTGGCCCAGTGTATAGAAAGGACGCGCATCATCGGGGAGCAGTTCAGCGGCCCTCAACATGAGCTGGGACGCCTCGACGAAGTGGTCCGTTCGATTCAGTGCCTCGGCCCGATAGTAAAACGCCTCCCCGTTCTCCGGATCACGTTCGCAAACCCAGCGAAGCTCCACTTCGGCCTGAGGATACAGGCCCCGTCGGAAGGAAAGGGTCGCCTGGGCGAGCCGTGCCGCCACATCATCCGGAGAGATCCGCAGTGCCTGCGTGATCAAGGCGTCCGCCGCGTCGAATCGGGCCAACTTCGTCAGGGCACTCGCCAGATTGGTCAGGACCTCTACGTTCTCCGGCTCCAGCTCTCGTGCAGCCTCCAGATGCTCGACCGCCCGGTCGTGCCGACCGAGCTCATCGAAGAGAATTCCGAGGTTGTTGTGTGCTCTCAGATTGTTCGGGTTCTGCGCCAGAATCTGCAGAAACTCCTCGATCGCCTCTTCGATACGACCGGACTGAACGAGGTCGCGGGCCCTCGACAGCTGATTGCCCTGAGGACGCGGTGCTTCAGGGAGACTTTCGACACGATCCGCGTCACCGTGAACGACCTTGCCTCCCACCTCCGCTTCTGCTTCAACCGGTGACTCCGGCTGCACTTGCGGCGCTTCGACCGAGGGCTTCGGCTCATCGCCGCCGGCGACTCCGGCCTCATCGACCTGCCCGGAGGCCTCGCTGGTCAGCTCCGGCAGCAACTCGACCTGAGACGCATCGGTAGCCGCTTTCCTGCTTCGCTTCTTCCGGCGTCTCGCCATCATCCCGTCACCTGAGCCGTGATCCAGTCGAGGTACGGCCGGTGACCGCTCGCAACGGGCAGCACCAGGATCTCAGGTACGTCGTAGGGGTGCAGATCGTGGACGCGCGATTGAACCAGCTCAACCCGCTCGGCAGAGCTCTTCATGACGACCAGGACCTCCCCTTCGTCCCTGATTTCTCCATTCCATCGATAGATGGACCGAACGCCCGGAACGAGGTTCGCGCACGCAATCATCCGCTCGTCCACGAGGCGCCTGGCGAGCGTTTCCGCAGATTGGTCGTTCGGCATGGTCGTCAGCAGGACCACCGCAGCCAGCTCGCTGGTGTCGGCCATCAAAGTCAGCCGGCGGTCGCGTCCGCCGCTTCGTCTTCGTAGAGCGCGTTGATCACGTCCCCGAGGCGGTCGCGCAACTCGCGCCGCTTCACCTTGAGCGTCGGGGTCATGAGGCCATTCTCAACAGTGAACTCCTCCGCGAGGAGGGCGAGCTTCTTGGGCCGTTCGTACGAGGCGAGGTCGTTGAGCATCGCGAACAACTCCTTTTGCACCCCGGAGACCACATCCGGGTGCACGACGAGCTCCTCCACCGAGCCGACCTGGATTCCCCGATCATCCGCCCACTGGCGGAGTGCATCGAATGCGGGCACCACGAGCAGCGAACAGTATCGGCGGCGATCTCCCACCAGCACTGCCTGTTCCACAAGACCATGTGTCTTCAGGAGATTCTCGATCGGCTGCGGCGCCACGTTTTTCCCGCCCGCCGTGACGATGAGATCTTTCTTGCGATCGGTAATCGCGAGGTACCCGTCCGCATCGATCTCTCCAATGTCTCCCGTGGCAAACCATCCGTCATCGAAGAGCACCTCGGCAGTGGCCTCGGGCTTGTTGTAGTACCCCTTCATGACCTGGGCACCCCGGATAAGGATTTCTCCGTCCTCGGCGATGCGGACCTCCGTGCCGGGCACGGGGTGACCGACCGTACCGATTCGGAAGAAGTCCTCCCGGTTGGCGTTGGTGACGGGACTCGTCTCCGTGAGTCCGTATCCCTCGAGGATTGTGAGCCCGATCGAATAGAAGAACCGGTTCAAAGCCGGGGCCAGAGGCCCACCTCCACTGACAAAGAACCGCATACGCCCACCGACTGCGGCCTTCACCTTCGAGAAGACGAGCTTGTCGGCAAGCCCATACTTGAGCGCCAGAAGACCAGAGGGTTGGGATCCGGCCAGCCGCAGTTCTGCCGCCTGATCAGCAACGGCCGCTGCCCAGTCGATCAACTTCTTCTTCGGTCCTCGTGCGGACATGACCCCGTTGTAGATCTTTTCATAGATCCGCGGGACGGAGACGACGACGGTCGGAGCCACCTCCTTCAAATCGACGATCAGCGTGTCGAGCGACCGGGGGTACGCGATGGTGACGCCGACCCAGAAAAACAGGTAGTCGGCCATTCGCTGAAGGATGTGCGACAACGGCAGGAAGCTGATGGTGTTGTCCGAGCTGCGGATGTCGAGGTGCATCTCGGTGGCGCGGACATTCGAGGCGACGTTGTTGTGCGTGAGCATCACGCCCTTCGGGGCTCCCGTCGTTCCTGACGTGTACAGCACCGTCGCCACATCGTCCGGCTGTGCCCGGAGGGCCTCCTCGCGGAAGCGCGCTCGATCCTCCGGCCCATCGACGGCGCCACTGCGTGAGAGAAAATCTCCCCACGCGATGGCGTCAGTCCCCGACCCGGGATCGAAGCTGACCACCAGAATGTCCTGCGCGCATCCCGCCGAGGCTTCGAGCGCCTTTCCCGCCAGTTCGGGCGTAGAGGCGAATACGATCTTCGCACCAGAATCCGCGAGCACATACTGAACCTGGGGCGCCGTCAGCGTCGGATACACGGGCACGACCCACGCACCCGTGCAGAGGGAGGCGTAATCGACCATGGCCCATTCGGGACGGTTTTCGGACAGGATCGCAACACGATCACCGCGATCGACACCCGACGCCCGGAGCGCCTGACCAACCCGCATGACGTCACGCAGCACGTCGCCGTAGCTGATGTCCACGATCCGATCCGCAGCCTCGAACCTCTGAAGGGCCGGCTCACCCTCAAATCGATCGATCGCCTCGAAGAAGAGACCGGTCAGCGTCGAAACCGGTACGTCTGTGTCGTTCGCGCAGTAGTCCGGGGTCGTAGCCACAGTCCGACTCACACTCGTTCGCTGCGGATGGTCAGATCGATGTTCGGGTCAAGCGTGTGCAGAACCGAGCAGTACTTGTCCTTCGAGAGTGCAATGGCATGATCGACCCTCTGCTGCTCGTCTTCGGACGGCCCGCTGATCCGGTACACGAGTTCCATCGATTCATATCGCTGAGGAGGGTCGTCGGCCCGAACGCCGACCGCCTCGATTTCGAGGTCATCGACCGGCACTCGTCCCTTTTCGAGAATCATCAGAACGTCGATCGCCATGCACGCGCCCACGGACATCAACAAGAGATGCATCGGCGCCGGTCCCTCGACACCGCCTCCATCCACCCCGATCTCTGCACCGCCATCCGGTCCACCACGAAACGCCATCCCTTGACCAGTCCACCGCAGGCGAGCCTGCCGAACATTACCCGACATCGCGATCGTCCTCGTGCATGGTCATCATGGGTTCTGAGGGAGGACCCCCTCGTAGATGGGCCAGAGTCGTCCGGGCATGCTCGACATGTGTGCTCGCCGCCTCGTCCCTCGGGGCATGCCTCAGAAACGACTCCAGGTGAGGGATGGCGTCCTCCGGGCGGTCTCCGCGGAGCTTGATGAACGCAAGTCCGTAATGAGCACCCGACGACGTCTGATCCTTCTGGAGAACATGGCGATACGTCTTCGCTGCCTCGTCGATCATCCCGATCCTCGTGTAACAGATGGCGATCTGTTGAAGAACGATCGGGTCCCCCGGGGCCGCCTTGAGGGCCAACCGGAAGGACGTGAGCGCTTCGTGGAATTTTCCGTCCTCGAGGAGGCCAACGCCCTCGTCATAATAGTCGACGCGCTGATCGCCGTCGCTCCCGAGGAGCTTCTTCCAGAAGGCCATTCGTGATGGGTCAGAGACTCGTGGCCGACGCCGAAGTTGCCCTGCGACGCCGATTTTCCCGAGAAACGGCAAGGTAGAGAGGCTGCAGGTCCGGGCGCAACGCTCAGCCCCTCGCAGCGACCATGATTCCATCCTGCGAGGCCAGCACCGAAAGGCCCGCCTCCTCGATCACCGAGGGCGATCCCGCTTCGGCGTTCAGTACCACCACCCGCCCCTTCGAAGCCGTGCATCGGCACGCCTCGAAGAGCATCGCAGAACCTGCTCCACCGTCGACGACGGCACCGCGAAGGCTCCGATCGAACAACGGGAGACCCGGAGCGGCCGCGATCCGCGAGACCCCGTCGTGACCCTGCCACGACCTCGCGTCCGGGTCTACGGCGATGACCATGAGATCCTGAACCGACTCGGCAACCGGGCCGGCGTACGGGGCCGCCGCCCCCAGAGCCGCTACGACACCGGGACCGCGGACGATTCCGAGCAAAGCGACGACCCTGTCCACATCCTCCGGTTCAGGTCGAGCACCCGATCCCGCGCGCCCGTCCGGAAGGGGTCCACGCGGTGGCGCCCGCAGATCGGCGAACCCACTGCTGATTTCGAACGAGTCCCGACAATTCGGGCACCCGAGCACCCCCGATCGCACACGACGATCGACGAGGTGGTCCGCCCTCAGAATGAGCCCGAAGGTGGGCCCACAGCGAGGACAGCTCAGCCGATCAGTAAGAAGGAAATGCATGCACCCTGTCAGCCACGCTCCAGGGCAAGGTGTGGCACCGAGACCCCCTCAGGCCGCAGCGCCACGAACATGATCGCGTCGGCAACCTGCTGGGGCGTCATCATGTCGGCGCGATCCGGAAGATTGGGATCCGAGTCGGGGTCCAGATCGTCCCACAGGGCCGTGTCGGTCGCGGCGGGCTCGATCAGGGATGCCCGAACCCCGGTCCCACGAAGTTCCTCGAGGAGTACCTCGTGAAATCCCCGAAGCCCGAACTTCGATGCGGCGTACGCGCCGTTGCCCGGGAACGCCTTACGCCCGGCGACGGATCCGACGTTCACGATGAGGCCCGAGCCGCGAGCAAGCATCCCCGGCAAGACCGCCCGGGTCACGAGAAACGGGGCGCGAAGGTTGATCGAGACGTGTGCGTCGAATGAAGAGACCGATTCACTCGCACACGCCTCCATTCCAAAAACTCCGGCGGCATTGACCACGATGTCGGGAACTCCCCCACGGGATTCCGCGGCTTCGTCCAGAGCGGCCCACAGCGATGTATCGTCGGCCAGGTCGACGACGAGCGGAGACGCCCCGCACTCGCGCTCGAGTTCGAGCAGCGCATCCAGACTCCGCGCCAACGCCCACACACGCGCCCCCCTGGACGTGAGTGCGACTGCCGTCGCCCGACCAATCCCCCGGCTTGCGCCGGTAACCAGGCAGTTCAGGCCCGCGAGGCTCGGACGTTCCGTCATCCGAGCGGAGGATGTGCGCTGGTCACCAGCCTCATGAACTCGTCTCGGGTTCGGTGATCCTCGAGGAAGATCCCACGCATCGCCGACGTGAGTGTCTTGGAGTTCTGCTTCTGAACACCCCGCATCATCATGCACAGATGATACGCCTCGATCACCACCGCCACGCCCTGCGGGTGGGTGGTTTCCCAGACCGCCTGTGCAACCTGCTCCGTCAGGCGCTCCTGAACCTGGAATCGCCGCGCATAGACCTCGACCAGGCGGGCGACCTTGGAGAGCCCCATGACGTTGCCGTTCGGGATGTATGCGACATGCGCCTTCCCGAAAAACGGCAACATGTGATGCTCGCAGAGCGAGTAGATCTCGATGTCCTTCACGAGGACCATACTCTGGTGGTTCTCGGAGAAGATCGCGTCACCCACCACTGCCTCGGGAGATTCGGTGTAACCCTTGGTAAGAAACGCCATCGCTTTCGCCACCCGCTCCGGCGTCTTCATCATGCCCTCGCGCTCGGGCGAGTCTCCACATCGGCGGATCATCTCCGCGACGAGGTCCTCGAAGTCCACCCCGGAAAGATCGGCTCCACTCCCCAGCATCGTATCGTTCATCTCGGTCATGTCGTCAGCGTTCGTTCGGTCCCATGTATTCGACGGAATTGTTCGGCGTCTCCTGCAGATAGATCCGGTGTAGCCGGACCCGATTCGGGAGTGCGCCTGCGATCCGCTCCCATATGGCCACGGCAAAATTCTCGGTCGACGCCATCGTACCCTCGAGCCATGGCACTTCGACGTTGAGGTTCCGATGGTCCACGTCGTCGATCACCCGCTCGTTGATTGCGTGCTTGATCTGCTTGAGATCCATCACGAACCCCGTCTCCGGATCGACCGGACCCTCGACCGTCACATCGAGCACATAGTTGTGACCGTGCCAGTTCGGATTGGAGCAGTCACCAAAGACCTCCCGGTTCTGCTCGTCCGACCAATCATCCCGGAAGAGTCGGTGGGCCGAACAGAAATGAGCTCGGCGCGTCACTCGAACGTTGGGCATGTCGGTTTCTCGCACAGGAAAGACGGTTCGTCAGGTGGGGGGCTACCCAGACATTGATGGGACGGTCCATCGGATCGAGAACATAAAAAATGCGGGAGCCGAGACGCATGCCAGACCGGCGTTGCGAACCGACTCCCGCGGCAGTCAGAGGGGAATTCATTGAAGCCCGGGAAACCACGAGTGGCGACCTCCCCGAACCTTACCGCTTTCCCCTCCTCCGGGGCTTAGCGTCATGTCCGGGAGTCAGTCCCGGCTTCGATGCGTTGGCTCAATAAAAGGCCCTCCAACTGCGGAGGAGGAATATAGGGTCGGCCGCAGAACTCGGAGAAGGGTGTTTGGGACGACTCCGTGCGGGGCTGGGCCTCAGCCCTCTGATCTGAGCGTACGCAGCAGCGTGAGGTTTCGGACATCCGCGTCGACCCCATCATCGCCCTTCGGGGTCTCCAGTACCTTGGGCACAGCCATCAGGCGCTCATCGAGAACGATCCGCCTGAAAGGCTCAAGCCCCAGGCTTCCCTCACCGATGCTCTCGTGTCGGTCTTTACGGGAGTCGAAGGGGTGCTGCGAATCGTTCATGTGAATCAAGCCCAGCCGATCGAGGCCGATCACGCCATCGAACGCGGACCACACGCCGTCGTAATCATCGACGAGATCGTACCCGGCGCTGAATGCATGGCAGGTGTCGAAGCAGACGCCCACTCGATGCCGCTGCGCCACCGGAATCATTTCGATGATCGATTGCAGATTCTCGAAGGTCGCCCCCACGCTCGTGCCACTCCCGGCGGTGATTTCGAGCAGCACCCGGGTCGGACCCTCGACCGCTTCGAGCGATTCCGTGATTCCACGAGCATTGCGCTCGAGCCCGGCCTCGTAATCCTTGTCCGTCGCATTCCCGGGATGGGTGACCAGGAAGTCGAGATCGAGCTTCGCACACCGTGCAAGTTCCGACTCGAATGAGCGCTGCGACATGCGCCACAGCCTGCGGTCCGGGGTCGAGAGGTTGATGAGGTAGGAATCGTGAGCCCCGGCGACCCTGATGTCCCGAGCCGCGCGCTCCTCCTTGAATGCCCGGGCCGTGGCGTCGTCGATCGTGGACTCAGCCCAGCGACTCGGCTGCTTCGTGAACAGCTGGAGCACACTTGCGTCGATCGCCTCCGCGCGCTCGGGCGCAAGGTGCACACCCCCTGATGCGGAGACATGGGCGCCCAGTTCATCGATGTAGCGGCTCATGCAGCATAATCGAATGAACGGCGGCATCTAGGAAGGCTCAACCCGCAAGCCACTCCTCGAGATGACGGTCCGCACATCACGGGAGGTCGTGCGATGAAGCGTTTGGTCTTACAATACTGCAGTTGGAAAGCGTCTATGCTACGTCCCTATGGCGGATTCTCGCGCAGGGGTGTACATAGAGGTCAGTTGGGTTCGGGTTCGAACCTCAGCCCTCTGTGCCGGCGTTGTTCGACTTCGGTCGTTCCGTCGGCACAAAGTCCCGCGCCAGCAGCGGCGGGCACCACGCCCTGGGGGGGCGTGCCAAGAGTGGCGCCAGGTGCTTGCATCTGGCGTCACTCACTTTTTGGGTACCCTGCTCCCCGTGGCGGTCCTGCCGCAGAGCAGGACGTCGCGTCCGTCCAGTGGCCTCTGAACGACCTCCGGTCCCGGGATCCGATCGACGAGACCGCAGCCGCGAACCCGGTGGCGCGCTGGCGATCAGAGGAGCGCCGGTATGCCGGACGCAGCTGTGCACTCGTCCAACAGAACGACTCCCTTCACTTGCCTGTCCCGGAGGGGGTGCATACGGTCGCGTTCATGAATGTTCGACGGGTGACCATCCGAGCCTGGCTCGAAGACCGGGTCGAAGGGCAGATCTGGTACTATCGTCTGCCTGTCGTCCTGATGCTGCTCTGGTTCCTCAACGGCTATATGACAGAGTGGCACTACGAGTCGATCTTCTACGGCATGAACCTCGGTTTTCACGAGGCAGGCCACGCCGCATTCATGTGGAGCGGCAACCGGATGCTCACGATCGCCGGTGGCACCATCTTCGAGCTGGCCATCCCACTCGTGGCCGGCGCGTACCTGCTGGTCCGACAGCGGGATCCCTTCGGTGCTACGGTCTGCACGTTCTGGTTCGGGACGGCACTGGTGGGCTCAGGGATCTACGCCGCAGACGCACTCGATCAGGCCCTGCCTCTGGTGTCTCCGTTCGGACCCGTGGACGCCGGCTCGCACGACTGGACCTCGATGCTCATGAGGGTGGGTAAGCTCTCCAGGGCAGAGGAGATCGGAGGCTCGATGCAGGCCGCGGGCAAAGTGGTGATGGTCGCCTCCATAGCCGCGGGCTTGGGGATCCTGTGGCTGATGGCTCAACCTCAGGCCTCCAGCACCCCGACAGCGCTCTGGGATTCGGCAGAAGAAGCCCGTCTTGCCGCCCACCTTCGAGGAGAAAAGGTGAGACGCGAGCATGACGAGCGGAGGAGGAAGAGGATGACCGAAGAAGATCGGCTCCGGGAATTCCTCGACCGCTGACGATGGTCTTACCGACGCCGTCGCCCGGCCCCGGCAACCGGAGGCAGGCGGACCTCCATAGCCAGAAGTGTTCCACCCACGTCAGTCGGCGTCCGGCAACCCCGGTCGAGTCATCGAACGGACGTCGAGCGCTTCATCGATCTGGTCCTCGGGCAGAAGAGCTCTCTCTCGGACGATTTCACGAACACTGACTCCACGCTTCGCCGACTCCTTGGCGACCACGGCAGCCTCGTCATACCCGATGTAGGGGTTCAGTGCCGTCGCGATCGAAGGGTTTCGCTCGAGCAGCTCACGAGCCCGCTCCTCGTTGGCTTCGATGCCCACCACGCAGCGATCCGCGAACGCCCGAGCGATGTTGGACAGCAGCGTCACCGATTCAAGGAGCGCATGGGCGAGGACCGGCATCATGACGTTCAGCTCGAAGTTGCCCCGGCTGCCGGCCACCGTCACGGTCGTGTGATTTCCCATCACGCGTGCGGCGACCATCATCATCGCTTCGGACATCACCGGATTCACTTTGCCGGGCATGATCGACGACCCGGGCTGAATGGCCGGAAGCCGCACCTCGTGCAGACCCGATGTGGGACCCGAGCCAAGCCATCGAATATCATCGGCGATCTTCATGAAGCTCGTGGCGACCGTGTTGAACGCGCCGGCGACGTTGACGGCGGCATCCTTTGCGCCCTGCGCCTCGAAGTGATCTTCGGCCTCCCGAAACGCGATCCCGGTTGCCTTGGCCATGCGCGCGATTGTGCGGGGTGAAAATTCCTCGTGCGTGTTGATACCCGTCCCGGTCGCTGTGCCGCCGAGAGCCAACTCCTCCAACTCCGCGCCCGCAGCACGGACCCGATCGATTCCCTTGCGGATCTGAGTGGCGTATCCCGCGAATTCCTGTCCAAGCCGGACCGGCGTGGCATCCATGAGATGAGTCCGACCCGACTTGAGCACTCCATCGAACTGCTTCGCCTTCTCGTCCAGGGCATCATGGAGATGCTGAAGCGCCGGTATGAGCTCCTCCTCGATCGCGACGCGCGTCGAAATGTGGATCGCTGTCGGAATCGTATCGTTCGACGACTGGCCGAAATTCACGTGATCGTTGGGATGAACCGAACCCTCACCCTCGAGCAACTGGGTCGCCCGATGTGCGACGACCTCGTTGGTATTCATGTTGGTGGACGTACCCGAGCCGGTCTGGTAGATGTCGAGCACGAACTCCGAATCCCACATCCCGTTCGCAACCTCTTCGGCCGCGGCAGCGATCGCTTCCGCGACGTCTGTGTCGAGATTTCCCAGTTCAGCGTTCGTTTGAGCAGCCGATTTCTTGATGAGCCCCATCGCCTGAATGAACCGGCGACCGAAGCGCTGACCGCTGATCGGAAAATTCTCGACGGCGCGCTGAGTCTGGGGACCATACAGGGCCTCGGCCGGCACCTGCATTTCGCCAAGGGAGTCTCTCTCGATGCGATATGCGTCAGTCATGACCTGCGATTCCTGGGAGCGGGGCGGACGCTCAGGCGTCCTCGTATCCGACGCGGCAAATGTACGCGCAGGGCTCGTGACTTGAAGGGGGGCTGCAACCCCGCCTGATCAACGTCAGGGAAGACTCTTCAGCATCTCCTTCATTCGTGCACTCTCCGCGGCCTGCTCTGCCTCGACATGCAGGACGAACCACTCGGCAGCAGCCCCCATCGAGGATGATTCAGAGTGATCCCGATACACCCGCGCCATCTCGATCGCCCCGCGATGGTGCTCCATCATCGCCTCGAGAAACAGTCGATCGAAGGTACTGTCCGACGTACCACCGAGGCTCTCGATTCGCTCCGCGGGAAGCATGCCCGGCATGGCATGTTCGGGAGTATCCGGCGCGCCGGACGCGGCCACCCCCCGAAGCCATGTCTGCATGAAGCGGATCTCTTCCGACTGAGAAATCATGATCCGCTCGGCAAGTCTCCGAACACCCTCGTTGTGTGTCCGGCCTGAGGTGAGGGCAGCCAGTTCAAGAGCCTGCGCGTGATGCAGGATCATGCGGCGCAAAAAGGGCGCCAACATCTTCGCGTCAGGCACGACCCTCTCGGGCGACCGAAGTGCAGGTCCGGCCACCGCGAATGCAGCCTCGGGAACGCCCCGGTAGCAACCTACCGTGTATGGATATTCGAGTGTCGCATGGTAGTGGTAGCCCATGGGGGGATGCTCATGTCCATGGCACTCGTCAAGGTCGTCATTCGTGAGCTCGATTCCCCCGATCCCCTTGTACCCATAGAGGCCGAAACCATCACGGATGTATCCGGTGAGCCCGGAGTGGCCATCCGACATGGGCTCGGCATCGAGGCGCTCCGGCAGGAAGTGGTAGTGGTAATCACTCATGGCAGGATGACCGCCGAATTCGTCGACGATTTCGTGCGCGACGGCGTCATTTCCACGGGCATCGACGGCGTTGTAGAGGACCACACCGTTCAGCGTCACGCCAATCGCCCCGAGCGACGTGCAGGCAGGCGTCGCGCCCACTACCGGATCGACCGGGAGTCGAAACGTGATGGTCGTGGCGGCCGGGATCCCCGGATTGCGATCGATCGCGCTCAGCAACGGATACGCGGTCATTGGCCAGTCGCCGATCATCCCATCCACAGGAAGGTTGTTCACCGTGATGCTGCGTATGCCTCCGGACTCGGACAGGTTTGCTTGTCCGGGTCCTGGAGCAAAGGAACCGGCCGGGAGAAACGGCTTGGCGAGAAGATTCCACGAGCCGGCAGCCCAATCGATCCACGAGATCCGGGTCGGGTCACTTCCCGGCGCGTTCGGATTTCCGGCAGAGCACGAGTACAGCTTGCCTCGAGCCGGGGCCGTTGTCGTGAGATGATCGTCCCCCAGTCGGAGGGATTCACAGTTCGGACCCTCCGAGTCCCCGCAGAGCACGGGCGTGATGAAGTAGGGCGACAGGTCCACCGGTTCTGCAGGCTCGTCAACGCCCCCCGGATCGGTCACCCCCGCCGAGCAGGCGAGTAGAAGCCCGACGACGAACGACGAAAAGATGGTGCGCCTGGACACCGGCCTGCCTCCCGAATGCAGTGTGGTCATTCCGTTACGCTCGACCATGCCCGGAACATGATCGTTAAATCAGGACTTCGACCCCGGCCGGCTCGGCCGCATCTCGACGCGACTCACGTGAGCCTCCCTCGGGTACTCCAGAAGTTGCATCACCGCCAACGCACAGTCGTCCGCCTCCAGTTTCCATCCCCGTTCCGGCGTGACTTCGTGATGGTTGAACTCGGTATTGACACTACCCGGCATCACGATCGAGACCCGGACATTGTCATGACGCACATCCAGCATCATCGCCTCGGTCATCCCCAGCAGGCCGAATTTCGACGCATTGTAGCCGGTGCCGGTCGCGAAGGTATTTCGACTCGCCAGCGAGCCGACGTTCACGATGTATCCGTCACCGCTCGCGCTGAGGTGTGGAAGTGCGGCCTTGGAAAGGTAGAACACCCCACCCAGGTTGACGTCGATCTGACGCTGCCACTCATCGATCGACATGTCCGAGATGGATTTGAAGATGCCGAGTCCGGCGTTGTTCACCAGTACGTCGAGGCGACCAAAGTGGCTCATCGTCTCGGTGACGAGCCGTACGCAGTCCTCCGGTCTGCTCACATCACAGGGGACCCCGATCGCAGGATCACCAAGACGATGCGAGACCTCGGCAACCGCCTCCGCACTCCGCGCGGTGACCACGACGGACATGCCCGCATTGATCATGCGCTCCGCGACCGCCAGTCCTATGCCCTTGGTACTGCCTGTCACGATCGCGACCTTGCCCGACAAGTTCGGCATGAATGCCTCGTTTTCGTTGTGCTCGGAGCGGTGCTCGACCCGCTCCACGAAGCAGGAGTCTCGCCATGACCGGTAGTGACAGGCAACGGATTGCACTCGTGACGGGAGGCGCTGTCCGACTCGGCCGCGCGATCAGCCTCGGTCTCGCGCGGGCCGGGTACGACCTCGTGATCTCGTACAACTCCTCCGGGGATGAGGCCCATGACCTGGCAAGGGAGGTATCCTCCCTCGGGCGCACGCTGGTGCCCGTTCAGGCTGACCTCGGCGTGACCGGATCGGTCGAGCGTGTCATCGATACCGTTCGGAGTTCCTTCGGACAGCTCGACGTGATGGTCAACTCCGCGGCATCATTTCAGGCCCTGCCCCTCCTCGAGGTGGACGAGGAAGAGTGGGATCGAGTGATCGCCCTGAATGTCCGCGCACCTCACCTGCTCGTTCGCGCGGCGGCCGACCTTCTGCGGGCGTCCCGGGGTTGTATCGTCAACATTACGGACCTGTCAGCGTGGCAGGCCTGGAGCGTCTATCCGCACCACGCAGTCTCGAAGGCGGCTCTCGCGCACCTCACGCGCGTTCAGGCACGGGCACTGGCGCCCGAGATCCGCGTAAACGGCATCGCTCCGGGAGCGGTTCTTCCACCGGACGATTGGCCGGAGGAGCGTTGGGAGGCACTGGCCCGGGGTGCGGTGCTGCAGCGGACGGGCACCGCCGGCGACGTGCTCCATGCCCTCATGTTCCTGATCGAAGCAGAGTTCATCACCGGCCATATCATCCCGGTAGACGGAGGCCGACTCCTCGGCCCTCCCGGGCCGCCCTCCTAGGTCTGAGCAGTGGGCACCGTCTCCGCATGCCCGACTTTCGCGGAGGTCAGTCCTTCGAAGAATCCGCCGCAGTCGCCGGTACCCCTGCACCCCCGTGCGCCAGCCACCGCTCGGCTTCGAGCGCAGCCATGCATCCGGTTCCCGCGGCGGTCACTGCCTGACGATAGTAGTCGTCCATAACGTCACCCGCGGCGAAAATACCCGGTACCGAGGTCTCGGTCCGCCAGGGGATCGGCGTCTCGACGTAGCCGTTCTCCTTGAGGTCGACCACGCCCTGAAGAAAGCCTGTATTCGGGGAATGCCCGATCGCGACGAAGAGCCCTCCGACCGCGAGTTCACGCTCTTCGCCCGACTGAACGTCCTTGAGTCTCAGCCCGGTGATCACATCATCACCCAGAACGTCGGTCACGACCGTATTCCATGCGAACGTGATCTTCTCGTTCTCCATCGCTCGCTCTGCCATGATCTTCGACGCGCGGAGTTCGTCACGCCTGTGAACGACCACGACCTCCCTGGCGAACTTCGTCAGATACAGGGCGTCTTCCATTGCCGTATCTCCCCCGCCGATCACGGCCAGGACCTGATCCCGGAAATGGGGCAATGCGCCATCACAGACAGCGCAGGCGCTCACACCGCCACCGCTCTGTGCCAGTCGCTCTTCGTTCGGCAGGCCCAGCCAGTTGGCGTTGGCGCCCGTCGCGAGAATGACGGCGTCAGCCGTGACGATGGCGCCGCTCGTGGTCCTCAGCTGGAAGGGATACACGTTCTTGTCGATCTCGACGACGTCTTCGGTCAGGACACGCGTGTCGAAGCGAAGCGCCTGAGCCTTCATCTCCATCATGAGAGACTGGCCGTCGACACCTTCCTTGAAGCCCGGGTAATTCTCGACCTCCGTGGTGAACATCAGCTGACCGCCCGGGATCATGGTCCGGCTGATATTCCCCTCGATCACGAACGGATTCATCTCGGCCCGGGCGGCATAGATCGCTGCTGTCCAGCCGGCAGGGCCAGACCCGATGATGACGATCTTCTCGTGCTGCGTCGTGCCGGTCTGGCTCATGCTGCGTTCCTCACTCTTCCTTGAAGACTTTCATGTTCGTGGAGTGGCCCGGATTCACCCGAGCCGTGGGATCGACGTGATGTACGGCGTTGTTCACCGCGATCGCAGCTTCGGAGAAGCCCGTGGCGATCAGGTCGAGCTTGCCGGTGTAATCGACTACATCGCCCGCGGCGTAGATCCCCGGAATGTTCGTCGCCATGAGCGGGTCGACGAGAATCCGGTTCTTCTCTACCGAGAGTCCCCACGACTTGATGGGACCGAGGTCGGGCTTGAACCCGAGGCAGGACAGGACCGTATCGCAGTCGAGCGTGACCTCGGCGTCCGTCCGATTGTCGAAGATCGTGATGCGATCGACGGCACCATTCCCGTGGATTTCTCGGACCTCGTGGAAGGTGCGCAAGTCGATCTCGCCAGCCTCGACCGCCTCCTCCATGAGGGTGACGGTAGCTGCATGAGCACGCCAACCGTCCCGACGGTGCACGAGGGTGAGCGACTCCGCGACGTCCTTGAGCATGATCACGAAGTCGAGCGCAGTGTCACCACCCCCCACGATCACGACCTTCTGCCCACGAAACGCATCCGGGTCACGTACGGCGTACTCAACCCCCCGATGCATGAACTCGTCGTAGCCCGCGCACTTGAGCGGCATCGGCTCGAAGGCACCCTTTCCGCCGGCGATCACGATCGCGCGGGTCCGGTAGGAACCGTGCGCACAGTGCAGGAGGAAGTGGTCGTCTGCGTGTTCGAGTTCACGCACCTGCTCGTCGAGCACGATGTCGGGATCGAATTGAAGGGCCTGCTCGACCAATCCCTTTACCAGGTCTTTCGCGAGCACCTTGGGAAAGCCGCCCACGTCGTGGATGTA
>JAYOKZ010000010.1:33344-79057 GCA_038120095.1 Gemmatimonadales bacterium
CCGGATACAGGGCAGCCAGCTGGCCCCCGAGCTCGGGCAGCGAGTCGACGATCCGGCAGGACGAGCCGCGCATGCCGGCGTAGAAAGCAGCAAAGAGACCCGTCGGGCCTCCGCCGATGATGGTGATGTCCCGGATGTCGTCAGCCATCGGTTCCGGAAACCCGCTGCGCACCGCGCGAAACACGAGTGTGCAAGAACGGGTTCGAGCCTGAGATGCGAAGAGGGTCCACGGGGCGTGGCAACCCGAACGACTCAAGTCTAACCGGTCCCTGAAGGCGAGCAACGGGCTCTCCCTGCACCCTTGTTCGAAGGGGCCGTCCGGCGTAAGCGTGGGCAATACCCGTCGGCCGCCTCAGGTCACTCAACCCCTTCGAAGCTCTCCCCCACGATGACGCGATGCGCCAACCTGACCACTTCACCCGCGTTCTCATACGAGAGCCGTTCGTGCGCGACATCCATCGGGATCCATTCGCACGCCGTGATACCTTCGCCCTCCTGAGGAACGGGCTCGCCGTCCTCGGAGTGCATCAGGAAGAACGTGGTGTACTTGTGAACCCGGCGCCCCTTCGCCCGGAATGTCCAGTCGATGGTCAGGAGCTCTTCACGTAAACGAAGATCGGTCAGCCCGGTCTCCTCACGCACTTCCCGAAGCGCCGTTTCCGCGAGCGACTCCCCTTCCTCGACATGACCCTTGGGTAGTCCCCACTTCCGATACGGATCCCGGATTACCAGGACGTGCGGGACGCCGAGCAGGACGCGGACGACGACCCCTCCGGCACTGATTTCGATGTGTGCGCGTCCGGGGTTTTTCTTGCTCGCCGGCATCGGGACGGTCCCTCGAGCGGCTGTGGCCGCCTAGAAGATCGAGAGGCGGACGTAGCGCCTCGGGTTCTCCCGAACGTCCTCAAGAAGGAGCTCGAGTTGAGCGAGTACGTCCTCAGCCCGAAGAACGAGCGTGGTGTCGGCAAGGAGACGGCCGAGCGACCCCTCCCCGGACTCCACACGAGCCACGACGCGATTCATGCTCGTGAAGGCGGAATCAGCGCGTCGGAGCGTCGCGGAGACTCCCTCATCCTCATCTGCGAGTTCTTCGGTGATGATCGCCAGGTTCGCGGCACCGGCTGCAACATGGGCCACAAGCGAGTCGATTTGGGAATCTTCGAGGATGCCATCAACGCGCTCGAATGTGTTCCTCGCCGCCCGTGCCGCCACTTCGATTTCCGTGAGGGTCGTATCAGCGTTCGCGATGATGCTGCCTGCGACCTCTCTCTGCGTCTGCACGAGCAGGCGGACCTCCTGAGTGATCACCTCCAGATTCGTGATCGCATTCGCGAGGTTGTCGGCCGTCTCCTGATTGAACGCAGCCTCGAAGCGCTCACTCAGATCAGCGACGTTGTCCGAAATCTGTTCTGCCGAAGCGGTGAGTCGGGAGATCTCAGGGAGTGCGTAGCCCGGTAGCACCGGCCCCCGGACATCGGGCCCGGTTGTGCGCGTCCCACTCGGAATCTGAAAAAACGGGAATCGTGGGTAGGCCCGGAGGCTGACGATCTCCGCCTGCCACGCCCCGAAGAGTGACTCGGGCCCCAGGACGACGGCAGCGTCACCGGGCAGTTCGAGGTCATCACGAAGGAGCAGGGACAGGCGCACACTTCCACCCCCGGGCTCGACCTGGATGGCATCGACCGTCCCGATGCGCACACCCCGAAACGTCACGGCATTCCCTTCGGTCAACTGACCGACGGAAGCAATCAGCGCCTGAACGGTGGTCGTAGGCCGACCGAAGTTGGACCCCTGAAGCCAGAGGGTTCCGACAACGGCGGCAAGAACGGCCACAACGATCACGAAGCCGACGAGCAGTTCACGACCCTCCTTCATGATTCTGCGCCCTCCATCAGTTCAGGCCGCCCTTCCACGAACCCCCGCACGATCGGATCATCAGAGTCGCGAATCTCGTCCGGAGTTCCCTCCGCTCGTATCACGCCGTCGTAGAGCATCGCCACGCGATCAGAAATCCGGAAGGCACTCTTCATGTCATGAGAGATCACGACTCCGGTCACACCCAGTTCCACCGACATGCGGATGATCAGCTCATCGATGACCGCCGTCGTCACCGGATCGAGTCCTGTCGTCGGCTCGTCGTAGAGGATGTATTTCGGCTTCGTCGCGATCGCCCGAGCGAGGCCTGCCCGCTTTCGCTGCCCACCGGACAGCTGCGCGGGCACCCGGTCTTCATACCCGTCCAGATCGACCATCCGCAGACACTCCGCGACCCGTTCCCGGATCGCGTCATCGGAAAGATCGTCCATCCGTCGAAGTCCGAGCCCAACGTTCTCCGCAATCGTCATGGAATCGAACAGCGCCGCGAACTGGAAGACAAAACCGATGTTGCGGCGCATTCGGTACACCGACTCCTGGTCGAGTCGCGAAATGTTGTCTCCATCGACCCAGACGTTCCCCGAGTCGGGACGAAGGAGCGCCACGATGTGTTTGAGCGCGACCGACTTTCCCGAACCGGAGCTGCCGATCACCGTCGTCGTCGTCCCGTCCTCGATGTCGAGGGAGAAGCCTTTGAGGACCTCCTTGGGCCCGAATGCCTTGTAGACGTCCACCATTCTGATGGTCATGAAAGCAGCACCGCCGCCCAGAACGCATCGAGAACGAGGATGATCATGCTCGAAATGACGACAGCACGTGTGGTGGCCTGGCCAACGCCTTCCGCCCCACCGCGTGTGTGGAATCCGAAGGAGCAACCGACGGCGGTAATCGTCATGCCGAACGTGGTCGACTTGATCGCCGCGAACTGGATATCCCAGGGCTCGAAGAAGAGACGAAGGCCCTTCACGAACTCGGCCGACGTCAAGTCCAGCAGCGCCAGGGACGTACCCCATGCCGCAGCGATTCCGGATACAATCGACAGAATGACGACCACCGGGAACATGATTGCTCCGGCAAGCACCCGCGGCGTAACCAGGTAGGCGACCGGGTCGTACGCCAGCGTCTCCAGCGCGTCGATCTGCTCCGTCACCCTCATCGTCCCGATCTCGGCGGCGATGTTCGCGCCCACGCGGCCTGACAGAGCGAGGCCCGTCAGGACTGGCCCCAGCTCGAGGATCATCGTTTTGCCCACCAGCGCGCCGACGAAGTAGAGCGGTACCTGGCCAGTCAGAGTGTATGATGCCTGAAGCGCGAGCACGACGCCGGTGAAGGTCGAGATGAACAGAGCGATCGGCACCGACTCGACCCCGATGCGAGCCATCTGAGGGAGAAGGTGTGGGCCCCAGAGATCCACTTTCCTGAGCGCCCGAAACGCGTCTGCGCCCAGAAATCCCGCTCGCCCGATGGAAGCAACCGACTGGAGGGCCCCCCGGCCCACGGACCGCACGGGAGCGAGAAAGAGGCTCATCTGGAATTATAGAGCCAGACGCGACTTAGAGAACCATACCGTCGGTCGTTCAGCCCTGGCTCTCCAGGGTGAACTCGACCTCCTCAAGGCGCCCACGTCCATTCGGCACTTCATAGGAAATGCGAACCCGTCGGACGGCGGCATGAGGGTCGGTCAGCGCCAGCTCGACATCGAGCGACTGATCCCCGGAAACAATGCGGGTGCGGACCCGTTCTCCGGGGTCGGCTTCGGGTGCCCGGGCAGGGTTACGGAAGAGCGTCTTCGTCGACTGTCGACCCGACTCGAGCTGTCTCGTGACCGTCACCCGACGAAGCCAGTCGGGCTGGTAGCTGACGTCATACTCGAAGCCGCACTGGTCCGCTCCGACACCTTCACGGTTGTGTCGCGCCACGCCACAAACCTCGATGATTTTTGGAAAAAATATTGAAAACACATGTTTGATTGCGAATAAGACAAAGTCAAGAAATAAAAACACCTTGTTACGACAAAAATGCCGCTTTTCCTGCATGATCGCCGGATGAAGGACTCTGTTTATTTGACTTTACATGCGGAGTGGCACCGGGGCGAACGTCACAAGAAAAATCAGAATTACGAACCAGCCGACCACACGTCGCCCTCGATCCATGGCCGGCTCAGGCAGAATCACCTTCGGGTGACCGATACGCCCTCGATGCAGCGCGACGACGAGGGCAACCCATGCCCACCAGCCCCACCAGAGCGCCCCCAGCGGCACGAGCGAGAAAAGGAAGCCCCGGGCGATCAAAGCCTGCCGTTCGGGGAAGAGCGCAAACAGGATGTGGCCACCATCCAGTTGACCCAGGGGGAGGAGGTTCAGGGCCGTCACGAAAAGGCCGAGCCACCCCGCGAGTGCGAGCGGATGGAGAAGAATCACCGAGTCGCTTGCGCCGCCCGGGTCGAAGGTCACCAGCAGCATCTTTGTCAGCGCTCCGGACCCCAGTAAGACGGGCTGCCCTGCAAAGTAGATTGCGAAAGGAGTCCACGGATCCGAATCGAGCGGCACCGCCGCCGACCACGACAGACCCACCACGAAGAGGGGGAGCGAGAGGAGGAAGGACGCGAGCGGACCTCCCACCCCGATATCGAACAGACTCGAACGGCGGACCGTCGGTCCTCGCAGCCGAATGAACGCGCCCAGAGTCCCGATCAGCGAGAAGTACGGCGGAAACGGAATGAAGTACGGCAGGCTCGCGCGCACACGATGGGCGCGCGCAGCAAAGACATGCCCCATTTCGTGAACCATCAGGACGGCGAGAAAGGGAAGAGCGAAGGAGGCACCCCGCCACAGTTGGCCGACGTCGAGAGATGACGGGTACGGCAAGGTGGCGACGCCGAACTCGACGAAGCGGGTCGAGAACGGATCGGCGCCGCGCATGAGCGCTCCCGAGCCGAGGGTGGTCACGAGCGTGGCCGCGAAGAGAAGCGCGTGAAGGACGGGCGACTCCGGGGGCGATTCCTTCATCTGGTACACGAGGACGACGTCCGTACCGTCCGCGCCATTCTCGAAGTGAACCGGGGTGGGCCAGTCCGCCACCACCTCCACGACGTCCGGATGATGCGGCGACAGATCCTCTCGCAGCACGCCGCGAAGAACGGTGTCATGCGGCAGGGACGTAAGCTGGTAGCTCGAAAGGAGGTCGAACCAGCGAGAAGGATCCCGCTTGACCCCATTTTTGGCCCTCATTACGTTCGCTCCGATCGAACGCTCAACTGTCCGGTCTCCTGTATGTCGGCCCGATCCGCGCAGCGGACCGAGTCCCTGCCGGCACCCCGTTCGTCACGGCCCTGAGGCCGCTTCCGTCATTTCCCGGTCCGCGCCGTCATGGTCGCGCCCGCTCGCTTCCTGCACAGA
The DNA here is from genome assembly GCA_038120095.1 of Gemmatimonadales bacterium. GTDB lineage: Bacteria > Gemmatimonadota > Gemmatimonadetes > Longimicrobiales > Gaopeijiaceae > UBA2589. Next base: position 38,618 of record JAYOKZ010000010.1, read on the forward strand.
ATCGTCTGTGGATATCGCCGAGCTTCAGAGCAAAAACGTCGGAGAACTTCACGATCTGGCCGAGGAGTTGAAGCTCAGCCAGTACCATGCCCTCCGCAAGCAGGATCTCGTCCTGAAGATCGAGCACGCATTGCTCGAACGGGGCGACTCCCTGACGAGCGAGGGAGTCCTGGAAATCCTCCCGGAAGGCTATGGCTTTCTGCGCTCGCAAGTCTGGAGTTACGTCAGCAGTCCCGACGACGTGTACGTGAGTCCGGCTCAGATCAAGGCGTTGAACCTCCGCACCGGGGACACGCTGGTGGGCGAAGTGCGCCCCCCGAGGCGACGTGAGAAATACATTGCGCTGGAGACGATCGAGTCGCTGAACGGGATCGACCCGGATGAGGCGAAGGAGCGCGGGGAGTTCGACAAGCTCAAGCCCCGATATCCCGAAAAGCGGCTCAGTCTCGAGGTCCCCGACACTGACGACGCGATCGCGATGCGTGTGGTCGATCTCATCGCCCCGATCGGAGAGGGTCAACGTGGCCTGATTGTCTCCCCTCCGAAGGCTGGAAAGACCACAATCCTCCAGCAGATGGCCGACGCGATCGCGACCAACTGGCCCGACGTGCACCTCATCGTCCTGCTTGTCGACGAACGGCCGGAGGAGGTGACCGACATGAAGCAGAAAGTGCGTGGTGAGGTCATTGCCTCCACATTCGACGAATCACCGAAGCGCCACATTCAGGTCGCCGAAATGGTCCTCGAAAAGGCGAAGCGGCTGGTCGAACACGGCAAGGATGTGGTCATACTGCTCGATTCCATCACGCGCCTCGGCCGCGCATACAACGCCGCGATTCGCCGCTCGGGGCGAATCATGTCCGGAGGACTCGACACCAAGGCCCTCCAGAAGCCGAAGCACTTCTTCGGCTCTGCCCGAAACATCATGGACGGCGGCTCGCTCACGATCGTGGCGACGGCCCTGATCGAGACGGGAAGCCGCATGGACGAGGTGATCTTCGAAGAATTCAAGGGCACCGGAAACATGGAGCTCGTTCTGGCACGGGAGATCGCCGAACAGCGCATCTTTCCGGCCATCGACCTGAATCGCTCGAGCACGCGCAAGGAGGAGCTCCTGCTCTCGGACGTCGAGCTGAACCGCGTGTTCCTGCTGCGCAACTTTCTCTCGGATATGCCGCCCGAGGAGGCGATCAGCTTCCTCCTCGGCCGCATGAAGATGACCCGAACCAACGCCGAGTTCCTGGACGAGATGACACGGGGCGTCTGAACGCATCTTGCAGCAGCCCGAATCGGGGCACGGGCAGGTAGTTGACGGAAGATCCGTGCGTGGAGATGCTCGTGGAATGAGCGATCCTGTATCCGAGCAAGCCGACCGGCGCCTCGCGGAAGCACTTGCGGCGTCCGGCGCGCGCGACCCGCGAGAGTTCTACAGAGAGCGACTCCGTGAGTTGCGGGAAGAGAACTCTGACAGATACGACGAAGCGGTGGTGTACTATAGCGAAACCCTGCTGCCGTCGATCGCATCCGGGGCAATGAATCCCTTGCACGCGTGGACCGAATACGGGCGTCGCCTCGCGGTCGCCCTGGCTCCCGGGGAAACGGTCCGCGTCGACGAAAGCGGTCGTTCCTTCCCCTACGTGGGTCCGGAGGAGGGCGGCCTGATCCTGCAATTGCCTTCGGAACCCGGTTCCCGCGCACTCGTCGTGGGATTGCCCCCTACACTCAGTCCCGCCCAGCGCGCGACGTACGACGTTCTCGTCGCAGGCAAACAGAAACGCACCTGACGCCTCGGCTCAGTCCTCCACGAACCAGGCCACTCCCCAGGCGCCAACTCCGAGGTGCGTCGCGATCACGGGTGTAGCCGGAGCAGAGAGCACCTCTACGTGCTCTCCGTACTCCGCCCGCAGTTCGGCGGTGATCCGGGGAACGACCTCCGGAATCCCGACCTGAACGATTCCGAAGCGGACCTTCTGCGTGCCTGCCGGAATCTGACTTCGAACGACGCGAAGCAGCTCGGGGCGTGCCCGTTTGTCTCCGAACGCTTTGCCAAAGGCAGCTACGGCACCCTCTGGAGTGACACCGAGAATCGGCTTGAGTCCCACGAAACGGCCCAGAAGCGCCTTGCCACGACCCACCCGGCCCGAAGCGATCAGTCGTTCGAAGGTGCTCACCGTGAACACGATGCCCGACTGGCCGCGGATCCGATCAAGCTCGACACATATCTCTTCCGCACTCGAGCCCGATTCTGCCAACTCCGCCGCCTTCAAGGTCATCAAACCCTGCAGCAGTGACGCACCACGAGAGTCGACCACCCGAATCGGTACGTCGTCAACCCGCTCAGCCGCGACCTCGGCGGCGCTGACGGTCCCGCTCAGTCTGGACCCCACGAAGACACCGACGATCGACTCCCCCTCTTCGGCCGCCATTCTGAATGTCTCCAGAAAGGCAGCCGGTGCCGGCTGGCTCGTCGTCGGGAGCGTTTCATGCGTCGAGAGGCGGGCGTGGAATTCGCTCGCCGAAATATCGACGCCGTCGCGCAACGTCCTGTCCTCCTCCACCAGCGACATCGGGATCACGTGGATACCGTGCGCCCGAATGATCTCTTCGGACAGGTCGCCGGAAGAGTCCGTCACGACCGTGACAGGGCGGCGAGCCAGCTGTATGTGCCCTTTCGAGGCGCCGATGGTCTCGTGCTGCACCTGCATGTCCTCGGCTTTGTGCGTTACCAGCTCGCCGACCGAGCGGAGATACTCGAAGACCTGCTCCGGCTCATCGGTGTGCACATGGACCTTCAGCACGTCCTGAGAGCGGATCACAATGAGGGAATCCCCGAATTCCCGCAGGACTTCACGCACCTCTGACTGAGTCGGAAGCGCTTCTCCGCGGGCGAGAGCTTCGGTGCAGAAGCGGAACTGTTCCGAGGCATCCGGATACTCGGCGAGGGCGACCGCCGAGGCATCGGCTGCAGCCGAGGCACCAGCGTCAGGAGCCGGAGAGAGTCCCTCCAGAAGCAAGAGGACCCCCTCGAGCACACTCACGAATCCTTTCGCACCCGCATCCACGACCCCGGCTTTCTTGAGTACGGCGAGCTGGTCCGGCGTTCGCTCGAGCGAGCGTCGCGCCTCCTCGACGACCTGCGCCAGGAGAGGCACGAAATCCTGAGCCTCGGACTCTCGCGCAGCGGTCGCGGCATCGCGCATGACGGTCAGGATCGTTCCCTCGACGGGATTCTCCAGTGAAGAGTACAGGCGCTCCACCCCGGCACTCAGGGCCAACCCGAAGTCGTCGGTCGAAATCCGCGTTCGATCATGAACGCTGTCAGCGAATCCGAGGAGGAAGTGAGACAGCATCATGCCGCAGTTGCCGCGAGCACCAAGGACGGCCCCCTCCGCAGCGCCATGAGCGACATCGGATACCGAGCGGGCATCGCTGTCACGGAGATGGTCCCCGATTGCGCGAACCGTGAGCGCCAGGTTGGTGCCGGTGTCGCCATCAGGCACCGGAAACACGTTGATCCGGTTCAACTCCGCACGCTGCAGCTGAGCGTGATCACACCCTGCAATCAGGGAGCGCCGAAGACGAGGCCCATCGAGATAGGCAATCTGGGGCAAGCTCAGAGGGAACTCCTGTGGAAAAACGAACCGGACTCGGTGGGACGTTCCACGCACGGTAGCGAATCTAAGGGCCGGCCGACACGACGGCACCCGAAAAAGGTGGATCGGAATGTCGCAGGGCATACTTTTCTGGCTGTCTCGCTTCTGCCCGCCCGAAAACCCTGCAGAGAAATCTGAATGTCCTCCTCACCCATGTTCGGGAACTGGCTCGTCACTCTCTCCGAGGCACTGGCTTCGACCGGCGCTGCGGACGTCGATGCGGCAAGCCGTGAACAGATGATCCAGGCCTGGGCCCTGATCCAGACAGCAGGGGAATTTTCCTCGGCCGAGATCGCTGCCGGTCTCGCGACGCAGGCCGAACTCGATGTGGCCGATTTCAGTTTTCGCGAGCACTTCGTGACGTCCCTCGTCCCGCTCGAGGTCGCCCGACGACGCAACGTGTTCCCGCTCCGCTCGAATGACACACACATCTGGATTGCCACCTCCAACCCGCTGAGTCAGGAGGCTCGCCGGGAATTCCGGGAGCTGTCGGGGCGCACCGTCATCTTCGAGATCGCGCCCGCCGATGCGATCGCAAAACAACTGGACCTCGAGTTCGGCCCGATGACAGAGGAAGAGCAGAGTCGCGCCGATGTCGAACGCCCCCCGGTGCATGCGCCCTCTGGACCGCACATCCTGGTCGTGGACGACGAGGCCGGGCAGCGCACCCTCCTTCGCTCGATTCTCGAGGAGGCCGGTTTTCGAGTGAGCGTCGCCGAGGACGGTCGGTCTGCTGTCGAACTCCTGACGGGCGAATCGACGTTTGACCTGATCACGCTCGACTACTGGATGAACACCATGAACGGACTTCGAGTCCTCCAGCACATCCGGGCACACCGGAATCCGGAGGTCTCGGATGTCCCCGTTATCATGGTCACCGGCGCTGAGGATCGGCACATCGAGATGAGTCTCTTCGAGGCCGGGACGGACGACTACATCACGAAGCCGATCGATGCCCCGCTGATGACTCTGCGTGTACGAGCCGTACTTCGCCGGCGTCGATACGCATGAGGGCTGTCTCGACGGCGGTCTGCGCGTCGTTGCTGCTCCTGGCCCTCCCGGGGACCCTTCTGGCTCAGCAGGCGGTCGCCCACGCCATCGAGACACCGCCGGTCGTCGATGGCGTTCTGGATGAGGCGTTCTGGACGACCATCGAGCCTGTCACCGGCTTCCTGCAGCGCGAGCCGGTCGATGGAGCTCCGGCGACCGAACGCACCGAGGTCAGGATCGCCTTCACTCCGACGGCACTGTACTTCGGAATGTCCATGTTCGACTCGGACCCTGACGGAATCCTGGGGAACATCCTCCAGCGGGGTGGATGGATCGACAAGGACGACAACATCAGGATCGCGATCGACACGTACGACGATGACCGGAACGCGTACATGTTCGAGGTGGGTTCTCTGGGAGCTCAGGATGACGCGCTGATCTCCGATGAGGCGAGCGAGGACTGGAATTGGGACGGGGTGTACACGTCGGAAGCCCGAGTCACCGATGACGGGTGGTTCCTCGAGATCGAAATCCCGTTCACGACGATCCGGTTCGATGAGTCGGAAGCACCCCGAATGGGCATCGCCTTCTACCGTTCGATCCGGCGCAAGAACGAACAGGTCTACTGGCCTCACATCGGTCAGGAGTACCGGACCGGGATCCGTCAGGTGTCCCGCTATGCGCCGCTCGTCGGACTGCGGAATCTGAGGAAGGGCCGCCATATCGAAGTGAAGCCGTACGCGATCGCCGGCATCGCGCGTGCGGGAACGGATCCCGTCGAGCGCGACGCTGACGCGGGACTCGACGTCAAGGCGTCCATCACATCGAACTTCACCCTCGACCTCACGTACAACACGGATTTCGCTCAGGTCGAAGCCGACAACGTTCAGGTCAATCTGACCCGCTTCAACCTTTTCTTCCCCGAAAAGCGCGAGTTCTTCCTCGAGCGCGCAGGACTCTTCCAGTTTGGCGCTCTTCGAGAGTCGGAGGTGTTCTTCACACGACGCGTCGGGCTCGATGCAGACATCGTCGCAGCCGGCCGACTTACGGGACAGACGGGACCCCTGTCCATCGGAGCCATGAGCCTCCGGACGGATCCCGGGGCCGACGGCGGCGCTTCGGGAACTCCTGATCCCACACCCGCCGCGTGGAACAACATCGTACGGGTGAGGGGGGATCTCCCGGGTCGTACGACGCTCGGCGGGATCGTGACGGCGAAAGAGACGGATCTGGGCTACAACCGTGTCGCAGGTGCCGACCTCGTAAGCCGTTTCTGGAGCAGCAGCTCGCTCTTCCTGTGGGGAGCAAACGTGTGGGACGCGGATCACTCGGCGGTCGATGGAAGCTCGTTCGCCGGCCAGGCCGAACTGATCCTCCAGAACGACCGGTACATCTTCGAACTCACTCGAACACACATCGGGGAGGCATTCGCTCCATCGCTCGGATTCGTCCGGAGGCCCAATCAGAAGCGCTGGGGAGGCCAGCTGGGCGCACGTCCCCGTTTTGAGCAGAATCCATGGGCGCGTCAGCTCTCGGTCGTACTCGGCGCCAACTGGATCGATGGAATCGACGGAGACAAGCAATCACACCTGCTTCGACTGGCGAACCGCCTCGACTTCCAATCCGGTGACAACGCGAGCCTGAATGTGTCGGAGCGTTTCGAACGCCTGAGCGAGCCGGCTGCGATCAACGGGCGCGTTCTTCCTGTCGGTGATTACACCTTTCGAGACATCCAGATCGCGTTCAATCCGAATAGGGCTCGAGGCTTTGGACTGAACGGTATCGCATCCGTTGGAGACTTCTGGAGCGGTACGCGAACGGAGATCGGCGGTGGTTTCGTCTGGATCGTGAACAAGCATCTCACCGTCGACACCGATGCTCGATGGAACGACGTCTCACTGCCCGTCATCGACGGGGACTTTTCCACGACCCTCGTAAGCACGCGGCTGGAGGCGGCTCTCAACCGGCAACTCTTCGCGTACGCCCTGGTCCAGTGGGACGACGTGTCCCACGAGTTCCAGGCCAACGTCCGGGTGAATTGGATTCACACGCCCGGTAGTGATCTCTTTCTCGTGTTCGATACCGGCTACCTTACCGGTCCTCTCACCGATCCGAGAGACCCCCGCTGGTTGCGAAAGACCGGTGTCGTCAAGCTGACCTATCTGAAAGCATTCTGAGTCGGCCCGACACCTCGCCGACATCGAACTCGTAGAGTTGGCCGGGACCGACTAACGTTTGGTGCTCGTTCGCGATCCAAGTCCTGCCATGAGCGACTCTCCTTCACCGACCGAATTCGGACAGTTCTTCGCCGAGATGCGTCGACGTCAGGTCGTGCGCTTCGCGTTCGGGTATGCGGCGGCGGCCTTCGTGGTTCTGCAGCTTGCCGAGATCGTATTTCCCGCCTTCGGCCTGGGTGAGGGAGCGCTGCGACTCCTGGTCGTCGCCACCGGGCTGGGATTTCCCCCGGCCCTCGTTCTGGCATGGATGTACGACCTGACTCAGGAGGGCATACGACGCACGGACGGGGCAACGGCTGGCCCACTCCTTCCCCGGATCGCACTCGGAGCCCTGTTGATCGCGACCCTGAGCGTCGCGGGCGCGCTTGGACTGTACCTGGAGCGTCAGGGTGTCTTTGAGTCACCGGTCACTCAACTGGACGACGTGCTCCCCACGATTCAACTCGCCGCGTACGACCCCGAAGCCCCGATCCACTCGATCGCCGTACTCCCTCTGGAAGACTACTCGGAGGCTCAGAATCAGGCGTACTTCACTTCCAGCATGCAGGAAGAGCTGATCGCCAACCTGAGCAACCTGGTCGACATGCGCGTCGTGTCGAGAACCAGCGCCCGGCAGTTCGCAGGCAGCACTGCGACTATGCCCGAGATCGGTCGGATCCTCGACGCGGATATGGTGATCGAAGGCTCCGTCAGCCGGACTGCGGCACGCACACGCGTGACACTCCAGCTGATCCATGCGCCGAGTGACACACACATCGAAACGCTCCAGTGGGACCGGCAGGACGTGGAGGACGTGCTGGCCTTCCAGACCGAGATCGCACGAGACGTCGTTCGGCAGGTATCAAGGCAACAAGATGAAGCCCCCCCCGTCCGGACCGCAGGCACCATGGTCCAGCCTGAAGCACAGGATGCCTATCTCCGCGGTCGCTACGAGTTCGATCGTGGCACGGCGGACGGGCTCCGCCGGGCGAGCGAGTACTTCGCGAGTGCGCTCTCGATCGATCCGGACTTCGCCCCCGCGATGGCCGGCGTGGCAGGTGCCCGATTCCTGATTGAACTCGAGCAGGACACGCTTTCCACCCAAAACATCGTCGAGGCCCGTGACGTCGCCCTCGAAGCTTTGCAGCTCGATTCATCGTCGATGGAAGTTCGCGAGGTCGTGTCCCTCATCGAACAGGCGCTCCCATCCCTGATCGGCGTCGGCGCGATCCCCCCGGAGCCCAAAGCCCCGCCGACTCTGAGTCGCACATTCAGCATGAACGGGGGTCGCGACACATTCATCGTCGATCAACCGGTGCGGGATTCCGCGTGGATCTCCGTCCGAACCAGCCTCGGTGAGCGGATTGCAAGTCGCATGCGTCACCGCGAGAGCGTCGGCGGGTCCAGTGCGTCGGACCAGGCCCTGAGAGAGGCTCGCCGCCACGCCCTGACAGGGCAGTTCGGAGATGCAATCGAGAAGCTCGAGCGTCTCGTCTCGGATGACCCCGCGCAGAGTGAGGCATGGGAACTCCTGTCTCGCCTGCACGTCTCGACCGGCGAACTGCGATCGGGGGTGGAGACACTCGACGACTGGCGTACGGCCGGGGCGGCGGGGGCTCCATCCCGGGATGACCTTTCCGAGCTGATCGCGTTCATACGTCAGGAGGGTTCGTCAGGATACTGGCGGTGGCAGCTCGCTCGACTCGAAGCCCGCATGGCCCGGAACGAGCACGTGCCGCTCGTGGAGGTTGCGACGGCGCACGCAGGGATCGGCGATGGGGACAAGGCCGTCGAGTACCTGATCGCCGCGATCCGCGACGGCGAGCCAGGGCTGTTCACGGTGCGCTCGAACCCCGTGTGGGACTCACTGCGAACCGACCCCCGACTGCGCGAAATCAGTCGCCAGTCACGATCCCTTCGACCGATCTACGGGCGCGGCCCGACCGGTGCCTGAAGAATCGGTTCGTCAGGTTCGATCGCCTCGAACACCCCGGTCTGCAGGTTCTTTCGGACATTGTTCCACGGGAAGACACGGCCGTTCATGGTGATGTAGACTCCGCAGGGAAGCACCTGCACCGCGGTGAGCGCACCCCCGAGGTTGAAGAGGCCGTCCGACGATCCGAAGGCGATCGGGATCATTGCGCCCGTGAGCACGATCGTCTTGTCCGTCACCCGCTCCGCGAGCGCCCGTGCCGTGTCGACCATCGTGTCCGTACCGTGTGTGATCACGATGTACTGCTCGGGCACCTCTCTGCAGTTGCTCGCGATCAGCTCCCGGTCGGCATCCGTCATTTCCAGGGAATCGACCATCATCAGGGTTCGAACACGGACATCGACCTGGGATCGCGCCATGGTCAGCATGTCCGGCAGGTGAGTGTCACGGAAGTCCAGTGTCCCGCGGATCTCGTCGTACTCCTTGTCGAACGTCCCACCCGTGACGAGAAGGCAAACGGCACCGTTCACGGCCCACCTCGCTCGAACGCTAGAAGCGGCCGGCAGCTCGTTCTTTCCCGGGAAGGATCTCGAGGCACGTGGTCCACCACCCTGTCAGGATCGTTTCGACGAATTCCTCCGGAAGGTCTTCATCGCGCATCTCTCTCGCCAGAGCTTCGTGATCATACCGAACAGGTACGAACTCGACGCACAGCTCGCTGCCCGTCGCCTCGAGCAGTCCATACCAGACGTCGGTTCTCCCATCGTTCGCTGGACGACCGAGGGCGCCGACATTCACGTAGGCCCGGCGCTCACCCCATGTGCGTGCCCACGGAATTCCGGTATGGGTCCCGACAATCACGTCTGCGCCATGGTCGGCCGCCAGCTTGTCGAGAAAGTGTGTCGGGGTTGCAGACTCCCACAGGAACTCGTTCGTCTGACGAGGGCTCCCATGACATGCAAGGACGTCGAGGTTCCCCAAGCGAAAACGGATCTCCTGGGGGAACGTCGCCATCCATCTCCGGTTGCTCTCCGAGGTGTTCTGGAGCGTGTACCGATATGAGAGTCGCGCGTAGTGATTGTCTCGAGGATCCGTGTAGCCGCACTGGCAATCCTCGAGCCCACGAGCGATCGAGTCGTCATAATTCCCCCGCACGACCGGAATTCCGGACCCCTGCAGAATGGGAAAGACCTTGTCAGGGTTCGGGCCGAACGCACCGAGATCCCCCAGGCAAATGGCCGCATCTGCACCCCGTGCCCGAGCGTCTTCGATCGCCGCCGAAAGTGCGAGGTGATTCGAGTAGATACCGCCGAACGCGGCAACCCTCGAATACGAACCACCCGGTTCGACCCCGACGACCGTCATCGGAACGGCACACCCGTCGAAACGGGCCAGGGTGCCCTGGCAGAAGGCCTCACCAGGACTCCGCAGCGAAGCCCGGCATATTCGAGCAGACGGCTCCATTCACCCAGCACGTGAAACAGGCCTGTTCAGCGAGCACGGCCGGAACCCGAACTGCTTCGTCGAGCGTATCCGCGAGACGACCGGATTGATAATCCAGAAGAATGGGGCAGGCCCAGACTCCGGAAGTCGTGACGAGACGTGCACCGGAGCACAGCAGGAGGTCCGCCGGGTAGTCGACCATCATCTCGGACGTCACACGTTCGAATTCGGTGTATCCCCGGTCGCGCGCAGCCTCCGCACCGATACGTAGTGGCGGCAGGATCTTCAGGCGAGCGCGTCCGTATCCGACGTCCGCCAGGAGTGATCGAAAGTGACCGAGAACGCGATCCGTATCCGCATCAGGCCACGTCTGCATGGTCGTGACAATGGGAAGGAACCCCGCTGATGCGAGTCTGCCCACGGCATCGATCGCGCGATCGAACGACCCCTTCCCACGTATGGCATCGTTCATCTCCGGCGTGACGCCATCGATGCTCACTCGGAGTTCGAGCGTGTATGACGAATCCGCCGCCATCCGCGCCAGCGCATCGACGGTCCGCTCAGGGAGTACCGTCGCGTTTGTGAGCACTGTCGTCGGTCCGAGGTCGAGCGCATCCCCCAGAATTCCGAGAATGTCTCGATTCATGAACGGCTCACCCCCCGTGAAGTAGTACTCCTTCACACCCAGGTGCACGGAGGTGTCGAGCGCCTCCCGCACCTCCTCGCGAGACATGAACCAGAACTGGTGGTTGTCCGGGCCGCACGAGATGAAGCAGTGGCTGCATCGGAGGTTGCATACCGTCCCCGCGACCTGAAACCACAGCTGGTCCAGTGCAGACAGTGCGACCGTCGGCGCATCGCTCCGACGGGAACCGGGAGCGAGCGCGGCCGAAGCTGTCGCCGTGTGTGGGGTTTGAATGCCCATCGTGTCCGGGTCAGGGTTGAGGTCGGATGGTAACGCCGTCCATGTGATCGCGGCGAGACGGGGCTGCTTGCGCTACAATGCCTCCGCCGAAGCGAACCATCCCGAGTGAGCCACCATGTCGTTCGTTGCCGTCGATCCCGCCAACGGAGAGCGGATTGCAGACGTCCCTTTCGAGTCTGCCGCCGCAGTGGAGCGCAAGGTCGCGGCAGCCCATGAAGCATATCTGGAGTGGCGCCTGAAGCCCGTGGAAGAGCGGGTCAGACCCCTCGTAGCGGTCGGCAGACTCCTTCGCACCAGAAGCGAGGAGTACGGCCTGCTGATGACCCGGGAGATGGGCAAGCCCATCCGCCAGGCGGTAGCCGAAGCCGAAAAATGTGCATGGGTTTGCGACTACTACGCGGAGCAGGCTCCCCGTCTCCTCGAACCCGTCGACGCACCGACAGACGGGACGGCCAGCTACTGGACCTACCGTCCTCTGGGCATCGTCCTCGGCATCATGCCGTGGAATTTTCCCTTCTGGCAGGTCATCCGCTTCGCCACGCCGGCTCTCACTGCCGGGAACGCCGCGCTGCTCAAACACGCGCCGAGTGTCCCCGGATGCGCGACAGCTCTCGAGCAGCTCTTCCGCGATGCGGGATATCCCGAGGGTCTGTTCGCCAACCTCTTCGCGGACGTGGATCTCACGGGCGACCTCATCGATGACGCTCGAATCCGCGCCGTCAGTCTGACCGGCAGCGTCCGCGCCGGGAAATTGGTCGCGGCTCGAGCCGGTGCCGCAATCAAGCCGTGCGTGCTCGAACTCGGCGGCAGTGACCCCTCGATCATCCTGGCCGACGCCGATCTCGATGCGGCAGCCGCCAGCTGCGCCATGGGTCGCCTGATCAACTCCGGGCAGAGCTGCGTGGCAGCCAAGCGCTTCGTCGTCGTCGAGTCGGTACGGGATGAATTCGAACGCAAGCTGACTGCCGCCATGGAAGCCTGGGTTGTGGGTGACCCCCGCGACCCGGACACCGCAGTCGGCCCGATGGCACGTGAGGACCTGCGCGATGCACTCCACGATCAGGTCCTCCGTTCGATTCGCGCGGGGGCTCGGGTGGTGATGGGCGGTGAACTTCCCGATCGCCCCGGCGCGTGGTATCCCACGACGATCCTGTCCGACGTCGAGCCCGGGATGGCGGCGTACTCCGAGGAGCTCTTCGGCCCGGTCGCGACCATCATTTCCGCAAAAGACGATCAGGATGCGATCCGGATTGCGAACGACACTGCGTTCGGCCTCGGCGCCTCGATCTACACCGGTGACCCCGCACGAGGCGAACGGATTGCGGCAGACCTCCTCGACGCAGGCAACTGCTTCGTGAACGGGATCGTGAAATCCGACCCGCGACTACCGTTCGGCGGCACGAAAGAGAGTGGATACGGCCGGGAACTCAGCCCCCTCGGCATCCTCGAGTTCACGAACGCCAAGACGGTCTGGGTAAAGTAGGAAGCTTCAGCTACTCGAAGCTTCCCGGGACCGCTTCGTACATTTTCGCCGCCATGGTGTCCGCGTCCACCATGCTGTCCAGGTCGAGATCGAAGTCGGGAATCGAGGGTGCGTGGAGCTTGTCCACCAGCTCCTGAACCTCTCGGGCGGAGAGGCCCGCACGCTTCATCTCCTCGACACTGAGAGCGCTGCCGCTCCTCGCCCGAATGCCCTCGTCGTCGCCCTCGACGATCCCGGAAAGCAATTCACGTTCGATCCGTGTGAGCGGTTCCGAGCCGAGGTCATAATCGACCCATGCCTCGTACGAGAGTGGCGCGACACGCTTCACCATGCCAGCGATGACCCGGCCGAACTGCTGGATCTCCCACTGCGCACGAGGATCGACCCGAAGCGAGAGAAAATGCAGGAGGTTGTGAAGGTCGATTTTCCAGTACCACTGCGTGTACATCGAGACCGGCAGATCGATGCGGGCGAGCTCTCTGGCGACGTCCTCCTCGAGCATCCATGAGTACGCGCTGCCCGCCCCCGCTCGAAGTTCCTCCCAACGACGCACCGCTTCCTGGTAGACCTCCGGCGGAGCCCCCCCTTCCCGACCCTGATTGTTCGAGCGGCTCTGCAACTCGAACTGCTCCTGCCGTGGTGTATAGAAGAGAAGCGGCATGAGCGAATAGCGCGCCGAAAGCTCGTTGACCGAGGCGGTCCGATGCCGGATCCACTGGCGTGCCACGAACATCGGCATCGCGCAGTGGAACTTGAATTCGACCATTTCGGACGGCGTAGTGTGTCGGTGACGCCGCAGGTATCGGACCAGCCCTCTTGTCTGGGAGACCTTTCGAGTTCCGAAGCCGTAGCTGACGCGTGCGGCGCGCTCGACGTCCTCGTCCGAGCCCATGTAGTCGACGAGCGAGACGAAGCCGTGGTCGAGAACCGGAAAATACCCCCCCAGAATTTCTTCCGCGGCGGGGATCGTGGGACGCTTGGTATCCATGCGGTCGCTTCTCGAGAAGGCCCGATTTGAGCGAAAGGTCGAAGAACGTGTGAATATAGCTCCCGGCACCACCCCCGCTGCCGCCGCACCGACCGGAGGGGTCAGTCGCCGTCCAGCCCCCACGGCTGGATGAAGTCCTCGGCTTCGACACCCAGTCCATCCGCGACACGCGTGATGTAGTTGAAGTAGCCGATCACCTGAGTCGCATCGTGGATCGCACGATCGTCGAAGCCGTGTGCCCGAAGCTCGTCGACGACGTGCTGCCCCGCCGCATGCTGATCGTGGGTGAGCAGCTCCGCATAACGGCAGAGTGCCTGATCCGGCTCGGAGAGTTCCGCGCCTCGCCAGTCGCGAGCGATCGCATGCACGAAGGCGTCCCGCTCACCGTCTGATTCGAATCGATCCTCGACCTCTGCCCGGAGGTCATGCGCATGCGACTGCGTTCAGTAGAAGCAGTCGTTGGCCTTCGACGTCACCACCGCAAGCATCTCTCTCTGCCATCGGGTCAGTGGTGAAGGTCCGAACATGAGCGCACCGTACAACGTCATCGACGCGTCCATCGCACGCGGGTTCTGGCTCATCACGTGGACGATGTGCCAAACCCGACCCGCGCGTTCGAGGGCCTCCTGAAAAAGCCTCTTCAGGAGCCCCGTCGCCTGACTGACCGGGATCTGATCGATATAGGGCATCGTCCCAACCTACTCGGCGCGATCAGCACCCGGAAGCGTCGGGACAGTCTCGGGATGCCGCTGCACTCACCGGACCGGAATCAGCCCCTCGGGCGATGCCGTGGCCGGCAGAAACGGGACCCAGTTTCGAACTGCGAGCCGCGCGGCGTGCTCGGTGACATCCACCTGCAGCCCGATGAAGTGGTGTGCCACGAACAGCGTCGGGAGACGAACTACGCCCTTCGGAAGGAGTTGCTCCGGGGTCCTCACCGGAAGAAACCGCGGTTCCGACACGCCAGGCTGAATCTCGAGCGGGTGGGATTCCCCGCGAAACACATGTCCCTCAACGGTCCGGTAGTACTGGCTCTTGAGCGGGGCTGCTGCGGCTCTTGCCTCGCGAACCGCGGCCGGATTATCCGCACGGAAATCGAACGCGATCTCCACCTGCAGACGATCGATCCGGACGGGAGCGAACTCCCTGCCGGCCCTGAGCCCCGCAAGGAACTGGGGGATTTCCTGATCCTTGTTCGGGAGCAGCGCCTCGATCGTCGATGCACCGGGGGCCGTACCTCCTCCGGCCGAAAGCAGAGCCGCGAGAGACGCCCGGGCATCGGGAATACCGGTCCGCTCCTGACGGGCGAACCGGAGTGCTGCGAGGACCGTGACGGGACACCCCTGCAGCCGAAGTCCGACGAGCTCCCAGAAGTGGTCCTCTTCGATCCGGCCCAGGTACACCGACTCGGGATCCGGTATGAACGAATAGCCGTCCCGAACCCGTTCGAGGTGCTCGCGCACATGTTTGACGTGAGGGCTTTGCATCGGCTGCGGCTGATCCGGGAAACTGCGCACCCTAGACCGGTGGAACCCACGCCACAAGTGTCACGGACGCCTTGCCGTGAACCCTGCCGTCGCGTCTGTTGCGTCGACCTCCACGCTGCGCCCCGACTGTCATCCATGCGATCCGATTTCCCTGGACTGCGTCTCATCGACCGTACTGCTCCGTTCTCGGATCGGACGGCCCTGCTCGCGCCCGAAGGCGTGTTCACCTACGAGGATCTGGATCGCGCCTCGGCCAACGCAGCAACAGGCCTCCTCGCAGGGCGGGATGACCTCGCCGGCGCTCGAGTGTGCTACCTCGTGCCGCCAGGCTGGGAATACACCGCTGTCCAATGGGGTGTATGGCGGGCGGGCGGGTTCGGAGTTCCACTCGCGACATCGCACCCCGAGACCGAACTGGCGTGGGTACTCGACGATGCCGAGCCCGAAGCCATCATCGCCCACCCGTCGCTCGCGGACCGGGTACGCTCCCTGAGCAGCGGGCGGAACATTCCACTGCTACTGACCCCCGTTCTGCTGCGAGACGGTGCGATCGCGCAGCTGCCCACCGTCCCGGAATCCCGGGCTGCATTGATGCTGTATACCTCGGGCACGACCGGACGCCCCAAGGGCGTGGTACTCACCCACGCCAACCTCAGGGCTCAGGTCGAGGCACTCTCCGAGGCGTGGGGATGGACGCCGGACGACCACATCCTGCTGCATTTACCTCTCCATCACGTTCACGGGATCGTCAATGTCCTGACCTCCGCCCTCTGGCATGGCGCAACGTGTGAGGTCCTTCCGAGATTTCGGGCGGTCGACGTGTGGGAGCGCCTCGCCCGATGTGAGGTCTCCCTGTACATGGCGGTTCCGACAGTCTATCGCCGCCTGATCGACGCATGGGAGGCCGCAGATCCCTCGACGAGGGAGGCCTGGAGCGACGGGGCTCGGGCGTGCCGTCTCATGGTCTCAGGCTCGGCTGCCCTGCCTGTACCCACGCTCGAGCGCTGGGAAGCGATCACAGGGCATCGCCTTCTCGAGCGGTACGGCATGACCGAGATCGGCATGGGACTCTCCAACCCCCTGGAGGGTGAGCGCCGGCCGGGGTTCGTGGGGACACCGCTGCCCCGAGTCGAGGCGCGGCTCGTCGACGACGATGAGATCCCGGTCCCGGAAGGACAGGCCGGCTCCATCCAGATTCGGGGCCCTGCCGTATTTCGCGAGTACTGGCGGCGGCCCGAAGAAACGGACCGAGCCTTTTCCGTCGGGGGCTGGTTTCGAACCGGTGATCAGGCGGTCGTCGAGGGCGGCTCATGGCGAATCCTGGGCCGGAATTCCGTCGATATCCTGAAGACCGGCGGCGAGAAGATATCTGCGCTCGAAATCGAGGACACGCTGCGATCGCATCCGGCCGTGGCCGATTGCGCGGTCGTCGGTATCCCCGACGTGGACTGGGGTGATCGCGTGTGCGCGGCCGTGGTCCTGCGGACGGACGAAGTCGTGTCGGGTGACGAACTCCGAAGTTTCACGAAGTCGCGACTGGCGCCCTACAAGGTCCCCAAGGATGTTCTCCTGCTCGATGATCTTCCCCGAAACGCCATGGGCAAAGTCACCAAGCCCGCAGTCCGCGAGCTGTTCATCCCGGAGAGCCACGAATGATCGATGCCGTGCTGAGCAACCTGCGCGAGTACTGGATGGTCCACTCGCTTCTGCTGCTCTACACCGTCATGCTGGCCCACCATGCCTGGACCGGTAACCGGAAGACCAAGGGGCTCGCCGACTACTACGTAGGGGGCCGGAACATGGGAGGCTGGGTGATCGGCCTCTCGTTCTTTGCAACCTATGCGAGCACGAACTCGTTCGTGGGATTCTCCGGTCGCACCTACGACTGGGGACTGCCGTGGCTGCTGTTCATCCCGACGGCCGTCGCGTTCTCACTCTTCGCCTGGCTCGTCGTGGCGCCCCGTCTGCGATCGTTCACAGCCGCGATGGACTCTCTCACGATCCCGGACTTCATCGGCTTTCGATTCGGGAGCACGCCTGCCCGAGTGTTTTCGGCGCTCATCATGATCGCGGCCTCGTTCTTCTATATGACGGCCGTGTTCAAGGGGATCGGGAACCTTCTGGAAACGTTCCTCGAGATCCAGTATGAAGTTTCCATCGTCATCGTCTTCTTCATCGTCATGACCTACACGATGATCGGGGGCTTCATCTCGGTGGTGAAGACGGACTCGGTGCAGGGCGTGGTCATGGTCCTTGCCGCCATCATCCTGTTCACCGGAACGGTCAATGCGGCCGGAGGTCTGGGATCGATCGCCGAGGTTCGTGCACAACCGGGCGGGGAGGCGCTCTTCACGTGGGGGGGTGGGGTGGCCATCCCGGTCCTCATGGGAACGATGTTCGCCGGGCTCGTGAAGTTCGCGGTCGAGCCACGCCAACTCTCCCGCTTCTTTGCGCTGGAGGGTGACAAGGCCACGCGCACGGGCATGATCGTGTCATCCGTCACATTCGCCGCCGTTTTCTCGCTCCTGATTCCGGTTGGCATCTACGCTCGCCGTGTCCTGCCGACCGGACTCGACGACACCGACCTCGTCGTGCCGACGCTTCTGACCGACGTCTTCGGACAGGGAACGGGCGCGTTTCTTCTGGTCGCGATGGTCGCAGCGGCCATGTCGTCTCTCGATTCGGTTCTCCTTGTCATGGCCTCCACGACCGAGCGTGACATCGTGAGTGTCGTCAGACCGGGTCGGACCGAGCAGGCGGAGATGTTCTGGACTCGCGGATGGGTTGCCCTCTTCGCGCTCATCACGGCAATCATCTCCCTCAACCCTCCGGACGGAATCGTCGAGTTGACCGCGTTTAGCGGAAGCCTATACGGAGCCTGTTTTTTCCCCGCGATCGTGTTCGGCCTGCACTGGAGGCGTGGGAGCGGAGCGGGCGTGATCGCCTCCTTCGTGGTGGGGATCGCTGTCCTTCTGGGATGGGAGCTGGTCCCCGGCTCGGAGATCCTCCACGAGGTGTTTCCCGCGATGGTCCTGTCGACCCTGACCTTCTGGCTGGTGAGCCTCGGCACGAAAGACGGAGCGGACGCGAGAGTCATCGCCCTGATGGATGAAGCCGACGGGCTCCGCGGGACCGGTCCTGCCGCCACCCCCTCGTGAGAGCGCACGTCGCGGCAGGCGTGTGAGCAAGCGTACTGAAGAGGGTGACAGAACCGCAGTCCTCTCATCGCTGAGACGCCTCGGCGGCCGTGCCACGGCCGGCGATCTGGTCACGGATTCCGGGCTATCCTTCGCGACCGTCCGTGCGGCTCTCAAGACGCTGCTGGAGTCCCACCACGGTCATCTCGCGGTCACCAACTCGGGTGAACTGGTCTACGATTTCGACGAGCGGCTGATGGAGCGCGACCACGAACCCACCCTGACCCGGGTGCGGTCACTGGTCGGTTCGATCGCTCGCAGGGCGTTCAAGGGATGGATCGTCGTGATGCTCGTCGCCTACTTCTCCGTGATGGTGGTTCTCGTGATTGCCGCCCTGCTGGCAAGCCAGCGTGGAAGTGACTCTCGTGGCAGCCTGGGCGGACGACATCACCGGGGATCGATCGGATTCGATCCAATGCTCTGGTATTGGATCTGGGGACCCCGCTGGCGGATCGGTCGGCCCTACTACGGTCACCGGTGGGAACGGACCCTGCCGCAAGATGACCGGGTTCCCTTCTACAAGAAGGTCTTCGCATTCGTCTTCGGACCCGATCAGCCTCGTCCGACTCAGGAGCAGCGCGACCGCAGCAAGCTTCGCCTCATTCGAGCTCGAGCGGGCGTCGTGACGCACGCCGAGATGGTCGAGCATACAGGATCTGCCTTCGCAGAGGTCGAAGAAGAGATGGGTCGACTTCTGGGCACCTACGATGGCGAGGTCGCGGTCTCCCCCGATGGAGGTCTCGTCTACGCATTCCCCGCGGTCATGGCTTCCGCGCGGGGAGCGGGGCATGCCCGCGCACCAAACCCAGCATGGATGCGACTGGAGCCTTCGCTGGAATTGACGGGCAACTCGAAGGGGGCGAACGCCATCGTAGCCGGGATGAACACGTTTACGTTGATCGCCTCGGCCACTGCTCCGTGGTTCATTTTCCCTCGACTCGGGATCGGCGGCCCGGCGGCTTTCTGGTCCCTGTTGGTCATCCCGTTGGTCTTCAGCGTGCTCTTCTTCCTCGGCCCACTGACGAGGATGGTCGGCGTCGCGCTGGAAAACCGCCGCCGGGTTCGTCGAAACGCTCGCCGTGTGCTGACAGGCTTCGTCTACGACCGGGCCCTTCGGGGACGCCCCATCTCGCGCAATGAGGCGTACCGACACGTAAGGGCACGTTTGCCAAACGCGACATGCACGGTCAGTGACGTGACGTCGCTGCTGGATGAATACGTCGCTGCGCTCGACGGAGAAGTCACGATCACGGACGACGACGACATCTATTACCGACTGTCCCGTATCCGCGAGCAGTATCAGGACAGTGAGGCCGTTCGCCGCCACCTGAAGCTCGGAAATCTGAAGCTCGGTGAGATCGTCTTCTCGACCTCCGACTCCGGCGACGCCGCCGGCAAGCGCGACCTCGAGCTCTTCGATCGTGCACTGCGGGATGGGTCCCCGAGCCTGGCAACCCGGCTACCATCCCTCGATCGGGTTGGCATCGAGGAACCCTACGAGCTTCTCGCGTTCGACGAGGAACTCCGGCGCGGCCGCTCGCCTCGGAGGGACACGATCAGCTGATGTCGAAGCGAACGGCGAGCGGTCCGTGGCCCATGCGGTCGCTAAGGGCGGAACCAACACGTACGATGGGCATTACCATGACCATGTTCCCGTTCTTGTCGAAACAGCGCGCCCTGTCACTCTGCCTCGCTGCAGTGCTGTCGGGCTGTGCCACGACCGCGTCCGGCGGCCACAATCCCTTCGATCCGAATTCGATCCCGGGGGCGAGCACAGCCGAGGATCCGATCCAGATCGACGTTCAGAACAGCAACTTCAACGACGTGACGATCTGGGCGATCAGGTCAGGTCAGCGGGTTCGACTCGGGCGTGTGACCGGAAAAACAGATCAGCGCTTCCGGATTGCCTGGAATCCCGCCATCCCGATCTATTTCACGGTCGACGAGGTCGGCGGTCGGGGGTGCCGGACCAATTCCCTGTCCGTGGAGAGAAACGCCCGCGTGTGGATCATGATTCCCGCGAACATCGGCCTGCAACCGTGTCAGGCAGGGCGACGCTGACCAGAGCGCGATGCTCGGGTACGGTTCTTCGAATCGTGGCCACGATCGTGACCCTGCTGAGCACGACGAGCGCAGGGTGTGCCTCCGGGGCGGGGATGACGGCGGACGATCCGTACACCCTCGCGTCCGATCAGCGTCCCTCCCGGGTCCGGCTGGTCGTACGAAATCTGAACTTCAGCGACGTACGCCTGTTCGCTCATTCCCCGACCGGCCGGGTGTCGATCGGCCAGGTCGGCGGCAAGCAGGATGCGGAGTTCGAGCTGGACTGGCCGACCTCGGCCTACATGCGCGTCGAAATCAACATGGTCGCAGGTCCGAGGTGCACCACACAGGAAATGCAGGTCGATCCCGGCGACATCCTGGAGCTCCAGGTTGCGGTCGTGTTCAACCAGACCACTGGGTGCCGCTGAACGACGATCCGACCAGAACCGTCACACCGGCGCGGCACTATTCGTAGAGCAGGTCCGGCTCGACTTCAGCACTGAACCGCGTCAACTCGGCGTCGACTCCCTCGAGGATCTCCTCCGGACCCGCTCCAGCATCGATCCCGACACGTAGCCCATCGTCTCCCCACAGGATATCGATCGGCATGAGCGTCTCCTCGTACTCGTACGGCGGTGGGCGCCACGGGAACGGATCAGGGCCCAGGGAACGACAGGCGCTGAGCATGGCCACCGCGGCACGCACCGAGCGGATGCTTTCACGGTCGGTGACGTGCAGCTGGGCCCCACCACAGACCTCACCGACATGCTTCTGAAACGTGGGTTCGAAATGACACGGTCGCAGCGCGACACCGTCGCCGACTTGGGAGGCTGCAAGGGCGCAGAGCGCGTGGGGATCGAGCCACGGCGCCCCGAACACTTCGAAGGGCCGGGTCGTACCACGCCCCTCGGAGAGAAGCGTACCCTCGAAGAGAACCATGCCCGGGTACACGTCACACGAGGTCGGGGTGGGCAGGTTGGGACTCGGCATCACCCACGGGAGACCGGTATCGTCCCAGGACATCCAGCGCCGCAAGCCCCTGCACGGCACCACCGTGAGATCCACGTCGATGCCGCGAACCCGTACGAGCCATCGCGCCAGTTCTCCCGCCGTCAGACCGTGCCGCAGCGGGATCGGATGCAGCCCGACGAAGGAGGCATACTCCTCCTTGAGGACCCGACCCTCGCGGACGAGACCCCCGATCGGATTCGGACGATCAAGGACGACGAAGCGCACGCCCGCTTCCGCGCACGCTTCCATGGCCAGCGCCATGGTCCAGACGAAGGTGTAGACACGCACGCCCACGTCCTGGAGGTCGAACAGGACCGCGTCGAGACCATCCAGCATGGCCGGGCTGGGCTTCCGAACTTCA
The DNA here is from genome assembly GCA_038120095.1 of Gemmatimonadales bacterium. Classification (GTDB taxonomy): domain Bacteria; phylum Gemmatimonadota; class Gemmatimonadetes; order Longimicrobiales; family Gaopeijiaceae; genus UBA2589. The sequence goes on from JAYOKZ010000010.1 coordinate 60,348, forward strand.
CTGTAAAGGGAATGGACGCGCAGTCCCGTGACAGGATCGGTCGAGTGATCGGATTCGATCATGTTGTCCTGTTTCTCGCCACGAGCACCGTGCTGGGGCCCGAAGAGGGCCTCCAGTCGCAGTCCTGCTCCCAGCAACGCATCCGCGGCCAGGGTCAGGTCCGCCGTGACGGAGGCGGGATGCAGGATCAGACCCAACCGCTCACCACGAAGATCCGGCCCCGTTTTCGACACGAGCACGTCGAGCCCGGACATCACCCGCGGTCCCATCATCCTGCACCCTCGCGTGCCCGGCTTGACCGGTCGTCCCGGACCACCCGCTGGCGCATCAGCGGCGGCTGACGTTGAACGTGGTGGAGTGTTCGACCCCACCGACCTGAAGGACCGCGGTGTACGTGCCTGCCGGAACGTAGTTGCGCCGGCCGAAACCACCCCGGCCCTGCGGCAGATCCTCCGCGCCTTGCTGAAGGACCCACTCGACCTGATGCAGCCCCCTGTGGCCACCCACCGAGAGGCGCGACTGCACGTCCCCATCAGCGTTCCGGATTTCAATGACCCCCTGCGCTGCGTCACCCATCCAGACGTGCATCCACGCACTCTGGTGCTGGGCGCCAAAACGCTGGCCGGACGGAGGGAGAAGCCCATCCTCCGCCTCGAAGAGGTGCGCCTGCGACGCCATGATCGCCGGGGTCAGCTGCTGCAGCTGCCGCACGTCGAAGGCCAGCATGCCCTGACCGTGGGTCGCGGCGACCATCAGGTCCTCACGCGGGTGAATGACGAGATCGTGCACGAAGGTGCTGGGCAGCCCGTTCGCCAGAACCTCCCACGTCGTGCCGCGATCGAGCGAGACGTACACCCCGACGTCCGTGCCGAGATAGAGGATCTGTTCGTTGCTGGGATCCTCCCGGATGATATTGACTGGTCCGGTCGGAACGTTCGCTGCCAGGCTCTCCCAGGACTGACCGAAATCGGTCGAGCGCCAGACATACGGCGCGAAATCGTCGCTTCGACGACCGTTCTGAGTCACGTAGACCGTTCCCTCGTCGTACGCGGAGGCAACCACCTCGGAGGTGAAGCGGGAGGGGTGCAGGCCCTCGGTGATCTCGGTCCACCGGTCGTTCGGACCCTGCATGACCCAGACATGGCCGTCATCGGTACCGGCGTAGAGCAGACCCTGCCGCAGGGGCGACTCCGAGAGTGCCGTGATCGTCTGGAACTGAATGTCCCCGAGGCGGTCGGGATCGTTTGCACTCAGATCGGGGGAGATGCGTACCCACGAGTCGCCGCGATCATTCGACCGGAAGACGTAGTTCATCCCGTGATAGATCACGTCCCCGTTGTGCGGGGAGAGAATGAAGTGGGCGAGCCACTGCCCACGAAGCGGATCCGCGCCCTCCTCGACCTGCGGCATGATCGGCGTGGACTCTCCCGTCGCGACGTCCGTACGTGAGATCGAACCGTAGAACCCTGCGGAGTAGACGATGTCCGTGTCGATCGGGTCGATGGCATGGTGGCTACCTTCACCTCCGGGGGCACTCCGCCATGCGACCGCCGGAATCGCGTGTCGACCCTGGCTCAGATCCACCTCCGCGGAATACGAGCCGTGGTCCTGGACCGAACCGTAGACCCGGAAGGGATCGCCAAGATCATAGTTCACGTTGAAGAACGTCACGACGGGGATCTCGACGAAGAAGCGCCAGTTGTCCCCCCCGTCGTAGGACACATACGCGCCCCCGTCATTGTTGTTGACCAGGTAGTCTGAGTTGTTCGGATCGATCCACAGTCCATGGTGGTCGACGTGGGTGCCGGACAGGCGCTCGAACGTGCGCCCCCCATCCTCCGATACGTGAAGCTGGACGCCCATGACATAGATCCTGTTCTCATCGTTCGGATCGACCCGCATCTGTCCGAAGACCCATCCATAGGTGCCGCCGAGACTCTCCATGTACGAGTTGTATTCGCTGGTGCGCTCCCAACGCTCGCCTCCGTTGTTCGACCGGAAGATGGTCGCTCCACGAATGATTCCGCCTCGTGGCCGACCATATGCATCCGTCGCGCCTTCCGGCGCTTCACGGGCGATCTCGTAGTTGTCGAGGAACGCGTACACGACGTCCGGATTCGATCGCGCAATATCGAGCCCGATCCGGCCCCGGTAACGCGCGTCGACCAGACCCTCGTTGATCTGCCGCCACGTCGACCCCCCGTCCGTGCTTTTCCAGATCCCGGAGCCGGTGAAGAAGTCGTTCGATCCGGTGAAGGCGGGTTCGTTGCGGGGATCGTTGAACTTGGCTCGCCGCCGCTGCCAGGTAGCCGCAAACAGCGTGTTGGGATCTTCCGGATGGATCACGAGGTCGATCGCCCCCGTCATCTCGTCCACGAAGAGAACGTTCTCCCACGTCCGGCCTCCATCCCGCGTGCGATACACACCACGATCCGGATTGTCACGATACTCGTGTCCGCTTGCGGCAACCCAGACGGTGTTCGGGTCCGTCGGGTGCACGACGACGCGCCCGATGGTCTGCGTTTCCGCAAGCCCCATGTGGCTCCACGACGCGCCCGCGTCCGTGGACTTGTAGATCCCTGCACCCGCGTGGGACGAGCGGAAGATGTTCGCCTCGCCCGTGCCGACCCAGACCTGGTCATGATCCGAGGGAGCGATGGCGATGTCACCGATCGACGCCGTGACCTGGTCGGTGAAGACCGGCGTCCACGTCACCCCCTCGTTTTCGGTCTTCCACACGCCGCCGCCTGCAGCGCCGACATACATCGTGTAGGTCTCGCCTCGCGGCTCGGCGACCGCGACGTCGGTGACACGACCACTGATGTTGGTTGGGCCGAGCCGCTGCCACGGCAGGCCACGAAACGGAGACGACGCAACCAGTGCTTCGTGCCGTTCGAAGTCCACGAGACGCTGGGTCGCGGACATCCGCTCCTGTCCCGATGTCGGGGTGACGGCGAGGCTCCCGAGGAGCGCAACAATGGCGAGCGAAACGAACGGAGAAGGACGGAACATGGCTGTGACGGCTGCGGGCGGTGCACCCGCTCGCACGGCGGGTGAGGAGCAGTCGAAGCTACGCGGCGGGCGAACCGACCCGCCAGATGGACGTCAGCGACCTTCGAGACGAAGCACCGTCATGCGGCCTGTCTGACCACCGGGAATAGTGACGTCCACTTCATCGCTGCGGTCGTTCTCGACCGCCGCCTGCAGCGTCAATCGCCGTCCGGACGGCACACCACAGAACTTGAAGAATCCCGTGGTGTTGGTCGTCGTGGAGAAGCCGCTGACATTCTCGGTGAGGTCTCTCACTCGCTCGACGCTCCCGCCTCCGGCCACCGCGTAGCCGGCCCAGACGATCTGCACACTCGCGTTCGGCACGGGGCGATCTCGGCGGTCGACCACGGTTCCCGCCAGCAGGACGCTTCCGCGCTCTCGTTCCTCGCCCTCGCACGCCTCGAAGAGGACATCTCCGATCGACGGGGTGAAGAATTCGAGGAAGGCCATCTCACCGCGGACGACGTCGCGTTCGACCGGGTTCGGGATGTACCCCATGCTCTCCAGCTGGGCATCCACGAATCGAACCTGATACCGACCCGCGGTCAGCCCCGTGATGCTGTACTCACCCTCGGCGTTCGAGTACACCTCCTGATTCGAGCCGACAACCCCGACTCGAACGCCGCGCTTGGGAATTCCGAGGCTGTCACGAACCACGCCTTCGATACCACCCGTTTCCGCCCGCTGGCCGAGGCTTCGTCCACCGGCCTCCCGCACCTCGAGGACGAGTCCTCCCGTCTGATGATATTGGGCGATGTAGTTTCGGACGCGCCGGTCGAATCCGGTCTGGTTCTCCATGATCGGCATGCGAATCCACCATTCGGGAACGATCCACGTTCCGTTCGGCATCCGCTCGAAGTCGACCCGCCCGCCGACCATCTCCGATGTCATTTCCTCGTCGAGGAACGTGTACTGGAATTCGAGCCACTGAAGCTCTGCGGTCTCGGGGTGGAGCCACATCGTACCCTGAATGTCGGGCACGCTCTTTTCGTCGCCCGTCGGCTCGAATCCGAGACCGACCAGCCCTTCCTCGTTTCTCGAATCCGCCAGCCTGAAGCAGTGGGTATCGAGGAAGGGATCAGACAGCAGCACAGATGCATCCGGCGCGTAGTAGAGGAAGTCACGACCGTCGCGCTGCACGAAGCCGTTGTCCACGAGATCCGCGGCCGGGCGACTCTCGAACGGGGTGGTCATGTACCCCTCCTGGCGGCGCTGCTCCTCGCTCAGGACGGCACCGCTTCGTCGGTCGAGCTGGCGGTCGTAGCTCAGCAGCTCGTATCGATACGCACCGACCTGATCCGTGATCGAAGCAGCAGACAAAGCCTTGCGCGCCTCCTCCCACACGTCGGCAACGAGGAGGCCCTCGCCCCCGGGACGGACCTGACAGCGGCCCGCATCGGTCGCGACCTCGATCCCCTCCAGCAGGATCGCGCTGGATTCGAGCATGAGATCCCGGGAGATGGTCGAGCCTTCCGCAATCTCGAAGGCATCCGTTTCCGACGTGGACTTCCCGATCATCTCGGCACGCACCGTATAGGTGCCGAGCGGTACATCCAGGAATAGCGCACGCCCACGTTCATCCGTGAGTGTGTTCGTCACCATGACACCCGAGGTGTCGAGCAGGGATGCAACCGCACCCACCATCGGGCGCCCACCTTCGTCCCCGATCACGCGAACCAGAATGGTCTGGGCCGCCGCGGACGCGGGCACGACGAAAAGGGCAAACGCGAGAGCCCCAGCAAGGCGGAAGAAACGGGTCATGGCGGGACGTCGAAGCAGGCTCGGAACCACTGTCTTACGGGACACGTCCGGCACCAGTTCCGCTGAAGAGGTCGATCACCATCATGCGACCTGCCTCATACTCGGGGATCTCGAACGCGAGCTCTTCTGACGTGACGCCATCGAGGCTGGCCTCGACCGTGAGCCGCGTGTTCGACGGAACGCCGCAGAATTTGAAGAATCCGGTGCGGGTCGTCGTGATCTCCATCCACTGCTCGTCCCGCAGAATCATCCCCGAGGGGAGCCGGTACTCGGTGTATCCGACCCGGACATTCGCCAGAGGGACGCCCTGGCCGTCTCGATCGGCGACGATCCCGGCCAGGCTCACGCTACCCGGGCCGACCTCTTCACCCCGGCACACTTCGAACAGGACATCGCCGACCGAGGGAGTTACGTATTCGAGCCATGTCATTTCCGAAGGGACGACGTCGCGCTCGATCGGCCCGGGGACATAACCCATGACCTCCAGTCGCTCGTCGACGAAACGGACACGGTAACGCCCCTCCGGAAGGCCTGTGATGCTGTAACGGCCCTCCGCATTCGAGTAGACCTCCTGGTTCGACCCGACGACGCCGACACGCACCCCTCGCAACGGCACCCCGACGCTGTCGCGAACGACCCCTTCGATCCCACCGGTCCGGGCCATGCGGCCGAGTCCCCGACCTCCGGCCTCCTTGACGTCCATCACCAGACCCCCGGTCTGATGGTACCGGACGATTTGAGTATTGCGGTTCCCTTCGAAGTCCTGGCTGACCCCGACGACAGGCATGCGAATCCACCATTCCGGTACGATCCACGATCCATCCGGCAGGCGCCGGAAGTCGACTCGCCCACCCACCCGCGGGGACCGTCGCTCGCGGGCCAGCCCCGTATAGCGATACTCCAGCCACTGCAGTTCAGCCGACGTTGGATCGAGCCACATCACCCCCGAGATATCCGGAACCTCTCGATCCTCGGTCGGCTCGAACTCGAGGCCGATCAGGCCCTGGGGATTCCGCTCCCGGGCGAGCCGGAAGCAATGGGTGTCGAGGAATGCATCGGAGAGGAGGGCTGATGCGTCCGGCGCGTAATAGACGTCCTCCCCGCCATCGTCCTGAACAAAGCCTCCGCGCACGAGTTCCTCGGCCGGGGGGCTCTCGAAGGGCGTCCGCATCGGGACGTCCCGCCGCCGCCGCTCTTCACTGAGGATCGCGTCCGTATAGGCGTCGATCTCACGTTCGTAGCGAACCGTCTCGTAACGGTACAGGCCGCGGTCGTCGGTGATCGACGCCGCAGCGAGCGCCTTTCGCGCTTCATTCCATACGTCGGCGACGACCATCCCCTCGTCTCCTCCACGGATCTCGCATCGCTCCGAGGCCGAGACGTCGATTCCCTCGAGCATGATCGCGCTGGAGGCCATCCGGATTTCCGGTGACAGCGTCTCAGTCGGGGTCAGGCTGAAGGGCCCGACCTCGGTGGTTGCACGCCCGATCATCTCGGCCGAGAGTCGCCAATGTTCGCCCACGACCCCCACGAAGAGTGCACGGCCGAGTTCGTCCGTCAGCGCACTGCGCCCGATGATGCCATCGGCCCCCCGGAGGTGAACCAGCGCCCCAACGACCGGCTGACCGCTCGCGTCATCCACGACGCGGGCAAGGACGGTCTGAGCGCTCACGGGTTTCCACGCCGCGGCCAGCCCCACGACGAGGATCAAAAGCACCCCGATCGAAGGGCTGTGTCTCGACTCGAACATGTGCAGCGAGGATCGTGGACTACTGGGCGATGCCGCCTCCGGAAAGCGCCTTCACGAGGCGGTACAGGAACTCCTGACCCTCGTAGAAATGCTCGATCCGGATCCGCTCATCCTGCCCGTGAGCCCGTGTGTCATCCATGTCGCCGAAGATGCCGCTCACCCCGTAGACCGGAATGCCGGCGCGCCGAAGGTAGAGACCGTCGGTCGCACCCGTGGACATGATCGGAAGCACCTTCACGCCCGGCCACATCTGCTCCGTGATGCGCTCGATCGGACCGAGAACCTCATCGACGAGGGGGGAGGGCGGACTCGGCCTCGCCTCGCCCTGGGGGATGACCTCGACGTCGAACGGTGCGGCAATCTCCTGAAGGGCGGCCTGAACTTCGGAGGGCTCCTGCGTGGGAAAGATCCGGCAGTTGACCGTGGCTTCCGCGAGCTGGGGCAGCGCATTCGGTGCGTGTCCGCCATTGAGCAACGTCGCAACGCACGTCGTCCGAAGTCGCGAGTTGTACCCGGGTTCCTGCGAGAGCAGTCGATCAGCCTCGGCATCCCCGGGGTTCGCCACGATACGACGCATGGCCTCACCCATCTCTCCACCCACGATGTCCGCGGACCCGCGGAAGAACGCTTCCGAGATCTCATGCATCATGACGGGAAAGGCGAAATCCTGGACGGCGATCAGCGCGCTTGAAAGGTCGTAGATTGCGTTCTTTCTCACCGGGAGGGACGAGTGACCACCCGGGTTGGTCGCCCGGAAGGTGAACGACTGGTACTTCTTCTCGGCAGCCTGCACGTTGTTGGAGATTTTGCGGCCGTCCTTCTCCATGCCTCCCCCGCCCTCGTTGAGGGCATAGGCCGCATCGATCAGATCAGGATGCTCCTCGAGCAGGAAGGCGACTCCGTTTCGGGGGCCACCCTCCTCGTCCGCCGTCAGGGCCACGACGATGTCCCGCTCGGGAACGAAGCCCTCACGACGCATGCGGATGAAGTTCGCCGTGTAGATGGCCGCCTCGTCCTTGTCGTCCGTCACACCCCGACCGTAGTAGAAGCCTTCCCGCTCCGTGAACGCGAACGGATTCAGGTCGTCCGACCAGTCCTCGGGCAGCGCCTCGACGACGTCGATGTGCGCCAGCAGAAGAATCGGCTTCAAGCTGCTGTCACGACCTCGGTACCGCGCGACCAGGTTGCCCTTCGTCGGGGCGTCGTCCGGCACGAGGACGTGCACATCCTCCTCGGGGAAGCCTGCGTCCAGCAGGTGACGGGCGAGCGCTTGCGCGGCCAACGTGTTGTTCCCCCGCTCCGAGTTCGTCGTGTTGATCTCGATGAGCTCGGAGAAGATGGCCCGCGAGAGCTCCATGTACTCATCCGGTGGCATCGTCTGCGCGGCAGCGGAAGACGCGCCGACAAGCGAGGCGAGAGCAAGTCCGGTGCAGAACGTTCGGCGGCTTCTCATCCTGTCATAACCTCCACGTAGATCCAGTCGAAATTCGAATCATCCAGCGCCTCTAGGGCACCCACGTCGTGAACTCATCGGCACCGCGCCGAGGCTTCGCGTCCGGCACGGCGGCGGGTTCACCGAGTGCGATCGTCGCGATCACTCGCTCGCCCTCGGCTACGCCGATCGCTTCGCGAGCCCTCGGATCGTCCATCACCCCTCCGCTCTTCACATGACTGCCGAGCCCGAGCGCCAGAGCCGAGAGGCACAGGTTCTGAACCGCCATGTACGTCGCGGCGTAGTCTTCTTCGCGAATCTCCGGATTCTCGTCGAGCGTCACGGCCACCGCGAGCATTGCGGGCAGATGGCGATGAGCCGCCTCGACCTTGTCGACAACCGCGATCTTCGCTTCCGCATCGTCGACACGCTTCGCTTTCCGAGCACCGAGGACCCGCCCGAAGCCCGCTCTCGCCTCCGGGCCGAGGACATAGAATCGCCATGGTTCAGTCATGCGGTGATTCGGAGCCTGAACGGCAAGGGACAAAAGCTGCTCGATCTCGGCTTCCGAGATGGAGCGGTCGGTGAAAGCCTTGATGGAGCGACGCTCCGCGATGGCATCAAGAATGTGCATGACGGCAATCTGGCGTCACCCGTCGCACTGGAAAAGCGGATCCCGCGCGGGTAGGCTCGTTGGCATGATCGATGATCGATGGCCCGACAGCTGGGCACCCTACATGACATGGTCGAAGCACCATGCGAAGACAGAGTGCGACCTGTCCGGATCCAACCTCCTGCCATGTACGCTCGAGGAGTTCCCCGAGGCGGCCGACGCCATGGCTCTGTATGGGCGCAACGACGACGGCTGGCCCCCGCTCGTGGAGGCGATCGCAAGCCGGTATGGAGTCGGCCATGACCAGGTCACGACCGGCCCCGGCGGCTCCGGCGCGAACTTCCTCGCGCTCGCCGCGCTTCTGAGGCCGGGTGACACCCTCCTCGCCGAGTGGCCCGGGTACGATCCGCACATGGGCGTCGCGCGCTTTCTCGGTGCGAAGGTGGCGACCTTCGACCGTAGCTGGAATCGCAGGTTCGGACTCGATCCCGACGCTGTCGAAGCGGCGCTGTCCCCCGGGGTCCGAGCCATCGTGCTCACCAACCTCCACAACCCGTCCGGCGTGTACGCGACACCAGAGTCCCTGGCCCGGGTGGGTGAACTGGCTCATGCCGTGGGTGCCAAGGTCGTCGTCGACGAGGTGTACCTCGATGCACTGGAGGGGATCGACTCCTCGCCTGTCGCCACTCGGGATCCGGTGTTCGTCTCGACCAACAGCCTGACCAAGTCGTACGGACTTGCAGGCGTGCGTGTCGGGTGGATGATCGCGGACCCCGCGACGACGGAGCGGGCTCTCCGCGTTCGAGATGTGGTGGATGGGGTCGGTTCGATCCCCTCGGAGTCCATCGGGACGGCCGCCTTTGAACATCTCGATCGCCTTCTCGAGCGTGCACGGGGCCTCCTGCGTCCGGGCTCGGCACGCGTGCGTGCGTTCATGGAGACCCGGTCCGACCTCGAGTGGGTGGAACCCATCGGTGGATCGGTGGCGTTCCCGCGGCTACGGAGTGCGGAAGACGCGGAGCCGTTCGTGGATTTCGCCGCGGAGCGCTTCGGAGTCGGCTTGACGCCGGGTCGACTGTTCGGGGAGCCGGCCCACTTCAGGGTGTCGGTGGCCGGTGACCCCGCCATTCTCGAGGATGGGCTCCAGCGGCTCGCTGCGGCGCTCGACGCGTGGGGCTGACGCCCTCAGCCCTCCTCAGCTACCGGGCGGCAGGAAATCCGCCGCGCTCCACAGGCGCTCACTTTCGTAGTAGACCCCGTCGGTCATGACCGCAGAAACGCTGCGAAGGTTGCGAATATCCTCCAGTGGATTGCGATCGAGGATCGCGATATCCGCCTCCTTCCCGACCTCGAGCGAGCCCGTACGGTCGTCCATCCGCATCACGCGGGCAGGGACGAGGGTGACGCTTCGCAGGGCGTCCAGGGGCGAGAAGCCCGCGAGGTCGTGATACGACTCCACTTCGAGGTAGAGATTGAACAGCGGGACCCCGTTGTCGGTACCGGCCACGACCGGGACGCCCGCGCGATGAAAGGCTCCGACCACCTCCATCGCGACCTGGACGTCCTGCTTCATCGATCGTGCCCGTGCGGAGTCCACGCCGGTCAGAAAGCGCTTGCCCTCCCATAGCTCGTAGGCGATTCGGCCTACGTCCGGTTCGACCGTCTCCAGCGATGTTCCGATCGGGAGGTTTCTCAGGATATCCAGAGAGATCGTGGGATCGAGGGCGACATCGTGCTGAACGAGGAAGCTCGCGGCCCGCTCGACCTGTCGGGCGCTGATCTCGCGGTCGAAGAGATAGAGATCGCCGAGATCAGCGACGGATTCTTCGGGGAACAGAACGGACAGGAAGAGACCCCGATGGTTGAGCTGGTCCATGCCGAATTCGACAGCGTCCACCGTATTCCCGACCGCCCGCGGCACATGCCCGGTGACGCTCATCCCGAGACGATGCGCCTCGTCCGTCAGAGTTCGCAGAATCTCCGGCTCGATGGCCGTATAGATCTTGATCTGCCGGTAGCCCTCGTCGTGGTAGCGTGCCACGACTTCGCGAGCCTCCTCCACTGTCCGCGCACGAATGACGCCGTTCCCGGTGATCCCTGCCCCATCCGTCATTCCGGCAAGCAAGATCTCCGGGCCCATCGCTCGACCCTCGTCGATCGCATCCCGAAATGCAGTCGCGAACTCGAGCTCATTGCCGAGATCCCGGACGGTCGTGACCCCTCCGGCAAGGTACGTCGGTGCCCACTGGACCTGGTTCGCATGGGCGTGCATGTCCCACAGGCCCGGAATCAGCGTCTTGCCGGTCACATCGATGACGGCTGCGCCTTCGGGGATCCGCACATCGGAGCGAGGCCCGATTTCGCGGATTCGACCCGCTTCGACGAGGACCGTCCGGTCACGCCACGTCACATCGCTCAGGCCGTCGACGACATTTCCGCCCACCAGAGCAGTGACCTCGACCGGATCGGGCCGGAGGGCGGCCGTGTATTCGTCGAGGGTCCTCATCTGCTCTTCGACGTGCCCCGCGATGAAGTGCGGCAGTGCCTGTTCGTACCCGCTGCGAATTGCCTCGCGGAATTGCGTATTTGCGTAGACCAGAGCGACGAGGTCGTTGGCCTCGTTCAGCCAGACAGTGCGAAGACCCCAGTTGATGCCCTCGACCACATAGCGCTCGAGCGTCACCGCTTCGCTATCGATCGTGACGACGTCGGTGCCCCGGTGCGTCATCACTACCTCTCCACGCGGAAGCGTCGGGGACACCTCGAGACCGCGTGCCACGTGGCGGTGATACAGCATGGCTTCGACCGCCGCCGGCACGTTGCCATGCACGGGAAAGAAGTCGGCGGAGTTGCCGACCGAGACGGGGGGTCTGTGCTTCTCCCGAACCGTCACCCCACCCGAGTCGGCAACGATTTCCAGGATGTTGGTCGTGTCGCGGTCCGAGATACGACGACTGCGGTAGAGCGACGGTGCGAGATCCATCGACAATCTGAGCTCGGTCTCCACCCCGGTGATCCTGCCGCGCTCGTTCTCACCCTGGAGGGAGCGCACGACGATGGCCTCACCGTCCGACCGCACGGTGAACGTCTCTTCGCCAATCAGTGACTGACGCCGATACATCAGGAAGGAGCCCTCGTCGTCGACCGCGCTCCACCGTGATGGACTCGGCCGACACCCCCACGCCATCACGAGGAGCGCGAGGAAGGCGAGGCGGCGGGCAGTGCGCAGCAGAGTCATGGGCGCATCGTAGGGTCTGTCGCCACCGGCGCAAACGTGGAGGCAAGACGAGGGGCCGGGCAGCGAATCGCCACCCGACCCCCTTTCTCGGTCATCCCGTCACGCGGCCCGGACGATCTACTGCCCTGTCGCCAGCCCGCTCACCACGTCGGAAAGCATGCGCACCTTCGCCGGATCCCCCGACTGGTCGGCCGCGTTGCGGATCTGTGACGCGAGACCCGACAGCGACGCCGAACGTGACGAGCCAGACGCCTGTTCCGCACCGGAGAGGGCAGCCCGCACCTCCGACGCCCAACTCCCGGAAACCGAGCGATGCCGCTCGAGCTGATCGAGGTAGGCGTGGGCCAGGACGAAGGTGTTGGGCCACACGATCTCGGGCTGCCCCTGGGAATTGAGCTGCTCGAAGTGCACGGTATTCGACGCGTCGATCTCGTTTTGCGTCATCACCGGGCTCGGGACCAGTTCGAAGACATCCAGACCTCGAGAAATCTCCGAGCTGTAGAGGTAACCGTTGTACCAGTATACGGACCAGCTCCCACCGGCACCCATGCGCGCCGCATCCGAAGGGCCCCGATCATGGAACGCGATCTCGACCGGGTTGGTCGGGTCCGTCCAGTCGAGCAGGGAGATTCCACCCTGATACCAGGACTGTACCATGATCGTCCGGCCGGGCACCGGAATCAGCGAGCCGTTGTGTGCGACGCAGTTCTCCAGCGTCGTCTGAGCGGCGGGCATCTTGTAGTAGCTCTGGAACTCCATGTCCTCACCTTCGATGGTGAAGATGGCGTTCGCACCCCACTCGTACGGATCGGATGCCCTGCACTTCGGTGCGCCCCCGCCTCCCCATTCGTCGGTGAACAGGATGGCACTTCCGTCGTTGTTGAAGGTCGCCGAGTGCCAGTACGAGAAGTTCGAGTCTGCCACGGCGGCAAGACGGACGGGGTCCGCCGGATCACTGATGTCGAGCAGGAGGCCATACCCCTCGCACGCGCCTCCAGCCAGACCGATCGCAGGATACACGGTGATGTCGTGGCACTGCGTCGGACCCATCTCCTCGCGTCCATCGCCTCCGCCCATCATCCGCTCCAGAAGTGTCGGCAGGTACTCGCGCAGAGCCGCACTGTCGGCCGCCGTGACGCTCGTGCCTCCACGCGCCCCCGCGATGCTGTCGAGGAGCGGCGCAGTGAACTGAGGTGGGAGCACGACCGACTGACCCATGATGTCCGCAACGAATTCGCCACGGGCAATGGCCGCTTCGACCGCCGCGAGGTCGTCAGGCGCCGGGCCGTGTGAGGGCGGAGCCACCAGATCCTCGAAGATACGCGGCGAGCTCACGATCGCGGCCGACGTCGGGTCGGCCAGAGGAACCCGAATCACCTCGATCCGGAAAAGAGCTGAGTTCGGATCCTCGTCCGGGAACAGACCCGAGCACCCCGGGAGTTCCTCAGCCGGACGCACCGGAGCAGAACCGGACACGTAGATGTAGACGTTGTCGCGATCGTTCGGATCTTCGAGCACGGTATGCGTGTGAGAGCCCCGACACGTCTGCACATTGTGGATGTAGCGTGGATTCCGGATATCGCTGATGTCGAAAATGCGGATGCCGCGAAGACGCTCCTGGCTCACGGCCCCTTCGACGCCGCCCGGTGCACAGTCGAGTCGCCCGGTCATACCCTCGCCCGACACGAAGAGCAGGTCTCCATAGACGGATACGTCGCTCTGCGACGCCGGGCACACGTACGTGATGACGGTGGTCGGCTCCGCGGGGTTCGAGACGTCCCAGATCTGTACTCCGTCGTAGTTGCCCTGAATGGCGTAATGATCCTTGAAGGCCAGATCGGAATTCGTGCGTCCCACGAACGGATCGGGCGGTGTGCTCTTCGAGACCACACGAAGATTCCAGACCGCTTCCTCCGCATCGAAGAGGCCCGCCTCCAGTCCGACCCTCGGATCAGGGCTCGGCGGCGTGACGCTGAGCGGCGCCATCCCCATCGCCGGCGCGATGCTCGACATGAGCCCGGATGGCATGGTCGACGGGGCCGCACAGCTAGCCACAATGGCAACTCCGACGATCGCACCGAGGGCCCGCAGGCTGCGCGAGCGAGGCATGAACGTTTCGGATGGAAGAACAGGCATGGTGGTCCTCACCTCGACGAATGAATGAGTGCGTTATGGACAGTGCCCGGACGGCATCGCGTCGAGCATGCGCTGCATGCGGGCGACCTCCGAGCGCTGATCGACCTGAATGTCCGATGCGAGCTTGAAAACAAAATCGTCCTGGGCGGCGCCATCGGTGGCGAAGAGCACATCGACCATGTCGACTGCGCCTCTGTGGTGCTGAATCATAAACGTCAGGAAGAGTCGGTCGTAGTCGCGGCCGCGCGCACCTGCGAGTTGCTCCAGCTGCTCCGGGGTCAGCATGCCCCTCATATGCATGTGCGCACCCATGACATGGCCTGACGCGTTGACCTGGGGCACCGGACGTTCACGGTCGAGAAGCCAGCGCTGCATGACGGTGATTTCATCGGTCTGAGCGTTGATGATGCGTCCGGTCAACGTCCGAATCGACTCGCTCGCCCCGTTCTGTGGAGCCAGACCGGCCATGACGAGCGCCTGAGCGTGATGGTGGATCATGCCCGTCATGAAACGGACATCAGCTTCGTGAACCGAGAGGAGCGCGCTGTCCGACCGGGCCCGGTACAGAGCTTCGAGCCGGGCGACATCATCCGCATCCGGCCCTGCGGTCGGCGTCATAGGAGCTGAGCCGGAGTCCGTCCGGGACGTCGCACATGCACTCGATGCGAGCACGGCGACGAGCGCCGTGACGCTTCGGGCCCAACGCGATGATCTCACGCGATCCGTCTCGTCACCGAGTCCTTCACAACCGGGCCACCCTGAGATTCCTCCATCGCACCTTGATGCCACCTCCGTCGTGGATCTGCAGCGCGATGTGCCCCTGCCCCTCGCCGATGCCCTCGTCGGTGAGGTCGATCATCTGCGTTCCGTTGATCCACGTCGTCACGCGCCCGCCGACCACACGAAGCTTCATCTCGTTCCACTCGCCCATGCGGAGTGCGGAGTCGAGCTCGGGCTCCGGCTGGATCAGCCAGCCGCGACCGTACGACTCGTAGATCCCGCCCGAGTACAGCCCGGGCGGCGCGACTTCGGCCTGCCACCCGCTGATCCTCACGCCATCGATCGTGGAACGGAAGAAGACGCCCGAGTTGCCGTCGGCTTCCTGCTTGAACTCGAGGGTGAGCTCGAAGTCGTCGTACGTGGCGTCCGTGCGCAGATAGCCGTACTCCGCATCCGGCCCGCTCTCGCAGACGAGCTCACCGTCCTCGACGTACCAGAGCTCCGTCCCGTGAATCGTCCACCCGTCGAGGTTCTCGCCGTTGAAGATCGAGAGGGCCTCCTGCCCCGCGACGGGGGCGGTGCCGAGAAGCAGAGCCACGGCTCCCAGCGGCATGGCGACGCAGGTACGGGTCGTCTTCAGGGCGCGCATCAGTCCATCCGCCGGATCTTCATGTTCCGATACCACACCGGCGTACCGTGGTCCTGCAGCCCGATCGAACCGGACGGCGCCCGGGCAAAGTGCTCCTCGACGGAGAACTTGCTCGCCGCGACCCAGCCCTCCCACTCGGGGGAGTAGAGGTCGTACTCGACGGCCAGGGCGCCATTGAGCCAATGCTCGACATGGTTACCCTCCACGGTGATCCGACCGGAGTTCCACTCGCCCACCGGATTCACGATCCGCGACTCCGCGGCCTGGAGGTCATAGTTCTCCGCCGTGCGGTGCGTCCGCGGGTCCCAATCCTCCGACTCCGGATATGCCGGGTCGTCCAGCACCTGGTACTCGGCCGAGACCTGCCACAATCCCTTGCCGTCGACTTCCTGCACCCGATAGAAGACACCGCTGTTTCCGCTGGGCCCGACCTTGAAGTCGAAGACGAGCTCGAAGTCGGTGTACTCGGCGATGGTGACGACGTCTCCGCCATCCATGTTGCCGCCTTCGGTCTGCAGCATCATCTCGCCGTCGCGGACGATCCACGTCTCGGGAAGGTCGTCACGGCCGTACCCGCGCCACTGATCGAGCGACTGCCCATCGAACAGGAGCTCCCAGCCCGCCGCCTCTTCCTCGGCGGTGAGCGTGTTGTGCGCGACGACGGCGTCCTCCGCCTCGGGCGCCGCATCGTCCGCGGCCCCGGAGCACGCGCCGAGCAGTCCGATCAGGGCAAGCGCGCACGCGGCACGCACAGGATGACGGTCCATCAGAGCACCTCCATCGCGTCGGGGTCCCAGGCGACGACCTTCTCGTCGAAGTAGGAGTCGTTGCACGCGAGCGCCGGGGCGGCCGCGCGCAGTCCGAAGGTCGCGTCCTCCTCCACCGGCGTCCCATCTCGGACCCCGTTGAAGAAGTTCATGAAGTGGTCGAAGTGGGCACCCCAATAGCCGTCCTCGGCCACGTAGACCGACTCGGCCGGCGGGAGCATCTCCTTGCGGGCCTCGAGCCCCTGCCCTGCCTCGTCCGCCTTCATCTGATTGAAGACGTCGGTCGCACCGACCGACTTGTTGCGACGCAGCACGACCTCGGTCCACGTCACGTCCATCGCGCCCTCGTTGCCGACGAGGCGGAGGAATGTCGTGCCGGAGGTGCCGTCCACGAAGTTCACGCGGAGGGAAAGGTTGAACGCCGGGTGCGCCTCGGTCTCCGGATAGTCGAACATGCCGAGGAGTACGTCGGGGACTTCGCGTCCGTCCTTCCAGTATCGGAGCCCGCCCTGGGCCATGATCTTCCGCGGCCCCCTCGACGACGTCACGAAGTGCAGGCTCGAGAAGAGGTGCACGAAGAGGTCGCCGGAAACGCCCGTGCCGTAGTCGCGGTAGTTGCGCCAGCGGAAGATCCGGAGCGGATCGAAGGGGCGCGAGGGAGCGTCGCCGAGGAACATGTCCCAGTCGACCGTCTCCTCGGAGCCGTCCTCCGGGATCGCGTACTGCCACGCCCCGATGGGATCGTTCCGCGCCCAGAAGCCCTCCGCGTAGTTCAGCTGCCCGATCGCCCCCTCCTCGAGGAGCTGCTTCGCCTTCTCGTTGCCGAGCGAGGACATGCCCTGGCTGCCGACCTGATACGTCTTGCCCGACTCGCGCTCGGCGCGAATCACGTCCGCCCCCTGCGCGATCTGATGCACCATCGGCTTTTCGCAGTAGACGCTGATCCCCGCCTCCAGCGCGTCGACCGAGATGCGGTGATGCCAGTGATCGGGCGTTCCACAGATGACCGCGTCGATATCGTCGCGTGCGAGGATCTCGCGGTAGTCCCTCGTCGTGAAGAGATCCGATCCATGCTGGGCACGAGCCGCTTCGAGACGTCCGTCGTAGCAGTCGGCAGCGGCGACGAGCTTCACCCCCGGAACGAGTAGCGCCGTCGACACGTCGGCCATGCCCATCCCGCCGGCGCCGATGACGGCCAGGTTGATCTGATCGTTCGGCGAGCGGTACTGCCGGGCCATCCGCTCCGCCACGCGGCGACGGTCGTCGGCCGCGAGCAGGTGCGGCGTCGCCCCGGCGGCCAGCGCCGCAGCGCCGAGATTGCCGAGGAAGGAACGCCGGGACGGGTTGCGCGTTGAGTCGGTCATGCCATCTCCTGATGTAGTCGGCTCACAATGCGCCGCGGGATAAGCCACCGCCAGCGCTCGAAGACCGCCCGGGAATCGGAAGCTTCCGGGGAGAACGCGTTCGAACGCGGTTCCGTCATCACCCCGTCCATGCCAGGGGGCAGCAATGAACAAGGAAGTCAGGGAATTCGCAGGACTCCTCGCGCTCGTCGCGAGTCTGATCTTCGTGGGACTCGAGATGCGCCAGAACACGAACATGATGCGGGCGCAAATTCGCAACTCCATGAGCGAGAACACTATGACCTATCTCGGATGGCAGGCGACTTCGCCCGCCCTCGCCGATGTCATGGTCAAGGCGAGGCTCGAAGGCGAGATCGCGCTGACATCCGGCGAAGAGCGCCAGATGCGACCGTTCGTCAGCGCTCAAATTCGTGAATGGGAGAATTCCTTCTACCAGAACACATTGGGGCTCTTCACGGACATGGAGTTCCAGGCTCGGGTCGCGACGTGGCGATACCGACTGAAGACATCTCCAGACAGCGCGCTCTTTCTCGGCACGTGGACGCGAACGAAGCAGCGCTACGTCGAGGATTTTCAGGATGAGGTCGACCGGGTGATCCGCGAGGCTTCCGGCCCGTGACATGGGCGGGATCCCGAGGGCCAACAGGTTGGCGACAACGGTCCTTCACCCTTTGACATGGGCACGTCCATCACCAAAGATCGCGGCTCGCGTACCCTGCTCTCGATGACGCCCGCCCGACGCCACACGGCCTGTCCATGAATCGTATTTTCGGCCTGACCCTCCTCGCCCTCCTCCCCGCATGTCAGCCCTCGCCCCCGGACTTCGCGGCAGTCTTCGACGGATCGGGCGGCACCTGGGTGGATCTGACTCACAGCTTCTCGGAATCCACCATCTACTGGCCCACCGACACGCTCGGATTCCAGCTGAGTGAGGAGGCGTTCGGGCAGACCGAGGGGGGCTGGTTCTATGCGTCCTACTCCTTCGCCTCAGCCGAGCACGGGGGCACGCACCTCGACGCGCCCATCCATTTCGCCGAGGGCCGGCGCACGACGGACGAGATCCCGCTGACCGGGCTCATCGGAGCCGCAGCCGTCATCGACGTATCCGACCGTGCCACGCCCGATTACCTGGTCAGCGTCGAAGACCTCATGGAATGGGAGGGCAGCCACGGAACCCTGGCGGACGGCAGCATGGTGCTGATCCGTACAGGATGGTCCGACCGGTGGAC
>JAYOKZ010000011.1:0-517 GCA_038120095.1 Gemmatimonadales bacterium
GCCCTGAAGGATCAGTCGCCGATCCGGGCGGCTCGAAGGCAAAGCGGCGTGACGGTGCCTTCATCGTAGGGACGTTGGGATCGGCCCCGGCATCAATGAGCATCCGCATCGCCGGCAGATCGAGAGCATAGGCTGCCCGCCAGAACGGGCTTGCACCACGCGTGTCGACATCCAGCTGACTGAACGTGTACTCCATGAACCAGAGATGCTTCGACAACCGCACATTCGGGTTCGCACCCGCATCGAGCATCGCCCGCATGACATCGAGGTGGGTAGCCTCCTGCTGCTGGTATGCCTGCTGCTGAGGGTATCGAGCCTTGGGTGCCCAGTAGGTGTTGATCGCCGCGTAAAGCGGTGTCAGGTTCGCGTGGCTCGCGAGATTCGGATCGGCCCCACGCCTCAGCAACTCCAGTGCGAGGTCGTAGTGCCCGTTCACGACTGCCATCAGCATCGGGCTGGTCAAATCCCCGGCGGTCCGCTGGTCAATGTCCGCGCCCGCGTCGAGGAGCACGAACAC
>JAYOKZ010000011.1:527-37261 GCA_038120095.1 Gemmatimonadales bacterium
GGGGGGGTCCGCTGGTGTTTGTGTGGGGGGGCGTGGTGGAGCAGGTTGTGCGTCTCCCGCTCACCTTCCCGTACCGCGTGATGGAGGGCGGTCAGCCCGCCCTGCCGGTAAACGAGGTCGGGATAGGAGTTGCTGTATTCCACCCCGGCCTGACCACCGGAGCTGACCGCAATCTCTCCGAGGTCGGGATCGGGAGCAGGCTCGTCACGCCGTTGGGCCGGTCCGGCATCCGCGGCATCGACACGAGCCGAGTTCGCGGCACGAACGGCTGCCTGAACCTCCGCGGGCGATGGCTGCCACGACGTGCCCTGCGGCTGATCGCCGCGAAAGGCGGACAGGACCTCGTCACGCACTCGGCCAGCAGCGCGATCTTCCGCCGCTGTGCGCGGGATGTCGACCACCCGACTTACGAGTGAGGGGTCGGCCCCGGCACGAAGGAGCGAGCGCACCACATCCGTGCGGCCCGCGGAGGCGGCAAACATGAGCGCTGTCTGACCACGCCGGGTCTCGATCGCATCGACCGAAGCACCTGCTGCCACGAGGGATTCCACCACTGTCGCATTTCCCGAGGCCGCAGCGAAATGAAGCGGTGTGACACCTCCCGTCGAGGTCTCGGCATCGACAGCGGCACCGGCGTCGATGAGCGCGGAAACGACGCGCTCCCTCCCCGCCCGACTCGCGATATGAAGCGGCGTGTAATCTCCGAGGCGCGTGACCGCGCCGACGTTCGCTCCGGCGTAGAGAAGCATCTGGGCCAGCTCCACCTCGCCGTTTTCGGCGGCCCAGTGGAGCGCGGTCATGCCGTCACCCTGAGCTGCATTCACGTCTTCGCCAGCGCGCAACAACGTACGCACCTGCTCGACCTCGCCCCGCATGGCCGCGTCGGCAACCGGTGACTCGGCAGGCACGCTCGACCAGAGAAGCAGAGTGAGGCCAAGTGCCAACGGCGTGTGCGCCCGCAGAGAAAGCCCCGTGGAGTCAGGCCTTGCGATCATGAATTCTCCTACCCCTGCGCCGGGGCCGTCGACATCGGCATCGTCAGCGACAGCGCACCCGTGCTGTCACCGAAGCTGTCCATATCTGTGTGACCGAGAGCATGCATGAAGCTCAACATGGCGTTCGCCATGGGCGTTCCGTCCGGTGCCTTGAGATGGACGTTGCCCCCAAGGCCTCCGTGTGCACCACCCAGCGCGATGAGCGGCGCACGCCGATGGTTGTGCAGGTTTCCGTCTGCCATCGGAGACCCGTAGATGATCATGGTCTTGTCGAGGAGATGCGAATCCCCTTCCTGAATGGCCGATAGCTTCTCCAGGAAATAGGGAAGCATGCTGACGTGGTACTTGTTGATCAGATGAAAGTCGAGGATCGCCTCCTCGCGACCACCGTGATGCGACGCCGGATGGAACGGCTTGTCCGTGCCGCTCTCGGGGAAAACGCGCGCCGACGAGTCGCGCCCCATCTTGAACGAGAAGACCCGAGTGGTATCCGAGGCGAAGGCCAGCGCCTGCAGATCGAACATCAACTGAACGTGCTCCTCGAACGAATCGGGAACACCGGCCGGCGCTGACGGGAGCTCGCGCTCCTCCCCCGTCGAGTTCTGGGCTTCGATCATCTGAATCCGCCGCTCGAGTTCCCGCACGTTCTGGAGATAGCGCTCGAGTCGCTCACGGTCGTTGGGGCCCAGGTCCCGCTGCAGCTGATTGATCCGCCCGCTGACCCAGTCAAGAATCGAAGCCGAAGTGCGGCGACGCAGCGCCCGCTCGTCGGCCGTTCCCCCTGCGCCAAAAAGCTGCTCGAAGGCAACCCGCGGGTCACGGATCACCGGGAGCGGCTCGGTGGGCGATGACCACGAGATCGAATCCGTGTACACGCAGGTGTAGCCATACGCACACCCACCGGATTGGTTGATGTTCTCGATACACAGCTGCATCGACGGGATCGGCGTGTCCTGGCCAAAGCGCCGCGCGTGGATCTGGTCGAGCGAAGTCCCCACGAACACATCGGACCCCTCCGTCTGCTTGGGGTGCGCCTGCGTGAGAAACACGGCACTCGACCGGAAGTGATCCCCACCGATCTCCGGGGCCTGAAAAGCCTCGGCCATCCGAACGTCGGTGTTACTGATGATCGTCAGATACTCCCGCCACGGATCGAGAGGCAGGAGCGCGCTCGAGCTCAGATCGAAGTTCTGCCCTGCCGTTGCCGGAGCCCAGAGGTTCTGAGACGCACCCCATTCGCTGCATCCCGCTGCTCCGTGCACCATCTCGATCGCAACGAGACGTGTTGGGTCAACCTCCGCCGCCTTGGCAGCCGAGAGCCGACCCGCCGGAACCATCGAATCGAGGAACGGCAGCGCGATCGACGCCCCCATTCCCCGAATGAAGGTCCGGCGCTCCATGTGCTTCCCGGTGATGAAATGCATGTCCCATCTCCTCGAGCAGCCGATTGGTCCGGCCGCGTGATTCGTCTAGTCCTGTTCGGCTCCGTCCGCGACGGCCCCGGCCCTCTGCATCTGAAAGGCATCGCTTTTCACGACACCAAGGACGAACGACGACAGTCGCCAGTCCTGTTCCTCCGCCTCCCGCACGATCGATCGAACGAGGGGCTGGTCATAAAACTCTACCCGGCGGCCAAGGCCATACGCCATGAGATTCTGCGTGAAGTTCCGGACGAGCACGGTCGGTCGGACCATCAAGGCGTCATTGAGCGACGTCGGGCTCGTGACCGGAGTCCCGTCGTACAGCTCCCCTCGCGTGTCGAGGGCCATTCCGTTCTCCCTGATCCGCCAGCGGCCTGTCACGTCGTAGCTGTCGAGAGCAAGCCCGATCGGATCCATGAAGGAATGACAGGCGTTGCATGTGGGGTTCGCCCGGTGCTGCTCCATCCGCTCCCGCGTCGTCAGGAGGCGTCCATCCGAAGCTCCTTCTGTTTCCTCGAGCGTTGGAACGTTCGGAGGAGGAGGAGGCGGCGGCGTCCCCATGATCACCTCCATGACATATTTGCCACGCAGCACGGGAGACGTGCGCCCGGCAACGGAGGTCAACGTCAAGATGCTCGCGTGCCCCAGAAGGCCCCGACGATTGTCATCGACGTAGTCGACACGGCGGAATTCCTCTCCCACGACACCGTCGATGCCGTAGTGACGGGCAACACGCTCATTCATGAACGAGTAGTCCGCGGTGAAGAGGTCCATGACGTTTCCGTCCTCTCGCACCAGGTTCCCGAAGAAGAGCTCCGTCTCCCTGCGCAGATCATCGGCGAGTCGCTGATGGAAATCCGGGTAGAGCAACCGGTCCGGGTGGACCTTGTCCAGGTCATCGAGCCGCAGCCACTGAGCTGCAAACCGTGTCGCAAGAGCTTCGGAGCGCGGATCAGCGAGCAGACGGGCGACCTGGCGCTCCAACTCGTCTTCGCCGGACAGTCGCCCGTCTGCGGCAACAGCCCGGAGTTCTGCGTCCGGAGGAAGGCCCCATACGAAGTACGACAGCCTCGTCGCGAGGTCGACATCCGAGATTCGATACGTATCGCCCGATTGGGTGCCCGCGGGCGCTTCCTCCATGCGGAACACGAAATCCGGACTCGCGAGCATCGCTTCGATCACGGTGCGGACGCCCACCTCGAAACCGCCTTCCGCCGCTCCGAGCTCATAGAATCTTTCGAGTGCGAGCCGATCCTCAGCCGTGAGCGGGCGCCGGAACGCCTGCGGACCCAGTTCGTCGATGATCTGTGCCGCACACGCCGAAGCCTCATCGGGCCGCGTCGGACGGCACGTGAAGATTCGAGCCCGCGAAGCCGTCTCGGAGACACCCGTCACGTCGGTGGGCCCGGCGACAACCAGATCCTTCAGGTGCGCCAGCGAGGTAATGCCATAGCCGCTCACACCGATCTGCCGATCCGAGAGCGACCACTCGTGAGGGGACAGCACGTCCTGAACGGGGCCCTCGCTCTGCTTGAGGAAGGCTGCGGTCACCCGGTGTGCACCCGCCCGAACGAAGATCGGCTCGGTCCGCATGTTCACACCATTGGGATCCGCCACGCTCATCCACCGATCCATCTCCAGGAGGGCGACTCGCTCACCATCGATCGAGAGTTCGATCTGCTCCCCGCGGGTCACGCCCCCGTAGTAGCCTCCCGTTGTCGTGTGCTCGAAGGCGAGACGGAATTCGTACGCACCATCGGCGATGAAGTTGTGGATGACCGAGATCCCACCCCGCGTCCCGTAGGGCGCACCTTCGACCCGCTCCCACTGGGACGCGTAGCCCGGGTTCGTGTAGGTCGATGAACTCGGTGCTGCCTCGGGATCGCCCACGGCAAGGCGCGCGATCGATGCGGCCGCATTCAGGTATGAATCGAGCAGCGTGGCCGAGATCATCTGAGCATCGGCGATGTTGTCGAAGTTCGCGCTCTTGGTGTCGAGCGGCAGAAACGCCGACGGGTCAATTTCCAGGCCGAGAAGGTCTTCTACCGACCGGGCGTACTCGATCTGATTGAGGCGCTGAAACGTTCGTCCACCCGGGTTGGGATTACGGGCCGCGACCTCGTCGACCCGCTCCTCGAGTGACCCGGCGAGAGCCATCAGCGAGTCACCCGCAGGCCGCGACACCCCGGGAGGCGGCATCATGCCCGCCCGCAGCTTGAGAATGATCTTCTCGGCCACTTCTCCCTGAAGGTGAGGTGCCGATGCATCGAACGTTTCGAGCGAAAGATTTCCCCGAAGACGACGGTCGCTGTGGCAACGGACACAGTACTCGTCGAGGATTTCCTGATCGGTCTGCGACGACCACTCGCGAGATGACGCAGCAGACTCGGGTGTGACGGGCCCTCCAGACCTGATCCAGGTCAGGTCAACGTCCTGAACCCCGGAAAGGAGCAGGGCAACTCCGGCACCTGCGAGGCTGATGCTGATCGTTTTCATACCGACTCACACCCAAAAGAGAGAGCCCTTGAATCCACGTGACACGTCGTGGCAGGACACCCTGGACCTGTATAGAAGAAGACCCGCGAACCCGCAGAATCGCTGACGAAACAGTGGTTCTGCCGGGTTCCTTATTATACGCGTGTGTTTCGTAACGGACTAGAACGTGCCGAACCTGCCGCTGAGCGCGTTTCTTCCAGCGCGTTGTCGAGACCATCCACTGTCCGGACCAGCGGGTCGACTACTCCGTCCTCCACGATCCGGCGCCTCCGGTCAGATCAGAGCCATGACCTCCGACCATGGGGCCGACAGGGCCGCCTAATGGTCGTCGTGGTTCAACTCGTACTCACGCTGCGCATGCATGCGTTCCGAGCCCTGACGTCGGTCGCGGGCCTTGGCAGCCCGCATGGCCATGTCACGGGTTCCGGACGTGTGCGCTGTGGGAAGTGAAAACTGGCGGTCCAGTTCGGCACCTGCGCACTCCGGACACGAGGGTGTTTCGTCCCGTCGAATCAGGGCCTCGAAGTTGTGCCCACAGGCTTGGCAGGAGTATTCGTAGATCGGTATGATGGTATCCCCGGTCAGGCGTTCATCTCATCTGGTCGTGGACGGTATCCCGAAAGACCTCGTCTCAGCAACGGTACTCCCCTGGCGCCCCCCGGGATCCGCTGGGTCTCATCACACAGGAATCCCCATGAGCATGCCGCAGATCGTTCCACGTCGGATGCTGAACCTGGCTCTCGCCATGGTGTGCGGCGGACTCGTGTCGGCCTCTCCACTGGTCGGTCAGGACGCCGGGGTGGACATCGATCGTGAGCGGATGGTGGACTTCGTACACGTTCATGTGGCCATCAACGAGGCTCGCGACGAGTTCCACGGGGCTGTCGCGCGCGTCCACGATCCCGAGGGTCGGATTCGGGCCCGAGAGGAGGTCGAGGGGGCGATCGACGCAATCCTCGAAGAGGCGGAGATGACGCGGCAGGAATATGATCAGATCACCCTTCTGATCAGCCTGGACGGCGCGCTTCGCACCTTGTTCGAAGAGGTCATGAGCGAAATCGAGGGAGGCGGGCCGAACCGCTGATGGCGCGCCATCCCCATGTGGCGCTCATCGCACGCGGTGGTCCGGTCTACTGACAGCTCACGCAGTTGTGATTGTTCACGGCCCCGAAGCTCTCCAGTAGTTCGATCGTCGAGAGGAACGGACTGATGCGCTGAACGGGCCCATTCGCCATGTCGACGGTCGTCTGTCCCTGACGGCTAACCACAGTCACGTCACCGCCCCGCTCGACGAGATACCGGATCATCTCGTCGTCTCCGCGAGCTGCAGCATGGTGCATCGCCGTGTACCCGTTGTGGTCCCGCTGATTCACGTCCGCCCCCAGTTCTTCCACGAGATACCGGATCGCAGGCAACCATCCATTCGGGACGACTCGATGGATGTTGGCAGCGAACCCCTCTCCATAGCCGACACCGGAGGCGGCGTGAATCGCGTAGACCCCCGGTCCCCCGGCTGGCACCGGAGGAAGACCGGACGGGTCGTTGGCCCCCGTCTCGACCGTCTCGATGGCTCCGGCCCCGAAACGAGGGCGGACGGTTTTCTTGGTGGGAATGTCCGGATCTGCACCGTGGGCGACGAGCAACTGCATCAGAGGCAGATCGAGCGCGTAGGCAGCACGCCAGAATGGCGTTGCACCCATCCGATCCGTGCGGAGGTAGTCGTCTCCGAACGTCGTGAACCACAACTGCTTGTCCAGCCGCACGTTGACGTCCACACCCGCGCCCAGAAATGCCCGAACGAGGTCCATATAGGTGACGCGCTGCTGGAGATAGTCCGCGGGCTGAGGGTGCCGTGATTTCGGGATCCACTGCGTATTGATCACCGTGTACAAGGGCGTCGCGTTCGCATCATTGGACAGGTTCGGATCGGCGCCACGTTCGAACAGCCACATGGCGAGATCGAAATGGCCATTGATGGTCGCCATCAGCAGGGGCTGGGTACCATCACCCTCCGTCGGCTGGTTGATGTCCGCACCCGCGTCGAGAAGCGCCTCGGCTGTTGCCAGGTGACCCTCTCTGACGGCGAGGTGCAGGGCCGCCAGACCTCCGTAACCACCGACGAGCTGAGCGTGCGAGAAGCGTGACGACGGCACTCGATCACGCTGCTGATTGTTCACGTCTTGTCGCGAGGGCGCTTGAGCGGACTGCCGGGCCTCCCGAGCCCTCTGCGCTTCTTCGGCCTGCCGTGCCCCGGTCGGCTCACCATATCCACCCTGACGCTGGGGCGCACGACCGTCCCTCGCCATGAGAATTCGCCGTTGGAGCTCCTCCTGGCGACGCTGATCGGCGCGGTCCTGCTGCTCCCGCTCATCCATGTCCATCACCCGAGCAGTCAGCGACAGATCCGCACCCGCGGAGGTCAGAGCCTCGACCACCTCGGTCCGGCCACGAGCGGCGGCGAACATCAGCGGGGTCTGCTGCCATACCGTCTCCCGAAGGTCGACATCCGCGTCACCCTCGACCAGGGCGCGTACGGCGTCCGTACTGCCCGCGGCCGCCGCATAGTGGAGGGGTGTGACTCCGCCGGTCGACGTACGCGCAGTCACATCGGCACCCGCACCCACAAGCGCGCGCACGACCGACCCCTGACCAGCCCGGGCCGCAACGTGCAACGCAGTGAAATCGCCGAGGCGTGTCACCGCATCCACAAAGGCACCCGCGGCGATCAGTGTTTCGGCCAGGTCGGCCAGACCGAGTTCCGCGGCCCAGTGGAGCGCGGTCATTCCATCGCCCTGCGCCGCATTCACGTCCGCACCGGACCGGAGCAGCGCCTCGACTTCCTCTACGTCACCTCGCATCGCCGCATCCGCGACCGGCGCCTCAGGTGCGATCCCACCCCAGAGCACAAGCGTCGCGAGCAGTCCCCACGATGCGGATACCCGGACCTTCATCGGTCGGGCGAGGCTGCGGAGCCGAGATTGAGAGCGAACTCCCCGGTGCTGTCACCGAAGCTGTCCATATCGTCGTGTCCGAGCACGTGCATCATGGAGAGCATGGCGTTCGCCATCGGCGTCCCGTCGGGAGCCTTCAGGTGCACGTTACCCTGGAGTCGCCCATTCGCCTTCCCCAGCACGATCAGCGGCGCGCGGCGATGGTTGTGGACGTTTCCATCCGCCATGGGCGAGCCGAAGATGATCATCGTCTTCTCGAGCAGATTGGTACCGCCCTCATCGATGTCCCTGAGCTTCTCGAGGAAGTAGGGCAGCATGCTGACGTGGTACTTGTTGATGACGGCGAAATCGAGGATCGCCGCTTCGCGACCCCCGTGGTGGGACGCAGGGTGAAACGGCGTCTCGGTACCACTCTCCGGGTACACGCGGGACGAAGCATCCCGACCCGTCTTGAAGGAGAACACCCGCGTCATGTCCGACGCAAATGCCAGGGCCTGCAGATCGAACATGAGCTGCATATGCTCCGTGAACGAATCCGGGACACCGGCCGGAGCACCCGGAAGCGCACGCTCTTCCCCCGAGCTGTTCTGCACCTCGATGGCCTGAATCCGACGTTCGATCTCTCGAACGTTCTCCAGATAACGATCCAGGCGGGCGTAGTCGTTGGGGCCCAGCGTACGCCTCATCCGCGCGATATCGTCCGTGATCCAGTCGAGAATGCTGCTACTGGTCCGCCGACGCCGAGCTCTTTCCTGGGGTGAGCCACCCGCGCCGAAGAGCAGGTCGAATGCGACCCGCGGATCACGGATCATCGGCAGCGGCTCCGTCGGGGACCGCCAGCTGATCGAATCCGTGTACACGCAGGAGTATCCGTAGGCGCAGCCCCCGGCCTGATCCACGTTCTCGATGCACAGCTGCATCGAGGGGATCGGGGTGCCCTGTCCGAATCGGTCCGCATGGAGCTGGTCGAGAGACGTTCCGACATAGACGTCCGAACTCTCGGTCTGCTTCGGGTGCGACTGTGTCAGGAATACCGCACTCGACCTGAAGTGATCGCCTCCGATCTCGTTCGGTTCAAACGCCTCCGCCATCCGGACGTCCGTGTTACTCACGATCGTCAGGTACTCACGCCAGTCTTCGAGCGGGAGCAGTGAACTGGGCGTGAGGTCGAAGTTCCGGCCGACCTCCGCGGGAGCCCAGAGATTCTGACTCGCGCCCCAGTCGTTGCTGCCCGCGCACCCGTGCACGAGTTCGATGGCAACGAGCCGGGTCGGATCCTCCACGAGCGCGGAGCCGCGCAGGCGGCCCGCGGGAACCATCGAATCGAGAAGAGGGAGCGCGACACTCGCACCCATTCCCTGAAGGAACGTCCTCCGCTCCATGTGTTTTCCCGTCACGAACTCCATCGGGTCAATCTCCGGCGCCTGAGGCGCATTGGGGCTTTTGAATCAGTTGTCCTGTGCCGAAGCTGGCACGCTCTGCATACGGAACGCATCGCTCTTGACCACACCGAGGAAGAAGGCCGACATGCGGTAACCATCAGCCTCGGCATCCCGCACGATCTTCCGAATCGTCGGCTGATCGAAATACTCGACACGTCGGCCGAGTCCATACGCCATCAAGTTCGACGTGAAGGTCCGCACCAGCGGAATCGGTCGCCGAAGCAGTGCTTCCTGCAGCTCCAGCGGATTGCTGATCGGAGTCCCGTCATAGAAGTCGCCGCGCGTGTCCAGCGGGTTGCCGTTTTCCCGCACACGCCACTTCCCCGTCACACCATAACTGTCCAGCGAGAGACCGATCGGGTCCATGAAGCGGTGGCATGCATTGCACGTCGGATTCTTTCGGTGCATCTCCATCCGCTCGCGAGTCGTCAGGACTCGGCCCCCGTCCGATTCCTCGGTTTCTTCCAGGGTCGGCACACCGGGGGGAGGAGGAGGAGGAGGCGTTCCCATCAGAACCTCCATGACCCACTTGCCGCGAAGGACCGGAGACGTTCGCCCGGCCTGAGACGTGAGCGTCAACACGCTCGCATGTCCGAGCACCCCTCGCCTCACCTCGTCGGGGTAGGCAACGCGTCGGAAGTCCTCGCCCGTGACACCGTCAATCCCGTAGTGACGAGCCAGTCGCTCGTTGAGGAAGGTGTAATCGGCCGTGTAGAGATCGAAGACGGACCTGTTCTCACGGATCAAGCTGGTGAAGAATCGCTCCGTCTCCTCGAGCATGTCATCCGCCAGCTGCTGATGAAAGTCCGGCTCGAGTCGGACGTCCGGATGAACCTTGTCCAGATCCTGAAGACGGAGCCACTGCGCGGCGAAGCGCGATCCGAGGGCATCGGCGCGGGGGTCGGCGAGCATGCGCTCCACCTGCTCCGCCAAGACGTCGTCATCGGAAAGTCGGCCGAGCTCCGCCAATTCGCGGAGGACAGAGTCCGGGGGGAGCCCCCAGATGAAGTACGAGAGTCGAACGGCCAGATCCTCGTCCCGGACACGGTACACGCTGCCCGGTTCCGGATCGGAGGGCGCCTCCTCGAAACGGAACACGAAGTGCGGACTCGCCAGCATCGCCTCCAGCGCCGTTCGCACGCCAATCTCGAAGCCCCCGTCCTCCGCGCCGTAATCGTAGAAGCTCATGAGGGCATCGAAATCGTCGCTCGTCAGCGGACGACGGAACGCCGCGGTCCCGAGCCGCTCGATGATGGATCGCGCGCAGGGACGCTCCTCCGCTGCGCTCGTCGGCCGACAGGTGAAGACCGCCCTCCGAGTCGGCGTATCCGAGACCCCCGTGACGTTCTCCGGTCCGACGACAACCAGATCACGCAGGTGCGGCAAGGACATCACACCATAGGTGCCCGCGATCGCGGTACTCGCCAGCGACCAGTCGTGCGGCGAAATGAGGTCCTGTACAGGCCCGTCAGCCTTCATGATGAACGCCGCCGTCACCCGATGGGGACCCGCGGGCACCGCGATCGGAGGTGTACGCATCTCGACACTCTCCGGATTCGAGACGTGCATCCAGCGATCAATGTCCATCAGCGCCACCCGCTCACCATCCACGGAGATCTCGATCTGCTCCGGATCTTCGGGCGTCGTGTTCAGCGCGGAGGCCCCATTCCCAACCGCCGTTCCCGTCGTTTCGTGGTGGAACGAGAGCCGAAAGACATAGTCACCATCGGCCGGGAAGTTGTGCACGACGGAGACGCCACCGCGCGTTCCGTACGGCGCGCCCGGCACCCGTTCGGTCTGCGAGGCCCAGCGCGGAACGCGGTACTGCGTCTCGGTGGAGGTGGCGTGCGGATCACCGAGTGCCAGCCGGCTCACATCAGCGGCCGCATTCAGGTACGCATCCAGGAGGGTCGGTGACAACATCTGAACGTCTGCGATGTTGTCGAAATTGGCGCTCTTCGTATCCGGCGGGAGGTAGTCGGCACCGTCGATGCCCAGCCCGAGGAGATCCCGGATCGAGGCCGCGTACTCGGCCTGATTCAGACGCTGAAACGTGCGGGCT
Source organism: Gemmatimonadales bacterium (assembly GCA_038120095.1). Lineage (GTDB taxonomy): Bacteria > Gemmatimonadota > Gemmatimonadetes > Longimicrobiales > Gaopeijiaceae > UBA2589. Next base: position 11,895 of record JAYOKZ010000011.1, read on the forward strand.
CCAGGGTTCGGCTGCCTTGCCCCGAATCGATCGAGTCTCGTCTCCAGCGCTTCGACCAGGATCTGCAGCGTGTCGCCACCCGGACGAGCCACGCCCGGTGGCGGCATCATCCCCGCGCGGAGCTTCACGACCAACTTCTCGGCAACCTCACCGTCGAGATGCGGCTGCGAAGCGTCGAACGATTCAAGCGACAGATTCCCACGCAGCCGCCGGTCCGAGTGACAGCGCACGCAATACTCCTGGATGACGTCGTTCTCGTCAAAAGCAGCTGACGAATTCGCCGGAGCGACATCGGCACCCGACCCATCCGATCGAATTTCCCACCCACTGCCCAATACCCGCGCGGTCGGACCTTCGGCACTGGCCATGAGAACGATCAGCGTGCCGAGCGCTCCGAATGATCCGAACGTTGCCGCCGCTTTCAGTCCCACCATCGAGTTCCCAATGCCTCCGTCAGCCTGCTTGCGCCGCCGTCTGCGGCGGCGTCAACGAGAAGTCACCTGTGCTGTCTCCAAAACTGCGGATGTCCTCCATACCCAGCTTGTGCATCAGTGAGAGCATCACATTCGCCATGGGCGTTCCGTCCGGCGCCTTGAGGTGCAGGTTGCCCTCGAGTTGACCGTTCGCTCCCCCAAGTAAGACAAATGGGCACCGCCGATGGTTGTGGAGATTGCCATCGGCCATCGGCGAGCCGAACACGATCATCGTCTTTTCCAGAAGATCCGAATCCCCCTCGTCGAGCGATTGTAGCCGCTCGAGGAAGTAGGGAAGCATGCCGACGTGGTACTCGTTGATCTTGTGGAAGTCGAGGATCGCCTCTTCCCGACCACCGTGGTGCGACGCGGGGTGGAAGGGCCGATCCGTACCGGAGTCGGGGTAGACCCGACCCGAGGCATCCCGTCCCGTCTTGAACGAGAACACCCGTGTCATGTCGGAGGCGAACGCCAGCGCCTGCAGGTCGAACATCAGACGCATGTGGTCCTCGAAGGAGTCCGGGACGCCGGCGGGCGCCCCGGGAAGCTGGCGCTCCTCACCCGAAGAATTCTGCGCCTCCACCGCCTGGATCCGTCTCTCGATCTCACGCACGTTGTCCAGGTACCGGTCGAGCCGCTGGGTGTCGTTCGGACCGAGTTCACGCTTGAGATGGGCGATCTCTCCTGTGATCCAGTCCAGAATGCTGCTGTTGGTGCGCCGTCGTGCGGCTCGATCCTCCGCGGAGCTGCCAGCTCCGAAGAGCATGTTGAACACCACCCGAGGGTCGCGGATCATCGGAAGGGGCTCCGTCGGGGAAGCCCAGCTGATCGTGTCCGTGTACACGCACGAGTAGCCGTACGCGCAGCCACCCGACTGATCGACAGGCTCGATGCAGAGCTGCATGCTCGGGATCGGCGTGTCCTGACCGAAGCGCCGCGCGTAGATCTGGTCGATCGACGTTCCGGCAAAGACATCGGAGCCCCGCGTCTGCTTCGGATGGGACTGAGTCAGAAAAACCGCGCTGGACCGGAAGTGATCGCCACCGATTTCGTTGGCCTCGAACGCTTCGGCCATCCGCACGTCGGTATTGCTCACGATCGTCATCCACTTGCGCCACTCATCGAGAGGTCTGAGTGCGCTGGATGTCAGATCGAAGCCACGGCCGACCTCGGCCGGGTCCCACAGGTGCTGGCTTGCACCCCACTCGCTGCAACCCGCGGCTCCATGCACGAGCTCGATCGCGACGAATCGGGTCGGGTCCTGGACCGCCGCGGCGGCCATACGACCGGCCGGCACCATCGCGTCGAGGAACGGAAGTGCAACCGACGCACCCATACCTCTGAGGAACGTTCGGCGCTCGATGTGATTTCCGGTAATGACGTTCATGACTTGTTCCCGTAAGAGCTATTCTATCCTTCGGGGGAGCTGGAAGTTTCGGTGGTCATCGAGGTCTCCGACTGCAATCGAAAGGCGTCACTCATGACCACGCCGAGCACAAACGCCGAGAGCCGATAGTCGGCCTTTTCCGCCTCGCGCACGATCGCTCGAACGGTGGGCTGGTCCCCGAATTCGACACGGCGCCCGAGTCCGTATGCCATCAGGTTGGCCGTGAACGTTCGCAGCAGTGGCTCCGGACGACGCAAGAGCGCGTCGACCAGGTCACCCGGTGATTCGATCGGCGTACCGTCATAGAGCTCACCCCTCGTATCGATCGCCGCTCCCTGCTCTCGAATCCGAACCCGCCCGGTGACGTCGTACCCGTCCAGCGCGAGTCCGATGGGGTCGATGAACCGATGGCATGAGTTGCACGTCGGGTTTGCGCGGTGCGCCTCCATCCGTTCCCGGGTACTGAGCGACCGTCCGTCCGCCGCACCGACGGTTTCCTCCAAATCCGGCACACCCGGAGGAGGAGGAGGAGGAGGGGTACCCATGAGGACCTCCATCACCCACTTGCCGCGGAGGACCGGGGAGGTCCGATCCGCGTGTGACGTCAGGGTCAGAATGCTTCCGTGCCCGAGCAACCCGCGTCGTTGATGGTCGGGGAACTCCACACGGCGGAACGCATCTCCGCGCACGCCATCGATCCCGTAGTGGTCGGCGAGTCGCTCGTTGAGATAGGAGTAGTCAGCCGTGTAAAGGTCGAAGACCGACGCGTCACTTCGAATGAGGTTCGTGAAAAACAACTCGGTCTCCGAGCGCATCGCGTCGGCAAGCTGTTGATCGTAATCCGGGAACCAGAACGAATCGGGATGCACCTTGTCGAGGTCCTGCAGGCGAAGCCACTGGCCCGCAAAGCGTGATCCAAGGGCCTCGGCTCTCGGATCCGCCAGCATGCGCCGGACCTGACCGCGAAGGACATCTTCGTCCGTCAGGCGGCCCTCGTCCGCGAGCGCCCGAAGCGTCGCATCCGGCGGCAGCGCCCAGAGGAAAAACGACAGGCGGGAGGCCAGGGCATGGTCACCGATCGCATACACGCCATCGCGCACCGCGCCCTGTCCGGGCTCGAAGCGAAACACGAAATGCGGGCTCGCGAGGATCGCCTGGAGCGCGGTACGCACGCCGACTTCAAAGCCCCCCTCCCGGGCGCCCTGGTCGTAGAACCCCATGAGACCGTTCATGTCGCGATCCTCGACGGGACGTCGATAGGCCTCGGTAGCCAGCCGTCGAACGATGCGCTCCGCACAACTGCGTTCTTCGTCAGCCGCCGTGGGGCGACAGTCGAAAATCGCTCTGCGGACCGGGTGATCGGACACGCCGGACACCCGCTCGGGACCGCCGATGACGAGGTCCCGGAGGTGCGGCAACAGGGTCAGACCGTACCCGCCCATGCCCGTGTGCCGATCCGCGATCGACCAGTCGTGCGGGGACAGCAGATCCTCGACCGGTCCCTCTGCCGTCGTAAGGAATGCCGCGGTGACGCGGTGAGGGCCGGCGCGGACCGCGATCGGGTCCGTGCGCATGGTGATGCCCCATGGATCGGCGTAGGAGAGCCATGGATCGACGTCGATCAGGGCCACCCGGTCACCGTCGATCGAGATCTCGACCTGTTCGTGCCTCGCGAGCTGTCCTGCAAAGCCGTCCCCCGTCGTCGTGTGATCGAAGACAATGGTGAACGAGTAGTCGCCGTCAGCCGGAAAATTGTGGACGACGGATGTCCCTCCACGCGTTCCGTACGGGGCGCCCTCGACGCGATCGGCCTGAGACATGTAACCCGACACCGAGTAGGTGTGCTCACGATTCGCGGTCTGCAGATCGCCGACGGCCAGCCGGGCGATGTCGGCCGCGGCCGTCAGGTACGCGTCGAGCAACGTGGGCGAGAGCATCTGAACGTCGGCGATGTTGTCGAAGTTCTCGCTCTTCGTGTCCAGAGGAAGGTAGTTGGCGGGATCGATGTTCAGGCCGAGCAGGGATTCGATCGATCTCGCATACTCGGCTCGATTCAGCCGCTGGAAGGTCCGGCCCCCGGGATCCCTCCGCTCGTCAGCCGCCCGATCCATCCGCGTCTCGAGCGTCTCGACCAGCCGGAGGAGCGCAGCCTCATCCGGTCGCGCCGCTCCGGGCGGAGGCATCATGCCCGAGCGGAGCTTCACGATCATCTTCTCCGCCGTCGAAGGCTCCGAATGAGGTACCGTGACGTCGAAGGTTTCCAGCGAGAGATTGCCGCGCAGCCGGCGTTCGTTGTGGCAGCGCACGCAATACTCTTCGATGAGGTCCTGATCGCCGATGCCGGGTCCCGTCCCCAGGGTCTCGGGCACGACGCCCTGAGCTCGCGGGACCGCCGGCTGAACGACACCCAGAGCGACGAGCATCGCTCCAACCAGGGTCGTCGAGACAGTCAGCGTTTTCACGGGGATCGGACCTCGGGTTCTCACGTCCAGCGAGCGCAAGCTTGCGGGAACGGCAACACCGCGCCCTGCAGGGACTTTCAGCGCCCGTCACTGGTCCCAAAGTATGCGTGGCTCCCCGGGTCAGCCAGCGTCGAGCGGTCTCTCGCGCAGAGGTGCATCCGGGAACCGACTCGTCCCGGATGTGCGGTTCTTTTGCGGGAGGGCCGCGACCCTCGTACCGTGGATGATGATTACGAAACCCTCGTTCCTCGCCCTGTTCGCGCTGTGCTTATGCGCTGCCTGCTCCACATCCGACCCCGGGGTGCCCACGACCGCCTTCGTGGGAGCCACCGTTTGGGACGGGACGGGCGCTGCGGCGCAGGCGAATACGACGCTTTTCGTCCGACAGGGGCGAATCGTCGGAATGTCGTCCGATGGCAGCACCCCGCCGGGCACGGACGTGGTCGAGACCATCGACCTCACGGGTCGATATGTCATCCCCGGTCTGATCAACGCCCACGGTCATGTCAGCGGCCTTTGGGCTGACGATGACATCGAGGACGAGGTCGATCGCGTTCGAGGAGATCTCGAGCTCTTTGCACGATACGGTGTCACGACGGTCAACAGCCTTGGAGATACCGACGCCGTCCTGACGGCTCGCGATGCGGCGAGCCCCTCGGATCCCCGCGCGCGACTCCTGGCCGCGGGCCCCGTCATCTCCGCATCCGATCCCGCTCAGGCTCGAGCGGACGCCCTCGCCAATGCTGACGCTGGCGTCGACTGGCTGAAGCTCCGTGTCGATGACAACCTGGGCACGTCAGCCAAAATGCCCTGGAACGCGGTCGAGGCGGTTCTCGAGGTGGCCGATGAGCGAGGCCTCCGGCTCGCCACGCACCTCTTCTACCTCGAGGACGGCAAGAGGCTGCTGGAGATGGGCAGCTCCATGGTGGCTCACTCGGTGCGAGACGTGGACGTCGATCAGGAGTTCCTGGAGATCCTTCGAGAGACCGGAGTGTGTTACGTGCCGACGTTGACGCGCGAAGTCAGCACGTTCGCGTACGGGGAGAGGCCGGACTTCTTCGACGATCCGTTCTTTCAGCAGTTTGCACACTCGGGCGAAGTCGCGCGCGTGTCGGATCCTGACTTCATGGCCCGGATGTCGGCAAGCTCCACCGCGGAGGGATATCGGGCAGCGCTCGAGGTCGCACTGCGGAACGTCAAGGCAGTCTCCGACGCGGGTCTCCCGGTCGCCATGGGAACCGACGCCGGCCCGGCAGGCCGCTTCCCGGGTTATTTCGAGCACATGGAGCTCTGGATGATGGGCCACGCAGGTCTCTCCCCCGCGCAGGTGCTTCAGAGTGCCACAAGCGTGGCCGCAGCATGCCTGGAGTTGGGGGATCGGGGCGTCCTGGCCCCGGGGATGTGGGCGGACTTCGCGGTGATGACCGAAGATCCGCTGGTTGATCTCGAGCACACCCGCAGTCTGGAGCGCGTCTATGTGGCCGGGCAGCGGGTGCAGTAGGCCCGAGTCAGCCCGGAAGCACCCGCACGACCGCCGCCCGGCGTGAACGATGGCGAGCTAGTCCGGCATCGCGTAGCGGTGGAGGTAGTTCAGATCGAAGTCGTCGAGTGACGCGACGTAGACGCCGGACGCACCGAACGAGACGACGCGGCTGCGAAAAGGCAACGCATAGGTGGCTACCCGTTGCCCCCGCCGGTCGAACACGTCGTAAAGCGTCGGTTCTCCCGCATCCACATGCCGACGGACCCATGCCCGATTCTGCCGATCCACCATGATCCGCGTGCCGTAGAACGGCGGCTTGGCGTCGGGCCACGTGTAGCGATCAAGATCCTCGTCCTCAGAAGAACCGCGGCCGCCACCCCGCCCGAAGCTCGTCGTCAGCGCGCCATTGTCCATCATGACCTGAATGCTGATTCCCCCCCCTGTCTCCGCCTGAGACCGAACCCACTCCCGCTTCTCGTCGATCCCGATCGCGATCGGATCCACGCGGAACGGTGCACCGGAAACCACCGAACCATCAGGGTCGATCCACTCCACACGGTAGTCGGCGGAGCGGGCGAGAACGACAGCTCCGTCTGGTGCGACACCCCACGCATCCTCGGGTGAGAGCGGGATCAGACTCATCGAGACGTTACGGTCGTTCGCGCTTCCACTCTCGGTGATGGTGACCTCGGGTAGCGTGAACATCGCTACGGGGTCGATGGTGAGCGTGCCCCCGGTCACGCGCAGTAACCCGCCCGCGTCAGGGCGCACCGCACCCATGCCCCCGCCCATGGAGCGAATGTAGACGTAGCCCTCGGCGTCGACCGCCTGCGGAATCGCAACGGTCAGTCCGCTCCGCGGGTCACCGGCTGAGAGCGGCCCGGTCGGACCGAACTCCAGCTCCGGTCCAAGTGCCACCATGCGGCCGTTTCCGAGGTCGATCAAAAGTGTCGAATCACCCGGGAGGGCCCATACCGCGTCTGGCTGTCGATACTCCTCTGGTCCCTGACCCTCCTGCCCGATCTGCTCCCGTGTGCCGGAGTCGAGGTCGACCACGTACAGCGCGCCGCCCAGGGGATCCGCGACAAGCACGGACCCGTCAGGGCGCTCGAGGACGGTCTGAATCGCTCCGAAGTCGTCAGGGAACGAGGCCTCGGGCGCGCCAAACGACCGAACGCTGCTGTCCTCCGACACCCCGCGTGATGCGGGGTCTCCACCACCACAGGCAGCGAGCATGATCAGGGCGGCGCCGGGAACGGCCGACGCTGTCCGCCACGAGAGAAATCGAACCATGAGGAACTCCGGACTCTCAAAGGAGAAGATGTGTAGCGACGCAGGATGTATGTTCGAACGTGGAATTTTGCATGTTGTCTCCCGCACCCTGTTCGACCGAGATCATCGCAAACCTCTGGTCGGCGGACAACATAACTCACCCGATTCAAGCACGGACGGCACGTGAACCGCTACATGACAGAGTTTGTCGGGACCTTTTTTCTGGTCCTGATCATCGGCCTCAGCGCCGACTCGGGTGAGGTCGCAGCTCCGCTCGCGATCGGCCTCGGCCTGACCGCTCTGGTCAAGATGGGTGGGCATATTACGGGCGCTCATTACAACCCGGCCGTCACCTTCGGCTTCCTGCTCGTCGGCGCGATCGATCGCCGGGATCTCCTCCCCTATGTCATCGCCCAGCTTCTGGCGGCAGTGAGCGCATCCACGGTCCTTCAGACTCTTTCCGGGGTTCCGTTCGCTCCTTCTCCGGGTGCGGGATCGTCCCTGACAAGCACCCTCACAGCCGAGACTCTGTTCACCTTCCTGCTCATGCTGGTCATCCTGAACGTGGCGATGGCTCGGGCGACCCGCGGGAATGCCTACTTCGGGATCGCCATCGGGTGCACCGTCACCGCCGGGATCTTCACGGTCGGAGGTGTGTCCGGGGCCGCCTTCAATCCCGCCGTTGCCCTCGGGCCGATGTTCGTGGAGTACCTCGTGACCGGAAGCTCGATGTCGAACGCATGGATGTACGTGATCGCGCCGACAGCAGGCGCGGCAGCAGCAGTGCCGGTCTTCCTCGCTCAGGAGTCGACGCAGGCAGGGCCTGAGGACTGACCCCCGTGCACTGAACCCATCCGCTCGGGCGGCAGACTCCTACATGCTGAGCTCGTGGGCCTCCCCCGCCCCCCGTGGCACTCGTATCAGGTCGACGAGACCCTGTACCTCAGCCGGCGGTTCGGGTGTGAGCCGCGAAACGACGAGCGTGACAGCGAAGTTCAGGAGCATGCCGAGGGTCCCAATCCCCTCGGGGCTGATCCCGAACCACCAGTTCGCTGCACTATTGGCAGCCGGATTCACGAAATTGAAGTAGACGATGTATGCCGCGGTGAACGTGATGCCGCTGACCATGCCCAGAACCGCGCCCTCCCGAGTGGTTCGTTTCGAGAAGATTCCGAGAATGATCGCCGGGAAGAAGGATGAGGCCGCGAGACCGAAGGCGAACGCTACGACCTGGGCGACAAACCCGGGCGGATTCATCCCGAAATAGCCGGCCACGATGACGGCTACGCCGGCCGCGATTCGGGCAGCCAGCAGTTCCTGCTTCTCGTTGATTTCAGGCATCAGACTGCGCTTGAGCAGATCGTGACTCACGGCCGACGAAATAACGAGCAGAAGCCCGGCAGCCGTTGACAGCGCAGCAGCCAGTCCGCCGGCTGCGACGAGGCCGATGACCCACGCCGGGAGATTCGCGATCTCGGGGTTGGCCAGAACCATGATGTCACGATCGACCGTGAGTTCGTTCGTCATCGGCGAATCCGGACCCACGTACTGGATCCGTCCGTCGCCGTTGGCGTCCTCGAACGTGAGCAGCCCGGTGTCCTCCCACTTGGTGAACCACTCGGGGACCTGCGAATACGGCACATCCTGAACCGAGTTGATGAGGTTCGTCCGGGCGAATACCGCGACGGCGGGAGCCGTGGTGTAAAGCAGCGAGATGAAGAGGAGTGCCCACCCTACGGAAATCCGGGCATCGCGCACTCTGGGGACCGTATAGAAGCGGATAATCACATGGGGCAGCCCCGCCGTCCCGACCATCAGCGCTGCGGTGATGAAAAAGACGTCCAGTGTCGACTTGGTCCCACTCGTGTACGGCCCGAATCCCAACTCGGCGTGGAGTCCGTTCAGTCGCTCCAGAAGCGGGATCCCCGAGGCCTGCTCCACACCCCCCAGACCGAACTGCGGGATCGGCGTTCCCGTGATCATGAGCGAGAGGAAGATCGCAGGAACCATGAAGGCGAAGATCAGGACGCAGTATTGAGCGACCTGCGTGTAGGTGATGCCCTTCATCCCACCGAGCACGGCATAGAAGAAGACGATCGCCATCCCGATCCCGACGCCGACGTTGATGTCGACTTCGAGGAATCGACCGAAGACGATCCCGACCCCCCGCATCTGACCGGCGACATACGTGAACGACACGAAGATGGCGCACACCACGGCCACGATCCGGGCGAGCTGGGAGTAGTACCGGTCACCGACGAAGTCCGGCACGGTGAAGGCCCCATACTTGCGCAGATACGGCGCGAGAAGGAGGGCCAGCAGCACATAGCCGCCCGTCCAGCCCATGAGATACACCGAGCCGTCGTAACCCATGAAGGAGATGAGCCCGGCCATCGAAATGAACGATGCAGCGCTCATCCAGTCTGCCGCGGTCGCCATCCCGTTGGCGAGCGGCGATACCCCGCCCCCTGCGACATAGAAATCCTTCGTGGACGACGCACGCGACCAGACCGCGATTCCGATGTAGAGAGCGAACGACGCCGCGACGAGCAGGAAGGTCCACGCCTGAACGTTCATGAGCTCGCCCCCTCGTCCACGTCGAACTCGCGGTCGAGGTCGTTCATGAGCTTCACGTAGACGAAAATCAGGATCACGAACGCGTAGATCGCACCCTGCTGCGCGAACCAGAAGCCGAGCGGGAAGTTCGTGAAGGGCAGCGTGAACGCGTTGAGCGCCTCCGCAAAGACGATCCCGCACAGGTACGAGACCACGAACCAGACGACGAGCAGGATGCCCAGAAGTCGGATGTTGCGGCGCCAGTACTCGGCGTGTCGTGCGGCGGTGTCGGGGTGGGGCATGGACGGGCTCCCGTCCGGGACGCCCTGATTGGTTGGCTCCGTCATGATCCGCTCCCCCACGGCTTCTTCTCGACCCCCTGAATGGGGCTCTGTGTCATGGATGGCCTGGTGCTCTCCCGAGTCGCGAGATTGATCCGATCGCCGGGAGCGAGGAAGTAGAACTTTCCGTCACCACCGATCGTGCTCTGATTGTCGTAGACGAGGACGAACGATTCGCCGATCACCTGCCCGCGATCACCCTGGACCACCAGTGCGGTGTCCTCGTCGATGCCGATCCCGAGGAGTTCGGGGTGGGCCTCGATGACCTCGATCAGGTCGAACTGCCGGTTGCGCATGAGGACGTGCTGGTCGATACCGACGTTTTTGAGGTAGCCGAAGCCGCGCTGGTGGTCGCCCATCATGATGGTGTTCGTCCGCGTGTCCCCGCGGACCAGGAAGGAGCCCTGGATCGAGGCCCCGGCCGAGGACCCACCGATGACACCGCCGCGATCGAGAACCTCCCGGAACGCCTCTTCCGTCTTCGTCCCGCCGTACGCGTCGACCAGCCTCCACTGACGACCTCCGAAGAAGAAGACGCCTGCGGCCGTTCGAAGCGGCTCGATGAATTCATCGGTGTCGGCTTCCGCAGGGTCGATCGTATGGAGGAGCGTGAGATTGCGGGCGCCGTGGTCGCGCCACGCGTTCATCCCCTGATAGAACTCGTCGTATTCGGCCGCGCCGCCGGCCGTCGGAACGAGCACGATGTGCGCATCGGGTCCGCCCGCGAGGTCGATGAATCGTTCGTAGATCTCCGCGGACCGCATCGCACCGCCGACGATCACCAGCGAACCGCGCTCCGGTCCGACCTCCGGGGGTGGTGGACCCTGCTGGATCTGAGTCACGGCAGGCGCTGGCCAAAACGCCATGACCAGCGCGAAGGAGAGAGCCGCCACGATTCGAGGCGGACGGCCGCACCGTGCAGCCGCCGGATGAGTGAGGGTCATGACGAGGTCTCCGGATAGATCTGTCGCTCCACTTCACCGTGGATGCGATCGCGCGTGGCCTGTGAGGGGGGATCCGTCACGGCCGACACCCCGAGCGCAACGGCCGTATTGAAGAGCAGCGCCCAGATGCCGCCGTGAAGCCCGAGCGGATGCGGCATGACGACCAGCGTGACGTAGAGCACGCCGAGCCCCACCCCGAGTCCGGCCAGCACACCGGCTCGAGTCAGTGTCCGCTGCGTCGGAAAGCAGACCCCGAGAATGGCCGGCATGAGCTGCAACGCACCCGACCCGCTCAGGGTTACGAGGACGACCAGGAAGTCGAAGGTGCGCACCGAGAGGAAGTAGCCGACCACCAGCAACGCGGCGACGATGCCACGGCCGACCCAGACATAGTGGCTCTGCTCACGGTCGGGAGCCATGTAGCGCTGGTACACGTCGCGGGTGAGCACGCTCATGTTCGCATGGAGAATCGAGTCGAGCGTCGACATGGCGGCGGCGGTAGCACCTGCCAGGATGACCCCCGTCAGGATGGGCGGGGCGTGCGCGAAGAGGAGCTCGGGGAAGATCCGATCGGGCACGTCGAGACCCGGCATCGCAACCGCTCCCCCGAGGCCGACGAGCGCGGCCGGCACGTACAGGGTCATCAGGTAGATCGGCGTCGTCGCCCCCAGCAACTTGAGCGTCTTCGCGTCCACCGCCGTGTAGTACCGGATCATCATGTGCGGCTGGAAAATGATCCCGAACGACAGGGTGATCGTCATGCCGAGCCACATGCCCGGCGTGAAGAAACCTTCAGGGCCCGGCAGGCTCAGCAGGTCGGGACGCTGCGCACGGACCTCGGCCCACAGCTGCAGCGGTCCGCCGAAGAGATCGTACGCCAGGTACATCGCGCCGACCCAGACGGCGATGTACATCCAGACGCCCTGGATCACGTCCGTCCAATAGACGGCCCTCAGCCCGCCAGCCATCAGGTACGCGGCCGCAACGACCAGAAGGATCAGGGTGCCGAGTTCGAAGGAGATACGGTCCCCTGACGCGATGTTGATGATGTACCCCAACCCCTGCGCCTGCACCTGGATGTACAGGATCGTGAAGACCACGGAGACGATCGCCACGGCAACACGGACCGCCTCCGACTCGTAGAAGTCGGCGAGCATGTCGGCGGGCGTGATGTACCCGTTCGCCTTGCCGAGCGCCCAGATCCTCGGGCCCAGCACGTACGTGACCGCACCGACCAGCACCGTCCATGTTCCAGCCGCCCAGAATCCGATCCCGTGCGTGTAGAAGAAGCCCCCGGACCCCAGGAACGCGAAGGCCGAGTGAAAGGTGGCGACGACCGTCAGATAGAGGACGACGAAGCCGGCTTTCCGGCCGTAGAGGAGGAAGTCCTCCATGTCGACCGACATCCGCTGATTCGCGATGACGCCGAGGACGATCGTCGCCAGCAGATAGGCGAAGATCAGGCTCGTCGCAACGACCCAGGGCTCCACCTCAGACCCCCTTGTTCCACGCCCACAGCAGCACGCCGATCAGCGCTGCATAGATCGCGAGCAAACCCCGGAACAGCAGGGGTGCACCTCCGATCCATACATCCGGTTGATCCAGGATGACATGCGTAAACGGAGGCATGGCCAATAGGAAAAGGACGACGAACCCGGCTGTGGCGATACGGCCCTCACGGGTTCGAGGAACGAAGTGGGATCTGGGTTGCTGGCTCATGGGCAGCGAACATGCCCTTCGGCCCGGCAGCGCGCCAGCGGTCCGAATGAGACCATGTCCTCCCTTGGGGACACTCCAGGTCTTGCTCCCAACAGAGCCCTGGCCATCTAAAACGTTGTCTTGTTATCACTTACACGGGAAATTTTGAATGGCACGCCGTATGCTACCTTCCACAGTGCCCGCTGGAACGATGGCATGGAGGAGATGATGAGACGTTCAACGTGCGCCGCAATCATGCTGGTGACCGCGCTGACGGCGTCACCCAACGTCCTCGAGGCCCGGCAATCCGGTCCCCGCGAGGCGGTCGGCCTGAGTTTCCTCGCAGCCAATCCGATCGGCGAGATGGGCACACTCGTCGATCACGGCTTCGGGATGGAGGCCTCCGCCGGAGCGCCAATGGCGGCGAGCGGCCACCTGCGGCTGCGTGTGGACCTCGGCGTGGTGATCTACGGTTGGGAACAGATCTACTACTGTGATTTCACCTGCCGGGTGGGCTCCGATGTAACCACGACGAATTCGATCCTGTACGGAACCATCGGACCGGAGGTCGTGCTCCTGCGAGGCGATATCGAGCCCTACCTTCACGCCGGAGCGGGTGTCTCTCTGTTTACAACCTCGTCGCATATGGACGACGAGTACGGGTACGGACCGTATCTGGAGACTACCAACTACGCCGATGCGGTGTTCGGCTTGAGGTACGGAGGCGGCATCCGACTCCGCACGGGCAAGCGAACCTTCATCGACCTCGGCATCGACAAGATCGACAACCAGGTCGCCAGCTATCTGACCGAAGGGGACGTGGTGGACCAGCCAGATGGCTCGGTGCTCCTGTACCCCAACCGGTCGGACGCCGATCTGGTGAGTTTTCGGTTGGGCGTGACCTTTGCTTTCCGGTAGTCAGGTCTCTGCTCGCGGTGCGGGGCCGTCCCTCGTGAGCTCCGCTCACGTCCCACGGGGCGGCCCCTACTGCGAGTGAAGACCTCGAAATACCGAGCGCACTCCGGACCGGTCGACCTTCCCATTGGCATTCCGTGGAAGGTCGCCACCGACATGCCAGAAGCGAGGGCGACTCGACGAGGTCATGGTGGCGGTGGCCCACGCCTGGATGTCGCCGAGGTCCAGTTCATCCGCGACCGGCACGACCCACGCCGCCACACGTTCGCCCCAGACGTCATCGGGCAGTCCAATCACACAGGCGTCGAGAACCGAAGGATGCGCCCGCAGCGCTTCCTCGATCGTGATCGCATCGAGCGTGACCCCACCCGTTACGATCCGGTCGATCCGCCGCCCTGTCACGGAGAGTCGCCCCTCCGAGTCGACCGTTCCCAGATCCCCGGTGTGATACCACCCCTCCGAGTCCACGAGATTCGGCGCGTCCCTGGAGACGTATCCGAGCGCTTGCGTGGGACCTCGGGCCAGAATCTCTCCGTCATCGGAGATCCGGACCTCGACCCCCGGCAATGGGCACCCGACGTCCGTCCGACCCGCCCGAACCTCTGCCACCGAGGACGTCGCGATCTGAGAGGTCATCTCGGTCGCTCCGTACGTGAGAGCGATCGGCCACCCGCCTTCAACGGCGCGAGCAACGAGTCCCTCCGGTGCATGTGCTCCTCCGATCAGCAGGGAGCGAAGCCGAACCGGCGCCTCGCGGTCTCCCCAAGCCTCAAGCAGGTGGTGAAGCTGCGTCGGCACCAGGGACAGGTGGGTCGGCCCCTCGTCGGACTCGAGAGCACCCACCACCCGGGGGACGTCGAATCGTCCGGTGGCGATCAGACGATTCCCGAGGAGCAACGCTCTGGTGATCAACGCGAGGCCACCGACGTGCGCGGGCGACAGGGATGCGAACCAGACGTCGTCGGGTTGCAGGTCGAGGCGAAGTCGCGACGCCCGCGCACTCGTCTGAAGCGCATCCCACGACAGCGCGACACCTCTCGGCGATCCCGAGGTTCCCGAGGTCCACAGGACGGTGCACGTACCGTCGGGCAGCGCTGCAGCTGCCAGCGTTTCTCCAGCCCGGTTTCGCTCCGACGGTGTCAATCCCGGGTTCAGCGGCGCCGCTACCAACCCGGCGGCCCAGGTCCCGAGCAGTTCAACGATGCCATCGACAGTCGACTCGACAGTGATGGGGTGCACCGCTCCAGGGGACGCCTCCCCCCGTAGTCGGGTCGCAACCTGGATCACCCGCGTGTTGAGGGCGTCCAGCGTCATGGTACCGGTGTCGTCACCGAGGACGCCGGCCGACCCCGAAACCGGGCACCGAGCAAGCAGATCCATCATCGACTCAGCCGAAGGCCAGTCCCGCCCCCATCAGTACGCCGTAGACCACCACGACCCGCGCTGTGGCACCGAGCGCCGGAATCAGCTCGGCCGGATGCCGGTACCGAAACGCGGTACGCACCGGGCCCACCCCCAGCGGGATGGCGAACAGCGACAGGAGCGATGCGCTCGGCCACGAAAACAACCGCCATCCGAGTACCGGCACACAGGCACCGACAGCGAAGAGAAGCACCAATTCAATCCGAGTACCCGCCACCCCGAGCCGAACGGCGAGCGTACGCTTTCCCGCTCGGAGGTCGGTGTCGACATCGCGCAGATTGTTCACCACCAGGATCGCGGTGCTCAAGGCGCCAAGGCCCGTACCCGCGAGCAAGGCATCGGGGGGCCAGCTGAGCGCCTGAACGAAGTAGGTACCCCCGACCGCGATCAGACCGAAGAAGAGGAAAACGAAGACGTCTCCAAGCCCATGGTACGCAAGGGGAAACGGTCCACCCGTATAGGCGACGGCACACACGACGGACGCGAGCCCGATGGCGATGATCGGCCATCCGGCGACCGCGACGAGGTACAGACCCACGAGCATCGCTGCACCCAGCACGATGAACATCACCCGCTTCACGGTGGCAGGCTCGATCAGCCCCGCGTGTGTCACCCGCGTCGGGCCAACACGGTCGTCATTGTCGCCGCCCCGAACGAAGTCGTAGTAGTCGTTCGCGAGGTTCGTGCCGATCTGAATCAGGATCGCACCGACCAGCGCCGCAACGGCCGGGAGGAGAACGAAGACTCCATCGTGAGCAGCGAGTCCCGCACCTGTCACAACGGGCGCCACGGCTGCGGTCAGCGTGCGGGGACGGGCAGCCAGGACCCACGCCCGGGCCCGCCCGACGGAGAGGGTCGTGTCCGTACTCACCCGATCAGCGCCAGCTGCCCCGTATGCGAGTCTCGATAATCGAGTCGAGCTGGGGGTACTCCCGACGCAGATAGTCATTCCCCTGGAGCCGGATCGAGTCCTGGCTCGGGGTACGGTCCGCGTACGCGCCGTAGAAGCCGGCCGGGACCTCCGCCCCCTCGGTAATCTCTCCGATTGGGGGATAACCCGTAACGCCACCCGAGGAGAGGGCGTCCAGGCGCTGATTGTCGGTGAGATTGATATAGAGCTGAAAGCTGCGCGTTCTCGGACCTGCGCGGGCAAAGCTCACGGTGCCCCGCAGGTTACTCCCCACGACCGGCTCATCATCGAGCGGATTGGCACGCCATGCAGAGTCGCGAGCAGGATCGCCCGAGTAGCCCCACTGGGCGACGAAGCCATCGACCATCCGATAGACCCTCGCGCCGGCGTAGAAATTGTTGTCCATGAGGTGCCAGATGCGATCGACGGCCTTGGGCGACCAGTAGCGACGCATCTTGACGGTCATCGTGCCTTCACTGGTCTCGATGTCCACGAGGAAGGAGTCGGGAGCCTGCACCGCAAAATCCTCGGCCGTCGGGCGGTACAGGGCCGCATTCGGTCCTGTGCACGCAACCACGCCCAGCATGCCCAGGGCAGGCAGCACGAGCCGCGGCAGGATACGGCTCGTCACCGGATGGCTCCCTGCAGCGATACTGCGGGACAGGGTGGGATCGGCGAAGCGACCCGATCGAATGATTTCATCGTTTGCTGCGCGGTGGTGGTCGTGCGCGGAGAAGCTACCGGGACACCGATTCCCGCGTGAGAGGCGAAGTTCCTCACCCCAGCACCGCCCGAACACGCTCGATCACGGCGTTACGCGCAGTTGCACGGCGGAGGTGACCATCTTCCCTGACCGATCGAACGTGAAGGAGCGTCGTCTTCCCGGCGCGGACGGCCTCTCGGACAGCCCCCTCGACCCCGCTCATGGGCACGTCGTGCACCTCGATGCCGTATGCCCTCCCGACCTGGGAAAGGTACAGCCCGTGGGGTGTCGTGAAATAGGTCGTAAAGTCCGGGTCGTACCCGGCGATGGGCAGCATCCCGAAGATCGCACCACCGTCATTGTCGACGAGGACAATCACGAGGGGCGCGTCACGCTCCCGGCTCCACAACAGAGACGTCTGATCGTGGAACAACGCGACGTCACCAATCACGAGGACCGTCGGTCCCTCCCGCTGGGATGCCACCCCGAACGCAGTTGATGCAACCCCGTCGATCCCGCTCGCCCCCCGGCTGGACAGGACCGAGACTGGGACCTCACCGGGGGGAGCGAACGCGTCGAGATCACGGATCGGCATCGAGGACGAGATCATGAGCGACGCACCGGCCGGGAGCGCCGCGACCACCGAGGCGGCAACCCCGCACTCGCCCAGGTCCTCGGCGCTCAGCGCCGCAAGAGCCTCCCGGGCGGCCGCATCAGCCCGTGCCCACTCCTCGAGGATCGCCAGCCGGCCCCTGTCCTGCGACGGCATGCATTCGGCCGCGAGGCGGTCCAGCGTGTCCGCGGCGTCAGCGACGATGTAGGAGGACGCGGTCCCTCCGTGGTCCTTCCAGCGAGGCCCGTCGTCGATCACGATCTGGGTCGCGGACGTCGCCTGAAACAACCAGCGCTGAAGGGCGGCAGAGGTGGGAGACGCTCCAATCCGGACGACGAGATCGGGTACAAGCCGCTCACGAACGGACTCATCTCGCAGGAAGAGGTCGTACGCCGTGACCGCATTGACTCCGTCGTCGAAGCCGAAGCGGGCCCCGCTCAGCGGATCACCGAGCAAGGGAAACCCTGTCGCGCTTGCGAAGCGGCGTACGGCCGGCCCGAGTCGATCCGCGTCTTCGCTGGGGCCGGCGACAACGACGCCCGAACGGCCTCGAAGCTGTTTGATCAAGTCCGAAACAACGGCATCCGACGCGCGGGGTCGCGCGGAGTCGATCTCGACAAGAGGTGCATCACCGTCGCGACCCCCGAACGCGATGCGGTCGACCGTGACGAGCTCCGAGGGAAGATTCGTCGGCTCCAGAGGCTTGTCGAACGGAATGTTGAGGTGAACGGGTCCGGCACGATGGCCGCATGCGGCCGCCCACGCCCTCGCCGCCAGACCTCGGAGGTGGCGAAGGGCGCGCGGATCCATCGACGGCTCGGCCAGCTCGAAGAATGCCCTCGGATAACGCCCGAACATGTGAACCTGATCGATCGCCTGGTTGGCATCCGCGCCCCGCAGACGAGGCGGCCGGTCTGCCGACAGGATCAGGAGTGGAACGCCGGACTGACTCGCCTCGATCACCGCAGGGTAAAGGTTGGCGACAGCCGTCCCCGAGGTCGTAACCACGGCAGCCGCGCGGCCGGTCGCCTTCCCCACCCCCAAGGCGAAAAAAGCGCACGAGCGCTCGTCGAGGTGGACGCGAACCCGCAGACGCGGATCGGCCGCACACGCCATGACCAGAGGCGTGGACCGGGATCCCGGCGCAACCACAACCTCTCGCAGGCCCGCGCGTGCCAGTTCATCTATCAGGCCACGCGCCCACGCCGTGTTCGCAGCGGATCCCGTCATCCGTCCGAAGCCGCCATTTCGGTGTTCGGATCGACATGCATGGCGAGGTCGGCACCTGCACCCCGCAGGGCGTCCAGCATCGGCTCGAACTTGATCCCGGTCTCCTCCCACTCGAGGGCAGGAACCGAACCCT
This sequence comes from Gemmatimonadales bacterium, assembly GCA_038120095.1. GTDB lineage: Bacteria > Gemmatimonadota > Gemmatimonadetes > Longimicrobiales > Gaopeijiaceae > UBA2589. The sequence goes on from JAYOKZ010000011.1 coordinate 30,437, forward strand.
CGACAATGCCCGCACCCGCAAAAAGCCTCCATCCTCTGCCCACGGATACCCCCGTGCGCAGGGCGGGCGCGAACACCCCGTTGCCCTCGGCGTCGAACCAGCCGACCGGGCCGGCGTACCACCCCCGCTCGAAGGGCTCCTCGCGCTCGAGGAACGTGGTGGCGGCATCTCGGGGAAGACCACAAACCGCGGCCGTAGGGTGAAGGAGCCGCACCAGATCGAGCACCCCCACACCCGAAGGGACCGACGCTCGAATTTCGGTCTCGAGGTGCTGGATACGGGCCAGCGTCAATACGTGCGGCTGGGGGTCGGAACGGATCTGGAGAGCCACTGTTTCGAGACGCGCAATCATGTCATCGAGCGCGATCCGCTGCTCCGCCCGGTCCTTGTCCGACGCGAGCAGGCGCGCAGCGAGTTCGGCCTGCTCTCGGGGAGAGTCCCCCCGTCGAATCGAACCCGCCACGGCGGTAGCATGAAACACGCCGTCCCGAAGTGTCGCGACCGTCTCCGGAGCCGCCCCGACGATGGCCGACCCCGAGGCCGGCTCGAAGAGGAACACGTGACTGCCGCGGTTCACATCCCACAGCTGGGCTACGACGTCCACCGGATCGAGTCGACGGTCCAGTTCGACGTCCATCGTTCGGGCCAGCACCGCCTTCGAAATGGTCCCTGAGCGTATCGATGCCAGCGACGCGTCTACGGCTCCCTCCCATGCCGGGCGCTCGGTCGCGGTCGCACGACCTGCGACCGGGTTCACCTGAGACGAGAAATCGGCACGCGATGCAAGTTCTGCACGCAGAGCTTCCGCCCTCGTTCGCAGGTGCTGGAAGACGTCATCACCCGCCTTCGGATCGACCAGAGCCCGCATCCGAAGCCACGCGTCACCCGACCCATCCCCCTCGAGTTCGACAGCGGGCAGATGAAACACACCCGTCGGGAAATTGGCCCAGACGCCTCGCGCTTCGTGGTCGGGCCGAAACGAGAATCCACCGAAGAACCGCACGCGAGGCGCTCGAGCCATACCGCTGGGAAGCAGAGCCCGCGTCGCCACACCCTTCGCCGCCTCGGCGATCGTCGCGAATCGGTCCACATCGCTCGCCCCCTCCGCTGTCAGTGCCACCGAGACTCCGCTGTGCGCCAACCAGCGATCACCCCGTGCCCAGAAGCCGCGTGGGTCCCCGGCAGCATGGCGCAGGAACGGACCCGGACGCAGATCCGGTGCCGGCACCGTGACGGTCACCAACCGCCGAGGGGAATCCAGTTCGGCCACGTTGGCTCTCAGGGACGTTGTGGACGGCTCGGTGCGGTCGAACCCTCTCGCCACGGCAGGGTTCCGGGCAGCAAGAACGACGCGTTCACGATCCCCCGCCGGGTCAGCGCGTTAGACACGAACAGGTCAGGAGACGGGGACAGGGAGGGACTGGACCGAAAAGCCCTGCTCTTCGTCGGCGATATACTCCTCGTAATCGATGTAGACGTCGAGTGGCACACCTGTCTCGGGGTCGTACGTCACCTCGACCCGATGGGCGTCCCGTTCGTAGGCCTCGGCGAGAAGGTCGAACAGTCCTTCGACCGATGGAAACCACGACCCGGGCTCGTCGGGACCCGTGTCCGTGCCATCTACGAAGGTTCGAGCCGTGACCACACCATCCTCGACGCGCACCCGAACCGGGCCGAGAAACGACGGCGGGCAGAAGCAGCTTCGCGCCACAACATATTCGTACGACGTCATCGACAGGTTTTCCCAACGGGCGCGGCTCTCCTCGAGCTCGTCGTTGCCCGCTCCCACGAGTCCGAAGGGGTCGCACCCCAGGGAACCGGCGGTGACGCCAACGAGCAGCATCGTTCGGCGCAGATGGCTTGCGATCCCACTCATGGCTCACTCCGAGTCATGCACGTACACGAAAGAACGACGAGCCGGCGGAGGATGATGATGTAACATCCCTCCGTCACCGGACGACCTTCTGAGTGGAAGATCGGCTTTCGAGACGGCGGGGTCTATCCCGCACGCGAACGACGCACATAGTTTGCGGCTTGCCACTCCCGAGGCTCACCGGAGCAAGAAAAGCTGATGCGCTACGACGTCATGCGCCCGACCGTTCCTGCCCCTCACGAGCCGTGCCGCTACGGCAACGAGTCCCGGCCGACCATCATCCGTGCCTCGTACGAGCGGCGCCAGCGTCGCGAGCGCGCGTTCGTGGTATCGGTGCTCCTCCTGCTCGTCGGTGCCTGCGGCGGCACCGTCGAAGACGCTCCAGCTGCCGCGGGTGCAGAGTCCGAGGCGTTCGTTCCACCACGCGATTCCGACATCCTGATCGCAGATCTCTCGACGAGCGCCTCAGGGCTCCCGACGATCGGAGCCCCGGTCAACATCACTCAACGCCCCGACTACGACAATCAGCCGCATTTCACGCCGGACGGGTCCGGATTGTGGTATACGGCGAACGACGCGCAGAGTGGGCAATCCGACATCTGGCGCTACGACTTCGCATCCGGACGAGTCACACGGATTACCCAGAGCGCACCCGAAAGTGAGTACTCGGCCACCCCCCTGCCCGATGGTTCCGGCATCTCGACCATTCGCGTGGAAGCCGATTCGACACAGCGGTTGTGGAGATTCAGCCCGGACGGGCTGAACGCCTCCGTGATCCTGCCGGATGTCGCACCCGTCGGTTATCACGCGTGGGTGGACGAGTCGACGCTCGTCATGTTCGTCCTCGGGAGCCCCCCGACCCTCCAGGTAGGCGACGTGCGGACAGGACGAGCGCGAACCGTGACCCGGGATATCGGTCGCTCGATTCAGAAGATTCCAGGGACCTTCGACATCTCATACGTGCAGCGGGAAGGGAGCGACGCGACCACGATCATGCGTCTGCCGGGAGACGGTGGAGATCCGGAGCCGATTGCGGAGGGCGTCTCCGGGGGTGACTTCCACACGTGGACGCCGGACCGCGTTCTCCTGATGGCCGAGGGCCCCCGCGTCTTTGCACGGCCCTTCGATGCCAGTGCCGAGTGGACGGAGATCGCAGACTTCTCCGATCTGCATATCAATCTTTCGCGCCTCGCCGTAAGCCCTGACGGATCGCAGATTGCGTTGGTGGCCGAGCTCGACGTGCTCGACCTCCCGTCGAACTGATCCCTCGCGCTTCAGCCCCTGCACCACCTCGAAGCAGGCCCTCCACCAACGTACCTCCCCGCGCCCAGGATCATCATGACGCGTCTCCTCTCTCTGGCACCCATGCTGATCCTCGGCATCTTCGCGGGTCCGGGATCCTCACCGGTCACCGCGCAGAGTGAGACCTCCGTATCCCGTCTCGTGCCCAGTACGGACCGTATCGTCGTGGCGCTTGGTGAACGGGTGCCTTTCTCCGTCTCTGCGGTGGACATGAATGGCACCGTGGTCGATGTGCCGGTTCGCATCGTCGGACCGCGCAACTCACTGCGGGTCGGAGAGGGCTTCGTCGAAGGGCTGGCTCAAGGTGAATTCGACGTCATCGCCACTCTGGTCGTCCCGGCTCAGTCGGACGCCACGCCTCTGTCCGTCAGGGTCCCTGTCATTGTCGAATGGCCACGCGTGGGCGCTCTGGAATTCACGGGACGATACGAGGTTCTCTACGACGGAACGACGATTTCACACGATGTCCGTGCCCTTCACGCGGACGGATCCACCCGACCGGACCCCGCGGTCACATGGCGGTCCTCAGATCCTTCCATCGCCACGGTCGACGGATTCGGGAACGTGACCGGAGTCGGGCAGGGACGAGTCACGATCTCTGCCTCCTTCGAGGGCGTCACCGCCTCGCTGTCATACGATGTCGATCCACTTCCGCAGATCTCCGTCGATCTCGAAGGCGGCCCGGCCGAAGCACGAACGGGAGATGTGATCCGCTTCGAGGCGGTTGTTCGGGACGGCACCGGCACGATCCGCAACGACATTCCGCTCATCTGGTCGCACGGGTACACGGCCACGAGCGGAATGCTGGGCGTGGCGGCGACCGGTCAGATCAACCAGCAGGGTGGCTTCGTGGCGGACGTCGCGGGCATTCACACGATCACGGTGACCGCGGGTACGGTCAGTGCCCGGCATTCGTTCCTCGCGAGACCACGAGATGTGGTCCAGGAACTCGAAATCGTCGGCCACGGTCCCGAAGACGGATACCGGACTACAGACCTGTGGGCGTTCGAAGGGTTGGACGGCAGGGACTACGTCATCACCGGCTCGAAGGTCTCTGGCGGATACGCCTTCTTCTACGACGTGACGAACCCGTCGGCGCCGGTCAAGTATGACTCGATTCAGGTGAACGCACGGACGGTCAACGACGTGAAAGCCTCCCCCGACGGCCGGTATGCGGTGCTGTCGCGCGAAGGAGCCACCGATCGACGAAACGGACTCGTGATCGTCGATCTTGCCGACCCTCGCAGACCGTCGGTGGCGACCGTCTTCGACGAGGGGATCACGGGCGGGGTCCACAACATGTTCGCCGACGACGACTACCTGTACGCGCTGTCGGACGGGGACAAGTACGTGATCATCGACATGTCGGACATCTACGCCCCCCGTTACATATCCGAGTACAACCATCCCGACAGCCGTATCCACGACGTCTGGGTCGCCAACGGACTGGCATTTTCGTCAGAGTGGGGAACGGGCGTCGTGGTGGTCGACGTGGGGAACGGGCGGTGGGGTGGATCTCCCGAGAACCCGGTCTTCGTGACCCAGTATCCGACCCCCTCCGGTGCGACACACGCAGCCTTCCCGTACTACTCGGAGTCTACGGGCAAGACGTACCTCTTCCTCGGTGACGAGATCATGAACCGGCGTGGTCTGGCGTGGGCCGGTTACCCACGTGCGATGGGGTCCTACGCCGACCAGTACGATCCGGAGACCGGCGTGGGTGGCATCCCGCTCGTCACGCGTGGTTACATCCAGATCATCGACTTCACCGATCCGGATCGTCCGGAGATGGTCGCCCGCTACGAAGTCCCGGAGTTCGGAACCCACAACATGTGGGTCGAGGATGACATCCTTTATCAGGCGTACTACGAGGGGGGCGTTCGCATGGTGGACGTGAGCGGCGAACTCATGGGCAACCTGTACACACAGGGTAGGGAGATCGCCGTTTTCAAGTCGGCCTCACCTGCCGGATACACCCCGAACGCGACCATGGTATGGGGTGTCCAGCCCTTCAAGGGCCACGTCTTCTTTTCCGACACCAATTCCGGTCTATGGGCGGTAAAGATGCTCCCTGCAGGGCGACCTGTTTCCTAGCGTCATGAACGACGACTCAGCGCCGTCGACGAGGCCGTTCCGGGACGACCGCAATATGGTCATCGGCGTGGCTCTCGGATGCCTGATGCTGGCTGCCGCTGTCTCTCCGTGCGCAGCCCAGCAGGAGGAGCACCTTCCGCTCACGTGGGAAAATATCTTCATCCGCTCGACGGGAGCCCGTGATGCGGTGCTCTCTCCCGACGGTACCACGGTCGCCGTCACTGCGTCGACCCCGACGGAATCAGGCATATTCCTCGTAGACATCGACAGCGGCGAGCAGCGTCTTCTCGTCCGCGGCGGTACCGCACCGCTCTGGATGAACGGCGGCAACGATCTGCTCTATCATGCAGACCGGGATCTCTGGATCGTCGATGCGTCGCAGCCCGGGCCCATCGACGGCGGTTTCGAACAGGCGGGAGTGCGTCGCGTAACCGACGACCCGTTCGACGAGCGAGCGGCCCGTCCATCCCCGGATGGTCGCACGATCGCGTTCTATTCCGGACGCTCCGGCGACCAGGATATCTGGCTGGTTCCGAGCACCGGCTCGGAGGCACCACGCCAGCTGACTCGAGGCAGCATGTCGGAGGACGACCTTCGCTTCGCTCCCGCATGGTCTCCGGACGGGAGATCGATCGCCTACTTCTCCAACAGGAGCGATTACTGGGCCGACGATATCTGGGTGGTCGATATTGCGACGGGTTCGGAGCGTCAGATCAGTCGGGGCCTCATGGCATCGTCGACTCCCATCTGGTCACCGGACGGCAGTCGCATCGCGCTGATGGCGACCTCCAAGGACGAATACTGGTACGAGGACCTGGCATACCTGTACGTGCTCGACCCCGTGTCGGGTACCGAAACGGTGGTCGACATGCAGGTGCACGCCACGGATTGGCTCCACAATCTGGGAATTTTCTGGAGTGCGGACGGAGCCGAACTCTTCTTCCCGTATCTGGAGCGCGCCAGGATGGAGCTCTGGCGGGTCGCGGTGGAGGGTGGGGTCGCGACCCGTGTGACGAGCATGGGCGGTCATTTTCGTGGTTATCACGCCAATCCCGCCGCGTCGGGCTTCGTCTTCGTCCGCTCCACACCCACCCGCGGCACAGAGATCGACTACGTCGCGGCGTCGGGGGGATCCGTGCGGCAGCTGACGCGGTTCTCCACCGACTGGGCGGGCCTCGTCGAACCCGAAGAAATCTCGTTCCGAAGCTGGGACGGCCTGTACATCCAGGGATTTCTCTATCGTCCGCCCGACTTCGATCCGACTCGACGATATCCGTCGCTCGTCCAGGTACATGGTGGCGGCACGAATGCCTATCTGCACAGCCTCAACACGACGGAGCAGTACCTGGCTCAGCAGGGGTATCTCGTACTGGCAATCAACTACAGGGGAGGGTCGGGCTTCGGTCGATCGTTTCAGGACCTCGGGGTCCGTGACTGGGCCAACGGGCAGGCGCGCGATGCCGGCGCAGCGGGACACTTCCTGCGGGCCCAGCCCTGGTCGAACGGAAAGGTCGGCATCTACGGTTACTCGTACGGAGGCATCACCAGCATGGCCG
>JAYOKZ010000011.1:37271-76215 GCA_038120095.1 Gemmatimonadales bacterium
CCAAATCTAGCGGGCTATTTTCTACCCCCTCTGCCAGCATGGCCGCGATCGCCCGGGTGCCGGACGCCTTCGATGCCGCCGTTCCGATGGCGGGCATCTACGATTTCGGTGATGCGTATGTCAACGCCGACCGCCTCGGAAAGATCTTCATCCGAACCGGCCACGGGGGCGCTCCGGAGGACGTTCCCGAGATCTACGCGAACAGCAACACCCTTGCGAGAATCTCGAACGTGGAGACGCCCGTTCTGACCATGCACGGGGAAGCGGATGTCCGCGCACCCTATCGCCAGTTCGAGCTCGCCGTGGATCTCCTCGATCGAGAGGGTAAAATGTTCGAGGCACACTCCTACCCGGATGAACCGCACGGCTTTCGCGATCCCCGCAATCGCATCGACATGTACGAGAGACTCGAGGCGTGGTTTGATCGCTGGCTGAGGACACCTGGCGTCAGCGACTGACCGGACGGGTCGTCCCCGTCGCATCCGGATCGGGCTACCCGACCCACTCCCTCCACTCCGCCTCGGAGGGACCAACCGAGAGGTGATTCCCGCTGCGCACCAGCGGTTGACGAAGAATCATCGGTTCGTCGCAGGCGATCTCAATCCACCGATCCTCACCGTAGTAGGCGGTGTTCAGCCCGAGTGCTCTGAATCGCTTGGACGCCCTGTCTATGAGCTGCTGTTCTCCGAATTTCTGAAAGAAACGCCGGAGCTCTCCCTTCGACGGATTCCGCTGCTTGAAATCCATGAAGTGGATCTTGACTCGGCGCTCCTTGAAGAAGCGTTCCGCCTTGCGCACGTCGGCGTTGTTCTTGACGCCGAAAATCTGGACATCCATGCGGACGAAGATAGCGTCTTGATCGTCGACCGGGGTTCCGCTAGCCCTCCTGACATGGATCTCCAGCTCGGTCTCTTCCCGGACGACACCCCTGTCGCGACCGGAGCCCCGGTGGGGCCCGCACCTGTGCCCGACTCTCTTCGCCGGGTCGCGGAGGGGCTGTCCAGATCGGTTCGGCTCGGCACCTCGTCGTGGAGCTTCCCCGGGTGGGATGGGCTCGTGTACGACCGCGCGGCTTCGCAGAACCGGCTCGCGCGGCATGGGCTGGGCGCGTATGCGATGCACCCGCTTCTCCGCACCGTCGGGCTGGATCGCACCTACTACAGGTCCATCGACGAGGAGACCTATCGCCGGTATGCCGAGGCAGTACCGCGGGACTTCCGATTCCTGGTGAAAGCCGATCGCCTGCTCACTTCTCCAACCGATCCAGACCGGTTCGGCGCACGTGGTGTGAACCCGCACTTTCTCGATCCGCGGCGTGCCGTGGATGAGGTCCTGACACCCATGCTCGAAGGCCTGACCTCGAAGGTCGGGCCCATCCTCTTCCAATTTCCCCCGATCCCGCCGAACCTGATCGGAGGAGTGCGGCGCTTCCACGATCGACTCTACCGCTTTCTCGACGCTCTCCCGGACGGCCCGACGTACGCGGTGGAACTTCGGACGCCCGAGTTCCTGAACGATGAGTACGCAACCCTGCTGCAGGCGACTGGTGCCGCCCATTGCTACACCGTGCATCCCGCCATGGCACCTCTCGAGAAGCAGAAGGAAGTGGTCTCCCCGTTCTATCAACCCACGCTCGTCATCCGCTGGATGCTCCGTGCGGGACTCAAGTATCAGGTTGCGAAGGAGCGCTACCAGCCCTTCGATCGAATCGTCGATGAGGACCCGACCTCCCGTGATGCGATCGCCCGGACGGTACTCGACGCCCTCATTGCGGAGCGCCAGGTCTTCGTGATCGCCAACAACAAGGCGGAAGGCTCGGCTCCGCTCTCTCTCTTCAGGCTTGCCGAACGCGTCACCCACTGGACAACTGATGCTCCGTAACCCTCGATTCTGGCTCGCCGTGGCCGGTTCGTGGCTGGTCGTCTCCGGCCTCGCACACACCATGTACCACGTGTGGACGTTCGTCCTCGAGAACGGGGTTGGCGGGCTGCGGGAATTCGCGATGAACGCGATGAAACAGGCGCGCTCGCCGGACCCACTGACGCCCAGCATGTGGCGTCAATTCAGGATGTTCAGCGTTTCATTCGGCCTGCTGCTGTTCTTCAGCGGCGGGATGAATCTGCTGCTCTCGCGTATCACGGTGTCCCGAGCGGTTCTCGCTCACGTCGCTCTCTTCGGAACGCTCTTCTGGACGATCGCCTTCATTCCGTTCGCGTTCGTCGATCCGGTCATCCAGTCGATCGTCGTCGCGTTCATTGCGGTACCGCTGCACGCGATCGCCTACGTGGCGGCGACGCTCGACGAGGACCCATGATCCCGGTGAGCCGAGTCAACGACGTGAGTTTCTCAGCTCCGCGAGCAGCGACTGGGCGACCCGACCGAGATTCGTCCGCCCCCCCGTGTAATTCCTGAGAAGCACGACGCCCACCCGGTGGTCGGGGTCGACCGCCATGAATGCATTGTACCCCGCAACCGACCCCCCGTGCGAAGCAAGCCGATTTCCGTCTTCGTCGACCGCCACGGTGAACCCGAGGCCGTACCCTCGCCGTGGGTTCTCCGGAGTCTGAACGCGCAACACCTCGGCCCTGCTCGACTCTGCAAGAATCGTCAGGCCGGGGACCCCCGCGACAGCCCCCAGGAACCGGCCGAGATCGGCCACGGTCGAATACACCCCACCATTCGGCACCTTGTATCCACGGCCGGCATGTTCACGGGCAGCAGTCTCCCCGCTCACGGCCCCCTCTCGCACCGTGTATCCCCGGGCGAGACGTGGCCCGAGTTCCGCTCCATCGACGACGAACGACGACCCGGTCATCCCCAGCGGGATGAACACCTTCTGCGCGACCAGATCGATGTAGGGTTGCCCCGCCGCCCGAGACAGGGCCAGACCAAGGATGCCGAAACCGATGTTCGAATACTGGTAACGCCCGCCCGGAATCGAGTCGAAGGCCGTACGAGGAATCGACTGCAGGATGCGACGCTCCCATTGATCGATGGGCCCCACGACGGACTCCGGCCAATCCGGCTCCCTGATCAGTCCCGCCGTGTGCGACGCGAGGTGGCGGAAGGTGACGTCCGCAACGCCAGCACGCCGATCACGGAGGCCGTCGATCTCCGGAAGGTATCGGGACACGGGATCGTCCAGCCCGATCACACCCTCGTCGACGAGGATCATCATCAGTACGGCGGTGACTGACTTGGAGATCGAACCTGTCCTCGAAACCGACGAGGGCAGCATCGGCTCGCGCGTCACGCGGTCGGCAAGCCCCCACGCGTCCGCCCACACCAGATCACCATCGACCATGACGCCGGCAGCGATTCCGCCCACGCCGTCGTCGGCAACATCCTCGGCGATCGTCGCGGAGAAACGAGCGATCGCCTCGTCCCACTGAGCTCGCTGGCCCGAGACCGGGGCGACCCAACCCAGGAGGAGCCAGAGCGTGAGAGGCCCACCGCACAGGGTAGCTCGGTTCTTGCGAGGTCGGCTCACGAGACGAATACCCCTGCCTTCCTCCATCCGTGCACGCTCGACAGAACGCGGTCGACGTCGGACGCATCGTTGTACAGGCCGAAGGAGAATCGAAGCACCCCCGACCTGAGGGAGAAGACGATCCCCTCGTCGACCAGGTGGCGGTGGAGCGCATTCACTTCAGGGTCGTCCGCGGAGTAATGCCGACCACCCCCGAGCCGACCCGACGAGACGATGTGCGCGAGGTGAGGCCCCGAGCCTCCGCCGACGACCGGCAGACCCGCGTCGAGCAGTCCGTCTGCCAGCTCCGCGGCGAGGCTCTGCACATGCGCCTGAATCCTGCCGACACCGACTTCCGTGACGAGTTCGAGTGCGGCACGCGTCGCACTCATGCCGAGGTAGTTGTAGTTGCCCAGATCGAAGCGCCGGGCGCCGGGCGCGTACTCGAGTGGCCCATCCGAATACGCAGTCTCGTGGGCATCGAGGGAAATTCCGTAACGGGCGACATGGATCGGTACGAGTTGCTCGGCAACCTCCCGCCGGACGAACAGGAAGCCGAATCCGTAGAGAGAGAGCAGCCCTTTCTGCGAGGCAACCGCGAGGGCATCGACTCCCAGTGCGTGCACGTCGGTCTGGAGTGACCCGATCGACTGCGCTCCATCCGCAAGCGTCCAGGCACCGACGGACCGCGCGGCGCGCACCAGCGGTTCGACATCGGTGATGAAGCCCGGGGCGAAGGAAATCGTCGGGAACGTCACGATCCGGGTTCGGTGGTCAACCGCGGCCACCATCGCCTCGATGGGCATCATCCCATCCACCGGATCAACGGAACGGACTTCGACACCGTATCGTCGAGCGAGGTTGAACCAGAGGTAGATGTTGTTCGGGTGCTCGAGTTCGGGACAGATCACCACGTTGTCGCCCGCCCGCCATTCGAGGCTTGCAGCGAACAGATTCAACCCCTCCGAGACATTCTTGGTGATCGCCACCTCGTCGGCATCCGCACCGATCATCGACGCAACCAGGGCGCGTGTCTCTTCGACACCCTCTCGAAGAACGTCCTTGTCGCTCGTGCCCGCGACCTGAGCATTCACATACTCGTGAACGACATCGCGCACGGTGGTCGGGACCAGCCCCTTCGCAGCCATGTTCAGGTACGTGCGCTCGGAGGCACCCGGAAAGAGTTGGCGAATCTGTTCGTTCACGACGATGTCCTTTCAGCCTCGGAGCGAGCCACCAGTGCGGTGCCGATCAGGTCGCCCATGACGTTGATAGTGGTATTTCCCATGTCCACGAACCTGTAGATGCCACCGACGATCGCCGCCACCTCGATCGGCAGGTTGAACGCCTGCACATAGATGAGTGCGATCACGAAGCCACCTCCCGGAATACCGCCCGAGCCTTGAGAGAGCAACAGGCCGATCAGCACGACCGATACGAGCGACGCCGCACCAAACTGGACGCCTGCGGCCTGTGCGGTGAACAGAAGCACCGCCCCGAGCATGACCGAGGTGCCGTCCTTGTTGAGTTGAGCACCGAGCGGGAGTGTGAACGAATAGATCGAGGTGGGGAGGCCGATCCGCTCGGCCGTCTCCAGGGAAACGCTCAGAGAGGCCAGACTGGAGGTGGTCGCTGCGGTCGTCGCCCATAGCGGGCCGGTCTCACGCAGGAACGTCAGGGGAGCTCGCGCCGCCCCCAGGCGCAGCAGTGCCATGTACGCGACGAGGATCACCAACTGCGCAGCGTACACCCCTGCGAGGAATCGGGCCATCGGCCCGAGCAGAGCCCATCCATGCGTCCCCACCGTCACGGCCATGAGCGCGCCGATCCCGACCGGGGCGGTGAGCAGAACGAGATCCACGATGCGGCGCAAAAGCGCCGTAACGTCGCGATACACACCTGCCAGTCGAGTCCGAGGCCCCTCGTCGAGAAGAAGGGTCGCCGTGCCCAGGAGTACGGCGATCACGACGATCTGGACCACGTTTCCTTCGGCAAATGCGGCAAAGGCATTCCTCGGAACCATTCCGAGGAGAACCTCCGCGATCGACGGAACGGCACCGACAGGTCCATCCACCTCACCCGTCAGCTGCATCCCCACACCGGGACGGAGGATCGACATCGCCCCGAGGCCAAGCAGGAGGGCCACGACATCGGTACTCACGAAGTACGTCATCGTCTTCCCGGCAAGACGCCCGAATGCGGTCACGTCGCTCAGGGCCGTCAGACCCGCGAGCAGGTTGAAGAAGACGAGGGGAATCGCGGCGAGGACCAGAAGACGGATGAAGACGTCTCCGATCGGCTGAAGGACGCCTACAGTTTCACCGAGGGCGACACCGACCGCGGCGCCGAGTGCCATTCCGATGAGGATCCGGGTCCCCAGGCCGACGCGTCCCATGACGCCGAACTTGCACTCGTCGCTCGGCCCAGCAAGTGTGCTGCATGAACATGTCACGAGAACTCCGAGCGCTCGCCGCGATTCTCTTCGCCGGCTTCCTGTCGGGATGCGGCTCAGGAGAGGCTGCGCCGGGAGTGGAGCTCACGCGGGCGCAGAAGGACAGTATCATCTCGGGCATGCCCCTTCCGGGTGCATCGGGAGTCGGCGCCGCGATGCAGGCACGCGACCGTGCGAACGCCCGCACTGAGGCCCACGACACACTGCACTGAGACCGTGGCCTTTCGCGGTGCGACTCGCTGGAACTGCGATCGCCGGCGCGGCTGACGGACCCGGCTGCATGACCTATACTTCGTGCGTCGACCTGTACCCAGACCAACGTCCGAGATGCGCCACTTCCTTGCCTTGATGCTCTTCGGTGTCATCGCCGCCTGCTCGTCAGCTGACGCGGCGGAGAACGGCGTCATCGCCCGACAGGCGCTGGCGGATCCGGCCCTTCCCAGCGTGCTGGTCTACAAGTCTCCGACCTGCGGCTGTTGCAACGGATGGGTCGACCACATGGAGGCTGCAGGCTTCGCGGTGGATGCCCGCAACACCACCGATCTCATGACGGTGAAGCGCGACGGTGGGGTTCCCCCGCAGATGTCCTCATGCCACACGGCCATCATCGATGGCTACGTCGTCGAAGGGCACGTGCCGGCCGAACAGGTGAAGGAACTCCTCGCGGCGCGGCCATCCATTGCAGGTATCGCCGTTCCGGGCATGCCCGTGGGCTCACCCGGCATGGAGGGCCCGAACGCGAGGCCGTATCAGGTACTCTCGTTCACGCACTCGGGTGAGGCACAGGTGTTCGCGACCGTGGATCCCCGCTAGGAGACACGTCCGTGCCGGTGCAGCCGCGCGTGGTCGTCATCGAGCCGGAGACCGAGTTGGGTCGCGTCGTCCGCGACGTGCTGGTGGACGAGGGCTACGACGTGGTTCGCGTCCATGACCCGTACGGGGCGATCGGCGTCATGCGCGAGACGTCGTTCGACCTCGTCGTCGCCGGTCTGCCCGGCCCGTCTGACGATCCAACCGGCCCGCTCAGCGACCTGAAGAGGGAATTTCCCGACGTGCCCCTGATCTCCCTCGACGGCCCGGGAGTAACGACCCCGCGCGTATTCGGCTCGTGGAGGCGTGATGGTCAGAACATTACGCTGCGCCGGCCGTTCCACCTCCACGATGTCGTCTCAGCCGTGCGGGAGCTGGCGGGCTGACTCTCCACACTCCATGTGTGGGGGGCGCTGCCCCGCTCGTCCCACCCACAAACGTCCCCATCTTCCCCGCTCTACCGTGCTCGCTTCGATTCGACGGCTCGTGATTGGCCTCGCCGCACTCGTGTCCATCGCACCCCTGCCCATCGACGCTCAGGTGCGTCGCGGCCGACAGTCTGAAGATGTACCGCGCTGGGCTCCCATCTCCATCGGTGCCCGGATCGGATGGGATTCGAGGGCAAACGCCGAGCTCATAGGCGGGCATCTTCGCATCCCGGTGATGCGGAGTGGCGTGGCTGAACTCTACCCCAGCGTCGAAGCCGTCTTTCTGCCCGGAACGAGGGAGTACCAGTACAACCTGGACGCAGCCTGGGTCCCGGGAGGCACGCGCGGCGGTGTGTTCGCCGGCGGTGGCGTGGGCTGGAGGGACTCGGTGATCGGCGTGGATCTCGGGGACCCGCGAGAGACCTTCTTCGGGTTCAACGCGTTCGGAGGCGGCAAGACCAACCTCGGCTGGCTCCAGGTCGAATTCCTGCTCCGGTGGACCTTCCTGAACGGGACGGCTTATCAGCCCAACTCCGCCGCGCTCGGCCTGAATCTGCCCTTCTGGCGCGTCGCTCCCGGGCGCTGACCCGCCACACCGTAAACGGGTCCCCGTGACCCTCACAGCCGCGGGTCAGGATCCCTCGGTCGGCCCCGGCTTTTGGGTCAATACGACGTAATCCGCCAGCGGCGCATGCTTCTCCTCCGACCACGCCCGGACATCGTCGACCTTGGTCATCACGACGGTGGCCACCCGAGTGCCGGGGCGATAGTCCGCGATCCTTTCCGGAATGCCTGTTCCATTCTCCACATGGAACGAACCCGCCATGTGGATGACGAATCCGCCGATGTGGTGGACGAGAGCCTCGGTGACAGCATGTCCCATCGAGGCGTCCCACAACGCCTGAGCGTAGATCGCATTCGACGTGAGCTCCGGGCGGGGGGGCGCCCGGTCCCCTTCAGGCGACGAGGTCACCCCGAGCATTGCCTCGGTCATGAGGGCATCCCACTGCGCTCGATATCGATCCGATGGCCCCGGGTACGGTAAGGGTGGCAGGTGACGGCGTGCCTGTTCCGACAGCGCCATGAGCGACTCGGGGCCCTCTCGCGTCACCCTGTTGACGTACCGACGCGGAGCGTTCGAAGCGAGGACCGGGAGGCCGAAGGCCCGGGCATGCTCGACGAGAGCACGGTACCGGCCCTCGTACTCATCCCACGGTCGGGAAGAACGAAGGAAGTGAGCCTCCGAAATCAGCCCGTCGAGGTATTCGTCCAGCACGTACTGCACGTCGCGCTCGAACATCTCGAGTGACAGGACCACGGTGCGACCGGAGTCCGAGCCGATCCGCCGGACCACCTGGTTCAAGAGAAGCGTCTGAAACGCGTGGCCGACCATGTCGTCGTGCTCTTCACCCACGAGGAGGACCTCCTCCCCCACGACGGCATCGACCAGTGCGGTGAGCGTCGTCGGCTGCCCGTAGCGATCGTACATCTGGAAGTCGACGCCTGCAGTGATCGAGGGCGTCGAGCCGTGAGCGTTCGTCTGAACGGCACCGAGCGGTGTCGTGGTGAACACGAGTGTGGTGCAGGCCGCAGCACCGACCAGTCCGCGGCGCAGCGAGAGGGTGAGATTCGACATGTTGTTCGGAGACGGCCTCGAGTGCTTTACGCGTGCGCTGCACGACCGTCGCAAGGTACCGTCGAGCCGTGGCATGGTCGACGGCCGGACACCGGGCACCCTACCTTCGGAGTCACGCTCTCCGTTTCCAAAGGAGCCCCCCGTTGACCACGATCCTCGTCATCCTCTGCGTCGTCCTCCTCGTCGCGTTGTACGACGTCACGCAGAGGAAGCACGCCATTCTCCGGAATTTTCCGGTCATCGGTCACTTCCGGTACATCCTCGAGCGGATCGGCCCCGAACTTCGGCAGTACATCGTCACCTCCAACAACGAGGAGCTGCCGTTCTCCAGAGACGACCGGAGCTGGGTGTACGCGTCCGCAAAGAAGCAGAACAATTACACCGGATTCGGCACGGACGACGATCTGGAACGATCCTCGAACTACCTGATCATCAAGCATCAGGCTCTCGGCGAACCCGTCGAGGATCGCCCGGCAGAAGGCTACCCTCTGCCCTGCGCAAAAATCCTCGGCGGCCACCGCAATCGCGTCCATGCGTTTCGACCGGCATCAGTGATCAACATCAGCGGCATGAGCTTCGGGTCGCTATCGGCCCCGGCCGTGGAGGCGCTCAATCGGGGGTGCCAGATCGCCGACTGCCTGCACAACACCGGGGAGGGCGGGATCTCTCCGCACCACCTGCACGGTGGTGAACTGATCTGGCAGCTCGGCACGGGCTATTTCGGGGCCCGAACACCGGATGGCGCATTCGACTTGAGCGAGTGCGCCCGGAAAGTCGAGGCTCACCCGGTGAAAGCGATCGAGATCAAGCTGAGTCAGGGTGCCAAGCCCGGGTTGGGAGGCGTTCTGCCGGGCGAAAAGGTCACCGCCGAGATTTCTCGCATCCGCGGTGTTCCGATCGGGCAGACGGTGATCAGCCCGTCGGGACACCGTTCATTCTCCACGGCTGACGAGTTGCTCGATTTCGTGGAAGGAGTGGCCGACGCCACCGGTCTCCCCGTCGGCATCAAGTCGGCCGTCGGACTCCTGGGCTTCTGGAAGGACCTCGCCGATCGCATGGCCTCCGAGGAGCGGGGAGTCGATTTCATCGCGATCGACGGCGGGGAGGGTGGAACCGGAGCGGCTCCCTTCGCCTTTTCCGACCACGTCGCACTCCCGTTCAAGATCGGCTTCAGCCGCGTCTACCGCATTTTTGCGGAGAGGGGGGTGCACCAGAAGGTGGTTTGGATCGGAGCCGGCAAACTCGGCTTTCCGGAGGCTGCGCTCATGAGCTTCTGCCTCGGAGTCGACATGGTCGCGGTGGCTCGCGAGGCCATGATGGCCATCGGATGCATCCAGGCCCAACGCTGCCATACGGGCCACTGCCCCACGGGGGTTGCGACACAGAACGCGTGGCTCGTTCGCGGTCTTGACCCGACCGACAAGGCGGCACGTCTGGCGAACTACGTGATCACGCTTCGCAAGGAGCTGAGTCTCCTGAGCCATGCGTGCGGAGTACAGCATCCGGGACTACTCACAGCCAAACACATGGAGGTGCTCGACGGGCACTTCGGCAGTCGCCCCCTCCACGAGGTCTTCGATTACGAGGAGGGGTGGGAGCTGCCTTCGGATGCGGACCGACGGCGTCTGCTCGAGGTCATGCATCGCGCGTGACCATGTCGGAAGACGCCGTGGCGGGCCTCACCATGAGCCTGTTCCTCTTCGTCATGGTCGTCCTGCCGTGGTTCATCACCGGCCGAGCGTCTCGTGCGGCTGAACCCACGTCCGAGGCCCGCCTGTGGGTCGCTCTGGCAGTTCTGCAGCTTGCGATCTGGTCCACGCTCGGTCCGGCCGAACGACTCGCCACGGCAGAAGATGGCCGGCTCCTGCTGCTCCTCCCGACGGTCGCGACGATCGCGATCATCTCCGTGATATGGACCGGGTGTCGACGATATGGTTTCCCAAATCTCCTGGAACTCCTCGCCGCGGCCGGACTTGCGTCGGCCCTCGGGATGGTCCTCGTGCGTTCCGGACTCCCACCACACGAGCGAACCCACCTTTTCGAATACGGCATCGTTGCTCTGGTGGCCTATTCCGCGCTTCTCGTGAGGCGTCACTCGGGCCGCCGGACTTTTCATCCATGGCCGGCTGCCTTCGTTCTGGCTTCCTCGCTCGGGGTCATCGACGAGCTTCTTCAGAACTTCGTGCCCAACCGGGTCTTCGACCCGATCGACATCCTGTTCAATACACTTTCCGTCGTGCTCGCCCTCACGTCCGTGGCCGTGATGCACGGCGTTCGAAAGCTGACCGGATCTCCGCGACTCAATCGATGAAGATCGTCTCCTCCGCGGAGACGAAGAGGACATCGCGCAGCTCCGGGAAACGAAGGAATACATCTCCCCGACGTTGACGAAGGCGGTGGTCCGCAAATCCCACCATGACCAGGTCTGCCTGGGCGGAGCGTGCTTCGACCAGACGTTCGAAGTCGATCGAATCATCCGTCGGGATCACAAGGACGTTCTTCTCGCTGATCAAGAGGCGACCTTCCGAGATCATCTCATGGATGCCCTCGCTTCGCTCTTTCACCTCGGACCGGGGATAGGCTGCGAAGAGGCTCACCTCCGCTCCCTGCCAGTCGCGGTGGCCGAGAAGGATGTACGACAGAAGGATCATGAGGTTTGCGTTGCGGGCGTCATGCCAGGTCAGCCACACATGGATGCTCTTCCGTGTCCCGAAAAAGTTGTCCCCGTGGCGAAGAACCAGCCGATCCATGTGGGGGGCACCGGCCATCAACATGCCATCGACGACCTCCTCGAGCACCGAGGGAGGATCATGCCGCCCGAATTCGAGCAACAGTGCGTTGTTCTCCATGCCCGAGATGCCCGGCATCTGGAGGCCCTGCCCCAGCGCCGATGTCATCGAGGGGCTGATGACCGCGTCCATGTAGATCGCACCCTTCCGCTGACGCATCGCCTGAATCAGCCGCTCCCGCACCTCCTGACTCGCCTCGAAATTTTCCTGATTCAGTCGCCCCTCGATGTGGTGAAAGTACGTCCCGAATCCATACCGGTGGCACAACCACTCCAGAAACTGGAGAGGTGCTGATCGGTCGAACGTCCGAGAGGAAATCGAAATCACGCTCGGTCGCCAGTCGTCGGGAGGCATGTTCTGCAGTCGGATCTGCATGTGACGCGTGAGCTGCGTCATGACGCCCTGAAAGATCTGAGCAAGGTCGTCCTGGCCCTGACGGCCTCTGCGGATGACCTCATACAGACCGACCATCACGAGAATGGCGCCGAGGGCGAAGAGAAGATCCATCTGAAGCATCAGAACCAGGCACATGACGGCGCCGATCAGGCTCAGATACCATTTCGATCGGAAGCTCGGCCGGTACGACGGCCTCGCCGCAAAGTGCTCCAGGAAGGAAATCGCACAGAGCGCCCCGTACGTGACCATGAAGAACATCGAAACGATTCTCGCGACCATGTCGACATTGCCCAGCAACACGAAGACGACGGCGATCGCCGAGGTCACGAGCGTGGCATTTCTCGGCTCGTTCGTCGCACCGACCCCCTCGGCAACGAAGGAATTCAACCGAGGTCGCGGGATGACAGCGTCACTTCCGAGAGCCTGAAGGGTTCGGGGCGCGACCAGGATCGACCCAATCGCGGAAGATATCGTCGCACACGCCAGCCCGATCGGGATGATGGGGCCCCAGATCGCGATATCACTCATGATGAAGTAGTTGTCGGCCAGGTCTCCGGAGGACACCGACACCGCCAGCTTCACGACGACCAGCACGTAGACCAGCATGCCCGTCAGCGTTGCCATCATGATCCCCATGGGGATCGAGCGTCGAGGCTCGGCGAGATCCCCGGACAGCCCTACGCCCGCGGTCATGCCCGTGAAGGCCGGAAAGACGATCGCGAACACGAGCATGAAGGGGTCTGGATCGTTCAGATCGGAGAGAACCCCGACGGAGCCGGGCTGCATGGAGGCCGGGCTCGATCCGGCAAAGAACATCGCCAGCGAGAGCGCCAGGACACTGGCCACAACCCACAGCGCCTTGACACCGAGATCAGCCCCCTTCCTGAGGACCACCCCGACGAGAACGATCGTCGCAGGGAGAGAGACGTACCTCGGATCGAAGGCGATCCCGAAGAGTCCCTCGAACGCCGGCGCCCACGGCTGGAACGCCTCGGCAAACGCGATCATGTAGAAGGCGACGGAAATAGCCTGAGACAGGTACAGACTGATCCCGATAGCTCCGCCGATCGTGATGCCGAACGACCTCGAGATGATGAAGTATTCGCCCCCGCCCTCCACCCTCCGATTGGTCGCGATCTCGGCGATCGCGAGAGCCGTCGGGATCGTAACGAGGTGTCCCAGGAGGATGATCAGAATTGCCCCGGCAAGGCCCGTATGTCCGACCGCGTAGCCGAAACGCAGGAACATGACCGCGCCCAGGATCGTGCTCACGCTTGCGAGAAACACCGGCGCGGTACCGAACCCATGACCCTGCCGAACCTCGGTGGCCGCCGGACTCACCAGTCTGCCGTCACTCATTCGTTCCTCCCGGAAGCCCACCACTGTCCCGGGTCAATCCTTCGACCCGGGGCGAAGCGATCCGCAAGCCACAGGGCGACACGTCGCAGACGCGTACCTGCAAGCCAGCGCCATGCCCGTGCGAGTGCCTTCGAAAAATCGCGATTGTACGGACAGACCCGAACGCAGATCGAGCAATCGGAGTTCTGGTTCGACCAGAACTTGAAGCACGGCTCTGCGTCGACGGTCCATTTCTTCACGCCGACGATGTTCGACCGGTTGTAGACCTCGTCGGTTGGGGGTCCATCCGGTATGGCGTTGACCGGACAGGCCTGGGAGCAGCGCCGGCACACCTCACAGAATGCCCTCACCCCGAACGACTTCGGACGATCCGGCTCCAGGGGCAAGTCCGTGAAGATCTTCCCGATCCGCACGCGCGGACCAAACTCCTCGGTGATCAGCAGACCGTGGCGTCCGTACTCGCCCAGTCCCGCCTTCAGGGCCAGTGGAATGGCCAGGGCCGTGTCGTTCATGGTGGCCACGGCGCGGTAGCCCAGATTCTGGACGTATTGTGCCAGCCCGAGCAGAACGAGGGTGTCGTGCGAGTACCCGATCCCCGTTGCCGTCCCACTCAACGCCGACGGAACGGTGTCGATCAAGTCCCGGTCCATCTGCTGAGCGATCACGATCACGTTCGGCAGATCGGTCGGCAGCTCCTGCGGCTTCTCCGTCTCACCCAGCCGTGAATAGGCGTGGGAATACACCCAGCGGTGGTCGTACTCCGTAACGCCGACGAGGTCGGCGCCGAACACGCGCCCGACGTGCTTGATCTCGCGAGACATGTCGGCAGGCGAGTCGACGGGGACCCGCTCGCCCGGTCCCTGACGATGAACCGTGAAGGGATCGAGGAAGCCCTCGCGACGATTCTCGTCTTCCTTCAGTTCGGCGAAGATGTCCGGCAGATGCCACGACGCATTTCGAAGCGCATAGTCTTTCTGGCGAAATCCTTCGGCCTTTTTCCACGTCTTGAGGGGTGTCCGGTAGGTTTCGAAGAACCGGTCCGTGCGGTCTGATCGGACATCCGGATCCCAGAACGCCCGGGAATAGATGTCGTTCTTCTGACTGAACCTCTCGAAGTTCGCGAGCACCTCGAAGCCCGCTTCTTCGTCGGACACGCGGCGAGTGGTAGCGCGCGCGCCAGGCGGCCCCGAACCGCCCGACGACTCCGAGTCAACACGCGTCATGCTCCCGCCTCCCAGATCATGCGCAGATATCGCTCCGGCGCCCGAAGAAAATCTCGCATCAGCGCAACCGACGGAAGTTCATCGTAGCTCACCGGCCGAACCACCCCGTCGTCGAACGAGTAGATCCGCGCGGCGGGAATCGCCATGAGAATCGGTGAGTGCGTGGCGATCACGAACTGGCCTCCTCGGCTCAAGGCGTCCCGGATCATCGCAACCAACCCAAGCTGGCTCTGAGGCGACAGCGCCGCCTCAGGCTCGTCGAGGAGAAACAGGCCACGAGGGACGAGTCTCTCGCGAAACAGCTGAAGAAACGCCTCACCGTGCGACCGCGCGTCGGGGTCCGGACCGTACCGAGCTTCGAATGCATGGATCGAGGCTCGATGAGGCCCCTTCGCGAGCCGACGCGCATAGTCGGAAGAGCCTGCGAGTTCCACGTCGATGCGCTCCAGTTCCTGCGCGTGCTCGGCACGACGCGTCGCGAGGCTCTTCTGAAACCCGAAAAAGTCCTCCGCTCGCAGGAAGAATCCGCGGTGTGTCCGGACCCTCCAGCTGAGCCGGATGCGCGTCGCCAGACGGCGCTGCGGTTCCAGGGTCGGATCCGCAGCGGGCCGCGCCGAACCCACCGCAGGGAGACCGCAGGCGATCGCGAGTGCCTCGATGAGCGTCGACTTCCCGGTCCCGTTTTCACCCACGAACACCGTTACGGGCGCATCCAGGTCCAGCGTCTCCAAAGCAGCGATCGCCGGGACGGAAAACGGAAAACCGCGCTCCGAGCCGTCCGAATATCGAAGGCCGCGAAGCTGGGCCAATCCTGTCGTCCCCTCTGCCTCAGGAATCTTCAGCTCACCATTCATCAATGATCGTGCGGCAAACGGAATTGACAGGCAAATCCGACATTCCGAGCTTGGCAGCTTTTCCCTCCACGCCCGGACCCTTTCCATGTTCCGACGTCCGATCGCTCTTGCTGCGACCCTGCTCGCACTCCTTGCTGCGCCCCCGGTGCTCTTCGGTCAGGATCTGGAACGACCGGACGGCTGGATGACTCGATTCGACAACCCGGATGCAACGGAGTCCGATCTCGAGATGTTCGTCGAGATGCCGCCCGGATGGCACGTCACCACGGGACCGGCGGCCATCTTCTATCATCCCGACCAAACGGCCTCCGGTGATTTCCGTGCCGAAATGGAAGTCTTCCTCTTTGACCCGGGCCAGCGGCGCGAGGCCTTCGGAATGTTTGTCGGAGGCATGGAACTGCAGAGCGCCGGGCAGGAGTACACGTACTTCCTGATCCGAAACGGTGGGCAGTACATCATCAAGCGTCGTGAGGGTACGGAGGCGCCAACGGTCAGGCCCTGGACGGGTCACAACTCCATCCTCTCGTTCGCGGATCGCGGGCAGGACAGCTCGGTCCGAAACACTCTCACGATCGAGGCGCAGGGAGATCGAGTCCGATTCCTGGTGAACGGCGACCGCGTGGACGAACTGTCCAGGAGCGAGGTGCCGGTGGATGGGATCTTCGGGTTTAGAGCCAACCACGGCCTGAGCCTGCACATCTCGAAGCTCGCGGTGACGCCGCTCGGATCCTAACGGCCGCGGGCGAGGTCGCGGGTCACTGTGATGTCATCCTCGCTCCCCTGCACACCATCCGGGCCCATGGAGCCGACGGTATACGCCCGGCGGCTCGACTGGAGGTAGTAGAGGTTGTCCCACGGATCGAATTCCGAACTCGTATAATTTCGACGCAACCAGCCCTCGAAATTCCCGGGCAGACCCTCTCCTCTCCCCAGGCGAGAGTCGATCTGGTCCGCCATTGCCTCGAGCCGACCGGGAACGATGCGCGAGCCGATCGCGTCCATCACCGGCCGGATCGCGTCCGACTCGATCTGCGCCCGCGTGCTCGGCACGGCCATGGCCACGGCAAGCACCACGAACAGCAGCATGATGAGTTTCTTGAGCATCCCTCGGATCTCTCCTGCGTCTCACCTGACGAGCTATGTCAAGCTGAGAAGGTAGCAAGATTTCGGCCAGTTCGTTCTCTCTGCGAGTACCGGATCGTCCTGATCACGTCGTGCCGGAACATCACTGGGGGGGCTGACCCGTTCCGACATCCCCCTCCCCCGAGGCTCGATCGTGGGTCGTCCGAAGCGGCAGCTCCGGCACCCGCGCGGACAGCGCTGTCGCGAGGATCACGATGGCGACCGTGAGCCAGTAGATTCGGCTCGTCGCCTGCGCGAATGCGGAACGGACGGCCATCCCGATTTCCATCGCGACCCGGTCGCCCTCGGCTCGGATGAGTTCCGCATCCGTCGGAGAGCCCGAGGCAACGGCCGATGCCTCGAACGCGGCCCGAACTTGCTCGGGAAGCCCCGCCCCCCCCGTAGCCAGCAACGCCTCCGATGAGGCCCCGGGCGCTCCCATCACCTCGGCGGGTAGTGGCAGGGAGGCAAACGCCGAGCCGAGTGACGTCGCCAACACGGTACCCATGATCGCCGCACCGACCGTCGCCCCCGTCTGTCTGAAAAATTGGGATGCACTCGTCGCCTGCCCGATGAAGCGAACGTCCACCGCGTTCTGAATCGCAAGCGTGAAGAGGGGCAGCGAGGGGCCGATACCGAAGCCCGCCAGCACCATGTACGCGACGACCCGGGCGTAGGGCTCATCCGCCCCCATATTCGCAAGAAAGACCGACGCGACGCCGAACAGAACGCCTCCGACCACGATCTGCTTTCGATAACCGATCCTGACCGCGGCTTGCCCTGCATACGTCGCCGCCACGACGATCCCCATCGAGAACGGAATCAATGCCGCCCCTGCCCGGGTCGCCGATACCCCCATGACGTTGACCAGGTAGAGGGGCAGGAAGATCGTGACGGACATGAACGACGCCCCGAAGAAGAACGTCGAAAGATTGGCGGTCCTGAATACATCGTTCTCGAAGAGACGAAAATCGAGAATCGGACTCCGCGATGTCCGGCTGCGTTGAATGAAGAGCGCAAGGACGAACAGGCCGAAAAGGCCGAGGCCGAGGGTGGTCCACGCCTCCAACCCGCGTGCGCCGGTTTCGTGGGTCGGCAGCCACGGATACCTGCGTTTGTCGAGCTGAAGCGCAAGGGTCACCGGTATCAGCCCTCCGAGGAGGAGCGCCCCCGACAGGAGATCGGGCGGTGTTCGGTCGCCCTGTGGCTCGAGCCGAGGCATGCGTCGTGCGATGAACCAGACGGCGACGGCCCCGACTGGCACATTCACGTAGAAGACCCATCGCCAACCTTCTACTCCGGGGATCAGCCCACCTGCGTGGTCGGTCAGGACACCGCCGACCAACGGGCCGAGCACCGACGCGACGCCGAATACGGCGCCCACCAATCCCTGGTAGCGCCCTCTCTCGGCCGGCGTGAACAGATCGGCAATCACGATGAAGGTCATGGCGAACAAACCGCCACCCCCGGCGCCCTGAATACCGCGGAAAATCACCAGTTGGGTCATGCCGTCCCCCAGCAGGGGCAAAGACCCGAATTCTCCGGAGAGGCCGCAAAGCATCGAGCCCGAGAGGAAGAGGCCCACCGCACCCAGCGTGACATGCTTGCGAGGGTAGGTGTCTGCGAGTTTCCCGTAGACCAGCGCCAGGGCCGTGGAGGCCAGCAGATATGATGTCGCGACCCAGGCGTAGCGGTCGATCCCCTGAAGGTCCTCGACCATCCGCGGCAGAGCCGTGGACACAATGGTCTGATCCAGTGCCGCGAGGAACAGAGCCATGAGAATCGCGAGGTAGATCACCATGCGATCGCGCTCGGCGACCGTATTCGGGTCGATCCCGGGGAGCGGGGCCCGTGTCACGACTCAGACACCCTCACCCAAAAACGATCCCACCGCGTCGAGCCAGACCTGCGGGGCCTCGAGGTGCACGCTGTGTCCCACGCCCGAGACCTCTACGAGCCGCACATCCGGAAGGAGTACTGCCACGTCCCGCGCGATGAGCACGAACTTGGTGTCGAGCGCTCCCGTGATGAGGAGCACAGGGCAGACAAGACCGTTCAGATGGCTCCAAAGGTCAGGAAGCGTACCGGTGCCCAATCCCCGAAGGGCCGCCGCAAGGCCGCCCGGCTTGTTCTCCAGACGCAGCCGGCGAAGCCGTTCCTTGACGTTCTCCGGGAGAGCTCGTTGCGAGTCGAAGAGGGGTAACGACGTCCAGTAGCTGACGAACGCGGCGACTCCCTCGTCCTCGATGCGTTCCGCCAGGGAGGAATCGGCAGCTCTCCGCGCCACTCGAGCATCTTCACCGGCGAGGCCCGGGGAGGCCGACTCGAGCACGAGGCGCCGCACACGGTGCGGGCGAGCTACGGCCACATGCAGCGCAATCCTGCCACCCATGGAGTACCCGACGAGGTCGTAGCGGTCGAGGTGCGACGTCTGCTCGTCGATCAGGGCAAGGGTATGGTCCAGAGTCACTCGATCCGGCGGCACGTCCCCGTGAGCGCCATGACCCGGCAGGTCCAGGAGAAGTGGCTCGATGCCCGCTGTTCTGAGACCGCGCACGACCGTCTCACCCCACGAGCATGACGACCCCGTAAACCCGTGAAGCAGTACCGCCGGCGAATGTCCGCGCGAGGCCTCGGCCCGCTCAGATTCGCTGATGGTCCGATCTCCACGCCTGGATGGCCATCTTGACCGCCGTCCGGTCCGAGAGCTCTCCGTTCAGAACTCGCCGCACGAGTACCTCCAGCTCCTCATCGGGCGCGAAGCGTAGTCCAACCAGAAGGTCTGTCGGAATCGACTCGATGTCCCCATGCATCTCGGGTGGCAGCACGCTCGCGAGGCGCAGCCGCTCCTCCAGGCGAATCACCCGATCCTGGACACCGAGCGGAAAGAGCCGAGCGAACAGCGTCGCCATGATCACACCGACGCCAAGCGCTACGGTCATCAACGCATGCACCGAGAAGTCGGTGACCACGGCGTACAGGAAGTACAGCGTAGGGAAGAAGATCAGACCAAACGTCACGTAGTGGAACATGGGTACGACCACCCTGTGATTGTCGGCCGATTGGGGCTTGCTCATCGCTCAGTTCTGGAAGGGGACCGCGGTCAACGACGACCGCAGGGCGACGCACAATACGGTCAGGTGCTCGACGGCGCAGGCCTGCTCGCTCCGCAACGGATACGGTGCACGTTGGAGGCCATCCCGCGCAGCGCGCCGGAGCGGTCAGCGAACCAGAAAGCCCTCGCCCAGAGGATCGTCCGGAGCCACGAGGAACTCGTGCCGTCCAGTGATCCACGCGCGCCCCGCAACCTCCGGAACGATCGCCGTCCGACCCCCCAGCTCCACTTCATCGAGAACCTGCCCTTCGAAGCAGGTGCCCAGGATGCTCTCGATCCGAATCTCCTCACCGACACCGAGTTCCCCCCGTGCGTGGTGAATGGCGAGGCGGCCGCTCACCCCGGTCCCGGTCGGACAACGGTCGACCTCCCCGTCCGCAAACACGCACACGTTCCGGGAGTGGTGTTCCGCATCCGAGGCCTCGTCCACGAAGATCGTTCCGTAGATGAAGCTGAGCTCGTCATCATCTGGATGGGACGGAGGGTCGATCACCTGAACCGCTTCCTTGATGCGTCGCCCCAGGTCGATCAGTCTGCCCGCCTCCCCCGGCACGAGTCGGACTCCGAACGCAGCAGCATCCACATAGGCGTAGTACGCGCCGCCGAATGCAAGGTCGTAATGGACCGTACCCACGCCGGGCACATCCACCTGCGCATCGAGCCGCTCCGCGAACGAACGAACATTCCGGAAGCGCACACGCCGCACGCGCCCCTCGGAGGACACATCTGCATGAGCCAGCACGAATCCCGCTGGCGTGTCGATGCCGATCGCTACCTCCCCCGCTCGACTCTCGATTGCGCCACACTCCACGAGAACGGTCGCGACTCCGATGATCCCGTGGCCACACATCGTGCTGTAGCCATCGTTGTGCGTGAAGATGACGGAGAGATCAGCCTCAGCCGTCACCGGGGGCATCACAATGCACCCGTACATGTCGGCATGACCACGGGGCTCCCACATCAACGCACGCCGAAGTCCATCGTGACGCTCGCGGGTCGTTCTACGTCGTTCGAGCACGGTGTCGCCGTCCGCGAACGGGAATCCGGACAGAATCACTCGAAGTGGCTCCCCCTCCGTGTGCGCATCGACCGAGCATACTCGCGTCCACCCGACGGGCGGCTGCCACGAACGAACGCGCTCCCATCCATCTGAACGCACCACGATCTCCTTGATGGTCGGGGTTTTTGTGGGAAAATTTGCGGTTCGTCTACATGCCGAAGCACAAAATTTACATTAGAGATGATCGAGATCACAAAGGACCCGGGGGCGCGCGTCGCCCACCGTCGCGTTGACCTGGATGAACCGTCCGCACCGGCGGAGCCCGCCTCACCGGGTGCGATGGAGTACGATTACACCAACTTCTATTTCGGGTCGGGGTCCGATGCGTTCGCACTCCTCGATCCGTTCGACGACTGGTGGTCGGAGGTCAAACCCGCCGGTTACTACCTGTACGAGCTTCCGCTCCACTCAGCGCCCGGCACGCGGGTGGACGTCGAGGACACCAAGACCGGTGAGATCCGCCGTGGCCTGGTGAACTTCGCCTCCTACAACTACCTGGGCCTTTCGTACCGCGATGAGGTCAAGCAGGCGATCAAGGAAGCCGCCGATGTGTTCGGCGGAGGCTCTTCCGGATCTCCGATCCTCAGCGGCACGACCGCACTTCACCAGCAGTTCGCCGAAGAGATCGCGGATTTCAAGGGTACGGAAGCGGCGATGATCTTCCCGACAGGCTACAGCGCCAATGTCGGGACGATTGCGGGGCTGATGCGCTCCGGCGATCTCATCGTGGCGGACCAGTTTGCCCATGCGTCCATCGTGGACGGCATGATCCTGTCCAAGGCAAAGTCCCGTTTCTTCCGCCACAACCGGGCAGACGACCTCGATCGCAAGTTGAAGGGATTCGAGGGCAAGAAGCTGGTGATCGTCGAGGGAGTGTACTCCATGGATGGCGATACGCCGCCGCTCGGAGAGCTCGTCGACGTCTGCCGAAGGCACGGTGCGAGGCTCATGATCGACGAGGCGCATTCGGCGTTCCTCTTCGGTGAGACGGGCAAGGGGGTCGCCGAGGATCAGGGCTTCGACGATGCCATCGACATCCACCTCGGGACCTTCTCGAAGAGCCTTGGCGGTCAGGGCGGGTACATCGCCGGGTCCAACCAGCTGATCAATTACCTCCGGGGCTTCTCCCGCTCACGCTTCTTCTCCTGCGCCCTGTCCCCCGTTGTCGTAGCGGGCCTTCGAAAGGCGCTGGAGCTCGCTCGATCGGAGCCGGAGCTCCGCACCCGGCTCTTCGACAACGTCGCCTACATGAAGAAACTCCTGGGTGACAGTGGCGTGCCCATGGGCGACTCGACGTCTCAGGTCATCCCGATCATGGTCCGTGACGACGCTCGCGTCTTCGAGATGGGACAGGACATCTTCCGCGAGGGCGTGTTCATCAACCCTGTGAAGTATCCTGCCGTCGGAAAGCACAAGTCCCGCTTCCGCATGTCGATCTCCGCCGCGCACACCCGCGAGGATCTAGAGGAAGGCGCAGACAAGATCATCGGGGTCCTCCGACGTTACGGCGTGTGTCCCTAGGCGGCCGACACCGATTTTCCACCGGAGTCAGTGCGTTCTTCGAGATGGCCACATCGGACGCTCGGCGCTTGCTACCCGAACACCTGGAGCCCGTCGAGATAACCCACCAGAGGAGCGTTCTGTCCGTCACTGCGTTCCTCTTCGAAGACCCGGTTGCGGGCCCTCACTCGGAAGTCATGTTCTCGGTTCTGGTCCCTCCGACCGTCACTCGATGGGGCCGCCCCGCGAAAGCCGGGTTCTATCCGTTTCTTGCCGCTACGTCTTCCGAGGAAGCTCGGCGCTTCAAGGCAGAGCAGTTTCACTTTCCGTATGACGAACGCTCGATCGACACGCAGTTCTTCGAGAGCGACACGCAGTTACGTATTCGCGTATTCGGCGGCGGGGCCCCCATCCTCGACCTGAGCATCACGCCGGGCACATGGAAGCGAACGACACGCCTCCTGCACGGATTCATGATGAACGGTGAGCAACGTCTTCGCACCACCCTCGACATCAGCGGTGATTACTCCATGCACGAGAACGAAGGGGGCAACATGACCCTTTTTTCTCATCCCCTCACGCAGGGCCTGCTGGCGCACGAGGTCTCACCCTGTCCGTTTCGTGAGCACTGGTTCAAGCACGGCACGAAAGTTTTCCACGACGTGGAGATCTTCTGAGGGCACCCGCGCATCGAAGCTTTCGCTGGTACCGTTTGCGATCGAGGTTCCCAGCCAGCTTGACCGATCGGCCGCGCGGGTGCGATCTCCGGGGTACCCGGATCAACCGACGCCATTCCCCGCAAGGAATTCACCCATGCCGAAACCTCGACGCCGGACAGAGAGATATATCATGACGACGCTGTCGGTGTTCGCGCTCGGACCGGCGGGCGCGACGGGGCAGGACGCGGGAGTGGCAGGGGTCTGGGAGGGGACGCTCGTGGCTGGACCTCAACGACTCCAGATCATCTTCCGGCTCGAAGGACAGGAGGGCGGCGGCCTCGGGGGCACCATGGATGTGCCTGCACAAGGCGCAACAGGAATCCCCCTGACAACCGTCACATTCGAGGGACGCTCGCTCAGCCTGGCCTTTCCCGTCCCCGGTGGAGGAGCGTACGAGGGTGTTCTGAGTGACGACGGGAACCGTTTCACGGGTGCCTTCCGTCAGGCAGGGCAGGACTTCCCGATGGAGCTGACCCGGGCAGACGCGACCGCGACCGCTCCCCGCAGGCCGCAGGAACCTGCGCCTCCGTTTCCCTACCTCGTCGAAGATGCCTCGATCAACAACGATGCCGCGGCGGTGACGCTCGCTGGCACCCTGACCCTTCCGCGCGGTGCCGGGCCATTTCCTGCCGCGGTTCTGGTGAGTGGCTCCGGGCCTCAGGATCGTGATGAGTCCCTGCTCGGTCACAAGCCCTTTCTCGTCCTGGCCGACCACCTCACCCGGAATGGTATCGCGGTTCTGCGGTATGACGATCGGGGCGTGGGTGCGTCGACAGGTGATTTTTCCGCGGCGACATCGGAAGACTTCGCCGATGACGCGCTCGCCGTCGTCACCCACCTCGCGGATGACCCCCGAATCGACCCCCGGGCAATCGGGATCGTCGGGCACTCGGAAGGCGGACTCGTCGGACCGATGGCAGCCCGGGGATCAGACCAGGTGTCGTACCTCGTGCTCCTCGCCGGACCCGGAGTCCCGGGCCTCGAGATCCTCGTCGAGCAGGGCCGCCTGATCAACGCAGCGAATGGTACACCGGCGGAAGTGACCGAGTTCAATGCAAGACTCCAGCAGCGTCTGGCCTCGGTCGCCGCGGAATCGGCTGATCCTTCCGAGGCAGGTGAGCTGATGCGTAGCACCCTGCAGGACGAGCTGGCGTCTCTGTCCGATCAGATCCGAGTAGCGGTCGAGGAGAGCCTCACGGAGGAAGCCATCAGCCAGACGATCGCTCAGATGAACTCCCCCTGGTTCCGCTATTTCCTCCAGTACGATCCACGACATGCCCTCGAGGATACCTCAGTGCCCGTGCTCGCCCTGTTCGGTGAGAAGGACTTGCAGGTTCCCCCTCACCAGAGCGCCGACGAGGTCCGGGCCGCGCTCGACCGCGGAGACAACCCCGACGCGACGGTCCACGTGCTCCCGGGACTCAACCACCTGTTCCAGGCCGCGAATACCGGGTCGCCGACCGAATACGCGGTGCTGGAGGAGACCTTCAACGAGGCCGCCCTCTCCCTCGTGTCAGAGTGGATCGGTGCCCGATTCGGCGCCCAAAGAGCACGAGAGGATACCGGGGACCGGTGAGCGGACAGCGCCCACAGGACCTTGTCTTCACCCTTTTTGGCGAATACCTGCTCGAGCGCTCTGATTCTGTCTGGGTCGGCAGCCTGATCGCGCTGCTCGAGCCCTTCGGTCTCTCCGAAGGGGGGGTTCGGACCGTCCTCTCACGCATGGCCAAGAAGGGATGGCTCAGCTCCGAGCGACGGGGGCGGAGCTCGTTTTACGCGCTCACGGATCGGGGACGCACCCTGCTCCAGCAGGGCCAGGCTCGGATCTATCACCCCGCCTGGAACGCGGAGTGGGACGGGCAATGGTTCCTGCTCGCCTATTCGATCCCCCAGACGGCTCGAAACGTGAGAGATCGACTGCGCGACCGACTCGCGTGGCTCGGATTCGGCTCGATCGGAAATGGACTCTGGATTTCCCCTCGCAACGTGGAAGCCGACGTACGAGAGCTCGCGGAGCAAATGGAGCTGAGCAGCCACCTTATCTGCTTCAGATCGCGGCCCGCACATCCTGTGACGGACGAGGAACTCGTTCACCGGTGCTGGGACCTGAGCGCACTCAATCACCGCTATCACGAATTCGCCGAGCGATGGGCTGCACGGACACGCCCGGTGCTACCGAAACCGACATCGGATGACACCGAGGCGAACGCACGAGCCTTCGTGCTCCGCTTTGAGCTCATCCATGAATTTCGCCGGTTTCCCCTTCAGGATCCGTTCCTGCCCCGCCCGCTTCTCCCCGACCCATGGTTCGGAGACCGCGCAAGCGCGGTGTTCCGTGAACTGCACGACCAACTCGTGGGCCCCGCCGATCTCTGGGTGTCAGACGTGCTGGAGCGTGCAGCACAGAGATGAGCGAGCGGCCTCCCGGGGTCTCGGAGCACAATGAAGACCCCGACTGTGAGTGGGGTGGGTACCCCGTCGACCCGAGCCTTCCTACTGTGTCCGCATGACTCGATCGCTCCGACCTGACATCTGCATCATCCTGCTCGCAGTCACCGCCGCTTCGTGCGCACCTGCGGACTCGGATCGTGCGACCCGATTGCGCCGTTCGTACCTCGAAATCGTATCGGCCGAAGATGCACGTGCCTCCTCGGGTACGGCCCTGCGCGTCCTGACGACCTACGGAACGAGCAACGAGCGATTTCTTCGCCGGGCCGCGATTCGTGGCCTCGGTAGACTGGAGGATCCAGGCCACGCCGGGTACATCGCGCGTGCCCTCTCGGATCCTGCACCCGAGGTCCGCGCCACGGCGGCGTGGGCGCTCGCTCAGGCCTACGTCCGAGTGGATGGCGCACCCGCCGTGAACCCGATCGTGGCCCGCATTGCCATCGAGCGGGACAGCACCGTCCGCGCCGCGCTCGCCGAGTCCCTCGGGAGACTCACACTGGATGCCGCGCAGGCGAGGCGCGCTGCGGCTGCGCTTGTGGAGATGAGCTACGGTGAGGGCGGGCAGGATGCTTCCGGCCCGGTCATGGAGGGCGTCGCGATTGGACTGGACGCACTCGTACGGAGCTCGGGAGGAGCGATCGTCACTGGCTCGGTCAGCCGTCGCCTCGAGGACCTGCGGCTGTACGAGGACGGCATACGTGGACGGGACCATCAACACAGAGTGCGCGCGATCGCGATTTCCGCCCTTGCGAGGGCGGGCCTCATCGATCAGCAGCGAATCCGCCTCGCGCTTCGGGACGAGAGCCCGATTGTGAGGGCGGCAGCAGCCCGCGTGATTGGGACACTGGATCCAGCGTGGCACTCCGAGGCACTTCGGATGACCATGTTCAGCCAGAGTTATCATGCTCAGATCGAGGGGGTGAGGTTCATCCTCGGCCAGCCGCGCTCAGAGGCGATGTGCTCCTACCTGATGGAGGGAGCGCGGGTGCCTCCGCCGGGTGTCACCGTTCCAGTCGGGCTTCGGGTGCTTGCGATCGACGGGCTGTCGCAGCCGTGTCCTGACCTCAGAGCCCAGCGTGATCTCCTGGCCCGGGCGGCAGCGCCCGAGGAGATCGACTCCGTGAACTGGCAGCCAGCGGCGCACGCTCTGGTCGCACTGGCGGCCATCGATCCGTCCATGGCCACCGAGCGATTGGCTGCCTACGCCGAGCACGAGAACCCGTTCGTTCGAGGATACGCGGCCCGGGCGGCCACGTTGAGCGGAGCCGGGGAGGCACTTCGGATGCTTCTGGGGGACCCGGTCCCGAACGTCCGAACGGAAGCGCTGCGAGGGCTTGTGCGGCTGGAAGGTCGGGGCGCGGACCGGGCTGCGATCGAACAATTACAGAGCGGCGATCCACAGTTGGTCATGACGGCGGCGAACGCGCTCGCAGACACGGACCTTCCCGAGGCCGGAGAGGCCCTCGTCGAGTCGCTGGAGCGATTCTCGAGTACTCGCCGGGAGACCTTCCGCGACGCGCGTCGTGCCCTGTTGGAGCGGCTGCATCAAGTCGGTGACGAGAGGTTCACGGAACGGCTGACCCCTTACCTGTCCGATTTCGACGCCCTGGTTGCCGCCGATGTCGCGGAGCTCCTCGAGTCGTGGAACGGGCGACCCTTCTTCCCTACCCCGCTGGCTCCAGCACGACTTGCGCTTCCGACCATCGAGGACCTCGACGAGATGGCCTCGAGCACCGTCGTCCTCCATATGCGAGGCCTCGGTGAGGTCCACATCGAACTCCATCCGTTCGTTTCGACCACGAACACATGGCGCTTCTTCCGGCAGGCGCGTGAGGGCTACTTCGACGGACTTACGTTCCACAGGTGGTCACCGAATTTCGTGATCCAGGGAGGAAGTCCCAACGCGAACGAATATTTCGGTGACGGTCCGTTCAGCAGAGACGAAGTCGGCATGCACCATTGGCGTGGAACCGTCGGCATCTCGACGCGCGGCCACGACACGGGGGATGGCCAGATTTTCGTCAACCTGCTCGACAACACTCGACTGGACCATCAGTACACGATCGTGGGAACGGTCGTCGCAGGACTGGATGTCGTCGACCGGGTCAACGAGGGCAGCGTGATTGAGCGAGCCGAGGTGCGTGCAACGCCCTGACGGCCTAGAATCGACATCGACTCAGCGGGATTCGAACGAAAGGATACGCATGCAGCTGTACACGAAAATCCTGATCGGGCTCATCGCGGGCGCAGTTGTCGGTGCGGTCGCGAACCTCGCCGGGATCACGATGCTTCAAAACATCTTCAGCGAAATCGAGATCCTCGGAACGGCGTTCATCAACCTGATCACGATGATCGTCATCCCACTGGTCGTCGCGAGCCTGCTCGTCGGGACTGCCTCCCTTGGAGATCTCACCAAGCTGGGCCGCATTGGCGGGAAGACGCTGGCCTACTACATGCTCACCACCGCAGTCGCGGTCACCATCGGGCTCGGGCTGGCCAACGTGCTGGCTCCGGGAGCGGGCGTGACGGAAGAGACGCGCGTCGAGCTGACGGAGCGATACGGTGGTGATGCTGCCTCCCGGATGGACATCGCGGAGAACGCACCGGGTTGGAAGGACACCCTGCTCCGGATCATCCCCCGCAATCCGGTTCAGGCAGCGGCGAACATGGACCTGCTCCCCCTGATCTTCTTCACGATCTGCTTCGGTGCCGCGCTGACCGTGGTGACACCGGAGCGTCGGGACAGCGTTCTCACGTTCTTTCACGGTATCAACGATGCATCCATGGTCCTCATCAACTGGATCATGGAACTCGCACCGTATGCCGTATTCGTCCTGATCGGCTCGGTGGTGGCCAATTTCGGATTCGACCTCCTGCAAAGCCTGCTGACGTACACGCTCGTCGTCGTGGCGGGCCTCTTGATTCACGCCTTCGGCACGTACGGTCTGGCGATCCGTTTTCTGGCCGGTCTGAACCCCGCGACGTTCTACCGACGCATCGCTGCCGCCCCGCTCCTCGCATTTTCGACGTCGTCCTCCAACGCCACGCTGCCCCTGACGATCGAGACGGCAGAGGAGAAGGTCGGAGTGTCCAACGAGGTCGCGTCCTTCGTGCTTCCGCTGGGGGCAACCATCAACATGGACGGGACCGCACTGTATCAGGCAGTGGCCGTCATGTTCATCGCTCAGATCTACGGCGTCGACCTCGCACTGGCGGATCAGCTCGTCATCGTGCTGACTGCTACGCTCGCCTCTGTCGGCGCAGCGGGGGTACCGTCGGCCGGGATCATCACACTGATCATCGTCCTGAATTCGGTCGGCATGGGTGAACACGTGCAGGCCGGCATCGCATTGATCCTCGGCGTCGACCGGATCCTCGACATGATTCGCACCTCGGTGAATGTGAGCGGAGACATCACATGCTCGGCCGTCATTGCCCGAAGCGAAGGCGAGACGCTGGACCTCATGGCGGCTGCCGCGACGGACTGAGCCTGACCGCAGGAACCGCCCCCGAGGATCCGGGGCAGCCGGTATCCTCGATCACCGGTAGGGCCGGGGTGACGCTTCAGACGGTGTTACCCCGGCCCTTTCGTGCTTGGCAGGCCTTCCGCACATTGCCGGCATTCGCTCATCACGCAGGAGGAACTATGGATCGTCGAGGTTTCGTCACCTCTGGAATGGCCGCAGGAGTGGCCGGACTCACTGCGTCCGGAGGCGCGCTGGGAGCGCTTCTGGATCGTGCACCGGGCTTTGCGCCGGGCAAGAGGCTCGCGAACGGCGACATCCGTCTGAGCTCCAACGAGAATCCACTCGGGGTCTCTCCCGCCGCCCGAGAGGCGATCATCGGTGCGATTGTCGAATCGAACCGTTACGGAGGTCGCCGACAGGAGGTCATCGCGGAGCTGGCGCGCTACCTCGACGTGAAGCCCGAACAGATCACGCTGGGTTTCGGTTCGACCGAGATCCTCCAGATCTGCACTCAGGCCTTTCAGGGGCCGAACACGCCCCTCATCGCAGCGGCGCCGACCTTCGAAGACGTCATGGACTACCAGGACACGATGCCCTTCGAGGTTCACACGGTCCCCCTCACCGC
Source organism: Gemmatimonadales bacterium (assembly GCA_038120095.1). Taxonomy (GTDB): domain Bacteria; phylum Gemmatimonadota; class Gemmatimonadetes; order Longimicrobiales; family Gaopeijiaceae; genus UBA2589. The sequence goes on from JAYOKZ010000011.1 coordinate 66,744, forward strand.
GGATCTCCAGCACGACGTGCAGCAGATGCGCGACCTGTCCATGCGGCGTCCCTCGGTCGTGTACTTCTGTAACCCGAACAACCCGACCGGCACGATCACGGCGTCCGCGGATATCGACGCATGGATCGCTGAGGCGCCGGAGACCACAACCTTCCTCATGGATGAGGCGTATCTGGAGTACGTCACCGACGATCGCTACTGGGACAGCCTCAAGTGGATCGAGGACAAGCCCAACGTCGTCGTGATTCGGACGTTTTCGAAGATCTTCGGAATGGCTGGACTGCGACTGGGATACGCAGTGACACATGAGACCACGGCGACCCGGCTCCAGGAGCACTCGGTGCAGAACAGCCCCAACGTGCTCGCCGGTGCGGCTGCCATCGCTTCCCTGCGGGATGAAGGAATCGTCGAACGGTCGGTCTCGGTGAACGAAGAGGCGAAGGCAATCGTCCACACCACGCTGAACGAGCTCGACCTCGAGTACCTGCCGACGAACACGAACTTCATCATGCACAGGATCAACGGGGACCTCGCGACGTATCGCAACCGGATGGCGGACGCCGGGCTGCTCGTGGGTCGCAACTTCCCCCCGATGCTCGATCACAACCGCCTCTCGTTCGGCCTTCCGAACGAAATGGACCAGTGGGCATCGACGATCAAGGACTTCCGTCGACGGGGCTGGATCTAGTCGGAAGCGGCATTCCGTGGTTCGAGCTCCACCGCCGGGTCGTCTGGCGGTGGAGCTCGTTCTTTATCGGGCGGGCGACTCGCAGGCCGGGCAGCGCGCCCGCCGTCGCCCGGGTCCATCGTCCTGCGTGCTCGAGCGCTGCTCCCTATGCCTCGTGCGCCATCGCCTGCCAGAGGTCGGCCAGCTGCGTCGAGACCAGGTCCATCGCCTCCCGGGCAATCCGGTCGAGCTGGAGCGAGATGTCGGGGCCCATCAGGCGGGCCAGGAAGCGTCGAGGATCCTCGAGATCCCAGTCGAGAAAATCCTCGGGTCCCTTGTCGAGGTTCTGAATGACTCTCAGGACGAGGTAGGAGTCATCGAGGAGCCCGGGGAGGCCCTGCGTCATCTCGGGAATCAGATCGACCGGCTGGAGATAGTACTGCTCGGCGATTCGAAGCAGAGGATAGACGAGAGACGTGAGCCCCCTCTCCTCCGCCGCCTGTCGGGCACGCGCGAGGAACACCGGCACGGACTCGATGACTTCGAGTGCGACCTGAGCAGCCTCCACGACCTCGCCCTCACTCGCGTCCGGCAGCGCTGCGGCGATGAACCCCTCGAGGGCATCGATCCCGCCTCGTGCCTTGGCGCTTTCGATGATGGCCAGCACGTCCGGAATGTTTCCTTCGGGCTTCGTCAGCCCGGTCTCCGGACCTGACATCGACTCCGACATCATGCCCCCCCGCGGTATACGATCTCACCTCCGACGATCGTAGCGACGACCGCCGTTTCAGGGATGAGTTCCTCGGCGATCGTAAGTATGTCCTGAGACAGCACCGTCACGTCCGCAAGCTTCCCGACCTCGAGCGTACCCTTGAGGTCCTCCTCGAAGGCCCCGAAGGCCGCATTGATGGTGTAGGAGCGAAGTGCCTCCATACGCGTCATGCGCTGGTCGGGAAAGAGCGTTCCTCCATTGGCCATCCGGCGGGAGACCGTGGAGTAGTAGCTGGCGATCGGGTCCACGTCTTCGACAGGAGCGTCCGTCCCATTCATGATCGTCGCCCCCGAGTCCAGCAGCCGCCTCCACACGTACGCTCCCTGTTCGGACCGTCGCATCCCGAGCTTCTGCTCGATCCACGGGCCGTCGGACGTCGCATGGACTCCCTGCATGGACGCGATCACCCCGATCTCACCGAATCGGGGAACGTCCTGCGGGTCCAGATGCTGGGCGTGCTCGATCCGCCAGCGATAGTCACCCGGACCGGCGGCTGCATAGGCCTCCTCGAAGATATCGAGAGTTTCTCGATTTCCCCGATCGCCGATGGCGTGCACGTTGAATTGATAATCGTGCTGCATCGCGAGCCGAGCCGTCTCCACGACGTCGGGGAGCGGCGTGGTGTTGAAGCCGGCGCTGCTCGGCAAATCATCGTAGGGCTCGAGAAGCCACGCACCATGGGAGCCCAGAGCGCCATCGATGGAAACCTTGATCGCCCGGACCGTGAGCCTGTCATCGCCATACCCGATGACCCGGTAGTCCCCCAGATGCTCCGCCAGAGACTCCGGGCTCGCTCGGATCATCGAGTAGATCCGGATCTTCAGGATCCCTTCGTCGACCATCTCCTTCCAGAGATCGACCGTACTCCAGCCTGCGCCGGCGTCGTGGAATGAGGTGATACCCTTTGAGAACGCCTCCTCCTGAGCGAGTAGCGCAACCCGCCGGGGATCCGGAGCGATCGAACCCTCGCGGGCGGGTGCAAGCAACGCCGAGGCCGTTTCTCGAAACGCTCCGATCGGGTTACCGGCCGGATCACGGACGATCTCGCCGCCATCAGGATCGGGCGAGGACGCATCGATTCCCGCGAGTTCCATTGCCCGCGCATTTGCGTACGTCGCGTGCCCGCTGGCATGCGTGAGGATGACCGGATTGTCGGGGGAGACGGCGCTGAGCGACCGGTGGTAAGGCAGGCCGTCCACATTCGGCTCCGGACGCTGATCCCACTTCTCCTGATGCCACCCACGGCCAAGGATGAGCTGGCCGGGTTCCGCATCGCGGACGGCGGCCTCCACCATCGTTACGGCGGCATCCCAGTTGGCTACGGTCGTCAGATCGAGCTCGAGCCTGGACTGGCCCACTCTCATGTAGTGAGCGTGACCCTCGATCAGACCTGGAATGGCAAGAGCCCCGTCGAGGTCCATCACCTCCGTGTCCGGACCCACGAGCCCTCGTACCTCCTCGTCGGAGCCCACGGCGACGATCCGTCCGTCCCGGGCAGCCAGGGCTGTCGCACCGTCCGGTCCCCCCTCCTGAACCGTCACGATCGTTCCGCCCAGCAGTACCAGATCCGCATGTCCCGAATCGCGGGCACACGCGACGACAAACAGCATCACCGGGATGAGGAGAGCGGTCTGAATGCGGCGACTGGTCATGCGACGAATCCTCGGCTTGAAGCGGGCAGCGAAAGTAGCACACTCCCGCACGCTTGCCGACCCTGCCCTTCCTCCTGACCTTGGCGGCGTCCCAAGAGCGCCAGATCTGATTCGATGCGCCCCAATTGCCGGTGTCCAAGCCATCCGAACCGGTGGCACGTTGCTCTGCCCGTCCTGCTTCTGGGCCTCCTGCTCTCGAGCCCCGGCTCGACACGTGGGCAGGAGGGGCCCGACCGGTGGCGGAGCGACCTCGAGTTCGGGTTCACAGGAGCTTCGGGGAATACCTCATTTTCGATCCTCACTGCCGCCGCCTCGCTGGCTCGCCTCGAACGCGAGATCTACGAACTCGACATCTCCGGTCGACTGCGCTGGGGCCAGAGTGACGGGCAGACGATCGCGGAGGACATGCAGGGCACGGTCAAGTTCGACTGGAAACCTCAGGCCGCCTTCTCCCCATTCGTGTTCGCGACTGGAAGCCGGGATGTCATAAGGAACCTCGACGCGCGCCTGCTCGCCGGTGGAGGCGCCAAATGGACGTTCCTGCAGCGTTCGGAGCGGACGAAAATGTCGGTCAGTCTGGCCGCAGTACTCGACCATGAGAACTACCGGCTGGAGAGCGGCAGTACGGCGGATGAGGTCATCAGCGTCGAACGGTGGAGCTGGCGAGCGAAGTTCGATCACGAATTCAGCACGGGGGCGACGTTTCAGCACGTGAGCTTCTGGATGCCTCGAATGACCAACCGGGTCGACTACATCGTCGACGTGTCGAACTCACTTTCGACCCGACTGCTGTCCAACCTCTCCCTGGTGATCACTCATTCGTACATTCATGAGGCGTTTCCGCCGCCGGGTGCTGTTCGGGACGACCAGCGTCTTGGGGTGGTGTTCAGAGTGAGTCTCTAGGTGGCATCGGCGATCTTCGATATCCGAAAGGTTCAGGCAGCCCTCAATCTTCATGAGGGAGAAGAGCGAACGTTCGGTGTCATGGCCGTATTCCTCTTCCTGAACACGGCCAACACGACGGTCCTCTCGGCGGCGAAGACGGGACTGTTCCTGTCGATCTACGATGCGGAACTCATCCCGTACGCCGTCATCGCCGCCGCGATGCTCACGGCTGCCGTCGCCGTCATCTTCACCGGTGTCGTGGCAGGGGCGGCCCGTCGTCCGCTGGCGGCTGGCCTGACGGCGGTCCTCGCGCTGTCGCTGGTGGCCGCTCGGGCTCTGTTCGCCATCGACGCCCGATCCACCTTCGCGATCTACCTCCTCCTGTCCGCGGTTCAGGTCCTGGTCCTGACGCACGCGTGGGATTACGCAGGGAGCGCCCTGACGGGCCGGCAGGCCAAACGTCTTCTTCCGATGATCGGGATCGGGGCGTCTCTCGGTGCAATTGCCGGTGGTACGGGCGTAGTGCCGGCCGCGCCCCTGCTCGGTACCGCCAACCTCCTCTGGATCTCGGTCGGACTGGTATTGACTGCGCTCCCCCTGCTCTGGCTGGCCGACGAGCCGTCGGGGGATGCGGACGACGCGGACCGTGCCGGCACCACTCTGATCGCATTTCTCGCTCGATCAGGTCGCGGTATCCAGGCCGTCTCCTCGAATCGCCTGCTTCGACTGCTGGCGCTCGGTGTGATCGGCCTGACGATCACGGGCACCCTGATCGATCTCCAGCTCAAATTCACCCTGAAAGAGCTGTTTGACCGTGACAGGATCACCGTGATCTACGGCCTGATGTCAGCGGGAGTCGGTACGGGCACACTCCTTCTGCAGCTCTGGGCATCGCGGGTACTCTTCCCCCGGCATGGAGTCTCGTTTGCCGCGATGCTGCATGGCACGACGTTGCTCGCTGCTGCGGGGGGCACCGTGGTGGGTGGGCTCGCCGTGCTCATCATCGCCCAGGCGCTGGATGACATCCTGCAATTTTCCCTGCAGAAGCCGGTCGAGCAGGTCTCACTGCTTCCCTTCCCCAGTCGCATCAAGAGCGTCGCTCTTGCCACGCTCGGTGGCGTCTTGCGCCCTCTCTCCAAGGCCTCCGGCGGAGGCATCGCCCTCGTTCTCGCTGACTCTCCACGGCTGCTGCCCCTCGCTACGGTCGGAGCAGCGACCATGGCCGTGGGTGCCTACTCGCGGCATCGCAGCCTGTACATGACCGAGCTCGAGAGCGCACTCACGCGTCACGCCGTCGACCTCACGGAACGGGCCACCACACCCCTTGTCGTGGATCGCAGCATGATCTCCGCCATCGATCGGGGCCTGTCCGACAGCGATCCGACCGTCGTGATCTTCGCGACGTCCATGCTCGAGCAGCTGCCGGCCGACGAGGCCCTGCCCCGCCTCTCGCGACTGATCCAACATCCGGTTCCCGAGGTCCGAGGTGAAGCCGCGGCGGTCCTCGGACGGGTTGATACACCACTCGACTTCGCAACGGGCATGTCCATCGCCGCGAAGTTGTCGGAGGAGGACGTCGCCTACGTCGTTGCGGCTCTTCTCCAGAGTATCGGGCAAGTGGGGGGAGCCGAGCCGGATTCCATCGTCCGATTCCTGCACCACGAAGATGACGACGTTCGCCGTTCCGCCCTCGTAGCCCTCACTCGACTCGGCTGGAGCGAGGCAGACCCCACCATCCGAGGGATGCTGAGTGGGGGTCCGGTTCGCGACCGGATCCTCGCAGCGGGGGCAGTAGGAGAGCTCGAGCTCGTGGACTTCATGGATGAGCTCACGGACCTGATCGAGGAGCCCGAGGCGCGATCCGCTGCTCTCGACGCACTCGCGCGCGTGGGTTCCGTGGGCGTTCCGATCCTTGCAAGCGTCCTCGAACGAGAGGATCTGCGGCTCTCCCTGCGTCGCAACGTAATTACCGCGTTGGCGAGCATTCGCGATGATCAGGTCAGGCCCACGCTCATCGCTCTCCTCGATCATCCCACCCTCGGTCCGGCCGCCCTCCACTCATTGACACGGATGCGGCAGGAAGGAGCCATCGGCGCAGTCGACGAGGCGGAACTTCGCTCGACACTTCGGGAGCAGATTCAAAGCGGGCTCGTTCTCGCGGCTGCCTCATCGGTCATCGGAGACAGAGTCGACAACCCGCGGGACGGATTTCTCTCCGTCGAGCTGCACGGGCTCTACGGCCGCTCCGTTCATCGTGTGATGAAACTTCTGGCCCTCTCGTATGACCCCCAGCGGATCACCAGGATCGACGAGGCGCTGAAGAGTGACGACGCAGGGCAACGAAGCAATGCTCTCGAACTGCTCGAAGGAACGGTCATCGGGGAGAGCAGCGGGATCGTCATGCCCTTCATGGACGTCGTTGCCGAGGGCGCACCGCTGCAAAGAACACTCGAACTCATCCCGAATGGCCGACGCGTCCGCAAGATGCCGGGCGAGGCCCTGCTGGACCTGGACGATTGGTGGACTCGATCGCTCGCCTTGCACTACCTAGGTCGGGACGAGGAGGTACTTCTTCCCGGGCAAGCCCCCCGTGATGTCATCAAGGAGCAGGATATGATGCCGCTCATCGAGAAGGTCATGATCCTGAAAGGGTCGGAATTCTTCCGAAACTTCCCCGGTTCGGAACTGGCAGGAATCGCTGCGCTGACCCAGGTGGTTCATGTGCAGCGCGGAGAGGTCATCTTCAGTCAGGGGGAAGAGGGAGACGCCTTTTACACGGTCGTCCATGGCGCGGTGCACATCACGCGAGACACCACACGCCTCGCGACACTCGGCCCGCGTGAGGGTTTCGGTGAGATGGCGATTCTCGACAAGGAATCCCGCTCGGCGTCCGCGACCGCTGCCGAAGACACGACCCTCCTGTCGCTCGATCGCGATTCCTTCGATCGGGTGATCGAGCAAAATCCTGTCGTGGCTCGCGGCGTGTACCGGGTCCTGACGGAGCGCCTGCGCAACACGCTGGCCCAGGTCGCGGCCGGTTAGGAGGGGGTCGGCGCTAGAAGTCGACGCGAATCCGCCGCAAACGAAGAGAGTTGCCCACCACCGTCACGGACGAAAGGGCCATGGCCAGCGCCGCAAGGATCGGATGCAGCGCTCGGAACACCATCGGCAGAAAGGTGAGCGAATACAGTGCTCCTGCCGCGACTGGAATCAGGGCTGCATTGTAGAAGAAGGCCCAGAACAGATTCTGCTCGATCGTCCGCATCGTTCTCTGGCTCAGCGCCAGAGCTTCCGGCACGGCCCGGAGATTTCCTCGCATCAGGACGACATCGGCCGACTCGAGGGCGACGTCGGTTCCGGTACCGATCGCGATTCCGACATCGGCAGTCGCGAGGGCGGGGGCGTCGTTCACGCCGTCACCAACCATCGCGACTGTCCCCTCGTACTCCCTTTGAAGTTGGCGGACCGCGTCCGCCTTCTCACCGGGAAGGACCTCGGCACGCACGTCCTCGACCCCGACCTCTGCGGCGATCGCACGTGCCACTGCCTCGCGGTCCCCGGTGAGCATCACCACATGCAGCCCCCGCGCCTGCAGCGCGACCACGGCCTCCCGTGATCCCTCCTTCACGAAGTCGGCAACGCCGATGAGACCCACGATCCGATCATGCTCGGCTACCCAGAGCGGGGTCTGCGCAGATGCTTCGATCTCCGCGGCTTGCGCCCGCCACTCCGGCGACACCGAAATACCAAGTTCAGACACATACGCGGCCGTTCCCACCGCCACCGCCCGCCCATCCACTCGGGCACGTACCCCCCTGCCCGGGACGGCCTCGAACGCCTGCGTATCCAGCGCCTGCAACCCACGCGCTCGGGTCTCCGCCAGCACGGCTCGTGCGATCGGGTGCTCGCTGAGCGCCTCCACCGAGCCGGCCAGTCGGAGCAACTCGTCCGGGTCGACGCCGTCAGCCGCCATGACGCCCTGCACCTTCGGGCGCCCCACGGTGATCGTCCCTGTCTTGTCGAGGACAACGACCGAGAGATCCCGAGCTCGCTCAAGTGCCTCCGAGCTGCGAAAGAGGATGCCGCGGCCGGCCGCCCGTCCGGTGCCTGCCATGACCGCAGTCGGCGTTGCCAGACCCAACGCGCAAGGGCAGGCGATTACGAGAACGGCTACGAGCCGGATCAGTGAGTCCGTGAAACCGACGTTCGTCCCGAACCACCACCCGAAGAACGTACCCAGCGCGATCAGCATCACGATCGGAACGAAGACGCTGGCGACCCTGTCGGCCAGCTTCTGGATCGGCGCCTTCGACCCCTGCGCCTCTTGAACCATCCGGATGACCTGCGCAAGGGCGGTGTCCGCGCCGACCCGCTCCGCCGACACGCGAAATGCGCCCGTCAAATTCACGGTTCCGCCCGTCACAACGTCGCCGGCCGCCTTTTCGACGGGCAGGCTCTCCCCGGTGAGCATGCTCTCGTCGATCACCGAAGCCCCGTGGACCACGCGACCATCCACAGGAATACGCTCACCGGGGCGCACGAGGAGTACATCCCCGAGGGCAATATCGTCGACCGGGATGGACTGGAGTTCGGAGCCGACGACCCGGGTCGCCACCGGTGGGCGAAGCTCCATGAGTTCACGGATGGCTGCTCCGGTCTCGCCCCTCGCTTTCAGCTCGAGCACCTTGCCCAGCTTGATGAGTGTGATGATCAAGGCCGATGTTTCGAAGTACACATGGGTCCCGAGAGCGGGAGACCCAAGGGACACGGCGGCCGTCACCGCCACCGACCACACGAATGCGACACTCGACCCGAGCGCCACGAGGACGTCCATGTTCGCAGCCCCGTTCCGAAGCGCCGTCCACGCGCCTGCGTAGTAGTCCCACCCGACCCAGAACTGTACCGGGGTGGCGAGGCCAAACATCACCCAGTTCACCCACGGGGCGTGGGCCCATCCTCCGAGCATACCGAAATCCCTCGCCATGCTCAGAAGGAAGAGGGGTGCGGCGAGGGAGATACCGATCCAGAGCTTTCCTGACTGGTCTGAGATCTCGCGAGCCCTGACGATCGCCTCCGCATCCTCCAGGGCATCGCCTTCGTCGGTGCGAATCACGCCGTAGCCTGCGCGTTCGATCCGAGCCATCATCGCGTCCAAGGATACCTGCCCGGGGTCGAACCACACGGTTGCCCGTTCCGACGCGTAGTTGACCGTCGCCTCGTTTACGCCGGGCGTCTTGCGTAGCGTACGCTCCACCGTGGCCACGCAGTTCGCGCACGTCATCCCGGTGACCGCAATCGTGCGCTCCTCGAGCGTATCACTCACCTGACGGTCCCCTCCGGCCCGGCATGGGTCGTATCAGTCTGTCGCGGGAAAGTTGATCTCCCTCAGGGTCTCCTCGATCACGACCCAATCGGTAGCATCCGGATCCCACGATATCGTTACGCGCTTGCTCGCCTGCTCCGCCTGCACCGAATCGACGCCAGGCAGGTCGCCCA
>JAYOKZ010000012.1:0-76157 GCA_038120095.1 Gemmatimonadales bacterium
GGAGATGAGCGCACCGGGAAGTGCGAGGCTGATGAGCGGTGTCGCGACGAGCGTCGCCGGAATCCCGAGTACGGCAACGCGTTGAAAGTGCCAGGCAACGAACGGCAGCGTCGCGACCGTCGCGGCAACCGCCCCGGCGACACCGGACAGAATCGACGCCGGCAGGTGGGGTATCCGGGACTGCAGCCGCTTGCGGAGCCACAATTCGAGCGGCCGTGCCCACGCGATCAGGCCGGCCGCGCCCGCAAACGAGAGCTGAAACCCTGCTCCCGAGATGTCGCTCGGCTCGAACCAGAGCATCACAAGGGCCGCCGTACCAAGTGCCCCCCAGCGGCTCGGCACTCGGCCCAGGTATACGGAAAAAGACGTGAGACCGAAGATCAAAGCCGCGCGACACGCCGCCGTGGGGAAGCCGATGAGCGCTACGTAGCCCGAGGTCACGACGGCAGCGGTAAGCCGACGTCGGCGAAGACCCCACGGCACGGCACGGAGCAGAGCCGATACGAGGGCAGCGACGATACCGACGTGGAATCCGGAAATTGCCAGAATGTGAGCGATTCCCGCTCCCGCGAATGCATCGCGTACGTCACGGGTCAGACCTTCCGTTCGTGCCAGCGTCAGAGCGGTGACGAGCGGCCCCCGTTCGCCGTAGACTCGGTGGATCGCCCGAACGAGTTCGCCTCGAAACCGGACCATACTCCAGCGGAGTCGCAGCCATGGCGCCGCATGGTCGGCACCCACATCCGGCTCGATCGCAGTGGCCGAGAACCACGGCCCATGGGTGCCTTCGCGCATGGCGCCCCGAACTCGTACGGACTGCCCTGCACGGATGGAATGACCTCCGGGGATCGACCCTTCGGAGGAGCGCAGCACCACAGTCAACTCACCGCAATCATCGTGGCGGACGAGGCGCGCCCGGTCCGTGAGGGGTGGAGCGAGAAACCTGCCGCGTAGAACCTCTCGTGCCACACAGGTCGACGTATCCCGCTGCATCTCCGCAGCCCGGGTCGCGAACCCCGCCAGCGTCCCCGACGCCGCCGTCAGGAGCAGAGCGGCGCGAAGGGATATGAGACCTCGCGATAGCTGGCTGGGCCACAGAATCGAGCCCAGGAGAGTGAGGACGGCGACCGGCACCGGAACAGCCATGAGGCCCGCCGTGACTCCGGCACCGTAGGCCAGAGCCAGGCGCGCGATCGGCGCCGTCGTCACCTCAGACGGCCGACCCCGCATTGATCAGATGGAACGTGTCTCCTCCGGTGGGTCCTCGGAGTCGGGGAACAGATCCTGCTGCGAATGGTCGACAAAGCGATCTCGCTCTGCACGATCCTCCTCCGCGAGTCGGAGGCGAAGAATCCGGCGCACTTTCAGGTCAGATTGCACACCGGCGACCAGCATGACGAGCATGCCGACGATCACGCTCCCGAAGGCCACGACGGTCAGGGGAACGCCGTAGAGCGTTGTGAAGCCGAGGCGCAGCGTGACCCGATGACCGGAATTGAGCGAGGCGAACAGGAGGGATGTCCCGAGCAGGACCACAACGCCGACCCACCCGAGAACGCGATTCAAGCCAGCGCCGTGACCGGACGAGGCGATCCGACTTCACTACCCACAAACGTCGCCCCGGTCGTCCTCTCCAGCCTCGCCTGCGTGTAGCCGCCGATCCTTTCTGCGACCCCGTCAAAGACAACGACCTTGTTTCGGCGCGTTCGTCCCCGGAGTTGCCCCGGGTCACGGCCGTGGTCCTCGATCAAAACCTCTTCGATCCTGCCTACCTCGCGCTCGTTGATCTCATTCTGAATGCCGCGCGATACCTCGATCAATTCTGCAAGGCGGGCCTGAGCCTCCGCAGGGTCGATGAAGTCACGTTCAGGCAGTCGAGTCGCGGGAGTGCCGTCGCGGAGGGAGTACTTGTACGTGAACGCGTCGTCGAATCGAACGGTTCTCATGAAGTCGAGTGTGTCACGGAATTCCGCATCGGTCTCACCGGGGAAGGCCACGATCACATCGGTCGAGAGAGCGATGTCCGGCACGGCAGCCCGTACCATGTCGACCTTTTCCAGCAGGATCTCGACCGTGTACCTCCGCAGCATACGCTTGAGCGTTCGATTGTTCCCGGCCTGCGCGGGAAGGTGGAGCTGCTCGCACACTGCAGCCTCGGTCGCCATGACCTCCACCAGCTCCTCGTTGACATCTCTGGGGTGGGGCGAGGTAAAACGGACGCGCCGGATCCCGTCGACCCGAGCAACCCGCCGCAGCAGCTCCGGGAACGGCACATCGTCCCATACGTACGAATTCACCGTTTGACCGAGCAACGTGATCTCGGTAACGCCCTGCTCGGATAGGGCACGAACCTCGGCCAGCACTTCGGGGGCCGACCGGTTCTTCTCACCACCTCTCACGTAGGGAACGATGCAATACGTGCACCGGTGATCACATCCTCGCTGAATCGGAACCCACGCACTCGGACCCTTCGCTCGGCGTTGCTCGAGCCCCTGGTAGTTCTCGTCCATGTCGAGCTGGAGCACGGCCAACTGGGGCCCTCTCTTACGCCCCGCACCGATCACTTCGATCTCCGTTGCCGCCACCCCGCCCCCACCGCGGTCGGGATCATCCGCCCTCGCAGGCAGAGATCGTCCCTTTTCCAGGCGATCCAGGGTTTCGGGAAGCCCACGGTATCCGTCCGGCCCCATGACAATGTCCACGTACGGAGCCTGCTCCAGAAGGGTGCTTCCCATGCGCTGGGCCATGCAGCCCGTGACACCGATGACCATCTCCGGCCGCTCCCGCTTGAGGCCGTTGAGCTGAGACACCCGACCAAGCACACGCTTTTCCGCATGCTCTCGTATCGCGCACGTGTTCACCAGGACGACGTCCGCATCCTCAGGACGCCCGACGATGTCATACCCCGAACGCTCGAGAATGCCTTCCATCAGCTCGCCATCACTGATGTTCATCTGACACCCGTACGTCTCGACGTAGGCGCGTTTGGGCGGGGTCGTGTTCATGCTTGAGAAAACGCAGAATCCTGGGGCACTGCAATATACAGATCGTCCGGATCGCCACGCAGGGTGCCGGTGACGACGGCCGCGTGAGACCCGAAACCTCGCAGCACAGGCAACGAATCGGCAGAGCCATGGTCTCCCTGACCACGTACACGAACGCGCAGGTAGTCCCCTGTCAGTCCCGTACCTCCGTCGCCCTCCAGCACAACGGATGCAACGGTGCCCGCACGCTTCGCGCGATACGACAAACCGTGGTCAAGAGCCACCTCCCGGAGCTGGCGGGCGCGTTCACCGGCGATTCGCTGCGGTACGGGAGAGTCCAGCATCTCGGCAGCCGTGTTCTTGCGCGGCGAGAACGGGAAGACATGCAGGTACGTGAAGGGGAGTTCCTCCACGAGCAGCCTCGTATCGCGATGATGTTCGTCGGTCTCGCCTGGAAAGCCCGTGATCACGTCAGCTCCCAGACCCAACGGGTCCACCCTCTCTGCGATCTCGAGCGCCCGAATCCGGTACTGCTCTCGCGTGTGCCACCGCCGCATCCGTCGAAGGACGGGATCGGAACCGCTCTGCAGAGGCATGTGGAGGTGGGGAGCCAGGCGACCACCGGACGACGCCATCAACTCGATGAGCAGATCGTCCACCTCCGTGGCCTCCACACTCCCGATGCGGAATCGCGTGTCCGGAACATCGTCGAGCAGACGGGCACACAGTTTCGAAAGGCTCGACGCAGGCTCCAGATCGATCCCGTAGTGGCCGATATGGATCCCCGTGATGACCAATTCCGCGTGGTGCTGAGCCATCAGTCGCGCTTCCGCAATCACGTCCTCGGGACGACGCGAGCGTGACGTTCCCCGTGCGAGTCGGGTCGCGCAAAAAGAGCACTTCCGGTCGCATCCATCCTGCACCTTCAGCCATCCCCGAGCCGCCCCCAGCCTCGTCTGCAGAAGTTCCCCCCCCACGGGCTCGTGGTCGATCCGGTCCAACGAGGAGCGCACCTGAATCTGTGTCAGACCTCCGAAACCCTGACGCTCCACGGCACTGGCTACCTGCACGGGATCGTGCCCGGCAATCACATCCACGACCCCGTCCATCGTGTCGTATTCCACGTGGCTCAGAGCCGCGGAACACCCCGCGACCACAACCCGGATGTCCGGTCGCTCGCGACGAACTCGACGGATGAATCGGCGAGCCTCCGCGTCAGCCTGATTCGTCACAGTGCATGTGTTGACGATCATCACATCGGCATCCAGTGCCGCAGAAGCCGTCACAGCGCCGCGTGCCTCGACCTCCTGACGCATGCGCTCAGTGTCGTACTGATTCGCCTTGCAGCCGAACGTGTGGTAGTGGACGCGCACCGGGGGTGCTGATCAGAAGCCGGAGGTCAGGAGCGAGAGCGTTGCCCTCCAGAATTGTTCGCTGAGGTTCGAGCTGTTTCTCTGCCCCCTCTCGATGGACAGGTCCAGCGCGGCCAGAACCACTCCGGCCGTCTCGTTCAGCGTCAGACCGAATCCTCCCGAGAACGTTCGCTCCGTGACGGATTCGTCCTCGAACGCGAATGGGAGGCCAACCCTCCGAAACCCGAAGCGCAACGGTGCATCCCTGCCGAAGAGTCGCGCGCGCGAAAGCTCAACCCCCAGCCCGAAACCGCTTCCGCTCCCCGCGAACCCACCATTCAACTGGTCCTGCGCGCTGGACCAGTCCGCGAGCACGGCACTCCCGTGAACCAGGATACTCGGTCCGACATTCGCAGTCGCGCCTACACGGAGGTGGACCGGGAGCGCAAAGGTGCGATCGGATCCACGCGTATCCTCGGACGCCGTCCCACTCAGTTGCGTGGGGACCTGAACACTGGCGGCGACCCGGAGCCCGTCGAGCTCAGCCGAGCCACCCGCCGACAGCGACCACCCCGTCCATGACCAGACTCCGGCCTCCACGTACGTGTCGACGTTCCCCGCCTCACCCTCTTCGCCATAGGTTCGCTCGAGCGTGCGGTCCAGGCTGCCCGCATACCGACCGATGCTCAGGCCCGCGGAGAAACGCTCTCCCAGCGTGCGGGCGAATCCGAGCGTGACCGTGGACACGGCGCCATCCTGATCGAACGCATCGGACGTGCGGACGGGCCCGTCACCCAGGTCGGTCTCTCCGACCCGCGTAACCTCATACGTCTGGTCGAGGAACGAGCCGATCTGGATCGACGCCATGCCACCAAGGATCGGGTACCCGATACCCATAAGCGGAAAGCGATTCCCCTGGACGGTACCCGACCGGTCTCCAGCGGCCGAGTAATCGACCCAGCTCGGCGAAGCGACCATGACGCCCGTGGAAATGCCGAGGCGGGCGAGTGCCCCCGGGTCGGACGGCATCATCGACCTGCCGTTCAGCCCGATCCCCATGCTCCCCAGGGCGCGGGCCCGACCATCGAGGGCCTCGACGGTTGTCCCGAGGCCCGCCGCGTTGAAGAGCGATTGGCCATGAATCGAGACCGAGGAGACCGCCAGGACGGCAACCGCCATGGTCGCAGCACGTGAGATCCTCCGCATGAATCTGCTCATGGAAGCTCTACCGGTGGGCCGATCGTGAGGACAAGCCTGAGAAACGGTTCGGCGGCCGACTGGGGACCCTCGAAGGACGCAAAGGTGATGGAGAACGGCTCGATCACCGAGAGCAACGCGAGCGTCTCAGGCGTTGGGTTTCCGCTGGCGTCGGTTCCGCGCAGGCGATCCCGCGCATAACCGGTGAACGGAATCTCGATCTCTAGTCCCGGCTCGGATCCGAACGCCTCCGGCGCGACGGACCGTCCGAACGGACTCACGATCAGGGATACCCCGAGGGGGGACTTCGGCATGGCCGCGCGGTTCAGCACCGGACGGACATCCAGACGAATCGAATCGGTCGGCTGGAACGCGGCTTCCGTGGCACGACTCGTGAGCACCAGAGCCGCGTACGAGATCTCGCCGGGTGAAAGTTCATGAGGGCAACGAACGACCGCACAGAAATCCGGGAGGTTGTCGAGGATCTCCGGGATGTTCACATCCAGGATCGTGCGCCACGAAGGGGCCCCGCCGATCCGGACCCCATCGGGAGGAGGCTGGGGGAACGGATTATAGATGAACGTCGAACCACGCGTAACAGCGGTCAGCTCGATGATCGTGTCCGGGTTGCTGCTGGGTCGCGCATCCAGCCGGACAACCGCCTTCGAGAGAGAGAGCCGCTCGCCCGAGTCGAGAATCTCGATTCGTGCTCCCGCACTGAGGTCTGTCGTGTCCGCCCACGCCGCGACTTCCGCGGAGTCGAGTACGAACACGGCGGTGTCCCCGACCAAAGGATCCCAGACGGTCTGTGCGACGGGTAGGACAACCCCGCCCCCGGCCTCACTCCACGGCCTCTCGTCGTTGATCGTATCAACCGCAAAGTCCCAGGAAGCCGTCGTTTGGTCCCATTCTTCGGTAATCGCTCCCAGAGCGAGGGTCACCGCCCCCGAATTCGTACTCTCGATCGTATCGAAGAACGCGACGAAACGGCCCCCGAGAATGGTCAGCGTCGAATCCGGACGCGACGCCCCGGTCGTGTCCTGAACCGTGGCGACCCGCGGGTAGGACCCGATTCGCAGAAGAGTTCGGGCGTCGAGAGTTCCCGCAAAGTCCTCCGCCAGCACGCCCTGTCCGATGTCCTCGGCGGATCCGTATCCGCCGAAGACTTCGAGATTCGACGCGAACGCCGACCATGGAATTTCCACGGTGACCGTGATCGGGGCGCCCGGAAGAGCGTCGTCGTTCAACGCGACCGGTGTCTGCTCCTGACACCCCACTCCAAACATGATTGCGAAGCCCAGCGCGGCTGCGGCCCAACCTTTCCGATGTGCTACGAGAACGCTCAAGGACCCGCTCTTCCACCTGAATGAGGCACTGTTCACACGCATTTGTCCGTCCAGACCCGTGGCAAGCGCTGCGTCAGCCCGGTGAGGATCTCATAACTGATCGTCCCCGACTCGGCCGCAACGTCATCCAACCCGCGTTGGGCATCGTCCACCGACCCGACCAACGTCGCCACGTCCCCTTCCCGGGCCGACGCTACGTTCGTGATGTCTACCACTGTGACGTCCATCGAGATCCGCCCAATCACGGGGACTACCGTACCCTGCAAGATCGCACCACCGCGGTTCGAAAGCGCCCTCGGTAGTCCGTCGCCGTATCCGATCGAGAGTGTGCCCCATCGTTCGTGTCGCGACGAACTGTAGGTGGAGCCATATCCGAGTGTCGTTCCCGGAGGGACCGAACGAACGAGCGCCACGCGAGCATGGAGAGACACGACCGGTCGCGGGTTCAGCTGACCCGGGCCAACTCCCCCACCGTACAGAAAAATGCCCGGCCGAACGACGGTACGCGCGATTTCAGGAGCGCGAAACACCCCGGCGCTGTTGAGCACATGAACGGCCACGTCCTCGCCGCCGTCACCACGCTCCCGCACGATCTGCTCGGCGAGGTCGGCGAAACGGTCCCATTGGACGCGGACGCTCCGTTCGTCCTCGTCAGCGGAGTGGAGGTGCGTGTAGCAGCCAACGCAGCACGCGTTCGGCAAGCCACCCGCCGCGACCGGCAGCCAGACCCCTGCCGTTCGCCAGTCGAAGCCACTGCGCCCCATGCCCGTATCGACGTCGACGTGGTACTCGGCTCTCACGCCGACCCCTCGAGCGACCTCGTCCAGGTGGCGAATCCCGTCTTCGCTGGACATGGAGAGCTGCAGCTGGTGGCGTACCGCACGGTCCACGTCGCCGCGCGGGGTCGGACTGCACACCACGATCCGACCGTCGAAGCCCGCCTCGCGCAACTCGACCCCCTCCGCGACCGCCGAGACACCGAAGCCCCATGGACCCAGTGGCTGCAGCGTTTGCACGACCCGCTCAACGCCGAGGCCGTAGGCGTTCGCCTTGACCATCGGCAGCACGCCGGTGCCGGGTCCGACGTGATCGCGAACGCGCACGTAGTTGTCCCGCAGAGCATCGGCTCGCACTTCTACCCAGGCCCGAGCCTTCGAATTCGTTGACATGAGACCTGAAAGATGCCAGAAACAGGTCGCTCCGACGACCCCCCAGACGGTCCTCCGGGCAAACCCAAGAGGAGTCAAGCGCAGTGCACGGACGACTATGAAGACAAGCGAAAAGACTGACATTCCCTCGGGTCCCGGAAGCCTGGACCGTGCGCTCGGCCTGGTACGCTTCCTTCGAAAGGAGTGTCCGTGGGACGCGAAGCAGACCGCCGAGTCATTGATTCCACACCTGCTCGAGGAGGCTCACGAGGTCGTCGATGCGATCCGTGATGGTGATGTCCTTGAGCTCGAAGGCGAGCTTGGCGACCTCCTGCTGAACCTCGCGTTTCAGATTGTCGTGGCGGAAGAACGGGGCGACCTCGACGCAACGTCAGTCTACAACCGCCTCGAGGCGAAGATGATTGCCCGACACCCACACATCTTCGGGACCGGAGAACCGCGTAGTTGGGAAGAGCTCAAGGCGGATGAGCGTGCAGAGGGCGAGAGTGTGCTCAGCGGGCTCGCGAAGGGGCTCGATCCACTGACGCGCTCTCACCGTATTCAGGAGCGGGTTGCCGCCGTGGGATTCGACTGGGATGACGCGGAGGGCGCTCTGGACAAGGTTGCCGAGGAACTGCAGGAGACGAGGGAGGAGCTCGGCTCCGACAACTTCGAAGAAGAAGTGGGTGACCTGCTCTTTGCGTGTGTCAACGTCGCCCGCCTGGGGGGCGCTCACCCGACCACGGCGCTCGCACGAGCCAACACGAAATTCGTCCGACGTTTTCAGGAGCTCGAGCTGCGGGCCCGCGACCGCGGTCTGGAACTGGCGACCGCAGGACTGGCGACCCTCGACGGACTGTGGCAGGAAGTGAAGGCCGAGGAGCGTCAGTAGCCGGCCTGTTTGTCGACGACGTTCTCCCATTCCTCCATCGGTCGACTCAGCAGGTAACGCTCGAGATTCCGCACGATCAACCCCGTCTCCCGGACCCAGAACCCGCCTGTCACCGCAGAGACATGAGGAGTGATCATCACGTTCGATAAGCCCCAGAGAGGGCTCTCGGAATCCAGCGGTTCCCGGGTGAAGACGTCGAGGCCTGCCCCACGAATCCTGCCCTCCTCGAGGGCTTCGATCATCGCTCCTTCGTCGATGAGACGGCCCCGGGCGACATTCACGACGATCGCTTCCGACTTCATTCGTCGAAACGCACTTCGGTCGATCATCCCTCGCGTCTCGGGAGTATCGGGTGCGGCCACCACAATGGCATCGCACTCCCGATAGACCGCATCGAGACCTGACTCGCCCCACACGATCTCGATCCTCGCCCCCAGTTCGCCACCCCCACTGACCGGCTGCAGGTTTGCCTCTCCGGATCGGGCGGGCATGCGCTTCACCGCGATCACCCGCGAGCCCAGGGAAGCGACCCGACGAGCCACCTCACGACCGATACCGCCGAACCCGATGATTCCGACGGTCATCGCCGACAGCTCTCGAAGAGGAGCACCCGCCACATAGAAGGGCGCCGTAGCCCACTCCGATCGGCGCTGTGACTCTGCTGCCAGGTCGAGCCCGCGCGTGAAGTGGAGTAGCATGGCGAGCACGGTCTCCGCCATCGGTGGGGCGTGGACACCCGCGGAGTTCGTGAAGACGACCGGGCTGTCGAGCATGGTCGGGGTCAAGGACGAACCGACACCAGAGGCACCCGAGTGCACCCAGCGCAGCTTCGGGCCTGCTCGCAGGAGCTCCTCAGGGATGCCGTATCCGAAATAGATTTCCGCATCCGAAACGAGGGACAGCACGTGACTGGACACCCGGGCTGCGCCATCTCCGGAACCGTCCGTTTCTTCCTCTACGACATCGAGAGCCCACGAGGCGGGGAGCGCATCGCGGATTTGCGCCGGTACCCACTCGGGCATCGCCCAGATGGGACGCCGGTCCATCATGTCGAGGACGGCTCGTGGCATGATGTCTAGGGGTAGAGCCGGTTCATCAGGCGTGGGAACGGAATCAGCTCACGGATGTGGTGCCGACCGGTAATCCACGCCACGGTCCGCTCCACGCCGAGACCGAAGCCGGAATGGGGAAACGTGCCGAAGCGGCGGAGATCCAGGTACCACGCGTACGCCTCCTGGGGCAGACCCTCTTCTCGTATGCGCATCTCAAGACGATCGAGATCGTCCTCGCGCTGACTCCCCCCGATGATTTCGCCGTAACCCTCCGGCGCCAGCAGGTCGTCGCAAAGCACCGTCCGCGGGTCGTCGGGATTCTCCTTCATGTAGAACGCTTTCGCCTCTTTGGGATAGTCGTGCACGAAAAGCGGGAGGTCATGCTCCTCCATGAGCAACGCTTCATCGCCCGCACCGAGATCGCGTCCCCACTCGATATCCGAGCCGAGTTCTCGCAGCCGCTCGACGGCCCGTGTGTAACTCATTCGTGGAAACGGTGCCTTGACGTGTTCAAGAAGGGTCGTGTCACGCTCCAGGACCTTCAATTCTTCCTGGCATCGCTCCAGAGCCCGCTCGACGATGTACGAGACGAACTGCTCCTGGAGCTTCATGTTGGCATCGGAGTCCGCGAAGGCGACCTCGGGCTCCACCATCCAGAACTCCGTCAAATGCCGGCGGGTCTTGGACTTTTCAGCTCGAAAGGTCGGACCGAAACAGTAGACGCGCCGGAACGCGGGGCATGCGGCCTCGACGTAGAGCTGCCCGGTCTGCGCCATATAGGCCGACTCGCCGAAATAGTCCGTTTCGAAGAGGGTGCCCGCGTGCTCTCCGATCGCCCCCGTGAGGATCGGCGTGTCGATGCGGACGAAGTCGTTGTCGTACATGAAGTCGTGAATCGACTGTTCAACCTCCGCACGCACGCGAAGTCCAGCCCGCTGCATCGAGGAGCGGAGCCAGAGATGCCGATGGTCCAGGAGGAAGTCTACCCCATGCTCCTTCGGCTGGATCGGGTATTCGGCCGCTCCCGACAGGAGTGCCAGCCCCGCAATGCCGAGTTCGTAGCCGCCCGGAGCCCGAGCGTCTTCCCGGACCTCCCCGGTCAGTGATACCAGAGACTCCTGAGTCAATGATTGCTGAAGATCCCAGGTCGCCTCGTCCACGTCGGCCTTCAGCAGAACTCCCTGCAGGACACCCGTTCCGTCCCTGACGACGGTGAAGGCCACCTTTCCATGTCCACGCGTCGCCTCGACCCAGCCACGGACCGTGACCTGTTCACCGACGTGTTTTCCGAGATGTCTGATTTCCGCCATCATCGCGTTGCTTCATGAGGTGAGGGGCGGCTCCCGGTCGACCCCCGGGTGCGCGGCAGGACAATGCACAGAATGCAAGGTGAGGGGAAGCGCTTCACCCCACTCCGTACATCGCGAGACGATGCTGGTAGTGCGTGTGCAGGTGTTCCCGAATGCGATCGTGGTCCGGACGGGCAAGTTCGGGATCCGCGTCAACGAGCTCCCGAGCTTCGCGCTGAGCTTCGACGAGGAGGTCCTCATCGGCAAGAAGGTCGGCAAACCGAAGAGCCGGGTCGCGACCGTGCTGCTGACTACCGAAAAGATCACCCTGACCTCGAATCCTGAGATCTGCCCGAGCCACCTCGAAACCATCATTGCTGTCCCGAAAGGCGCGGAGCCGCTCGAGCGCGTCCTCGCCCGGCTCCGCGATCAGAATGCAGTGACTCTCCGCCACTCCGCGGCCCACACGGCCCCGGAGCTGATGCAGCTGCGACAGGCCGAATCGCTCGGCGTGCTCAATGACCATCACGCTGGCGTTCGGCACGTCGATCCCTACCTCGATCACGGTGGTCGCGACGAGGATATCCAGGTCACCGTCCATGAACGCCCGCATGACTCGATCCTTTTCGTCTCCCCGAAGTTGGCCATGAAGAAGACCGACCCGCTCCTCGACGAACACGTCGCTCGACAACCGCTCAAATTCACGGCTCGCGGAGAGCAGATCCACCTTGTCGGACTCTTCGACCAGCGGGTACACCAGATATGCCTGGCGCCCGGCCGACACCTCCGAACGGACGAAGTCATACACGCCAGAACGACGGTCCGGGCTGCGTAACGCTGTTTTCACCGGCGTACGACCGGGAGGCACCTCGTCGAGGATGCTGAGATCCAGATCTCCATACAGCGCCATGGCGAGCGAGCGCGGTATCGGCGTCGCCGACATCACGAGCATGTCCGGTGCGGCGGCATCGGACTCGAGGAGTGACATGCGCTGTTTGACGCCGAACCGATGCTGCTCGTCGATCACCACGAGGCCCAGCGAATCGAAGGTGACCGACTCCTGAATCAACGAGTGGGTGCCTACGATCATTCGTGCCGCGCCCGATCCGATCTCGTTGAGGGCTGCTCGTCGCTCGGAGGCACCCAGGGAGCCTGTCAGGAGGGTCACGCCAACCCCGAGCGGCTCCAGCATTCCAGCGATACTCCGAGCGTGCTGCTCCGCCAGAATTTCTGTCGGTGCCATCAGGCACGCCTGCCGCCCACCCTCGGCAGCCAGAAGCATCGCGAACACCGCCACCGCCGTTTTTCCGGCGCCCACATCTCCCTGAAGCATCCGATTCATCCGCTGCGGGGACGCCATGTCCGCGTAAATCTCACGGAGCGCTCGGGCCTGGGCTCCAGTGAGTTCAAAGGGCAAGGACTCGTGAAGGGGTCGAATCAGTTCGTTGGACCGGCGGTGGGCAATGCCGGAGCGCTTGTTCAGCGTCACTCGACGAGCTCGAGCCTGAACGAGCTGAAGGAAGAAGAGTTCGTCGAAGGCAAGTCTCCGGCGCCCGCTCTCGGCCTCGTACACGGTCCCGGGTCGGTGGAGCGCGGTCAGGGCGTCCGCCAGCGAGATCAGTCCGTGCTTCGACCTCATGCGAGATGGCATCCACTCATCATCGTCCGCCCACGCAATCATATCCGGGAGATTCTTGTCGATGACCCCTCGAAGGACCCACTGCGGTACATCTTCCGAAGCCGGATAGGACACGAAGATCATTCCCGAACCCCGTTCGGCGCGAGGCACGCTGCTATCGTCCGACGAACGGGAACCTCGCTCGAGGACCGTGTGCTCACGCGGTTGCAGCTGCCTTCCGTGAAAGAACTTCACCTTGCCGGACACGAGGAGCACATCACCCTCACGAAGGGTCCGGTCCAACCACGGCTGCCCCGGCCAGGCTACGGTGATCATGCCCGAGTCGTCCTCGAGCACCGCCTGAAAGATTCGCAGGCCCCGTCGTGTGGGGATCACGCCCTTGCTGCGAACCCGTCCGATGGCCGTGACGTCCATCCCGACCTCCAGGCTACCGATGGGCTCCACCGTCGACGCGTCGTCGTAGCGACGCGGGACGTGGTAGAGAAGGTCCCGTGCCGTCGTGATACCCAGACGCGCGAACCCGTCAGCTCTCTTGGGACCAACCCCTTTCAGGAACTGGATCGGTCGATCGAGGTGGGAATAGGTCACCCGAAAACGGCTTCGACGAAGGCATTCACGTCAAAGGACTCCAGATCATCGAGACCTTCTCCCGTTCCGATCAGCTTTACCGGGACACCGAACTCCTGTCTGAGGGCCACGACGATCCCGCCTCGAGCTGTCGAGTCCATCTTCGAGAGGAGGATACCGGTCACGTCGACCGCTGCCGAGAATGCCTCGACCTGCCGGAGAGCATTCTGCCCGACGGTCGCGTCGAGAACGAGCAGCGTCTCGTGAGGAGCACCGGCACTCCGCCGGCGCACCACGCGATCGATCTTGCTCAACTCCTCCATGAGCCCACGGTTGGTATGCAGGCGACCGGCTGTGTCAATCAGCAGAACGTCAACGCCCCGAGCCTCCGCGGCGTCTAGGGCATCGAACGCCACGGCCGCCGGGTCGCCACCCTGCTGGCCCCGGATGAAATGCGCACCAATACGATCTGCCCACATCTCGAGCTGAGCGACGGCCCCGGCCCGATACGTATCGGCTGCCGCGACCATGACACTTTGACCTTCCTGCATCAGATGGTGGGCAAGCTTCGCGACCGACGTCGTCTTCCCGACACCATTCACCCCGACGATCAGGTAGACCGTGGGACCGAGATCGGCAGCCTCGAGCTCGGCTTGCCCGCCGGAGTCGAGGATGCCTGCGACTTCCGCCCGCAGCGCGCTGACGAGCAGATCGGGATTGCGGGCCTTGCCTCTCCGCAGAACCTCCTCCGCCCGATCGGTGAGGCGCAGTGTGGCGGCCACGCCAAAGTCAGCGGCGAGGAGTCGCTCCTCGAGATCTTCGAGCGACGCGACATCGATCCCTCCGGCCATCACGCGAACATCGGTCAGCGCCAGGTCGACCAGACGTTTCCAGAGGCCCTTCGATGCCTCCGGCTTCTTCCTCAGGAGCCTCGCCATCCGCCGGGACCCCTCAGCGCAGCCCGCTGCGGCGGCGAACGATCCACTCACCGCACAGCAGCAGGATCAGCAGGGCATACGGCCACGGAGAGGTTCGCAGCGGCCGCCCACCCCCGTCCGACCACCCGAGCGCCGCTCCCCGCAGCGGCAACTCGGGCTCTTCCGGCGCCGGCAACAGTTCGAGTGAATTCCCGGCAACATCGAAACGTCCTGACGAAAGTGTATCTCCACCTTCGGTCAGCGTGGTGTAGTCGTATGTGCCCGGGGGCAGCGGGTTTATCGACGCGATCGGAGTGCCGGCCAAGGTCGTATCCACCGCGACTCCATCCCCGCTCTCGACCCGCACCCGCAGCGACGCGGAATCCCCCAGGGTCTGCCACGAGAGGCGTTCACCTCGAGCAAAGACCGACTTCGTCGGCCGAGGTTCCGTGGTGGCGGCCACCTCGTCAGCCAGCAGCCATCCGGAGATGCCCGACCAGATCCTCCGATAAGGCTCACGCCCCTGATCCCGCATCGCCCAACGCCAGAACTCCGAGGCCAGTGCGACGGCCACACGCCCCTCCTGACGATCCAGCAGGCTGAAGGCACTCTCCGGGGAGCCCGCACCCCGCAGCTGAATCAGCAGCGGAGCGAGCGAGGACCGGGCTTCGGGGACCAGAACTCCCCCCAGAGGAGGCAGGCCCTGAAGTTCGACCCCTGCCAGAACCCCGGCGATGGGAGAGGTCGGGACGTCCGGCGACACATACCATTCGCCGGGTGCAGGCTCCTCCACACTCAGCCCCACAAGGGCAGCCCCGTCAGAGTCGACAGGAAGGATGAGTCGACGACCCGGGCGCGAAGCGATGGTCCGAATCCACTCATCCGTGTCACGCCCGAGGCCGTGCAGCACGAGCAGCGCGGCGTCCGCCGCCGCTCGGCGAACCGTAGCCGAGTCTACCGGTGTCCCTCGATCGGCCGCCGGCCCCAGCGTGACATAGCGGTCCGGACCGACCCGGAGATAGCCCGCGGCAGGAAGGCCGGTGACATCCCCGAGAACGGGAAGCAGGTATCGCGGCTCCCAATCGGGCAAAGCGGAGATCAGGACCAGGGCTCCCGACCGGTAGCCGATGTTCGCGTAGGTAACCCCCTCGTCATCGCCCGGAAAGCCATCGAAGTCCCGGCCAACGACTCGCGCCGTGAAACGCGCTCGTCCTCTCGCCTCGACGGTCGGGAGTTCGACGCGCACGGTCGAGCGAAGACCGACCGCCGGCGCGGTCGTCTCGGCCCGGGCCACGACGCGCCCCTCCTCCAGAATCTCGATCGCGACCGACTCGGATGGCGTACCGCCGAAGATCTCCACCTCTGCAACCGGCCGCTCGTCGGGTCGCGGCACGTCGGAGACGTCGATTCCCGCAATGCCTGCGTTCGAGGTGGCTCGTGACAGATCCTCAAATTCGACGGACAGGGGAAGATCCTCCAGGGCTGAACGGATCGCCACTCGATCGTTGAAGCGAAGATCTGACAGGACTCGTGCCTCGCGTGCTCCCGACTCCGCAACCGCGCGAAGCACAGGCGCGAGTTCACTGAGGGACCCGTCGAACACGACCTCACCGTCCGGGATCGTGGGCGTCACGTTACCGTCCCCGAATCGAACGACCGTCCATCCCTCTGCGGCGAGTTCCGCGGCCCGCTCGACCGCCGAGTCCGACGGAGAGCGACCATCATCCCCGATCGCGGTCATGCTCGCGGACACGTCCAGCAGGACCCACCGCCCGCCACCCTTCGAGGCCTCGCCGACGGGGATTCGCGGATCAAACAGAAGCATGAGCAGGAGAACGAGGGTGACGGACCGAGCCACCGCGAGCCAGCGCCCGGCCGGCACGCTGAGTTCAACGCGCAGGTAGATCCAGAATGCATAGGCGGTCAGCACCCCACCGAGCGTCAGGAGGAGCAGAACGCGGATCAGAGGAGACCCCACGGTTGTGCCTACGCTCCTCCGCCCTGCTCCGCCCCGTCCGGCGACCGGTCCTGGCCGTCCTGAGTCGAGAACGTGCGGACCGGGCCCAGCCGGGGGATCGTCTCGAGCAGGTCGTAACGTCCCGTCATTTCAGCCCGCCAGCGCACCATGTCGTCGGCGGGCACCGGATCCCCAGCAGGCAGATCCACGGAAAGCGGATCGAACTGACGGCCGTTCTGAAGCATCTCGTAATGCAGGTGCGGCCCGGTCGCCAGACCGCTCATTCCGACGAACCCGATGACATCACTCTGGCGGACCCGCGTGCCGAGACGCACCTCACTCCTGAAACGAGACAGATGGGCATAGCGGGTGACCCATCCGTTCGGGTGACGGATTTCGACCGTGTTGCCGAAGCTCCCCTTCGGGCCGCGATGGATCACGACCCCGTCAGACGTCGCCATGATGGGCGTGCCGGTGTCAGCGGCGTAGTCGATCCCGCGATGGGCACGGATAGTATTGAGGACGGGGTGCCTCCGGCCGCTGGAGAAGCGCCCGGAGATCCGTCGGTACGAGAGCGGCTTCAGAAGAAAGGCGCGTCGAACCGATTCTCCCTCCAGGTCGAAGTACGAACCTCGTCCATCGCCGTTCGGATCGAAATAGATCGCGTGGTACGGTGTGCCACTGTTCACGAATTCGGCCGCCAGAAGTTTCCCGGCCCGCATCGAACCATCCGGGCGCACCTCTCGCTCGAACGCGAAGCGGTAGCGGTCCCCGGGACGTATCTGCCGTGAAAAGTCCATCTGCCACTGAAACACGTTGTCCAGGTGGTCGATCAGGAGGTTGCGGTCTTCGAAGGTCAGGGTGGCGAGTTCATCGTTTTCGACCACCGATCCCCAGAACGTCTGGCTGATTTCCCCTGTGGCGTAGATCGTGTCCACAAAGATGGGGGTCTGAATCAGGTGTGACGCCCAACCCACCATGGTCCGGTCCAGCCGGACCGTCTGATCCCTGTTTACCGCGACGTCGACTCCTCTGAGCTCATCCGAGGCCGGGAGGTAACGAAGCGTGATTTCGGCCCGCTCCCTGAGGCGTCGCGGGTCGGCGTGCTCCTGAAAGGCAAGGAGAAGCGCCGCCTGCTCGTTCGCATCGATGGCACCGTAGAGAAGTGCCCCGAACGTTTCACCCCGGCCCAGGGTGTGGATCTCCACACGCTCGGCGGGCGGAACCCAGACGGTGGCGAGAGAGCCAACTTCCGGTGCCTGACGAGTACACGCGGAGGCCGCGAGCAGCGCCAAGGCGATACTCACCGCTCCGGTCATAGTCTTGATGTCCCGCATCACCATCGCCTCCTGAGATCGACCCTGCCATCCCGAAACCGTCCCGAGGGGGCCGGACGGTCGACTGCCCGGCGGACGTCTCCGCCGGACAGTCCATCGCCAAACGACGAACCGGAGCTAGGGATCCGGCTCAGTCCATCTGGCGACGAATGAACGTCGGAATGTCCAACCCTTCGATCTGTTCCCGAGACACAATCCGCTCCGGGAACCGCGAAAGGGGGAGCACAGGTTCGGATGCCCCGCCCCCAACCGCAACCCGTTGCTCCGGAAGTTCGACCGGCACACTCGGCGCCGGTGCCTCGAACGCCGGCTGAACGACCTCGGTAACCGGCTCGACGGGGCGCGTCGCCTCCGTGTGAACCGGATGCCGGTTCGGGGCCGGCGGGACGGCGCGGCGGAAGTTCCCTGATATGACTTTGTCGTCGTTCTCCGAGTCAAAACCTGTCGCGATCACCGTGACGCGAATCTGGTTTTCAAGCTCCGGATTGTGGACAGCACCGAAGATGATTTCCGCTTCCTCTCCTGCCTCTTCCTGGATGATCGACGAGATCGTCGTGACCTCGTCGATGGCCAGGTCCATGCCCCCGGTGATGTTGATCAGAACACCCTTCGCACCCGCGATGGACACGTCATCGAGCAGCGGCGACGAGATCGCCTCCTGAGCGGCTTCCTGAGCCCGGTTGTCCCCTTCCCCGAAACCCGAACCCATGAGCGCCGGGCCCCGTGCGGACATGACCGTACGAACGTCCGCAAAGTCGACGTTGATCTCACCGGTGACCCTGATGAGGTCGGAGATGCCCTGGGTCGCATTCAGGAGGATCTCGTCGGCCTTCTTGAGCGCATCCTTGAATGAGGTGCCCTTCGGGACGACGGACAGAAGCCGGTCGTTGGGCACGAGGATCATCGTGTCCACGGCGCGCCGAAGCTCGGCCAGTCCCTGAGCAGCCTGCCGCTCGCGCTTCTTGCCCTCGAACGCGAACGGCTTCGTGACGACCCCGATCGTGAGCGCACCCATGTCCCGAGCGATATCCGCCACCATGGGGGCAGCACCTGTACCGGTGCCTCCACCCATTCCCGCCGTCACGAACACGAGATCAGCCCCTTCGAGGGCCCGTCGCACCTCTTCCTCGCTCTCCGCGAGCGCCTGACGGCCTACCTCCGGGCGTGCTCCTGCCCCCAGGCCCCGAGTCAGCTTCTTGCCGATCTGAAGCGTGACCTGAGCTTTCGAGTGCTTGAGCGCCTGGCCATCCGTGTTCACCGAGATGAACTCCACCCCCTCGAGTTCTTCGTCGATCATGCGATTGACGGCGTTCCCGCCGGCTCCCCCCACGCCCACAACCTTCATGCGCGCGTTCGCGATCGGGGTCTCTTCGAATTCGAAGATCATCATGTTCTCCTCCCTAGCGGAGATCGGGTACAACTGCGACTAGAAGAATTCCTTCAACCACACACCGAGTTTGGTGACGATCCCGGACGCCCGGGTCGATGCACCTCGACCGGTTTCTGCAAAGCGGTCCGCACCCCAGAGTGCGAGACCTGCCCCAACCGTAAATCGCGGTCTTGCAACAACATCTGCAATTCCACCCAGACCTTCCGAGGGTACCCCGAGCCGGACTGGCGCCGCAAAGATCTGCTGTGCGAGCTCGACGATACCCGGGATCGCCGTCGTCCCACCGCTCAGGACGATGCCAGCCCCCAGCTTCTCGAGCGCCCCGCGATCCTCAAGCTCACCCTGGATGATTCCGAACATCTCATCGAGGCGCTGCTCGACGATGTGCGCGATCAGCTCGCAGGCGACCGACCGCATCTGGTTCGGTGACGGACCGGGCAGATCGACGGTCTCTCTCGGGTCCACCATCTGCGCGAATGCATGAGCGTGATGCTCCTTCGCACGCTGTGCCTCCTTGTACGGCACCGCGAGACCTCGCATGAGATCCTGCGTCAAGGTCGCCCCGCCGAACGGGAGAATGGCGACATGGTGAATCTTGCCCTCGTAGTAGGCGGCGACGTTGGTCGTTTGTGCCCCCATCTCGACCATGGCCACGCCCACTTCCTTCTCGTCCTCCGTGAGGACCGCACGAGCGCCCGCCAGCGGCTCGAGAACGAGTTCCTGGACCCGATACCCCGCGCGATTCACCGCCTTGGTGATGTTCGCGGATGCCGTCACCTGACAGGTGACCAGAAAGACTTCACTCTCGAGACGGACGCCCGACATCCCGAGGGGATCCTTGATGCCGCCCTGGTAATCCACCCTGTACTCCTGGGGGATGGCGTGAACCATTTCCCTGTCCGGAGGCAGGGCCACAGCGCGTGCCACGATGTGTACACGCTCCACGTCATCCGGCGTCACCTCGTGCTCGGAGATTGCGACGACTCCCATGGAGTTTGTCGCCCGCACATGATCCCCGCCGATTCCAGCGTACACCCGATCGACCGAGACCCCTGCCATCAATTCCGCCTCGTTCATCGCGTTCCGAACGGACTGGGTCATCTCGTCGATGTTCGTGACGAGGTCACCACGGAGACCCGCCGTCGGGGCCTGCCCCACGCCGAGAACGGTCAGCCCCGGTCGGCGCGGATCCCCGATCACCTCTCCGATGACGGCGCAGGTGTGTGTGCTTCCGATGTCGAGTCCGGCGATCAGATTCGAACGCATGTCATCGGCTCCCGGCCGAGAGGGTTGAAAGGGCGGGGCCGCTTGATTCACTGCGGATGACGACCTGCTCGGCGAAACGAAGATCGACTTCGGCAGGCGGACGGCCTGCGCGTTCCTGCATCGCGTGCCCGAGCGCCGACTCCCCTTCACGGATGCGGGAGCCGGTCGTGCGCATGGGCATGACGAAGTCCACGTCCGGGCTCGTAAGTCGGACGGCCACGACCCCCGGTGCATACCATCGAATCGTGGAGATCCGATGGGCAAAATCCTGGTGCGTAGCGGTGAGGTGCTCGACCTCGGCGGCAAGAGAACTGACCTCGTCGGGGAACACCACCGCATCATCGGGAAGGGACTGCCTCGAGCTGATGATCGGCAGATCGAGGCGATGGACTGTCGGATCCAGCGGGAGGCGAACCCCGTCGGCATCCAGAGCCTCGAGGAGCGGTGTCGCCGCCAGGGCAACCGGAATCCGCTCCTCCACCTGCACGAGCAGACCGTGCGGCACGCGGCGATGGATTTCGACGGAGCGGACGAGCGGGTCGGCCTCGATGCGCGCACGCCAGAGTTCCACATCTCCCCACACGGAGGCGAACGAGCCGAGGTCCATCCGCTCGATGACGGCTTCCTCGGTCAGGACCTCGATTCCCGTCACGTTCACAGTCTGGACCGCGAACATGTCGAGCCCCCGCACCGCCTCGAGCATCCCCGGCCCCCAATACACGAGTGGCCCCAAGGCCGCTGTGAGGACCATCACCCGGAGTTGACGCTTCATCGTCGGGCTACGCATGGACAGGCTCCCCACGTAGAGCCTCGAGAAGCATGACCCCCGTGCGATCGATCGAGCCGGCTCCCAGCGTGAGAATCACATCACCGGGCCGCGTCTCGGCCGCCACTTCGGCCGCCACCGAGTCGAGGTCGGCAACATAGCGCACACCCGCAGCTCCGGCGCTGGTTGCCGCAGCGACGAGCGTCTGACCATCGACCCCGGGGATCGGCGCTTCACGTGCAGGATAAATGTCCGTGAGCCACACCTGGTCAGCCATCGACAGTGACGCTCCAAATCCACGAGCGAAGTCCCGCGTTCGGGAGTAGAGGTGCGGTTGGAAGACTGCGATCAGCCGTCGACCCGGATACATGTCGCGGGCGGCTCGGAGCGCAGCGGTCAGCTCGGTCGGGTGGTGCGCGTAGTCGTCGATCACGACGGCACCGCCGGCCTCGCCCAGTAGCTGAAGTCGACGTCCGACACCACGGAATCCCGCGAGCGCTCGGAGGATCTCGTCCCACTGTGCACCCATGGCCCGAGCCGCAGCCGACGCAGCCAGAGCGTTCAGCAGGTTGTGGCGACCACCCATCGGCAAGCTGAGTTCGCCAGCGTCGGTGCCCTCTTCCCACACCCTTGCGTGGGTCACTCCTTGCCGGACCGTCACATCGGTCGCACGAAGCATCGACCCTGCAGATGTCCCGTACGTATAGCCTCCGGGTCCGATGGCCGGCAGAAGAGACGAGGCCCCGTGATCGTCGCCGCAGACAACGACCCGGCCGCCACCTCGGACCCCGGCCAGAAACTCGAGAAACCCCTGACGAACTCCATCCAGGTCACCGTAGATGTCGAGGTGATCGGCTTCGAGGTTGGTGATGACCGCGACATCGGGCGACAACGTGAGGAAGGAGCGGTCGTACTCGTCCGCCTCGACGACGAACGTCTCCCCTGCTCCGTACCGGAGATTGCCACCCCACTCGGTCACCCGACCACCCACGAGCCCGGTCGGATCCAGTCCTGCCTCGGCAAGGATCCCCGTCGTCATCGCGGTCGTCGTCGTCTTGCCGTGCGTACCCGCAATGCCGACGACCCGACCACGTGCCACCCAGGTGCCCAGCGCTTCGGACCTCTTCATCACGGTGACACCTGCGCGCCTTGCGGCGAGAACCTCCGGATGATCCATGGAAACGGCAGCAGTGACGACGAGTGCGGCGGCACCCTCGACATGGTTCTCATCGTGCCCGACCGACACCGTGGCACCCAATTCCGCGAGGGCTTTGAGGGCCTGACTGCTCGAGGAGTCACACCCCGTCACACGTCCCCCGCTGCGAAGCACGAGTTCGGCGAGCGGATACATACCCGCACCACCCACGCCCATGAAGTGGACAGGGCGTTCAGCCGAGAGCGCCCGGAGATCCACGCGCACCCTCATGCGGCGCGCCTCACGTCGGGCAGCAGTGTCGCGATATCCGCAGCGATCTCCCTGGTCGCGAGCGGGCGCGCGCGCTCCGAGGCACGGGCGCTCATGGTCGCGAGCAGCTCGACATCTCCGGTCACGGAAGCGATCACCCGAGCCAGTCGCGATGGGGTGAGTTCATTCTGCGGAATGACACGTGCGGCACCCGCGGCCTCGAGCGCCCTGGCATTGTGCATCTGGTGGTTCTCCGCCGCGGTCGGCAGCGGTACCAGGATCGCTGGAAGGCCCTGATTCATGAGTTCCGCCGTCGTCATCGCACCGGCACGCGTCAGGGCGAGATCCGAAGCGGCGAGCGCAGCCGGAATGTCCTCGATGTAAGGCAGAAGATGAATCCACTCGGGCGACCCAACGCGCTCCAACGCGTCTCGCACGCCGGAGAAGTGTTTTCTCCCGGTCGACCAGAGGAGGTGGAGAACCGCCGGTCGCTCAAGGGCGCCCCGGGCAACCTCGCTTACGTAAGCAGTCAATCCTTGGTTCAGCGCCAGCGAGCCCTGGCTGCCTCCGCTCACGAACGTCAGGGTCACCTCGTCCGGAACGCCGAACGCGCGTCGAGCCTCAGTCCGCGGCGCCGACGAACGCGACCGGACCGGATTGCCGCTGACAACGCAATGCGGTCCGCCAAGCGGTAGCCGGCCGATCGCCTCCGGATACGCCACATGGACACGCGCCGCGAAGCGCGTCAGAAGGCGCGTCACCGCTCCGGGTACGGAATTCTGCTCCTGCAGCACCAGGGGTACGCCCATCAATCCAGCCATGATTCCCGCGGCCGCACCCGCGTACCCCCCGGTGACGACGACAACAGCCGGACGCAGGCGAAGGAACAACTGCGCGACCCGCACAAGCCCCCCGGTGAGCCCGCCCACGGCACGCAGCACGCTCCCCGGGCGGCTGCGGTCAATCCCCGAGACCTGGAGAAGGAGATGGTCCTCCGAGCGCTCCGGAAGAACGCGAGCCTCGATCCCGCGACGGGCACCCACGAAGAAGACCCGCACGTCCGGGCGGACCCTGCGAATTTCATCGGCGATCGCAATCGCCGGATAGAGGTGTCCACCCGTCCCCCCACCGGACACCACGACCACCTCTCCACCCGTGCCTCGCGTATCAGACATGGGCGGCCTTCCCACCCGGACCAGCACGGGCCACCGACATCAGAATCCCCAGCGCGATCAGCGTAATGATCAGGTTCGACCGGCCGTACGACATGAGCGGAAGGGCCAGGCCGGTCGCAGGCGCGAGGGCCAGACCAACGGCCATGTGCAACCCCGCCTGAAGTGCGATGAGACTCGTACAACCGACCGCAAGGAGCTCGCCGAACAGGTCCGGGGCACGGCTCGCGATTCGGAATCCGACAAGAACGAGGGCCGCGTAGACCACCACGACCAGTCCGATACCGATGAAACCCCACTCCTCACCGATCATGGCGAAGATGAAATCGTTGTGAGCTTCCGGCAGAAAGCCGTGCTTCTGCTGGCCCTCGCCGAAACCGACGCCGCGAATGCCCCCGGATCCAAACCCGATCAGGGACTGCTTGACCTGATATCCCGCTCCTGCCGGATCGGCCAGCTGACCGACGAACACCTCGACACGCTCCCATCGGTAGGGCGCGCGAAGAAGGAGGTAGAGCACCGGGGTCGCGAGGGCACCGAGGAATGCGAAGTGCGCGACTCTCGCACCCGCAGAGAAGACGATGATGACGCCCAGAGTGGCCACGACAAGCGCAGTCGACAGGTCGGGGGCGAGCGTCACGAGACCGATGATGACGCCCCACACGGCGAGGAACGGGCCCAGCCCCCGCCGAAGCGACTGGAAGTGAGGCACTTTGCGGACCGCCATCGCGGACGACCACACGATGATCGCAATCTTGGCGATCTCCGAAGGCTGGATCGTGACCCCGACGCGCAACCAACGGCGGGCGCCGTTGATCTCGGGCGCGATCCCATGGGTCCACGGCAGTACGCACAGCGTGAGCATCGCCGCACTCAGGACTACGAGCGGCCAAGCCAGCTGCCCCCAGTATCGGTAGGGCATCCAAGCGCAGAACACGAGCAGCGCGAGCCCCAGAATGGCTCCAGCTCCCTGCCGAGCGACATAAAACGTGTCGGCGACCCCCTGACTCAGGGCGAAGACCGACGACGCGCTGTACAACGTGACGAGACCAAACGAGAGCACGACGAGCGTGAGTCCCATGACGGCCGCAGCCTCCCAGCCCCGGCCGAGGCCGGAATCCGGCAGCCGGGCCGGCCCAAGGGGCGCGACATCCACGGGCCGCGCCATCCTCATGCAGCCGCCTGAGCGAGGCGGGTGAAGTGCCGACCACGATGCTCGTAGCTGTCGTACATATCGAAGCTCGAGCAGGCCGGCGAGAGCAGCACCGCGTCACCCACGCGCGCAACAGCACGTGCACGCTCGACCACCTTGTCGAGCGTTCCGGTCACGAGATGGATGGACGGAGTGGGGCGAGACGACTCAAGCGTCTCGATCGAGTCGGCCACCGGCACTCCGATCGCTGAGCTCAACTCGTGTGCGGCACGCGATCCTGCAGCTCCATATGCGATGACGATGCGGGAATACTCCGTGACGGCTGCAGCGAGCTGACCGAAGTCCTCCCCCTTGTCTTTCCCTCCGACCAGCAGGATCACGGGTCGATCCAGACTGGTCAGTGCACTCAGAGTTGCGGCGACGTTGGTCGCCTTCGAGTCATTGATCCACAGGACGCCATCGAACTCGCCGACTGCTTCCATGCGATGGGGCAACGCCCTCGCCGATCCGAGTCCCGCCGAGATGCCTCCCGTCCCGGCGCCGGCCAGGCGAGCCACGAGCGCCGCGGCCAGCGCGTTCTTCACGTTGTGCGCGCCAAGCAGAGGGAGATCCGTGCGGGGCAGCAGCGGTTCGATTTCTCCGCGGAGCCGAAGAATCAATTCCCCGTCCGAGACGAAGGCGCTGGACTCGTCTCCATCTCCAAAAAAGAAGCGCCGACCCGGCGCATCCCCGGCGAGTCGCGCCACCGAGTCATCTGCCGCCGGAAGGACCCAGAGACTCTGGTCCGTGGCGTGATCAAAGAGCCGCGCCTTGTCCGCATAGTAGGCTTCGACAGACGCGTAGCGGTCCAGATGGTCGGGAGAGAGATTCGTCACCACCCCGATATCCGGGCGAAATGTCTTCACCCCGGCGAGCTGGAATGAGCTCATCTCGAGCACGATCCAGTCCGGCGGGTCTTCACGGCGCGCGAGGTCCGACGCCGCGGGAGCCAGCCCTCCCCCGACATTCCCGCCAGCTGCGGAGCGTAGGCCTGACGCGTGCAGCAGGTGATCCACCAGAAGCGTCGTCGTGGTTTTGCCATTGGTACCGGTGATCCCGATCAGTGAACCATCGAAGAACCGGCAGGCGAACTCGGGCTCCGAGATCCAACTGACTCCTCGTTCCACGAGTTCTCGCAGCACTGGAGCGTTGGGCGAGATACCGGGGCTGGCGACGACGAGGTCGGCAGCGACCATCCGATCGATGTCGTGTCGTCCCAGCTCGACTTCGACCTGGTCTCCGAGGTGGGCTCCACGAGCTGCAACTGCATCATCCGTGCGCGAATCCGAGACATAGACGTCTCCTCCCTTTTCAACAGCCAATCGTGCGGCGGCGACTCCGCTCGCACCGAGGCCGATGACAGCCACATTCATTCCATGCAAATCCATCAGGCCACATCCCCGAAACGCACGTCCGCACCATAGCCGCTCACCGGATCTTGAGTGTGCTGAACGCGACCATCGCGAACAGAACGCCGACGATCCAGAAGCGGATGACGACCGTGGTTTCGGACCATCCGAGCTTCTCGAAGTGGTGGTGGATGGGGGCCATCCTGAAGACACGCCTCCCCTCTCCGAAGCGCCGCTTCGTGTACTTGAACCATCCCTTCTGCACGATCACCGACAGCGTTTCGAGGACGAAGACGCCGCCGACGATGACGAGGAGGAATTCGGCCTTCAGGAGGATCGCCATGACGCCCAGCGCGCCTCCCATGCCCAGCGATCCGGTGTCGCCCATGAACACGTCGGCCGGGTACGAGTTGAACCAGAGAAAGCCCAACGCCCCACCAGCCAGTGCGAGGGCGAAAATCGTCAGTTCTCCGGCGCCCGGCAGATAGAAGAAGCCGAGGTATTGAGAGGTATCGACTCGGCCTGCGATGTAGGCAAAGATCCCCAGTGTCGCAGCAGCGATCGCGGTGAGCCCGGCCGCAAGGCCATCAAGGCCGTCGGTCAGATTCACCGCGTTGGACGACCCCGACACGACCACGCCGGTGAAGACGATGAAGACCGGCACCGAGAAGACAGCGGCGACGTCGGCGAAGAATGGGACCGTCGTCCATGTCGTCGGGTGATCTGAGATCGGGTGCCAGATCAGGAACGCGCCGAGCGCCAGCCCGAACGTCCACTGCCCCACCATCTTGTACCGAGCGACGAGGCCGGTCGTCTTGCCCTGAACGACCTTCAGATAGTCGTCGAGAAAGCCGATCGCGCCCATCCATAGAAGCGATACGAGCGCCAGGACGGTGTAGGGGTTATCCAGGCGTGCCCACAGGAGTGTCGAGACGGTCGTCGCGAGAATGATGATGATCCCACCCATGGTGGGGGTCCCCGACTTGGCCAGGTGCGTCTCAGGTCCAACATCGCGCACGACCTGACCTACGTTCGCGCGCTGCAGGCGACGAATCACCATGGGTCCGAGGGCGAAGGCGATCACGAGGGCCGTGACCACTGCTCCTGCGGTTCGAAACGATATGTAGACAAATACGTTCAGCGGGGAAAAGACGTCGGTCAGTCCGGGCAGCAGGTGGGCGAGCATCAGGCTTCCATCCCATCGACCGGTGAGCCAAAATCGGCCTCCAGGCGGGTCAGAAGGTTCTCGAGCGCAATCCCCCGCGAAGCCTTCAGCAGGATGATTTCCCGTCCATCGAGTCGCTCCAGAAGACTCGGGTACGCACTCTGCCAGTCTGCACCGACGATGAGGCGCTCGTCTCGAAGACCGGCATCCAGGGCCGCATCCGCGAAGGCTCCCGTCGCCACGATGACATCGATGTTCCGGTCGACCGTCTCCCGAAGCACTCGGGCGTGCAATTCAGCCGTCGCATCTCCGAGTTCGAGCATCGATCCCAGCACTGCGACCTTGCGTCCAATGACCGCCTGATCCTCGAGGACGTCGAGTGAGGCCCGTACGCTTTGAGGATTCGCGTTGTAGCAGTCGACGATCAGGGTCAAGTCCCCGATGCGCTGGAATTCTCCCCTCATCGAACCCATTCGAGCCGAGCCAAGCCCACGAATCGCCTCGCGGTCGGGGACGTTGAGAATGTCCGCCACCGTCAGGGCGAGGAGAGCGTTTGACACCGCATGGCGACCGACCATCGGCGCCGTGACCCGCTGACCTCGCCAGTCAAAGCTGTACCGCCCGAACACGTCGACCTCTGCATTCCGAGGCCGTGCATCTGCGTCCGAGCGCTCACTCCATCCGACGATTTTCACCTGAGAGCAGATCGCCCCGGCTCGCTCTGCCAGCCGCGGAGGTTCGTCACCGACGATGCAACGACCGCCGTCGACCATCCCACGGAGAATGTCGAGCTTTTCCGACAGCACTCCCTCGAGCGAGCCCAGTTTCTCGAGGTGGCTTTCGCCGACCGTCGTGATCACCGCAACATCGGGCTTCGCGATCTGGACAAGCGCCCGAATTTCTCCGGGCTCATTCGTACCGAGCTCGAGAACCACCGCCTCCACCTGCTCGGGAGTCTGGAGCAGCGTGAGGGGCATCCCGATTCGATTATTCAGGTTCCCGGCCGTCGCGTGTACTCGGTACGTCTCGCTCAGCGCCGCGGCTGTCATATCCTTCGTAGTAGTCTTACCGGACGAACCCGTAATCGCGACGACCGGCGCGACAATCTGCTGACGACGCCACGCGGCCAGACGGCCGAGTGCTACGAGAGTGTCGGAGACCGGGTAGAGTCGACCTTCCGGGTCACCCGCGGCCGGGCGCGATACCACCGCCCCCCCTGCCCCCCTCGAGAAGGCTTCGGCTACGAAATCATGACCGTCGAAGCGTTCCCCGACGAGGGCCACATACAGGTCACCTTTCACGATGGACCGGGAGTCCGTGGAAACACCCGAGTACTCCACGTCCGGCAGAGTCAGATCGGCTCGCATGCCGAGAGCCTGCCGAACGGAAGCGTCATTCCACAGGAAGGCCATCAGAGAATCCCGAGCTCACGCAGCGTGTCACGGGCGATGCCGGCTTCGTCGAACGGCCGTTTCTCGGAACCGATGACCTGGTAGGTCTCGTGCCCTTTCCCAGCGAGCACGACCGTGTCACCGGGTCGCGCCGCCTCCAATGCCGCGCGGATCGCAGCACGCCGGTCCGTCAGGCGGATGAACTCCATCGAGCCCATGCCCTCCACGAGATCCTCGATGATCGAGTCGGGATCCTCACTTCGAGGGTTATCGGAGGTCAGAACGGCGACATCGGCCATCCTTGCAACGGCCTCCGCCATGGGCTTGCGCTTGCTGCGGTCCCGGTCCCCGCCCGCCCCGAACAGGACGATCAGTCGGCCCGGAGTCAGCGGTCGGAGCGCACCCAAGGCTCCCTCCAACGCCGCAGGCGTGTGCGCGAAATCGATCAGAACCGCGAATGGCTCGGTCACGACCGCCTCGAGACGGCCCTTCACTTGCGGAGCGGTGCCAAGTCGGGCCGCTACGACCGAGGGTGCAACCCCCAGAGCCACCGCAGCCGAGGCAGCCGCGAGAGCGTTCTCCACGTTGTACCGTCCCACGAGGGGAAGCTCCACAGCGAATGCCTCGCCGGGAGTCACGAGGGTGAAGGAACTGCCCGCCGCGCCAAGGCGAATTTCGCGCGCGTACATGTCGGCGGATCCCTCGAGCGAGTACGTCGTGACGCGACGCCCGCCAGCTTCGAGACCTTTCCATGCCTCGGCATCGGCATTCACCACGATCGTACCATCGGGTGAGACCAGTTCCACCAGCCCCAGTTTTGCCGCTCCATAGGCGGCCAGGTCACCGTGGTAGTCGAGGTGGTCCCGCGACAGGTTGGTGAAGACCGCAACCTGAAAATCAACTCCATCCAGCCGATGCTGGTGCAGCGCGTGC
The DNA here is from genome assembly GCA_038120095.1 of Gemmatimonadales bacterium. GTDB lineage: Bacteria > Gemmatimonadota > Gemmatimonadetes > Longimicrobiales > Gaopeijiaceae > UBA2589. The sequence continues at coordinate 29,707 of JAYOKZ010000012.1, forward strand.
GAGGAGGCCTCGAGCACCACCGTATCGCACCCCTTGTCGGCCAGGTCGCGCAGCCAAAGCGTGATCTGCACCGGGCCGGGGGTGGTGAGGCCCACGGTTCCCGGACGAATACCATCGGGGTCCCGCAGACCGAGCGTACCGATCACGGCCGCCACCCGCTCCGGGGAGACAAGGTGCTGAATGAGCATCGACGTGGTGGTCTTCCCATTCGTTCCGGTCACACCCACGACCGCCATGGCTGCGCTCGGAAAGCCGAGCACTGCATTCGCGGCCAGTGGTGCGGCACGGCGGCCATCTCGGACCACCAGCTGGGGGACAGCGGCATCGACCGGGCGCTCCACCATCAACGCCGACGCACCCCGCTCCAGGGCTTGCTCCACGTGATCGTGCGCGTCGAAGTGCAGGCCCTTCCAGGCCAGGAAGAGTTCATTCGCCCCGATGGTCCGCGAATCCTGAGAGACACCCCGAATGACGAGATCCTCCGACCCGCGGACCTCGGTCAGGAGGCCAGCAGCCCGGAGGACGTCTTCCACCGCACGCAGAGTGGCATACGACTCAGTCATCTTCCTGCCCCCCGTACCGCAGGCGAACGACCTCACCCCGCGTGACGACGGAGCCGGAGGTGGGATACGTCTGAGTCACCGTCCCCGGCCCGATGTCGGCCACGCGCAAACCATGCCTGTGCAGCTCGCGGATCGCTGATCGAGCCGAGAACCCCGACACGTCGGGCACGGTGACGCCGGGGTGGCTCCCCTGCTCTTCGGAACGCTCGGGCTCGAGAGGGATCGTGAAGTCCGTGACGGCGTAACGCGTGTAGAAATCGGGGGCGACCACGGCCACAGGGCGCTGTGCCGCCCCAGCCAGCTTTTCGAGGTTGAGGACGTTCGCAGCGAGCGCCGCCTCCATCGTGACCCTGGTCACCGGGGCGGCGACGGCCCCTCCGTAGTACGTCGCGCCTCCCGGGCGGTCGAGCTTTACGAAAATCACGAGCTGCGGGTCATCGGCCGGGAAGTATCCGACGAACGAGGAGGAGTAATCGCCCCGTTCATAGCGCCCGTTGGTGGCGAAACGCGCCGTACCGCTCTTTCCGGCAACCTGGTACCCCCCGATACCCGCGGCCCCACCCGTTCCATGGTCGACGACGTCGACGAGCGCTCGTCCCAGTCGCTCAGCTGTACGACGGCTCACAACCCGCCGAATCTCCTGAGGCTCGTAGCGCTCCACGACCGTCCCGTTGGCGTCCCGAACCTCACGTACCAGACGAGGGCGCATGAGCACACCCCCATTTGCGATCGCTCCATACGCCATCGACATCTGAAGTGGTGTCGCAGACATTTCGTACCCGATCGCGAGCGACTGCGGGGACTGCAGGCTCCAGCGGTCGGGGGCATAGAGCGACCCTGAGACTTCACCGGGCAACTCGATCCCGGTCATCGTGCCGAAGCCGAAATCCCTCAGGTTCTGATATTGCAGGCCCGAGGGCAGGGCCAGCGCAGCCTTGGCCACTCCGACATTCGATGACTCGCTCAGCGCGGCTCGGAGGGTGATCTGCGGGTCGTCTGCATGGGTGTCGTTCAGCGTTCGGCCGTTGATCGTCCAACGACCGTCGCCGATGTCGATGACGTCGTTCAGATCGGCGAGACCGTGTTCGAGGAGCGCCGCGACGGTGAACACCTTCAGCGTCGAACCGGGCTCGAACGGGGCATTGATGGCCGAGAGGGCCGCGATATTGTCGCCACGCTTGGAGAACAGCGCCTTGATCTCCCCCGTGTGGGGGTCGGTGATCAGGATGTCTCCACCCAGGGCATCGTGTTCTTCGATCGCATCCAGAAGCGCAGATTGAGCGATTTCCTGCAGTTCCATGTCGAGCGTCAGAACCACTTCGCCCCCGGCCCGCGGCTCACTTACCGTCCGTCGCTGCCCGGGGATCTGGTTACCCCTGCTGTCGCGAGCGAAAATCTGAGCACCCGGCGTCCCACTCAGGTGCGCATCGTAACGCTGCTCGATTCCCCCGCGCCCGTCTCCATCGAGGACCACTCCCGTGACGCCACGAGCGATCTCTCCATGCGGGTAGTAACGTTGGTACAGGGGTTCGAGGTGGATGCCCGGCACTCCAAGCAGGGAGTCACGGACGGCGAGCGAGTAGAGTCCGACATGGTTCCAGCCCGACCCTCGTGAGACGACCCGGCTGGCTCGTGCCGGGCTCAGGCCGAGAACTCCCGTGAGCCGCTCCTTTACGGCCTCGGTGTTTCGAATCTCTCCGGGCGCGACGTAGATCTGCACGCGCTCGCGAGTGACGGAGAGAGGAACGCCATCTGCAGCGAACACCGTGCCGCGGGCCGCAGGCAGCGTCACCGCGCCGGTCTGCTGGCCTTCAGCCTGCTCCTGCCAATCGGCAGCCTGAAGGATCTGGATCTGTCCGGCACGCAGCGTCACCGCAGTGATACCGAGCAGCCACACGGTCAGAATCGTCCGTCGTCGCCAGGGGTGCGGACGATGCAGCGCGGATCGTTGGCCGCTCACGACTCTCCACCCTTGCCGAGGATGACGATCTGCTCCGGGCGCGGCGTGACCATCCCGATCGCTTCCGCAGCCGGGACGATATGGCCAAGGCTTCTGCGGACCAGTACCTCACGCTCGAGCTCGACCTTTTCGGCCTGAACGACCGAAACCTGCCGGCGGAGGCCGTCGAGCGCCTGATTGGCCTCGAATGCCCTGCTTTGGCGCCAGGTCACGAACCCGAGTGACAGCAGTAGAAAGGTGAACGTAAGTGCCGCGCGGCCGAGTACCTGGGCATCCATCAGGCCGCCCTCCGCCAGGCACGCAGCCGCGCACTTCGGGCGCGAGGGTTTCGGGCCACCTCCTCTTCCGATGGCCGGAGTACTTTTCGGGTCAGGGTCTCGCCAAGGGGCTTTCCCCGACAGGCACAGAGGGGGAGCTCCGCCGGGCAAACGCACGCCCGACTCCACTCCCGGAAGGCGTGTTTCACCGCACGATCTTCCAGGGAGTGATACGCGATCACCACGAGAACCCCGCCAGCCTTGATCACGTCGCGAATGGCAGGCAGGCCGGCCTGCAACACGTCCAGCTCCTCATTCACGGCGATTCGCACCGCCTGGAAGATCCGTGCCTTCTCCTTTGTGCTCGGGGACCGCCCCAGGGCAATAGCCATGGCAGCGACGAGGTCATCACTCGTCGACAGCGGATCGGTGGCTCGACGCTTCACCACCTCACGGGCCAGACGGCGAGCCCTCGGCTCCTCGCCGAAGTCCCGGAACACGCGCACGAGCTCGTCCTCGTCGGATCCGGCCAGAAACGTGGCAGCGTCTCGCCCGGCCCCTTCCATGCGCATGTCGAGGCGGGCTCCTCGGCGGAACGTGAAGCCACGCTCATCTGCATCCAGCTGGTGCGAACTGACGCCAAGGTCGAGCAGCGCACCATCGAGGCCACGATCCCGTATCTCCGGATCATGGACCACCAGATCGAATCGAGTGAGGGCGAACCGCACTCGCGCCCGCAGATCGGCGAGCGAACTGCGCGCCTCCTCGAGGGCCTCCGGGTCGCGATCCACCGCAATGACCCGACACGTTTCGCACGCATCGAGGATCATCCGGGTGTGCCCACCCCCACCGGTCGTCCCGTCGAGGTAGAGACCCTCCTCCCCGGGAGTCAATAGCTCCAGCACCTCGTGCCCCATGACCGGTTGGTGATAATCGGACATGACCGTCAGCCGAACAGCTTGTGGGCGAACTGCGTCAACTCCCCTGCCTGTTCCGTCACGACCTCACCATATGTCGCCGGATCCCAGAGTTCCACGCGATCGAGGTTTCCGATCAGCAGGATGGTCCCGGAGAGATCGGCGGCTCCCTGGAGCGCGGCAGGCACGAGGATTCGACCCTGTTTGTCCGGAGACACCTCCACGGCCTGCCCGATGATCATCCGAACCTGATTCCAGGCGGCAGGATCATTCCGGCGGAACTCGAGCAGCTTCGCCTGCACTTCCTGCCACTTCTCCTCAGGAAACAGCGTCAGATAGCGCGGCTCCCACTGCATCAGAACGAAGCGGTCGCCTTCGGCCTCTCGACGGAACGCCGAGGGGAGGCTGACGCGCCCCTTCTGATCCATCTGATGCTCGTATTGCCCGACGAAACCGTTCACTCGGTGCCCTCAGGTGGTACGAAGTGGGGAGAAGTGGGGAAGCAAGGCCCATAATACGGCAGATTGGAGTTCGACGTCAAGAGTCACTTTTGGTGATTTTTTCGAGCGTGGCCTGGCGTGCCAATACGGACTTAAACCGTGTAAACGCTCGACATTGGTGGTTTTGCCCCGTAAACAAATTTTTCTAGAATACGAACAAAAACCGAAGATCTTTTCGTTGCCACGGCCGACGGTGGGGACAAGTGGGTAAGGTCGCGGGCGACACGCGCACCCCAAGGACAAAAAAACAGCGCCCCGGGGGAGCTTCCCCCGGGGCGCTTGTTCGGTCGCGGCAAACAGCCGCGTCCTGCGTCAGATTCGCATCACCGGCCGCGCTTGATGATTGCTTCCTGAATCTCGATGTACGTGCCGACGTTCCCCTGGAGCTCGGTGAGGTTGAGATTCACCGACGCCGGATATCCACCAACGTCTCCCAGCAGCTGGAGAGCCTGTTGGAACGCCGGCAGCGTGGCCTGAGCAGACTGGAGCGTGTTCGGCTCCTGGTCCACGACAGCCTTCCGGTACAGGCTGAACGCGTGCCAGAAGTTCATCTGGTGGCGCATCTCCTCGGACAGGTTCGGCAGCTGCTTGCCGGCGATCATTCCGTCTACCGTGTACTGGAAGTCGTCCTTCTGGTAGCCGTTCTGATACGCCTCCGCGAAGACCATCCGGCCGGCCTGCTCGGCCTGCGCCGGATTGCTCTCGGCGGCGCGCGAAAGAACCGTGACCGCGTCCTGCAGACGACCGGCCTGAATCAGCCAGTTACCCTGCCGCAACGCAGCACTCGGGTGATCAGGGTTGATCTCCATCACGCGATCCAGGGCGGCGATCGCATCGTCGAGACGATCCGACCGCTGGAGGGCGTCGGCGTAGAGAACCCAGAGCCGATCCTGCGTACCGTGGGTCTCGAGAACGCGCTCGCTCATGGCGAGTGCCGCGTCGAGCTCTTCAAGCTGAATGTACGCGGAGACCACGTTGGCAAGGTGGCCGACAGGCGTCTCGGCACCCTTGGCCTCGAACACCTTTTCGTACGACGCGATCGCCTCGCGATAGTAGCCGACAGCCTCCGGGGCGACGGCGTCCCCGCCATTCTGAGCGCCAACGGCCGCCATCTGCTGGATCTCGAGAGCTGCGCTGAAGGCAAAGCCACCATACTGCTCGTGGAGATCGACGTTCTCGGGGTCTACGTCCAGACCCACCTGGATGAACGCCATCGCACCAACAGGGTCACCAGCCTGCGCCAACTCGTACGCGATCCGCATCCGGATGGCCGCGTTGCCGGGATTGATGTCGAGGTACCGCGAGTAATAATCGCGGGCCTTGTCGTCCTGCTCGCTGACGGCGGCAATGTACCCCGCCAGCTGCAGCGCATCCTCGTGGAAGGGATTCTGCTCGATCACCGTCTCAAGCTCGACGAGTGACTCGTCCATCCTCTCCATCTCGTACAGAATGCGCCCCCGCAGATATCGCGTTCCGATCTGGCTGGGGTTCAGCGCGAGGGACTCGTCGCAGTTGCGAAGCGCGTTGTCCCACTGCTGCGACGCATAGTAGTCGTTGCAGATGGCGGCAGAACGCACCGTGGTCGAATAACGCTCGAATTGCTCGAAAATGTGCTGAGCCGCCTCACGACGCGTGTCCTTGGTCGCGGGGAACGTCTCGATCGGGAACGACTCGGAGCCCTGAATGTCCCAGACCTCGGCGGTCACCGTGAAGTTGTCACGCGACACCTCGTTGTAGCTCGCGCAGATCGCCACGGGGATGTTGATCTGAGACGCAAGCTGCCGCGTGTAGAGGCAGTTGAGGTCCTCGATCTTCATGTCGAAGCGCTTCGCTTCGTCCTTGATGTCACGCTCCTCCATGGCGACGTGCGTGGGGAAGTCCTCGAGGAGCTTGCGCAGTTCCTTCGAGACATCCTTTCCGAACCCGTCGTCCGCGTCTTCGAGAGGTTCGAAGTACGGGATGATTACGCGAAAGCGCCCACCATCCTGCGCCGCGAGCTCGGCCACAGGGGCAATCGCAATGGCGCCGATGGCCAGAGCGAACGTCAGCTTAAGCCGTCCAAGCATGGCTTACTCTCCTTGGGATTTCCCCACTGTTCCACCTGCCGCAGTGCGACAGGGTCGTTCGGACCGATTTCCGAACTGGTTTCAACGTCCTAAACCGATCGGAGAACGGAGATCCCTCGTTCCGGAACACCAATCGCAAGCTTGAGAAATTATTCACAAAGTACGGGTCCGGCAAACGAAATCGTTCGACGAAACCCGGTCCCGGGTCTCGTTACCCGAGGGATTCGAGCAGCCGGTCGGCCGATCCACCCGCACCGCACCCCGCCGAGAAGGCCCCCTCTCTCAGCCTCACGCTGCCTGAAACGGGCCATCCTGAGCCTCGAGTTTCGCGCGAAGTTCCTCGGAAAGAGGCACCGACACGCCCACGGAGTAGTCGTACATGACCTGCACCGTGGACCCACTCTGCAGCCTCTCCCCCGATGCTGCCCGAACCTCGTACTCCATTTCGAAGTGCTTGCGACCGACTCGGGAGACCCGAACGCCGACCCTCACCGTCTGCGGCCAGAGAACGCGACCATGCCATCGAACTCGGCACTCGGCGAGGACGTAGCCGAGATCGTCCGAGCGGGGTTGGCCAACCACCCGACTCCAATACGCCCAACGCGCCTCTTCGAAGTAGATGAGTGCGTCTGCGTGATGAGCGTGACCCGCCACATCCACGTCGCTGAATCGGACAGGTACGTCGTGCCAGAAGCGAAAGTGTGCGCTGTCGGCCCCATCGGTCTCGTGTCGTTCCATGGTCCCTGATCTTGTGACGTGTCCGTATCGCACCGGGCATGGGCAGGCCCGCTTCCGAGTGTGAGGGAAGGACACCCGTCGTCGGCTCCGCAATCGGCTTCGGCGAGGACGGCGAACAGAGACCGACTGCGGGCTCCCGTGACTCGCGACAGCCGACCACTTTATGTTGAGAGATGAACGCTACTCAGGCAAACCTCCGCCCCGCCCAGACTCGCGTGGGCGTGCTCCTGCTCGCAGCGCTCCTCTCCTCATGCTCGTTGGGTTACAAGACGAGTTCGGGACATCGGTCGCAGTCGGAGGCGGAGTGGCGCGCTCTCGGGACGCCCCGCCCAACTCCTTTGTCAGGCGCGACACGGCTGACGGTGACGTCGTTCGACCTTGGTGATCGAGATCTCGACCTCGAAACGATCGGTATCGACGCGTCGGTCGCCGTCCTCGAGTTGGCCACCGCCGGTCTGTTGCGACGCCGCGACGTCCACTTCGTCGAACGCCGACGCTTCAGCGTTGCAGCCGCGGCGGAGCGTGCCGGACTCGAGCCGCCTGCCGGTCGCCCACCCGTTGGTATCTCGGTCGGAGCCGAGTTTGCAGCAGCGGCCACCTATGCAGAAGTCACCACCGAACTCGCCAGCCTCGAGGTACGGCTGACGAGCCTCCAGACGGGAGAAGTCGTGGGCGCGACACGCCTTCAGGTCACCCCGGGAGCCGATGCCGTGCAGCTGGGACGGTCCATGGTGAGCGGAATCCTCGCTGTACTGGACGAACTGAACCGACGCCCTCTCTGGGATGATCCGATGGCCGCGACACGGGAGTCGGAGCGGGTTCGGGAGGACATCCTCGCGAACTTCCTGCAAGGTCTGGCCTACGAAGAAGTGTGGGATTGGGAAGAGGCCCGGGAGGCGTACCAGGCCGCGGTGGATGTGGACTTCCCCGAGGCTGCGGCAGCGCTCGCGCGGACTGCACGACTTCGATTGGGTGGGACCCTGGCTGAGAGCTGACTGGCGATGACCCCGCGGTCTTTCATCATTTTCGGCACCTTGTCGGTGGCCGTCGGAGCCTTGACCATGCCTGTAGAGGCGCAGGCAGTTCACTGTCAGTTCCGAGGCGCTCCCGAGGCGCTCGCCGACCGACCGAGCCCGCTCGACTCCGTCTCCATCCGGCTCGGAGACGGCGAGGCGAAGCTATGTTACGGACGCCCATCGGCCCGGGGTCGAACGATGATCGGGGGGGTCGATCCCCTCGGGCAGCCGTGGCGGATGGGTGCCAACGAGCCAACGACCCTGCATGTGCCCTTTCCAGCACGCCTCGGCTCCGTGGATCTCGAGCCGGGCGCCTACTCGCTCTACGCGATTCCGGGAGCGACAGAGTGGACGATCGTGGTAAACGCCAATGTCAACCGCTGGGGCATACCGATCAGCCCCGACGTCCGATCCTCGGATGTCGGCAGCTTCGTGGTCCAGCCGACCGAGTCGCCCGAACACGAGGAGATGCTGACCTTCAGCTTCGTTGGGGCGGACGCTGCGGGAATCCTCACCTTCCGCTGGGAAGGAGCGGTCTGGGACGTAGCTTTCTCACGCCGATGACTCGGGCGGGGGAGGCGGCGCCGGCCGTGGTTCTCCAGGTTGGGAGAGACGACGGTCCGCCCTCGACCATCGGAAGCCTGCCGGGCCCGTGGAAGCTGGTTCAGCAGGTCTCTGCCTGATGGCAGCCGACCACCCGTTTGCCCTTCAGGGACCAGCCCAGATCATCGCGCATCGCGGTTATAGTGCTCGTGCCCCGGAAAATACCATCTCGGCCCTCTCGCTCGCCCTCGACCACGGGGCGACGGCCGTCGAATTCGACGTGCACTCGGCAGGGGACGGCACCCCCGTTCTTCTGCATGACGCTACGCTCGACCGAACGACGAGTGGTCGCGGCCCCGTCACTGACTACAGTGCCGCCGAGCTCTCGTCGCTGGACGCCGGCTCCTGGTTCGGACCGGAATTCGCGGGAGAGCCGGTGCCGTCCCTCGAGGATACGCTGGTAGAGATCAAGGCTCGCATCTCCTGCATCTTCGCCGAACTCAAGGGTGTCCGGGACATCGGGGATGTCGCAGCCATCGTCGCACTGTCTCGAAGTGCCGAGCTTGGGGATCGAACGATCTTCATTTCGATGGACTGGGCCCTTCTCGACGAAATCCGCCGCTGCGACCCCGAGGCACGAATCGGATTGATCGTCCATGAACCGGCCCTGATCGACCCGGCCCTTGCCCGGGCTCAAGGGGATCCGCACTGCATGCTCGACTTCGACGCAGAGATCCTCCTGGCACGACCAGAGGTCGCGGCTCGGGCTCGGAACTCGGGCATCGCGCTGGCAGCATGGACCGTTGACGAAGTACACCAGGCGGAGCAGCTGTTTGCCATGGGCGTACCCCGAATCACGACGAACGAGGTGACCCGCCTCCTCGCATGGGCGAAATCGCTGGAGGAGCGTTAACCGAACGCCTCGACCGATGTCCCCTCTCCGACGGTGGGACCGGAGATGGGAAGTCGCAGCGTGAACGTGCTTCCCCTGCCGACCTCGGACTGCAATTCCGCGAACCCGCCGTGAGCCGCGGCCACGCCCTCGACGATCGCGAGGCCAAGACCCGCCGAGCCGCCATCGCGCCCACCACCCTGCGCGAAGCGATCAAAGATGCGCTCGGCGATCTCCGGGGGAACACCGGGTCCGGTATCACGAACGGTCACGAGCACCCACGCCTCCTCCAGACTGGCACCGACGACGACCCGACCAGCCTCCGGGGTCAGTCTCAGGGCATTGTCGAGCAGGTTCGAAAGGGCCTGGAGGATCCGGTCGCGGTCTACCCGCGCCAGCACCGGACCCTGGCTCTCCACCGTCAGGTCGATCGACGCCGACCGCGCCTGCGTCTCGAAAAGCCCGACTGCCTCATGGAGAATCGGAAGCAGGTCTTCCTGAGAGGGTCGAACGACGAAGACACCTTCCTCGATGCGAGACACGTCGAGGAGGTCTTCGATGAGGTTCTGCATCCGCTTGCCCGACCGGCGGATGATCTCAGCCTGCCTGCGGCGCTGCCCTTCATCGAGAGGAAGATCAAGGAGCAGGTCAGCAGCTGCGAGCGCGACGCCGAGGGGGTTCCTGAGATCATGGGAGACGATGGATACGACATCCTCGCGCTGCCTCACCGCCCGACGGAGGGCAGACTCTCTCGCCAGCGTCTCCGTCATATCGGAGAAGGTGAGGACCGACCCACGGAGTTCGGTGCCGTCGATCATGGGACGAAGAGACCAGCGGGCCGGAAATGCGATGCCCTTCCTGTTCCACAAGACGGCGCCCTCGCCCGATTCCAGCGGACGTCCCCCGGCTACAGCAGTGAGAATCGGTGACGACTCGCGCGCTCGGGCCGTTCCGTCCGGGTCGGAGTGAAAGATCGTCTCGTGAACTCCCCGGCCCCGAATCTCCGATTCGGCATAACCCAGCAGGCGCGCACCTGCTCGGTTCAACGAGGTGCACCGGCCCGCGAGATCGAGTCCGAGCACTCCGTCGCCGGTAGCTTCGAGCAGCGCATCGATCTCACGACGCGCCTGCACCGCCTCCCGACGACGACGCTCCTGCTCGGCCGTGAGCGCCCGATACCGGTATGCGACCCGGCCGACGATCAGCGTTGCCAACAAGGCCACAATAGCCAGACCGAGAGTGATCCTCGACTGGATTCGCTGCTCATTCGCCATGCGCCGACGGCTGGCCTCGAGTTGAGCGAGGATACTGAGGTCGAGGTCGCGCGTTGCCCGCTGAAGGTCATCGTAACCACGTCTGACCAGGGCCCTCGATCCTTCCGACGGGCCCTGCTCAAAGATCAGACTGTTCGCGAAGCGCCAGTCGAACGACTCGTTTCGAAGAGCCGCGACCCTCTCGAAGACGGTTCGATCGACATCCAGCGACGACGAGTCGGACACAGCTGCCGCGAAGATGTCCCGATCCAGCTCGCGCGTGATGATACTCAGGGAGTCGAGGACGATGTCCTCGTCGTCAATCGCAGCGTTGTAGAAGTCCCGAAACACAGGGTCGGACGAGAGCATGAAGCCCTCGACTCGCGCCATTTGGCGGGCCTTGAGGAGGCCGAGTGTCGCACTGAGCCGCACGGCCGGCTCCACGACATTGGTGATACGATCCTGCACCGCGGCTACCCTTCGGCCGAAGTGGGTCGGAACAGCAGCGAGCGCGACCAGAGAAACCGCGACGAAGCCCAGAGCCCACAGGCCTCGGGCGGAAGGCGTCCCTGACGGACCGGGGTGAACGTCACCCGCAGCGTGGGCAGACGGAGGAGACCCTGAGTCGTTCCTCACGGTGGCTCCCCCCCGTTCCACCTATTCGTCGAAGTCGAAGTCCTCTTCGCCCTCGTCGAACGTGGCATCCCCCAGGGCGAAGCTCGCGTTGAGCGCCTCATCCGTCTCGGTGCCGAAGATCCGTCCTGCGATGTACTCCCCGAGTACCGGCCCGGACTTGAAGGACTCGGCTTGACCACCGCCGGCCAACCATACGTTGTCGAAATCCGGATGCCGATCAATCACGAAATTGCGCGATGCCGTACTCGAGTAATGACAGGCACGTGTCTCGTTGATGATGCCATCGGCGAGGGCCGGGAAGAACCTCGAGAGGATCTCCCGCGGCCGCGCGTGACGATCTTCCGGGACCCATCGAACGCTTTCGTCGGGATGATCGGACCGTGCACCCCCGGTGCGTATACGGAACCCTCGATTGTCGTGCGGTAGCGCCGGCCATCCCGTGCACCCCGGCACGCCATACGATGGGCAGTTCGGCCAACGATACGACTCGTCGCCGGGCGGCGTGGCAAAGTAGTAGACGTGCCCGACGGCAGAGGCGCGGAAGCGATTGCCCATGAGCTCCGGCAGGAAGTGCGCAAACCAGGCGCCGGCAGCGTAGACGAACATGCCGGCCTCCAGTTTTTCTCCGTTCGACAGGTGCACGTTGTCCAGCACACGCCCGTTCTCGTCCCCGTGGGTCGCCTTGACAATCCGGATCTCGCCGCCCTCCTGCTGAAACACGCGCGCGACCGACTCCATGGCCCGCCGAGCTCTGACCACGCCGGCCGACGGCTCGAATACCGCTGCCCCCATGTCCGGCGTCTGGATCATGGGCCACCGGTACGTGACCTCTTCCGGGGTCAGCACCTCGTACGGATGTCCAAGGAGATCCCAGTTCGCCATCGACTGCTCCATCGACGGCGTCATCTCCTCGCGCATGATGATGTCGCCCGTCTCGTAATACAGACGGGGCAGGAGTGCATCGGAATACTCTTCATCCCACTGCTTCCACTTCCCCATCGATCGGATGGCCCATTCGGCCCACTGCAGGCCAACGGCCACGCCCCCGTAGCTGCTCCTGACGCCCCGCGTTTCTCCCCCGGACGCCGACTTGGAGTTGCCCGGCCCATACTGGTCGAGCAACGTCACCTTCATGCCGCCGCGCTGCAGGTTGAGGGCGGTCCATGCGCCGAAGTTGCCGGCTCCTACCACGACAACGTCGGGAATCTGCCCACTCCGGACGAACGGCGCCCGCTGCGGCTTCGCCGCCGGTCTCGACGCAGCCCCCACCTCGGCAGGCGCTCCGGCCACGGCAAGGCCCGCGCCCGCCGTCGCGACCTTCAGGAAATCACGTCGATCGATGCCCATGCTCGTTGTGTCGAAAGGTGGAGACGGTCAGAACCGCGGGTGCCAGCCCCTCCGTCGTCAATTCCGAATCGAGGAGAGGCTGATTCCGTCGAGGACACCACGATCTGACGAAAGTTCGGCACTCCCCGGTTCGAATCCATTCATGCGGAGAATGTAGGAGACGATGTCCACCGCCTCGTCCTCGGTCAGGCTACCCGGGGCAGTCTCCGGCATCTGGGTCTGGATCATCTGGTACAGGGAGCCGGCATGCCGGCGACTCCACTTGAACTTGAACTGAGAGTCGGAGAACTCACTGGATGAGTGACACTCAGTACACTGGCTTCGGAATACCTCCCGGCCACGATCCGCCTGATCATCCGTGAATGAGGCTGCAGCAGCGGTCACGGTGGGCGACGCCGACGGAGCGGGGGCTGCGGATTCCGCCATGCCGCCGGAGGAGGCCTCCACCGCGGGCGTGGCGCCCGAGGCGGCCCCCGGAGCTCCGGAGGACGCACACGCTGACAGAGCGATGAGCGAGGCCCCGAGCAGGATCTTGGTTGAGCAATTCATCGAGATTCGGGCTTGAGACAAAGGCGGGGTAGAAAAGAGCCGGGGTTGTGCTACCCGGCAACGTCGGGGCCACTCGCCCACGCTTCGGACCCCTAAATCTTGATGTAGATCCGCCGCGCGTGAAGGAGCCACATCATCCCCAACCAGAAGGCCACGTATGACACGGCGAAGGCCATTGACCCGTTGATGTCGCCAGCCCAACTGCGGAATACCGAATCGTAAATCCAGGCGTACAGCGATGTCCCATCGTCACCACCGACTCGAATGCGCCCCATCGCCTTCGTGAACATCCCCGACGCGACGAAGACGGCGATCGCGTTCATGCCGTACACGACCATCCAAGCCTGCCACGCCCCCCGGACGCGTCGCACGTCGATCAGCCAGTACATCCCCACGAGCACGAGGAGCGCCGTGCCTGCCGTGAACAGCACATAGGAACTGGTCCAGAGATTCTTGTTGATCGGAAAGACCAGCCCCCACGCAAGCCCCGCAGCCGTGAGTGCAACCCCGCCCATGAGCAGAGCCCTGGTCTTCGCCGTTCCGCTCTGGCTCCCCTTCAGACACTCCCCGGTCACAATCCCGAGCAGGGAGGTCACGATCGCCGGAAGGGTCGACAACAGACCCTCGGGGTCCCAAGAACCCTGCCAGAGGCGGCCGGGCATGACCATGCGGTCGACCCACGCAGCGAGATTCCCGTCGGGACCGAGATCACCTGCTCCAAACCCCGGCACCGGAACCAGCATCATCGCAGCCCAGTACCCGACCAGAAGTGCGAACGCGGCCACAGCCCGTCCGCGACGCTCGAGATACAGGTATGCGGAGGCGGCGGCGAAGTATACCAGCCCAATGCGCTGAAGGACTCCGTACAAGCGCATCGAGCCCCAATCGAACGAGGGGATGGCCCGCATGGCGATACCCAGACCGATCAAAATCAGGGACCGCCGAACCACGTGGCGCATCAGGTCCGACCGGGCAGCACCGACCTCGAGCCTCCGTTCGAAGGAGAAAGGGATGGCGACGCCGACGATGAAGAGAAAATACGGGAAGATCAGATCCGTTGGTGTCCACCCGTGCCACTCGGCGTGCCGCAGGGGGGCATAGATGTGAGCCCAACTCCCCGGGTTGTTGACCAAGATCATTCCCGCGACGGTCAGGCCGCGGAATGCGTCGAGCGAGACGAGCCGAGCCGACGTCGATCCTTCGGTCATGGCCGGCGCTCCAGGTCGGCGGGAACATTTACGTTCGCGGAAACGGCGCGAGCCGCCCCCGGCGTCAGGACAAGCTTCATCCCACCGACCGACTCCACCAGAGCTCGGGCAGCTCGTTCCCCCTCGTCGAGCAGCCGGCTGACCCGATCGGCGCATTCGACCCGATAAAGGGCACACAGCGGCTCGAAGTCAGGCTCACCCCGCCGGCCGGCAGCGACCGCGAGCGTCGGAACCGATCCTGCAGCCACGACGTTTGCCGCCGACGTGATCGTCCGTATGACACCCGGATCGACATAGGGCAGGTCTGCCGCGAGAACGAACACGGCCGCCGCTCCAAGCCCGGCAGCATGGTGAAGCGCTGATTCAATACCCGCCAGCGGCCCGATACCCGGACGGAGATCCGGAATCACGGGTCCCCACGCATCGAAACCGGGACGGGACGATACGATGACGACGTCCTCGCATACGGCCTCGAGTGCGGTCTTCGCTCGGACCACCATGGGAATTCCGTCGACTTCGACCTTCGTCTTGTCCTTCCCGAAACGGCGGCTCTCACCTCCGGCCAGCACCGCGCCGATCAGAGGGCGCACCGCTGCACTCCCCGGATACATCCAGGAGATCGGGTTCGTGCGCTACTCACCTGATTCGCTCGGACCCGGTGTAGACGTTGAAGCCACCATTTCGAGTGAAGCCGACCAGAGTCTGTCCAAAACGGCGAGCCAGATCGACCGCCAGACTCGAGGGGGCTCCGACGGCCACCAGCATGGGGATCCCCGCGACCACGGCCTTCTGAACGAGTTCGAACGACGCCCGACCGCTCACGACGAGAATGCGCTCGGCGGCCGGGAGTCGACGGGCCAGAAATTCATGCCCGATCACTTTGTCCACTGCGTTGTGGCGACCTACGTCCTCCATCACGAGGAGGCGCTCTCCGGAGGCATCGAAGAGCCCGGCGGCGTGGAGCCCTCCCGTCCGCTCGAACACGGCCTGACCCTCGAGCAGTCGATCCGGAAGATCCGGGATTACGTCCCGCGCCACAGAGTATCCAGTCGGGATCACCGTGCACCCCGTCGCTTCCACGGCTTCGAGGGAGGCCTTTCCACAGACCCCGCAGCTCGAGGTCGTGTAGACGTTTCTCCGCACGAGATCGAGGTCAAAGACCGAATCACCCGACAGGCGCGCCTCGACGACGTTGTATTCCTGTTCGTCATTTCCCCGGCAATAGGTCAGCTCGACGAGATCCGCAGGGGCCGTGACGACCCCTTCGCTGCGCAGGAACCCGGCAACGAGATCGAAGTCGTGGCCCGGGGTCCGCATCGTCACGGCGACCGCCTCCACCCGGCGCCGCTGGCCCTCGAGCCACGATACCCGGATCTCGAGTGGCTCTTCCACCGCAAGCGCATCCTTTCGCACCTGTGACGATCCTTCGCGATAACGCTCGACTCGGACCGCTCTTGTCCCACCCCGCTGACCGATCACGAGCGGCCCTTCAAAACGGGAGGACCATCTGGAGAATGTTGTAGACGCCTCCACCCACCAACACGGCCAGAAGTGTCCTGCCGTTCCCGATGTCGAGAGCCTGACGAATGGCGATGAACGCGGTCGCAAGCATCCACCCTCCCACCACCGCCGTCACCACCGTGCCGACAACGGGCGCGATGCCGATCACGAGAAGTACTCCAGGTGCCTTGGCGAATCCGAGCGTGCGGAGCAGCTCTCCCCACGTGGCCTCGCCCTGAAAGATTCTCACCCCGACGAAGTAGGTGACCCCCGCCCACGTGAACCAGCTCAGCAGCTCGACGAGCGCGATCCTGGCCGCCGCGAACGGTCCGATGTCCCACGCGCCAGCGGCCTGGCATAGGGCAACGAGCACGACGACGGTCGCGGCCTGCAACGTCGCGTCCTGATCGTGCTCGACCTCCTCGTACGTCTCGATGTCCAGCAAGGCCGCGCCGATCATTCGGGCCGAGATCGATCCGTCCGTCTTCGTCATTCTCCGGTCCTCCGTCGAGCCCTGCCGTGGGAAGGGGGCCGGATCAGCGCGGGAGGCGTACCGGCATGTCCGCCACCACGTACGCCATCACGGCCATGGTCGCGACACAAAGCGCCACTTCGTCAGGATCCAGCTTGTCCACGGTATCCGCGTCACTGTGATGGTACCAGAAGTATTTCGGCCCATCCACGTTCAGACCCATCCCGGGCACCCCCGTTGCCATGAGTGGTGAGATGTCGGCGCCACCTCCGCCCCGGGTCACGCTGCCCGACTCGATCCGATCCAGCAGAGTCCCGATTTCACGAATCATCGCGAAGGCCTGGTCCGACCCGGTAAATCCGAATCCACTCGGTTTGAATACCCCTGCATCCGATTCCATCGCGAGAACGTGATACTCGTCTTCATGGTGTGCCACGTATTCCCGACCTCCGGTTCGGCCCTGCTCCTCACTCGTCCAGCCTACGGCCCGGATCGTTCGCCTGGGCTGCAGACCGAGTTCCTTCAGCAGGCGGATCGCCTCCCACGCAGCGACGACCCCACCGGCATCATCCATCGCGCCCTGGCCGACATCCCACGAATCGATGTGTCCGCCGAAAACGACGACTTCGTTCGGGAACTCGCTCCCCCGGATTTCGGCCATGACGTTACGGCCCGGGACGTCGGGAAACGTCTGCGCTTCCATGCGGAGATGGAGTTCAACCCGCTGACCGCGCTCCTGCATCCTCTGAAGCAGGTCGGCGTCCTCTACAGTGATGGCCGCATGGGGAATTCGAGGAACACCTTCCTCGTAGCTCGAGTTGCCGGTGTGAGGCGTCTGCTGCGAGTAGGGGGTCACTGAGCGGATCAGACTGGCCACCGCTCCTGCTTCGGCGGCCGCGACGGCACCCCCCGAACGGTACTGGACGGTCTCGCCGTACGTCGTGAAGGGGACATTGAACAGTACGAGTCGCCCCGCCGCCTCGTCAGCCCGTTCCTCGAGATCATCGAAGGAGTTGACGACGAGAACCTCGCCACGAATCCCTCCCGGTGGAGTCCCGACGCTGAAGCCCAGACCGAGCATCGGAAGGGTACGAGGCCACGGAAGGATCATCTCGAGGCTCTCTTCCCCACGGACCCAATGAGGGACCATGACCCGCTCGGTGTGCACGTTGTCGAAGCCGTCGGCATCCATTTCCTCCGCGATCCAGTCGATCGCCCGCTCGAGTGCCACCGAGCCGGATATCCGCGGTCCAAAGGTCTCGACGAGTTCGGTCAGACGAGCATAGGCATCGTGGTCGCCTGTCGCCGCATCGATGATGCGGTCCGCAACATCGCGGTAGGCGTCTGCGATCTCCTGTCCCCTGGCCGTCGCCGGCAGCAGGAGTGCCGCGGCGACGACGGGAACGAGCATTCGACGGATGAAGTTCCTCACCGAAATCTCCTGGGGCCGCCGGATGATCCGGCGGGCTAAGGGGTCATGTCGAAGTAGGGTGCGAGCGCTTCCTTCGGCGGAGGCGGGGTCGTCAGACTCACACCGATGAACAGCAGCCCCGAAACGAGGAAGCCACAAAGTACAGGCTCGACGGAGACGGCGCCGAACGCCTCCCAGAGAAACGTGGCTGTCACTCCCCCGATCATCGCTGCCGCTGCGCCCTCCTTGGTAGCGCGGCGCCAGAGAACCCCACCGACCACCGGTAGCACGAACGCCGCAGCCATGAGCGCCGTGAAGAGAAGGACGATGAACTGGACCAGCTCCCCTTCCCCGAAACCGCTCAGCAGGAGAAGAACAGGCACCGAGCCGACGACGACGATGCCGAGCCGATCCACCCAGCGTCGGCGTGCAGGAGAGACGCCCGGGTTGATCAGGTTCTGGTAGATGTCGACCGACAGCGCCGAGCCGGCCACGATCAGGAGAGAATCAACCGTCGACATCATGGCAGCGGTGATTGCCGCGAGCATGATCGCACCGAGCGTGGCCGGGAGGACGGCCGTGGCGACCAGTGGCATCGCGAGATCGCCCGTCGGGAGCGACGGAAAGAGAACGATCGCGGAGAGCGCGAGAATGAAGACCAGCAGGTTGATGGCCAGAATCATCACGATCGCGAACAGAACACCACGCCGAATCGTGTTCATATCCTTCATCGCATAGAGGCGAATCAGCTTCTCGGGCGTCGCCACCCCTCCCAGAAAGAAGGAGAGCCCCATGGTCATCAGAAGCGTTGCCGGCATCGTTTCGAACGTGAACACGAGAGGGTGCGCCGATTCGACAAGCATCAGGAGCCCCCCGAGACCATCGACCTGTCGCAGAGCCAGCGGTACTGCGAGGAGCGCACCCAGCCCCATCACCACGAGCTGGAACGCATCGGTATAAACGACGGCGACCATACCACCGACCACGGTGTAGACGAGCAGGATGGTCGTGAAGCCGACCATCCCGACCGTGGTGGGGACCCCGAAGACGGTGTTCGCGATCAGCCCGCCCGCCACGATCTGGGCCTGAATGTAGACGACGGTCGCCACCAGAATGATCGCTGCCGCGAGACCACGGATGCCCTTCCCGTAATAGCGGGTCTCGATAAAGGCGGGGATGGTCAGTTCCTTCTGCTTCGTGAAGCGCGGGGCGAGCACGGCGACCATGAACCAGTAGGACAGCGGAATCGACAACAGGACCCAGCCAAACGACCAGCCGGCCGTGTACATCACGCCGATGGTCCCGACAAACGTGCCCGCCGACGTGTGGGTCGCGGCCATCGTTGCGCCGCCCGTGAACCAGCCCAGCTCTCCTCCCGCAATCCAGTAGTCCGCCTCGCTGCGTGTCGCACGAAGACTGAACCAACCGATGGCAAAGACGACACAGAAGTAACCGACGAAGATCCAGACTTGAGGCGTCATCGTCGCTCCTCCCAGCGCATCCAGATCACGTAGGCCACGACCACGCCCGCGCAGGCCACGAAGAGTCCCCAGAAGGTGAGACCGGGCCCTGTCACGCCGCTGTTCTCCGGGCCACCGCACTCAGGTGCCGCCAACCCACCACGGAGAATCCGAGCAGCACCAGCACGGTCAGCAGATCGACCGCGAATGGCACGCTCGGTCTCCAACCTCCGCCGATTCGACCCCGTAATCCCACCATCGAGGGAGTCACCTGGAGGCGCACACTCCACCACCCGTCGTCATCCCGACGAAAGCCCGCGGGAAAGCCTTCGACGACGATCCATTCCGAGGGAAGTCGGAGGCGCGCAGAAAAATCACCCGACGTGCCGGGGACAAGGGGCGGGCCCGTCACGACCGGGACGCGCACTCTGACGCGGTCACCCTCCACCTCGACCGCCGCAGTGACACGGTATGACAGTTCCAGCATTTGGATCCCGGATGCAGTCGGTGACGCTGGCGGCATTACGGCGGCGGCTCGGCGAGCTCCCTGTGCCGGCCAGAGCTCCACCGAGTCACCCGACTGAGTCGCAAGTCGGTCGACGGCTGCCTCACCGAATCCGAGCACCTCGAGCTGCAGAGGCCCGGTCGGCTCATGATGCTCGTCGTCGACCGGATTCAATTCGTAACGCAGCACGACCTGCGCAGCTCCGTCTCCCGACGTCAGATCGATGTCCATGTCGACCGAGCGAACCGGCCACTCCGCAGCCTGAGACGCGACCGGCGCGGGGCGTACCGTCAGCGGGACGATGACAACAAGCACGCTCGCCGCGACCCGCCCGGGCCGAAACGACCCTTCGAGCCTCAGGCCCACGCCTCCGCCATGACACGAAGCGCGTTGCCCCCCATCACCTTGGCGATCTCGTCGTCCGAGTAACCGGCCTTCACCAGCCACCGCACAATGTTGATCGATCCCTCCGTCGGATTCTCCAGCCCCTCGACGTACTCGACCTCTTCGAAGTGCTGATCGGGGTGATGGCCACCGCGAGAATCCTTGATGGACAGGCTTGCCATGTAGGTGCGATGCAGGCCGACGTGGTCACCGTACACGGTGTCGGGACCAAATCCGACGTGGTCGATACCAACCAGCGCCCGGACGTACTCGAAGTGTTCCATGAACGCGGCGAGGTTATGTCGTCGATTGTTCTTCGTCAGAGTGGTATGCGGGGCGCACTCGATGCCGATCACACCACCCTTGGCCGCGACGGCCTCCAGCACGTCGTCCGGGGCCAGCCGGTTCGAGCGCCACAGCGCACGAGCGCCGATGTGCGACAGAACGATCGGCTTCTCACTCCATTCGACCGTGTCGAGCGTGGTCTGATCTCCGCAGTGCGAGCAGTCGATGAGGAGCCCGACCTTGTTCATGCGCTCAACGGCCCTGCGCCCGAATTTGGTCAGGCCACCGTCCCGGTCTTCCTTGAGACCGTTGCCGAGCGCATTTGACTCGGAATAGGTGACACCGAGCGAGCGCAGACCGAACCCGTGCAGGATGTCGATTCGGTCGAGGTCGTGCTCGATCATCGCCGCGCCCTCCATGGACGCGATCCACGCCACCCGCCCTTCATCATGAGCTCGCTGGACGTCGCTGATCCTGAGGCAGTGGATCAGGAAGTCCTGATGGGCCAAATCACAAAGGCGCATTCCGAGATCGTGCAGAACGTCGTCCCACTGCCACCCGGAGCTCGAATGGATCGTGCAGATGCCATCCATGAGATTGTCGAAGACGGCATCCCAGTGCGACGCTGCAAGGCCTTCGAAGGCCGTCGCCATTCGGCCGTGCCGAACGTACTCCGGGGTCTCCTCGATCCGGTTCGGGAACACCCCCAGGTGCTCGTGCATCGACACCAGGAGACAGCGCGCGACCAACTCCGAGAAGCGCTCTTCCTCGTCCGCCGAGAGGGGAAGACGATACGGAGGCACCCGATTCACTTCATCCGCGAGTTCGAAGACCTTGTAGTCAACGTCGGGCTCGAGGTAGGCGAACGAGGTGTAGCCCCCGTACTGCTTCTTCAGACTCATGCGTGCTCGGGTTGAAGTCAGTAGCTCACACTACCGGTAGGTCGAGGTACTCCGCGTGAATCTTCGCGATCTCGGCTCGAGACTCCACGAACACTTCGACGACGCGCGGATCGAACGCACGACCCGAGTCGGCCACGATCATCTCCACCACCTCATCGGGGTCTACCGCCGCCCGATACGGACGCCCTACCGTCAGGGCATCGTAAAAATCGACGACACTGCAGATCCGCGATTCGATGGGAATTTCCTCGCCGGAGAGGCCATTCGGGTAACCGGACCCGTCCCACTTTTCGTGGTGCGTCAGCGCAATGAGCTCCCCCATTTGAATGACCGGCGACGATGATCCGGAGAGAATTTGAGCACCGATGGTCGTGTGGACGTTCATCGCAGTCCGCTCATCCTCATTCAGCGGCCCGGGCTTGCCGAGAATGCTGTCGGGAATCCCGATTTTGCCCACATCGTGCATCGGCGCGGCGTGCAGGAGAAGATCGACCGTAGCGGGCGGCAGGTGCATCGCCTTCCCGATGACCTGCGAGTAGCGGCCGATACGCTCGATATGCTCGGCCGTATCGTGGTCCTTGTACGCCGCAGCGATCGTGAGCCGCCGGATCGTATCGAGGTGTGCAGCCTGAATCTCGCGCTGCGCCCGCGTCACCTCCTCCAGGGCCTCCCTGAGGTCCCGAGTACGCACCGCGACCGTCTCCTCGAGGTGCTCCTTGCTGCGACGCAGCTGGTCCTGAGCTGTCTTGAGCTCAAGAAGCCACTTGAGTCGCAGACGGAGTTCCGTGGGATCCAGAGGCTTGTTGATGAAGTCGTTGACACCGGCTTCGTAGGCACGAAGGCGATCCTCACGAGCCTCGAGGCTCGTGACCATGACGATGGGCAGCTCGTCGAAGGATCGGTTCCCACGGATCCGCTGCGTGAGTTCGAAACCATCGACGATCGGCATGTGGGCATCGGTGAGCACCAGATCGACTCCGAGGCCGATCTTGGCGATTGCCTCGGAACCATCGGCGGCCAGCTCCACACTGTATCCGAAACCCCGGACGAATTCAGCGTGAAGGTTCGGAACATCTCGTCGTCGTCAGCGACAAGAACCGTATAGGTGTGTTCGGACATCCTGCTCCGTCGCTGGTTCGTGCGGGCCCGGCTCAGGTATCGATCCCGGGAGAGCGAGGAAGCTATGCTCACGTTCCCCGCACCGCCAAACTTCTTGGCCGTGCGCTGCTCCATCCGTCTTGCCCGGTCGCCGCAGATGCCGCCTCTTGGCCCTCGTCAGCGATTTCCCACACGTCCCCGGCCCAGGCATCCCTCATGTCTCCTGTCCCTGCGCACACCGCCCTGATCTCCCGGATCAACCTTCGGGCCTCCACCCTGCTCGGCGCCTGTCTGATCCTCCTCGGCAGCCCCGGGGCCGCGGTAGCTCAGTCGCAGATGGAGCGCGCTCCTGCGATCGCGAACTTCGACCTGGCCGCGCGATGGGCCCCGTACAAGGTGCGGGACATGATTCACAGCACGACGGTCGCCCCGCGCTGGATCGAGGGCAGCGAAAAATTCTGGTACGAGTGGGAAAACGCCGACGGCACGTTCTACTACATCGTCGATCCGGAGAGGGGTTCGCGGAATCAGCTCTTCGACAACGACGTCATGGCAGCCGAGCTCACGCGGATCACCCGTGATCCGTGGGACGGGCAGCACCTCCCGATTACCAACATCCGCTTCCTCGATGACGATACGTTCCAGTTCGATGTCGAGTCATCCCAGGATGAGGAGGTCGAGGACGAGACGGACGGAGAGCAGCAGGAAGAGAGTGAGCGAGAGCGGTCGCGTACTCGCAAACGCGTCCACCACTTCGAATTCTCCATCTCGTCACAGGTACTTCGCGAGCTTCAGGATTACGAGGAGCCCGACGACCACCCCGCGTGGGCCAGTGTGTCCCCGGATGGGCAGACGGTGGTCTTCGCGAGGAACTACAACCTCTGGATGATGTCGGGTTCGGACTATGCCCGAATCCTCGACGCACGTCGCGGGAAGGACGGTGACGAGGCCGAGGAGGCCGAGGACGAGGTGGAGATCGAGGAAGTCCAGCTTACATCGGACGGTGAGGAGTACTACAGCTACGAGGCAAACGGTACCGGACGGGGTGAGACCAACGTCTCACGCGAGGAAAACATGGACGACCGCAAGCGAGCGAACCTGACATGGTCTCAGGACTCGCGTCGGTTTGCCCTCGTCCGCACGGACTACCGGGAGGTGGGAAAGCTCTGGGTTGTGCACACGACCGGAAACGACCGCCCGGAACTCGAGACGTACGCCTACGAGATGCCCGGGGAAGAGCACGTCGATCAGCATGAGATCGTGGTCTATGACCTGCAGAACCGGTCTCAGGTCACGGTTGCGGACGAGACCGAGGCAGACCCGGATCTGAGTATCGTCAACGCCGACCAGTTCTTCTTCCAGGACTCCGACGCCCCTCGGACGCAGCAGTGGGTTTCCGAGAATCCCGACGAGCTGTACTACCTGCGGATCTCCCGAGACCGGCATCGGGCGTCGCTGAGCGTCGCCAACACGTCGACCGGTGAATTCCGGGACATTTTCGTCGATAGCCTGAACACCTACATGGAGACCCGGCAGCCGCGCCGCCTGGACGATGGCAGCTGGCTCTGGTGGTCGGAGCAGGACGGCTGGGCACACATCTATCGCTACGCGGCAGACGGTAGCCTTCGGAATCGACTGACCTCGGGGCCCTGGCACGTCGACGGCATCGTGGGGGTGGACGAGCAGCGGGGTTACGCGTTCCTGACCGGTCAGGGACGAGAGTCGGGGGAGGACCCGTACTACCAGCATCTGTACCGAGTGAACCTCGACGGCTCCGGACTCACCCTGCTGAACCCCGGGGACTACGACCACCGGTTCGCCATGGGAGCCTCACGCCGCTTTTTCGTTGACAGCTACGCACGCGTGAACACGACGCCGTCATCAGCCCTGTTCAACGCGCAGGGCACGAAAATTCTCGACCTCGAGGTCGCGGATTTTTCCGCTCTGGAGGACGCGGGGTACGCATTCCCGGAACCGTTCGTCGCCGAGGCTGCCGACGGCGTTACCGACATCTACGGGGTCATGTACAAGCCCTATGATTTCGATCCGGAGAAGAGTTACCCGATCGTGGCCTACGTCTACCCCGGACCTCAGACCGAGTCCGTCTCGAAATTCTGGTCGGCGAACCCCTACGAGCAGGGCCTCGCCCAGTTCGGTGTCATTGTCGTGACGCTCGGCAACCGAGGAGGCAATCCCGCTCGTTCCAAGTGGTACCACAATTACGGCTATGGTGACCTGCGTGACTACGGCCTCGCCGACAAGAAGGCGGTCATCGAGCAGCTGGGGGATCGGCACGACTTCATCGATCTCGACCGAGTCGGCATTTACGGGCATTCGGGTGGAGGGTTCATGTCCACCGCCGCCATGCTCGTGTACCCCGATTTCTTCAAGGTCGCGGTGTCGTCATCCGGGAATCACAACAACGACGTCTACAATCGCTGGTGGTCGGAGACGCACCACGGAGTCAAAGAGGTGGTCGACTCGGACGGGAATGTCTCGTTCGAGTATGACATCGAGAAGAACTCCGACCTCGCTGCGAACCTCAAGGGCCACCTGCTCCTCACGACCGGCAACATCGACAACAACGTCCACCATGCGGGTACGCACAGGATGGCCGAGGCGCTGATCCGGGCGAACAAGCGCTTCGACTACTTCGTGTTTCCGGGCCAGCGTCACGGATACGGGAACATGGGTGACTACTGGTTCTGGCTACGGGCGGAGTACTTCGTGGAGCATCTGCTCGGAGCCACCGCGGACATGGCCGACATCATTCCGCTGCAGGTGGAACGACCCCGGACGAGGTAGGTTCGGGGGGGTCGGGGGTCGAGCCGGGGGCGGCAACCAGCGGGTCGAGTTGCTAGGCCCCCGGCGGTTCTCGCCCGATCGCTCCGCGCAGGAGTGCGTCGCGACTCTCCCGGAACCGCGCCCGGATCCGTGTCGAGAGCACGATCCCGGAGACCACGACGTAGGCGGAGCCCATCCCCAGCACGAGTGCGACGAGCAATCCACCGAGCCACAGGGTCAGGCCGACGGCGAGGACGAATCGAGGCCTAGGAGCGGCCACGTTTTGATGCCATGGCATTGTTGAGCGTCTCAACCAGCTGGTCACCTGTAAACGGTTTGCGGAGAACCGCATCGCTGCCGGTCAACCCCCCCGACTCGATGGGATCGATCTCCACCATCCCCGTCGTGTACACGATGGCAAGATCCGTTCGCATGGCCAGTAGACGCTGAGCGACCCGTCCTCCCCAGCCATCCGGGAGCGCGATATCCATCAGCACGACGTCGATGTCACCCTCATAGCGGTCGAGTACCTCAGCGGCTTCCTCGGCGGACGATGCGCCGATCATGTCGAAGCCGCGGGCACGAAGCAGACGGCGTACCACGAGGCGGATGCCGTCTTCGTCATCCACGAAAAAAACGACGGGTTTGTGTTTCAGTTCTTCGGCCTGCTCGTTTGACACGTGGTTTCAACGGGGCGCAGGAAATGGCTCACGGAGATCACTCCAGGCGCAGAAGTTATCCTCCCGGGCCCGCCCCTTCAAAGAGCCACGCCGTGTTGGCGAGTCGCTGGCGCCGCATGAGATTGTGACATGGTGACCTCAACGCTTCGAAAGCGGGCGCTCTTGGCGCTCGTGATTCTGTTGATTACGCCTGCGTACGGATCCGGGCAGGCCGTTGAACCGGGAAGCGAGCTCCGCGTGTGGCTCGTGACGGCGGGACCGGGTGACGCCGTCTGGGAACGATACGGCCACAATGCGCTGCGGGTCCTCGACACCCGAACCGGCTACGACGTCACCTTCAACTGGGGAATTTTCAGTTTTGGTCAGCCCGTTCAGTTCATCATCCGGTTCCTGCAGGGCCGCATGGTCTACACGATGGCACCCTTCGACACCGGGGCCATGCTGTCGGCGTACGCGCGCGACGGGCGGGCGGTGGTGCAACAGGAACTCGACCTCACACCGTCCGAGAAGCTCGAACTCCTGATGCTCGCGGAGACCAACGCGCGGCCCGAAAACCGCGACTACGTCTACCAGTATTTTCTCGACAACTGCTCCACCCGCATAAGGGACCTTCTCGATCGGATCGTCGGCGGCCAACTGACCGAAGCCTTCGGATCGGTGGAGACGGAAACGAGCTATCGATGGCACACCCAGCGATTGACCCAGGTCGATCCCTTCATCTACGCCGGGATGGATGCTCTCCTCGGGGGTCCGACGGATCAGGAGCTGACCGTCTGGGAGGAAATGTTTCTCCCACTGACCCTCAGGGATCGGGTTCGCGACGTCACGGTCCGGCGTCCGGACGGATCGCAACGCGCACTCGTGCTCAACGAGGAGTCCACGGATTCGGGCACCGGGCCCTCGGAGGAAGCCGCGCCGCCCGCATGGCTCATCAGCTTCCTGGCCCTCGGCCTGCTGTCCGGTGCGACCTTTTCGTCACTGTCGCTGACCCGGGTCCGGGACTCGCGCCTCTGGCGACGGGTGGTCCTCGGGATGGCGTGCGCATGGTCGGGTCTCTTCGGTCTGCTGGGCATGATTCTGGTGGCACTTCTCTTCACCGACCACCTCTTCGCATGGCGGAATGAAAACCTCTTTCTGGCCAATCCCCTGCTCCTGGCGTCGGCTCTTGCCCTCCCGCTCTCCTACGCCGACCCGTCCTGGCAGGCCCGCGCTCGATGGATCTCAACGACGTGTGCAGGAGTCGCCCTGCTTGGGCTGATGTGGCACGTCACGCCATGGTCCGTTCACCAGAACGGGTCCTTCATTGCCCTTCTACTCCCGGCGCATCTCGGACTGGCATGGGGGCTCAGGGCTACGCCCCAGTCGGTCCCGTCCGATCCCGCGGCCTTACGAGATTGACGACCAGACCGGTTGCCCCGCCAAGACGTGTATTATCCTTGGCAACGTAGCTGTTGTGTCGGGACGCCCCGATTGCAATTCTGCGGAGGGGTTTCTTCGATGCTCACAAAGGAAAGGCATGTCGCCGAGTAACTCTGAACTGATCGCCCGGGCGAAGACGGAGGAGGCGCCTCTTCTCCCGCTTCTGCACCGGTTCCACGAGCGGGATGGCTATCTCAGTGACGATGCGCTGCGGGCGGTGTCGAAGGGCTTGAGAATTCCCATCGCGGATCTCTTCGGCACCATCACCTTCTACCACCACTTCGCCCGAGAGGCGGGGGGATTCGAGGCACCCCGGGTCTGCACCGGCCCGGTGTGTGCGCTGAGAGGGGCCCACGAGCTGGTCGCCGGGCTCGAGGGAGCCACCGGCATGCCTTGCAGTGGGCGCTGCGACGAGCCAATCCCGGTACTGCGCGGAAGTCAGACGTTGGTTGGCACGTCCGCCGACGCGCTAGAAATGAAGGAAACCCCGGTTCCTCCCGAGGCATCCAGATCTCACGAGGAGTGCGTCTTCACCCACATCCGGAATCCCCACCGCAAGACGCTCGCCGGCTACCGGGCAACCGGTGGATATGCCGCACTCGAACAGGCCGTGACGTCGATGACTCCTGACGAGCTCGTATCGGTCATCGACGCGAGTCGACTCGCGGGTCGGGGCGGCGCTGGCTTTCCGACTGGCCGAAAATGGCGAGCGGTCGCGGACGCAGAGGGCGGGCCGAAGACGGTCGTATGCAATGCCGATGAGGGTGAACCAGGCTGCTTCAAGGACCGCGCTCTGATGGATCACGACCCTCACGCGGTGCTCGAGGGCATGGCCCTTGCCTGCTTCGCGACCGGGTCGCCCCGGGCATTCCTGTACCTCCGTTACGAATACCCCGAGACCGAGCATCTCCTTGCCGGCGCCATTGCCGACGCCGAGGCGGCTGGAATCCTGGGTGACGACGTCTTCGGGTCCGGACAGGAAATCCGCATCTATCTTCGTCGCGGTGCCGGCGCCTACATCTGCGGCGAGGAGACATCGCTCATCAACTCGCTCGAGGGCGGCCATCCCTTCCCGAGAAACCGTCCTCCCTACCCCGTGACCCACGGCTACGAAGGGACACCGACCGCGGTAAACAATGTCGAGACCCTTGCATCCGTGCCTCCGATTGTCGTTCACGGTGCCGAATGGTATCGGGCACTCGGACTCGGGGAGCATTCCGGAACCAAGGTGATCTCGCTGTCGGGGGATATCGAACGGCCCGGAAACTACGAGGTGCCGATCGGCCTGCCGCTCTCGGAATTGATCCATGAATGGGCAGGAGGGATTCCCAACGGTCGGGCTTTGCAGGCCGTGACGATGGCTGGCCTGTCAGGGGGGTTTCTCGCAGGCGATGACCTCGACGTCACGCTGGATGAACCGTCCATTCGGGCTCGAGGCTCCTTCCTCGGTGCGGGCGGCATCATGGTCTTCGACGACTCGCGAGACATGGTCGAGATCTCGCATATGGCGATGGAATTCTTTGCCCACGAGTCCTGCGGCAAATGCTTCCCGTGCCGGATTGGAACGCAGCGGCTCACGGAACGGCTTGCGGGGAACACGGGGCCCGATGACCTCACCGACTGGCTCGATGAGGTGCACGATCTGAACAAGACAATGAAAGAGACGTCCGCCTGCGGGCTGGGCCAGGCCGCCCCGCTCATCACGGAGAGCCTCCTTCGATACTTCCCTGACGCCGTGCAGTCGCACGTCGCCGGGGATTGAACCAGACAACGGAACGACACGATGAGTGACATGACCGCATCCACGATCATCCTCGACGGAGAGGAAGTCCCGTTCGCGAAGGGTGAGACGATCTTCGAGGTCGCCGAGCGGAACCGGAAAGAGATCCCGACCCTTTGCTACGACGACCGACTCGAAGCCTTCGGCGCCTGTCGGCTGTGCGTGGTCGAAGTGGAGGGATCCCGAAATCCCGTTGCATCGTGCACGACGAAAGCGGAGCCGGGCATGCGGGTCACGACGAAGAGCGGCTCGCTCGAGATGCATCGCCGTGTCCTGCTCGAGATGGTCGTCTCCGAGAACCGGACGGTGGACGTCGATGAGCTTTCCGGTTTCGCGTCCCAGGAGATGAAGACCCTGGTCGACCGTTATGAAGCCCGCACCGGTCGATTCGCGGGCCGCACGTCCGGCACATCACGCCCGGACGATCCCAACCCGTTCATCCTTCGTGATTACGAGAACTGCATCTCGTGTTACCGCTGTGTCCGGGTCTGCGCCGAACAGGAGGGTGATTACGCGATCTCGGTCATGAACCGCGGGTTCGATACCCAGATCACGACGGAGTTCGGCGGATTGCTGAAGGACTCGTCCTGCACATTCTGCGGACAATGCGTCCAGACGTGCCCGACCGGCGCCCTGGGTGACCTCAAGGCTTTGCGGTTCGCCGAGGTTGACGAGCCGGTGGAGAAGACACGATCCGTATGCCCGTACTGTGGCGTCGGGTGTGCCGTCGACATCATGACGAAAGGTGATCAGGTGGTTGGCATTCAGCCGGCCATGGATGGGCCGGCGAACGAGGGCGCACTCTGCGTGAAGGGGCAGTTCGCCTTCGACTTCGTTCACCACCCGGATCGACTGAAGACACCCTTCGTACGTGACGACCATGGGCAACTCGTTCCCGCGACGTGGGATGAGGCGCTGGACAGGGCGGCGGCGGGCCTGCTCGAGGCCGTGAACGAACATGGCCGCCACAGCCTGTACGCAGTCGCGTCCGGTCGCGCGCCAAACGAGGCCGGCTACGTCTTGCAGAAGCTGGTCAGGGCCGGACTGGGAACGAGTTATATCGACAACTGCAGCCGTGCCTGACACGCTCCCACAGTCGCCGGTCTGGCGGCAACGATCGGGCGGGGCGCGATGTCGAACCCGCTGCGTGACATGGAAAAGCCCGATGTGATCTTCTGCATCGGGACCAACATGACGGAATGCCACCCCGTCGCAGCCACACGACTGAAGAAGGCCATCGCGAACGGTGCGAAGATGATCGTGGCCGACCCTCGGCACATCGGACTGGTGGACTACGCCGACATGCACCTGCCCCTGCGTGTCGGCTCCGACGCGGCACTCCTGCTCGGGATGGCGCACGTGATCGCCCGGGAGGGGCTGGTCGACGAGGGCTTCATCGAAGAGCGTACGACCGAGGCCGAGGCGTTCCTCGATCACGTGCGCGAGTTCACCCCCGAGTGGGCCTCCACGATCTGCGGGGTCGCGCCGGATTTGATCGAGGAAGCGGCCCTGCTCTACGCCCGGGCCGAACGGGGTGCGATCTACTACACGCTCGGGATCACGGAGCACATCTGCGGCGTGGACAATGTGCAGAGTCTGTGCAACCTCGCTCTGATGACCGGAAACCTCGGCCGCGAAGGCACGGGGATTAACCCGATGCGTGGACAGAACAACATTCAGGGCGCGGGAGATGTCGGCGCGATTCCGAATAATTACCCCGGTTTCCAGCCGGTCACGGACCCGGCGAACCAGGCCAAGTTCCAGCACGCATGGGGTCGGAAGGTCGATCTGGAGAAGGGAATTACAAAGGTCCGCGCGCTCGAACTCGCGGGTGATCAGATCAGGGCGATGATCATCGATGGCGAGAACACCGTCGTGACTGATCCAGACCGGGACCACTGTGAGCATGCCTTGAAGTCGCTGGATTTTCTCGTGGTCTGCGACCTGTTCATGACGGAGACCGCCGAATTCGCCGACGTCGTATTCCCAGCCACGGGTTTCGCAGAAACCGATGGGACGCAGACAAACACGGAGCGGCGCGTGCAGCGCCTCCGCCGCGCGGTCCCGGCGCCCGGTGATGCAAAACCCGACTGGTGGATCCTCTCCCAGCTCGCAAAACGCATGGGCTTCCAGGGCTTCGACTACGGGGAAGCAAAGGACGTCTTCAACGAACTCTGCTCATTGTCCACCACGTATGCGGGGCTCGACTGGGACCGCATCGAGTACGGCGAGTACCAGTGGCCAGTGCCCGAAGAAGGGCACCCGGGGACGCCACGACTTCACGAAGACGGCTTCGTGAACGGGCGTGGCATCTTCAAGCTGATCCGTTATCGCGATCCGGCGGAGACGATCGACGAAGATTACCCGGTCTGGCTGACGACGGGGCGTCGGCTCGAGTCGTATCACTCACGCACCCAGACCGGACGGTCATCGGGGATCGACTACCTCCTCTCCGAGGAAGTCCTGGAAGCCCACCCGGACGATGTGGCTTCGTGGGGAGTCCATGATGGCGGTTTCGTCGAAATGGCGAGTCGCCGTGGTTCGGTAAGAATCAAGGTCCGGGCAACGGAACGCTCCCCTCGGGGAACGGTGTTCAGTTCCTTCTCGTTCAACGATGTCCCGGTCAACGTTCTTACCGGTGCCGGTTACGATCCGGTCACGGACACGGCGGAGTTGAAGGTCTGCCCGGTCCGAATTCGGCCGTCACCATCGAGGGGGAGCGAGGCGGCGGACTGATCGGGGGATCGTGCCGTTTCCAGCGCGAATGAGCTGCGCCGCGGCTTGAGAGCGGCGGGCCTGAGTGGTATTCCTTCGCCATGGCAAGATTGGCCGACGACAACGAGGAAGAGATCTCTCTCTTCCCCATGTTCAACATCCTCGCCTGCACCCTCGGTGTCATGGTCTTCATCCTCGCTACCGTGGCGACGGTGTCGCTTGGCGCGGACAAGGCCGTCGAGATCGTGGCGAACGTCGATCCCGGTGAGGACGACCCCCGAACACCGATCTGGCTGGAGTGGGACGGGCTGAACCTGACCCTCCTTCCTTCCGGGGAGCAGGCCACGTTCTCCCGGTCCCTCGACGAGATCTCCACGTGGGAGGCAACGTGGGCGTACATCTCCGGGGCCCTGAGTGGTACTCGCCTGGGAGCTCGGATCGCGGAGGTGGGCCTCGATACCGAGAACCAGTACATCGTTCTCCTGGTCCGTCCCGCAGGATTCGACGAACTCCCGGAGGTGCGCGGATACTTCGAATTTCTCGGTATCGACGTCGGGTACGAGCCAATCGATCCCACATGGCAGCGGCTGAGCGTGCAGTAGGATGTACCGTAAGACTCGTACGTCGGAGGGAGCCTCGATCCTCAACCTCGACTCCCTGATGGACATCCTGTCCTGTCTGGTCGGGGTGATGCTGTTTCTCGTGATCTATACGGTTCTGGAACTGGGCTCGACGTCCTTCGAGGTCTCCGTCCCGACTCCCCGTGACCGGCCGGTGGACAGTCGACGGGTCTTGATCGTGGCCAACGGGGGAACGATCCGAGGCCTCGACAGCACCCAGCCAGTGAACGACCTGGTCGCAGGACTGCGGACCGTCGCCATGGACGACATGAGTCAACTCTTGCGCGAGGCGAACCTCAGCCCACCGACCGATCAGCACTTTCAGTACATCCTCGACTTCGATCGCGAGGTAGCGGCCGTGGACCCGAACTTGCGCGACTTCGACGTCGAGGTGCGAGAGATCCCCGGGGAGACTGGAGATTCGATCCACCAGTTGGAGACGGGCTCATTCGATGAACTCCTCGGAACCCTGGATCCGAACTTCGTCTGGCTCGAATTCGCCGTCGACATAGAAAGTCTGGAAGTCTTTCGGCGCGCACGCGACCTGGCGGAAGAACGCGGCTTCGCGACACGATGGGGGCCTCTGGAGATCGAGTTTCCGGTCCGCTTCGATCTCAGGGCGGGCAGCGAGGGTCCTGCACCGCGTGGTATCTTGTCCAAGCCTCAACGATGAGCGCGCCGACCTTCGGCCTGCTCGATGACTGCGAGAGGAATACCTGATGGCAACGGTCCAATGTCCGGAATGTGGCGAGTCAACCGAGTTCCCCGCTGAATCATGCGGATCCTGCGCCGCATCTCTCGAGGGTGTGCTGTCCGTGCCTGATGATGCCTCCGAGGAGGAGCGTGAGGCAGCGGCCCGGGCATCCGCCGAAGCTGCTGCAGCCGCCGCCGCGGGAGCCGCGGCTCAGGCGGGAGGACTGAGCGGCAGCGGCGAGCGAGTCAAGCGGGTCAAGGGGTCGAATTCCGCGCTGGAGGCTCTGATGCCGGTCGCGACCGCGCTGTTGCTATCGCTGGCTCTACAGTTCGCGATCGCCAATGTCGTTGGGGCCGACACCTACATCTACCGTCTGTTCCGACCACCGGGCGGATGGGTCATGTCCCTCGTGCCAGGCCTGATCGTCTTCGTGCTCGTCTGGACCCTGACGGACCTGGCTCTGAAGTCTCGGCAGGGTGCAGCCAACGAGGGCGACCTGGACCGCAGGGAAGTTCGGGAGCTGCCTCGGATGGTATCCCAGGAACCCATCGGTGTCCTGCAAAGACGACTGCTGGGGCTGCCCGGACGTGAGCGTCCGGTCGCCCGCCGACTTCTCTGGCTGCTTCATTATCTGGAGTCCAATGCCGACCCGCAGCGAACTCATGAGCTGCTTCGACATCAGTCGGACCTCGACGCGGACACGGCAGCGGCAGGGTATCGCACGGTCAAGCTCTTCATCTGGGCAATGCCCATTCTCGGCTTCGTGGGTACGGTGCTGGGGATCTCACTCGCCGTGGGAGGCTTCTCCGAATTCCTCACGACCAATCTCGACATCGAGGACGTTACGAGGGTCACGGCCGAACTCGGCAACGTGGCCTCGGGCTTGAGCTTCGCCTTCGACACCACCCTCCTCGGCCTCCTTGCCGGACTCGTAGCGAACGTGACGAGCTCCGCGGTTCAAAAACGCGACGAGCGCTTCTTCACACGGCTCGACGAGTTGGGGCTGAGTATCGTGGCCAACCGTCAGGATGCCGAACCGGCAGCTCTTCGGGCCGTAGCGCAACCATCAAGTTCCTCGACCAGGGAATTCGAAGGGGTCATGCGGGCCCGGCTCGAAGAAATCGACGCCCTCGTCAGCCGCACCCGTCAGGTCATGCAGGGCCTGAGCGAAACATCTGCACGTATGAACGCCGGCCTGAGTCAGTCGATGGAGTCGGTACGTCTCACGGTCGACGAGCTCGGTGGAAACGTGTCTTCCGTGTCCACAGCGCTCGAAGCCAACGCGGAGAATCAGGTATCGATTCAGGAGGCCATCGAACGGCTTTCGGATTCGCTCGGCTCGTTTGGCGAGGGCCTCGCCGAACTCAGAGCGGAACAGAAAGCCCTGGGGCCCGTCCTCGAACAACTCGCTGGCCCACTCGAGCTACGGCTCGTGCCGGGACGGTCTGAGAGCCCGGGGGGATAACCTCCCGGCAGCAGATGCCTGCCGACTCCAGAACTAGCCCATGGCCCCCAGATGCGCCCCGATCATCTGGCTGACGCCGATCCATCGATCGATGATCGACCGGACCAGACCACTCAACTCGTCGAGGTCGTCGGGCTTGCGATGCACCTCACGGGCTCCGAGAGCCTGAGCTCGGTCCGAGTCTGCGGTGGAGGACGATGCCGTCACCACCACCACCGGGACGTCGAGTTCGGGCTGGGCATTCCTGATCCACGTGAGAACCTCGAGCCCATCGGCTTCCGGTACGACGGGATCCAGCAGGATCAGATCCGGCACGGCGTGCAGACCACGGTCGTCGAACGGAGGCAGGCCGGCGAGGTACGCGATCCCCTCGGGACTGTCCTGCGCCGTGTAGACCGACAGCCCGGATCGAGCCCCGCGAGCGACGGCAGCGCTCAGAGGGGCCTGGTCGCTGCCGGCTTCGATCACCAGAAGTTGTGGCGAGCGAGTGGCCATGGAATCTTGAAGAAAGTCCGTCCCGATTGAGCCATATTGGGGGGGCTGACCCGAAACATGTGCAAGCGGCGGGTGTCAGGGCCAGTCCTACGTGATTCGGCCGGCCAGCCTAGAAGCTGTCGGCGCCCAGGGCGAATCGGCGACTGCGGGTGTGATCCGGGATGAAGAAGCCCTGAGCCAGACGGTTCAACTCGAAGGTCACACGCAAAATCGGCGTCCGCTCGGGTCCATCCAGGGGAAAAGCCAGATCCGCCCGCCATGCATTTCTCGTGCGACGAGGAAAGCCGATCCGCACGCCGGCCCCAACACCCTTGCGCCATCCGGAGTCGATCCCGAATGGGGCATCACCGGGCCAGACCCGCCCGACATCCGCGAATAGTGTCATCCCGAGGTCCAGCGTGTTTGCCGGCCACGGGAACACGATTCGATCCTCGACCACGAAGCGGGCCGTGCGTCCGCCGGGATATCGGTCCTCGGGGAGGAATCGCATTCCCTCTCGCCCCCCGAGACTCATCTGATACGGCATGCTCGTGTGCCATCCACCAGCGAACGTCGCCCGAAGAAACAGGGTCTGCCCGCTGAGTGCGCGATGACGCAGCAGAGCGACCAACTCCGCGTCCGCGATGACGTCTTCCCACCCGTCACCGTCACGTCGCGACTCGACGTACGCTTCTCCATGGAGGATCGAGGAACCGATGGACGTCGTGACGGCACCATTCGCACGCGCAAAGAACTCCTCCCTCCCATCGGCTTCCTCCGGGACGAACAGTCCCGTTCCCCGTCCGGCCGACACCGCGGCTCGATAGCCGAGTCCCACGAGGAGTCTGTCCCGGAGCCCATCGATGCCGAAATACTCCTCGAACCGAAGGTTTCGGGCACCCAGGTGCAGCCAGATTCGACTCGATGCGCGTTGCTCCAGCTGCCTGACCAGTGAGACGGGCCCGGCGTGCGGGTACGGAGCCAGGTCACTGAGATCATCATTCGTTGCAGCCGACACGGCGCCGAAGCGAGTGACGTCCCGGGAAGCAGAGATTCCGGCGATCAGAGACTTCCCGCGGCCTCCGAACCGTCGAGCCGCCGAAAACTCGATGACCTCCCGGAACTCGGGAACGACCACCTGACTGAACACGTCATCCACCGCGGTGCCGTAGGAGTAGTACCGCGTTCCACGGCTATATCCCTGACGAAGCGAGTACCGTCCCGCCTCACCGATGAAGGGATACCCGACGAACTGATTGAAAAAATTTCCCGGCCGATCGCGGCCGATCTCCAAGCTGGCGTCGGTCCGGCCGAAGAGACGAGGCGTGGAAACTCGGACCGCCTGAGTCCGGGTCTCGAGTCGCTCGCGGTGCGTGAACTCGGCAAGGACCCCCTGCCCCAGGAAGTTCTCTTCGGTGACCTGAATCTTCTCGATGTTCGGCCCCGCGTCGTACGTGACTCCGACGTCCACCTGCGTCGACCACTCATCCTGTGAACTGACGGTGAGACGTTGACCGCCAGTCCCATCCGGACGCGCGACCACGCGCGCGTTCGTCAGGAAGGTGTACGACTCGAGCAGACGCTCGGACTCCGTGGCCAGGAACGGGTCGAAGCACTCTCCTTCCCGCAACAGGATTTCGCGCCGAACGAACGATTCCTGCGTCCGGACATGAAGGACGTTCATCAACCGGTACGTCCAGACGAGCGGGGCAATCTCGGTCGAGTCGGGGTCGAAGACCGAACCCCGCACGACGTCGATGCCCGTCACGACCCCTGCGTCGCAGGTGACCGGTTCCGCGGCAATCCGCACCGTGTCCTGCTGAGCCGCCAACGTGGCACTCGACATTCCCAGGAGGGCGCCGACCACAGAGGCCAGCAACCACCGCCGGGACCCATCGATCACAGCGACGGGACTCGGACTCGGGAAGCAGGGCGAGGGACGACGCAGCGGGTGGATGGGTGTGTCTCGGAGACGGGTTCGGACTACGGTGAGCACAAGATACCCACGTATTCTGCCCTGTGTCCCGCGCGCGAGCGACGAATCAGCGGACTCTGGAAAATGCGTTACGTCGATACGCGAGTTCGTTACCGCGCGCATACACGAATGCAGACTGCCGGAAGGCGTGCCAGGATGCGTGCACTCTCGCAAAATCCGGATCAGCCGCCGCCTGTTCCGCCAGGTAGGCATCGGATTCTCGCCACGCGGCATCGAGCACATCTCCGGGATAGTGTCGGAGCACGACGCCGTGCTCTCCCGTGAGCCGGGCCAGAGCGTGTGGCTCCGCAACGTCGTAGATCGCAAGCCGGTCGATCGCGGTCTCGGCGCAGGCCGTTTCCAGGATGCGCTGATAGCTCGCGGGCAGCTCCTCGAACGCCTCCATGCTCACGAGGAGTCCCATGGTGACGCCGGGCTCCCACCACCCGGGGTAGTAATAGTGTTTCGCGATCTGATGGAGACCCAGCTTCTCGTCGTCGTACGGGCCGACCCACTCGGTCGCGTCGATCGCACCTCGTTCGAGTGCAGGGTAGATCTCCGAACCCGAGAGGACCTGAACGGTGACGCCGAGACGCGTCATGATCTCACCGCCGATGCCGGGGATCCGGAATCGCAGACCCGCGAGATCGCCGAGGCTCTCGATAGGCTCTCGAAACCAGCCTCCCATTTGTCCCGGCGAGGCGATTGCCGTGAGACAGCGGAGACCGAACTGACCCCAGATATCGTTCAGGAGAGGGAGGCCTCCGCCATGCCAGAGCCAGGACAACTGCTGCCTCGTCGTCAGACCGAAGGGGACACCGGTATCGAATGCGAGCGCCGGGTGCTTCCCGATGTAGAAGTAGCCGGGCGACAACCCGGCCTGCACCGTCCCTTGCATCACGGCATCCATGACCTGCAGCGGAGGAACGAGTTCGCCTGCTGCGTAGGTCCGGATGGTGAATCCTCCGGCCGTCATCTCCGATACGCGCCGGGCGATGCGCAGAGCCGCTCCATGCAACAAGTCCGCACTCGGCGGAAAGCTGGAGGCAAGCCGCCACTCGACCCGCGGTCCCACGACCGCTCCACCCTGCCCTGACCGCAGTCGAAGAATGTCCCTGCGCGTGATCACGATGCTCGAGCGTCCCTCAGAGTTCGAGACGGTTCAGCGCGTCCACTGCATAGGCGCAGGCCCGCGCCGTCAGGGCCATGTAGGTCAGAGACGGATTCTGATTCGCGGAGGAGACCATGCACGAGCCATCCACCACGAAGAGATTCCGGACGTCGTGCGCTTGATTGTACCCGTTGAGAACCGAGGTCGCTGAATCGCGTCCCATGCGGGCTGTCCCCATTTCGTGAATCGTCTTTCCGGGCGGGTTGTCCTCGTGGAACACCCGAACGTTCCGAACGCCCGAGGCCTCGAGCATTTCAGCAGCACTGTCCGCCATGTCGTCGAACATGGCTCGCTCGTTCTCGCCCCATCGGCAGGTGATCTTCAGAGCAGGAACGCCCCAGGCATCGACCACCTCCGGGTCCAGCTCGACCCGGTTCGACGCATCCGGGAGACACTCGCCGAAACCGTACAACTCCATCTCCCAGGGTCCAGCCTCGGTCAGGCCACGCTTGAAGTCAGCACCCAAACCCGGCGTGGACGCACCGCGGCTCCAGTCGCTGCGGGATCCGCCACCCTGATACGCAAAGCCCCGAAGGAAATCCGGGTGGCTGGTGCTGACATTACGGAAGCGCGGCAGATAGATCCCGTTGATCCGGCGTACCTGATTGGCCCCATCCTCGAAGCCCGGCACGTCACCCGATGCGCCGTGGCCCATGGTGTGATCCATGAGGTAGTGACCGAGCGCTCCGCTCGAGTTGGCCAGTCCATCCGGAAAGTCCGGAGACGTCGAGTTCAGCAGGATTCTGGTCGATTCGAGTGTCGACGCAGCCAGGAAGACGACCCGGCCCGAGAACTCGAGTGCCTCATGCGTCTCACGGTCGATGACCCGGACTGTGGACACACGGCCATCCCGATACCCGAGGGAGTGCACGACGCTGTTGGGCCTGAGGGTCATGCGACCCGTCGCCCGGGCGGCCGGCAGCGTCGCATTCAGACTGCTGAAGTAGGAGCGCGTACGACAACCCCGTTCACACGGACCACAGAAATGGCAGGCCTGACGACCCAGATGATCGCGGGTCAGTACCGCGCACCGCCCGATCGTGAGCACACGTTCCCCCCGGTAGGCCCGTGCGAGCCCGTCCCGGACGTACGCCTCCGCACACATCATGGCCATCGGAGGCAGAAACTGGCTATCCGGCAGATGGTCCAGCCCGAGGGCCTCCCCGGAAACGCCGATGAAGCGCTCGACGTAATCGTACCAGGGAGCGAGATCTGCGTACCGGATGGGCCAATCGATCCCGACGCCATCCCGAATGTTGGCCTCGAAATCGAGATCGCTCAGTCGGTATACCTGGCGACCCCACATGATGGAGCGTCCTCCGACCTGACGACCGCGAAGGAAGAGAAAGGGCGCGTCTTCCGGGGTGGTATACGGGTTGTCGACGTCATCGACGAAGAACGCGGACCCCAGTTCGTCGCAGGCGTAGCACTCGCGCTGAATGGCCTGACGCGCCTCGAGGCTCTTCCGGTCCCCCATCCCGCGGTACCGCATGCCCCACGCTGGGATATGCTCGGTGTAATCGCGCTCCGGTACGACATCCGGCCCGGCTTCGAGCACCAGGGTGCTCAACCCGGCCTCCGTCAACTCCTTCGCGGCCCACCCTCCCGTGATCCCGGAGCCGATCACGATCGCGTCATACTCGTTTCTCATCGTCCGACCCCAGGAGCGACACACCCACCGAATTCGCCCGGGATGGTCCGGTAACCGACCTGACTCGCTCCATCCTCTGTCGTGAAGTAGCCGACGAGGACCAGGCGCTTCAGCATCGGATAGAACCCACCACCGACAACGTCCGACGACACCGACACCGGCATCGAGGTGTCCAGTTCGGTGATCAGCATCAACTGCTCACGCCCGGATGAGTCCACAAAGCCACGACCGAACCGAGCTCTCGAGGTCTCGTCCAGGGTCGCCAGTCCATCGTGGAGCGCGTCCGACTCGTCTCCGTCCATCCACTCAGCCGCAATCAGATCGACAAACTCATGAACGCCAAGATCCGAGGCGCTCGGGGTCTCCGTTCGGGGAAGAATGACGTCTGCGATGAGACCGACCATCACCAGCTCATGCTCACTCAAGGCCTGGCCCGAGCCGGTCGCGTCCTCATCCGACGCAAGGTAGCGACGAGCTTCCAGGACAGCTGCGACCCGCTCGGGGGCCAAGAGCGGCAGCGCACCGGCGGTCGCGAGGGTTCGTAGGGCGGTGCGTCGATCCATCTCATTCCTCCGAGGTCGGTCGCGGGCAACCTACCGTCTCGACACCAGCGCCCGCACCCCCCGGAGGGGAGAAGTCACGGACGGCGAAGCGGTCGCCAGGCAACGCGCCGAAACTGGATCGGATGACTCTCGCTCTGCAAAGCGATGTACCCTCCCGTCAGCTCGAGGCCCGGCTCAGGCGCTCCCGCAGCCCACTCACTGACCTCTCCGCCACCGACGACCGGAGCCCCGTACGAGATGACGGTGTCTGCATCGACGAGATGGCGGACTGTGCCGTCCGTATGCGCGACGATCGTGACCGTCACCCACGTGCTGTCAGGCACAGTCGGAGCAGTCGCCTCGATGCAGTGCGTCGTGACCAGATCTCCGAGCATTCGGACATGCGTCCCCGGTGTGCAGAGATTCGCCGTAGGACGAATCTCACCCGCCTCGCCCCCGAGGAACTGCGCCTCGAGAGAAACCGGAAAATCCTGGTCGACACCCATCGTCTCAGGTGCCTGCGCGTGGAACATCACACCCGAATTCGAGCGCGCCCACCCGGGGCCACCCTCGAACTGCTCGCCGACAAATCGATACTCCACCAGCAGCTCGTAACCCTGCAGGGGCTGGGCGAAAAAGAGATGCCCAAAGGTGTCGCGAAAACCCAGCGATTCATCGTACTCCGAGTACGAAACAGTGAGCAGACCGCCCTCTACGCGGAACGTGCTGCGCCGATCCTCACCGAGGACTTCACCGCGGATCTTCGGCGTCCATCCGCTCAAGTCTCTCCCGTTGAACAGCTCCGTCCATGAGCCGGATTCGTCGAAGGCTTCGCCCCGACCGGACGTGCGGCGGTCCTCACACCCGGTGACGGCCATCAGGGCGAGGAATGAGGCAGCCAGACCCGACTGGCGAGACGTGAGATGCTGGAGCATGAAGCACCCTATCTCGACACCGTCGCGTTGTCCATTCACGACGCTCCGCCGCCCGGTACGACGTCCAAGCGATTCGTCGCCTGGCGGCTGGGTCAGAACTGAACGAGGCGTGTGACCTTGACGGTCAACCCCCGATCGATGACAGACGGCTGGCCGGTGGTCACCCCGGTACGTCGGCGCTCCGAAAAGACGACAAAGATGTCACTGAGCGGGGCGTGAATGAGGTTGAACCGCACGTTGGTGAGGAGTTCCTGAGCGACTCGATTGTACTGAACAAATGCGGACAGGAAGGTCCGAGTGTTGTACCCGAACTGAGCCCGACCCCGAAAGAGATCGGCCTCGATCGGCGTACCGCCCAATTCGATGCGGTTGCGTTGAAGCGTGCCCTCGACGAGCAGGTGTTCATTCGGACGGAACGACAGCGTGCCCGAAACCGAAGCCCGATCCCCGTCGAAGAACTGGCCGGCACTGTAGGAAGCGCTTCCCGAGAGGACCCGTCCACCATTGGCATTGTAGCTGACGGACATCAGGTCGAACTGATAGTCACCCGCGGGAATCGGCACGCCGAGAATCGTGCTTTCCTCCACAAGCCGTTCGTCGCGGCGCGAGTAGTCGAGGCTGAAGCGCCCTCCGTCATTCGCGATGATGATCAAGCCGGGCTTGATCTCCCTGCTCTCGAAGGCGCCCCCGGTCG
Organism: Gemmatimonadales bacterium; assembly: GCA_038120095.1. GTDB lineage: Bacteria > Gemmatimonadota > Gemmatimonadetes > Longimicrobiales > Gaopeijiaceae > UBA2589. Next base: position 71,768 of record JAYOKZ010000012.1, read on the forward strand.
AGTAATATTCCGTGACGTCGACATAGGGATTCACTTCGGTCAGCCACGGGACCGGCCGCTGCACGTGGATCCCCCCCGATGCGAACCATTGATTGGCCGCACTCCGGCTCACGAAGCCGACCCCCGGACGAAATGCGTCTCCCACGTGCTTGCCCAGCACCGAGAAGTCGAACACCGGATCCCTCCACCCGACCTGGATCGAACCGATCGACCGGTCCCCGTCAGCTTCCGGGTCGTCCGTCAGCGCGGCATAGGCATTCACCTGAAGACGGTCGAGACGGAGGTTGGCGTCGACGCCGCCGGCCCTCGAGTAACGACCGTCCGCGGCATCACCGGTGGCCTGCCGATTCACGACAATGAATCCGACATCGGACCGCGTCAGCAGACTGCGGCGCACCCGCGCGACCGCGAAATTCTCGGATGGAGACGTTCCATCCCGAAGCGTCTGCATCTCCATCAAGCCAACTTCGTATTCCCCGATCCGCCCGGAGAGACGCGCCCCGCCCCCGATGGGAAGGGGTTCCCGAGCATCGGACAGGCCGATACGACGTGAATGGAACAGCTTGAAATTCTGTGGCCCTGCCCCCGATCGGAACGCCCGGGAGGCGTCGTCGGCGAAGGTGAAGATACCGTCGTTCTCGAGGAAGAAATCTCTCTTTTCGGGAAAAAAGAGCGAAAAGCGGGTGAGGTTGATCTGCTCCTCATCGACCTCCACCTGGGAAAAATCGGTGAGCGCGGTGAGGTCGAGTACCAGCCGGGGGGTGACCGCCCACTTCGCGTCCAGGCCGACGTCGAAGTCCCGGATCGGACCATCCGGCTGCAGTTCCCCGTCCCGGTTGGCTCCTGACAGGAAGGGCTTGATCTGAAGATTTCGCCCCGGCTGAAAGGCCGGAAGTCCCTCGAGGGTGCCCGCCTCGGACATGCGGAACACTCGAAACTGTCTGGGGATCGCCGCCCAGGTGGCGTACTCGTTCCGGCGCCGTACCTGGCGGCTGAAGTTCAGGCCCCAGGTCTGTTCGCCTTCACCCGACGGAAATCTCAGCGTGGTCAGCGGGATCCTCATCTCGATGATCCAACCGGCGTCGAACGTGCTCGTCTGAACCTCGTAGATCCCCTCCCATGCCGAATTGATGGCCGCACCATCGTTGAACGACTGGGCATCCCATGTCGCTCCCGCCGGATTGGCACCGAACACGTACGCGCTTTTCCGATCACGGCTCGCATCGATCGCGACACCGAACATGTCCGAAGCCTGAGGACTGAAGTCCGGCTCGAGACCGGCGGAGACCAGCCTGTGGGGTTCCGGGTCGTACAAGACCGCGCCCATGTAGATGGCTTCGTCGTCGTACATCATGCGAATGATGGTTCGATCAGGAGCCGGATATCCCGCCTGGGGCTGCGTCATCCAAAAGGTGCCGTCGGTGCTGTCGGCGAGGCTCCATGACGGCTCGTCCAGGACCCCGTTCAGCGTGACGGGCTCCTGGGCCTTGAACGCCCGGATGCTGGGTCGCTCGAGACGTTCCGGAGGTGTGGGGGCCGCGGGGAGCGGTGTCTGCTGAGCCGAGGCATCACTGACGGCTGAGACGATGACGGCGGCCATGCCGAGTCTGAGCCAGCGGTCGCGCTTCGTCACGACGGTTGCCCTCGCAGTCAGTGGTTGTACGCAGCACCCTCACGCTTCAGAACGACACCGTCCGGGCAGGGCTTGCTGATCGATCCGGCGGGAGGAGACCCTGCCACGCCGAGGGTCAGAACGTTCATCGCGGCAACACCCCTGCCCGCCGCTGTCACCCGCGCTCCGAAGACGGGACGCGTGTCAGCCGTGCGTGGGCCGGGGTAAGGATGCGGCACGACCCGCGGGCTCTCCTCCCAACTGGTGGGCCAGCAATTCTACCTGATCGATGAGGTCCTGGCACCGTGCGTCGATCACGCCCCAGGAAACGTCCGAATCATCCGAACACATGACCTCGAGCTCTTCGCACTCCTGCGACAACAGCATCGCCCCAACCGTACCTGCGACAGCCTTGAAGCGGTGCGCGATACGACCGATTTCGCCTCGATCCCGGATTGTCCGGCCACGAGCGAGCGCCTGAGCCGTTTCTCGCGCGGAGTCCATCACGGAAGATCGAAACCGCACAACTCGATCCGGATCTCCGCCTGCGAGCCGGTCGAGAGCCGCCGGGTCGAAGAGGGGTTGACCTTCTTGCCCACCTGCTATCGGATCGACGACTGGGTCGGATTGACCCGGAGGCCCAGCGTCGGTCGATGAGGTCGCTCTCGACGAACCGTGCGATTCACTCCAGCGCGAGAGCGTCTCGAACAGCGCCGCTGGCTCGACAGGTTTGGCGAGGAAGTCCTGCATACCGGACTCTCTCGCCAGTCGGCGATCGGCCGCGGTGACGTTGGCCGTCATGGCGATCATCACGGGAGCCTCGGCTGCGTGATCCCGGATCTGTCTCGCGGCGCCGTGCCCGTCAAGCCGCGGCATCTGCACGTCCATCAGGACGATGTCGATCGCGTCTCCATGAAGGACAGCTTCAACAGCGCTGATGCCATCCTCTGCGACCGTGACATGGGCACCGGTGGATTCGATCAACTCCCGGGCGACCAACTGATTGAACGGGTTGTCCTCCGCGACCAGAACCCGGAGGCCAGACAGCTTCGGAACCCAACCATCTGAGTGAGGCTGTCCGGCAGAGTTCGACACCCGGACAGCAGCGCCGTCCGCCACCTGCAGGACGACGTTCGCAACGAACGTACTGCCTGAACCCAGCTCGCTCGTGACCGTAAGCGTGCCCTCCATCGCCTCCACCAGGCGTTTGGTGATCACAAGACCGAGCCCCGTCCCACCGAATTTTCGAGTGGTCGAAGGATCAGCCTGTTTGAACGGCCGAAAAAGGCTCCGCACCGTTGCGGGGTCCATGCCGATACCTGAGTCGACCACCGACATTTGGACGGAGACCGAGTTTCCGGATCTCGATTCTTCCTGCATGTGCACTCGGACCAGCCCCCGATCGGTAAACTTCACCGCGTTGCCCGCCAGATTGACCAGGATCTGCTGCAGCCGAAGTGCGTCGCCCATCAGGGTCTCAGGCAGCTCCCGGTCAACCGTGAACTCGACGCGCAGGGCGGGCTTGTCCAGTCCGCTCTTCACAACGGTTTCGACCTGAGAAACCAGCTCGGACACGCGAAACGGCCCCCGTTCCAACTCGACGGCGCCTGATTCGAGTTTGGAAAAATCGAGCACATCATCCACGAGGCTCGCCAGATTTCGTGACGCGACGTCGATCTTCGTGAGATAGTCTCTCTGCCGTTCGGAGAGGTCGCCCTGAAGGCACAGATGCGTCAATCCGAGGACTGCGTTGATCGGTGTCCGAAGCTCGTGCGAGACGTTCGCAACGAAAAAGGTCTTCGCCCTGGCCGCGGCCTCTGCTGCTTCCTTCGCCTCGACGACCCCGTCGACATAGCGGGCCATTCGCTGGCGAGCGTCCGTCAAGGCCCCCTGCAAGCCCGCGAGGGAACGAGAGAGATCGCCGATTTCACTGCGGTCATTCGGTACCGCGATGGGGACATCGTAGTCACCATCTGCGAGGCGTTCCGCAGCGCTGGTCAGGGCAACGATCGGCCTCGAGACCGCCCGAGCTACCCAGGCACTCAGGGTCAGAGAGACGAAAAGTAGAAAGAATACCAACCGAAAAGCGACGCGTCGCAGCTGGGCAACCTCTGCATCGACATCGGCACCCAGCGCTCCAACCCGAACGACTCCATCGAAATCGGTCGAGGAGACAATGGCGTCCGATACGACGTACATCGAGCCATCCGACGCGTCCAGAATCGAGGCCGGATCGATGTCGGAGGGGTTGGACGCGAGGACTTGCTCCTCCCCTGCTTCACCGACTTGGATGAGTGCGACGAACGCGAAATCCTGCGAACTCCGGATCGAAGCCATGGTTCGAGCGAGCAGGCCCAGATCGTCAGCCTCCAGTGCGAACTCGACACCCAGGGCAGTTGCTCGCGCGAGGTCCGAAAGCCGAAGCGCGGCCGAGTCCCGGAACAGCTCCGCCTGTCGCGCGGGGTAGACGACGCCCATGACGCCGAGGACGGATGCGATCGCCATGGCGAACGGAAGCCAGATGCGGAAGGTGATGCTTCCAAACCAGGGACGACCTCGTGTGATCATCGACTAACGAGAGACCACAATCCTCAGCCCGTCCGTGTCCGTTCCCCCCGGCACAGCAGAGATCGCACCTGGAGTGTCTCGCACGAAATCAAGCGTCGCCTGGACGGATGATAGCTTGACCGGGGGATTCGATCTCCCCTGGAACACCTGGGCCAACCAGTAGCGTTCGAATGCGATCGGGCCCGATCTGCCGAACGTTCGAGCAAACGA
>JAYOKZ010000013.1:0-12195 GCA_038120095.1 Gemmatimonadales bacterium
GATCCTGCGTGTCCACCCACCCAGAGGTGGAATCGGCCCGGCTCCGCCTTTCGTTTCATGTCTCGGCCGTAGAAGGCCAGCTCCTTCGCGTCGATGTCGAAGCGAAGGTGGCGAACTTCCCCTGCCTCGAGAGACACGCGCCTGAAGGCGACGAGTTCGCGCACCGGGCGTGTGACGCTGCCGACGAGATCCCGGATATAGACCTGGACGACCTCTTCGACGTCCCACCGCCCCTCGTTCGCGACTTCGATGATCACCTCAAGCGACGAACCGGGGGTGATTCGGGGCTCGGGGCAGCTCACGGAACGATAATGAACGTCTCCGTAGGTCAGGCCGAAGCCGAACGGATACGCTGGGGATGGGTGAACATCGAGATGGAACGACGTGTTCCCGATCGACACCTGAGGAGCGCCGGGATCAATATCATCGATGTGCACGAACGTTTCCGGGGTCGGCGGTCGACCGGTGTTCTTGTGTGCGTAGTAGATCGGGATCTGGCCGCCCACACGTGGCAGGCTGACCGGTAGTCGTCCCGAGGGTGAGACGACCCCAGTGAGAATATCCGAGATCGCCAGACCACCCATGGTCCCGGGGTGCCATGCGTACAGGATGGCGGCGACCGAGTCTGGAAGAGCTTCGACGGCGAGGGCCCTGCCCGCCATGATCACGAGGATGACCGGCTTGCCCAGACTGGCAACCTCATCCAGCAGGGCTGCCTGGGCGCCCGGAAGCGTAATATCGGCGCGGCAATGGGCTTCCCCCGACAGGATCGACTCCTCCCCGAGCACGAGCACGACCACATCGGCTGCGCGCGCGGCATCGAGTGCCGCCGGGAAGCCGTCGCGAGTCCTGCTTCGCGTGGTTTCGAGCCCCCGTTCGTAACGGACTTCTACCTCCCCGTGAAGCGCCTCCCGGATCGCACTCAGAGGTGTCTGACTCAGCTCGGGGTCTCCGTCGAAGATCCACGTGCCGAGCTGCTCATAGGGCTCGTCTGCCATCGGACCGATGACTGCAAGAGAGGAGAGCTCGTGGGGCTTCAGAGGAAGCGTTTCATCGCGGTTCCTCAGCATCACGATGCTCTGGCGGGCGGTTTCCAGGGCGTCCGCGAGGTAGGTCGGATTGCCCCAGTCCGGGAAGCTCTCGGGATCGACGTAGGGACGTTCGAACAGGCCCAGGCGGAGCTTCGTGCGCAGCACGTTTCGCACCATCCTGTCGACCTTTTCTTCGGAGATCCGTCCCTCGGTCACGAGCTGGGGGAGATGATGAGCATACGTGGTGCTCGCCATTTCCATGTCGACGCCCGCTCGCGCTGCTTCGTAGGCCGATTCCCGATCGTTCTCGGTGAAACCGTGCGCCTGAAGCTGACTGATCGAATCCCAGTCGCTGACGACGAATCCGTCAAAATCCCACTCACGGCGCAGGACCTGGTCAAGAAGGAACTCGTTGGCGCTGGCCGGCACCCCGTCGAGATCACTGAACGAGGTCATCAGGCTGCAGACACCGGCATCCAGCGCTGCCTTGAATGGCCGGAGGTGAACGTTTCTGAGCTCGTTCTCGGGAATGTTCGTCGAGTTGTAGTCTTTCCCGCTTTCGGAGGCTCCGTATCCTGCGAAGTGCTTGGCGCATGCCGCGATGCTTCCATCTGCGTCCAGCTCCCCACCCTGGAAGCCGCGAACCATGGCGGCACCGAGGACAGAGGACAGATGAGGGTCCTCTCCAAACGTCTCTGCGACCCGACCCCACCTCGGGTCCCGTCCGATGTCCAGCATGGGGGCGAACGTCCAATTGATTCCGCATCGAGAGGCCTCGAGGGCGGCTACCCGGGCTCCCCTCTCGACCAATTCGGGATTCCATGTGGCAGCTTGCCCCAGCGGGATCGGGAAGACGGTCCGAAAGCCGTGGATGACGTCCCGACCGATGAGGAGCGGAATCCCGAGTCGGGATTCCTCGACCGCGCGGCGCTGGAGTTCATTGACGGTATCCACGTCGACTTCATTCAGAACGGCACCCGTGCGTCCGCGGCGGATCCCTTCGTCGAGCCACTCGGGAATGTGTCCACCTCCACCGCTTGCGAGGGTGAGCTGGCCGACCTTTTCCTCGAGTGTCATCTGCTCGAGCAAACGTTCGATCCGCTCTTCGATCACGGCGATGTGGGCTACTTCGGTCATGGATTCTCAAGCGAGTTGAGCGGTGAACGGCAGGCGCCCCGAGGCGCTCATCGGTCAAGGATCGGGGATCCGCGTTCCTTGCGAGTGAGTCGGCCTTCGTACAGGGAGCACCCGGCCGGAAGGCTAGTCGACGGTCACAGCCCGATGTGGATGTACGTGCGAATTTCCCACTCGCTGCCGTTGTCACCCGGGAGGAGTGGATCGCACACGGGTGTTCCGCTGACGTTGAAGGAGAAGCCGGGGCAGAAGCGGTTCGAGTACTGATTCAGGGTACGGTACGTCCCACGAATTCCGAAGCGGGTCATGGGGACATCGAACCACTCGGGAATCCCGAAGACGTAGGAGATGTCGCCCATCACCTGCAGCGGATAGGTGAGGTTGAAATCGCGATGATAGTCGTACGGCCCCCAGTCGTTGACCTTCGCGCCGACCTGGACTTTCACGTTGTCGACAATCATGCGGGCATCGCCGCCCACTCGATGGATCAACCGCTCATTCTCGCCATTCGGTTCACCGTTGCCTCCGAACAGGTTTGCTACGACCCCGAACCGACGTGAGGGCTTGGAGACGATCCGCGCGCGAATCTCCCACAGATCCCGAGCAGGCGTCGCACCGGGAAAGCCGAACGGAGTCCGACCGTCCGCCAGAATGCCAATGGCGGCATCCTGTGTCGTGGCATGACTCCGGAATGTCGCAGCCAGGCTCATCGCGAGCCCCGCATCTTCCCGAACATCGTTGTCCCACTGGTACATCCACGTGGCCGGCGTGGGGTCGTAGGTCAGGACGACCTCGGCACCTCGGGTCTCCCGGTTACCGCGCACGGCGAACGGGTCGTCGAGAATGTTGCGGGGCCGACCGGGTGCCGGAACCGCGTAGCGATTGTTGGGGCCGACAAAGGGCATCGGACCGACAAGAGGCTTCTGGTAAAGAAAATTCGGAGCGATCTGCCAGGAGCCGTAGTTCAGGGCAAAGCCTGTGAGGACGTTCCACTGGTTGCCGGACCCCGTGTCCTTCAGGGCCCATCCGGTGAACGTCTGGGTCTGGTCGTAGCCTCCGTCGGCCACGAGGCCCATGGCGGCACCCTGCCCGTACCAGCTGAGGCGTCCCCTCTGGAAGGTCAGCTTCACCTTCCCGCCATATTGATCCCCTGATGCCACACGGTCCTCGAGGACGGTGTACGTCCCGGGGGTGCCCTCGACGACCTGGAAGGAGCGGCCGACCCGATTGTTACCCGACCAGAGGGCGCCTGCGTCGACGGTGAGGGCTCCCAGGGAGAACGTCGTGTGAAGGGAGGCACGCCGGTTCTGGGGAACAGGGATGGCGAACGAAGAGGTCGTGCCGCGCTGCTGCTCCAGATCCTCCTGGTACATCACCGTCGTGAGGAGGCCACCGGCATTGAACCGATACTTTCCAATCACTGCGGGGTTCGCCCCCCACCACAATGACGGACCGAAGGCAACCTTCAGGCCATCGAGGGCCTGCTTCCCCATGAACTCGAATCCGAGCGGCGCCTCGCCGTTGTAGACGTCGATGTTCGGCCCGTAGTTGGCCTCTCGGTACATGTTGAAGAAGTCGCCCTCGTACGCCCAGTGGTAGTGACCCGTCCGGTAGAACGCGTCGAGTCTGAACCAGCGGTCGTCCCAGCTGAGGTGCGCGTTGTAGACTTTGAGGCGCTCCGTATCCGCGACCCGAGCCGTGCCCGCCGACGTCTGAACCAGAGTCGAGCGACCACGATTTTCGTAGAAAATTTCGTCGATTGGATTGACCGGAACGTTCCCGAGCACGCTGATCGAGAGGCCGCCGGTGATGTTTGCCTGAGGCTCGAACGCAAAATCGGCGAAGAAGGACTCCTTTCGGTCGAATCCCTGTGATCCCGGGTAGATGGCAGCTCCCACGGTCTCCGACTCGGGCGTGCTCACACGGGTACCACCCGTGTTGTACGTCTCGAACATCATGCGCATGCCGCTGACGCGTACGACGTCGCTCGCGCCGGACGACTGCGCGGTTCCCGCGGCGAGAGCGGAGCTGTTGGGGTCGATCCTCGAAAAGTGGCTTCGGATCGCACCGATGTCCGATTCAGGTCCATACGGGTCGAGCTCATAGGCCTGCTGGAGCGCATAGTACGCGGCGGTCGGATACAGCTCGTAGAAGCCCCGCGAATCCGTGGGGCCCTTGGCCATGATACCCCACCACTCCTCGTTCATGTTGTTGTCGCCCTCACGGTAGTCCTCGGGATATCCCGCATTGGGCCATGATGCGTTGATGTCCTGGATGTCGAGGCGGTCTTCCTGGCCGAACTTCCACCACCCGTCGCTCCACTGGAACGTGAGGCCTCCGATCGAATTCCCCGTCAGGCCCTTGCCGGCGGCATTCTCGTAGATCTCCTGCCACTGACCGAGGAGATATCGAGCCTGCGTGACTTGATCCTCACGGAAGTTGATGGCATCGAACCGGTCCGCCCCGAACTCCGTAAACATGACGGGGATGCCGAGCTTCGCGTCCACCTCGTCGAACAGGTCCCGGAACGATATTCCCCGGTAGACGTTCGATCCGAGCACGTCGAGGCCGGTAACCTCCTCGGCGATGATATCGATGTACTGGAGGTCACCATTGGCCATGGCCACGGGTCGATTCGGGTCGATCCGCTTGATCGCCTGCGTCACATCCCCGAACAGCGAATACATGTAACGGGCGCGAAGCGTGTCGCGCTCGCCCTCGGGAAGGGCCTCGGTCTCTGCCGAACTCCACACCAGACCGTAATTGTTCTCGTTGCCGAGCAGGTACATCAGAATCCCCGGGGTCCCGCGGAATTCCTCGACCATGGCGGTGACCTCGGACGTCAGCTGGGCTCGCGCAGTCGGATTCGAGTAGTCCGTGTTCGGGTAATAGACCCCATCGATGGTGGTGCCGTAGCGTCCGAGCGCATGGTTGAGCACCGTCCAGATCCCGAACTCCTCATAGATGTAACGCACCCACTTGGGCTTGATTCCGACGTACACGCGAATCGCGTTCGCACCCATGTTCCGGACGAGGGACATCTCGCGGTCCAGGGCGGCCTGGACGAAGTCGTCCGGCTGATTCCAGAAGTCGTAATTGTATGTCGTGCCTCGGGGGAAATAGTCCCAGTTCACACCGAGTACCATCAGGTCCTGTCCATCCACCTGAAGGCGGTGCCCCGATTCGTCTTCGACGATTGCAATCGTGGGTAACTGCGCCTCGAGGTCGGTCGGGCGCAGAGGTAGGATCAGCAGAGCGGCCAGCACTCCACCAGCGCGCAACGACCCGAGAAGACGAATGACTGGTCCCGTAGACATGGCTTGAAGCGACCCTGCAGGTTACTTTGTTCGGACGCCGAACAAAGTGTCCGCGTCAGGCTCATGGTGTCAAGTCGGCCATCCCTTCACCCTTCGAATCCTTCATGCGACGCATCGGTCTCGTTACTTCGGGCGGGGACGCTCCAGGCATGAACACCGCAATCCGCGCCGTTGTGCGGTCGGCCGACGCGAGCGGCCTCACCGTCTTCGGCTTTGAAGACGGCTACAGCGGCCTGATCGAGGGACGCGGACGGGAGATTGCGGCTCGGGACGTTGGAGACGTGATGCATCGGGGCGGTACCGTGCTGCGCACGGCGCGCTGTCCTGCCATGGCCTCGGACGCGGGGCAGGCGCAGGCGGTCGACTCCCTCAGTCGGGCAGGGATCGACGGACTTGTTGTCATCGGGGGAGACGGATCCCTCCGTGGTGCTCATGCGCTCGCGGGACTCGGTATCCCGGTCGGGGGCATCCCGGCCTCCATCGACAACGACATCTGGGGTACCCACATGTCGCTCGGTGTCGACTCCGCGCTGAATACGATCATGGAGGCTATCGACAAGCTTCGGGATACGGCCTCCTCTCACAAGCGAGCGTTTCTGATCGAGACGATGGGTCGCGACTCGGGCTTTCTGGCTGCGATGGCCGGTGTCATCTGCGGTGCCGAGCTGGTCGTGGCACCCGAGCATGAGGCCAGTCTCGCGGAGATCGGAGAGGTCGTGGCGAATGCTCACGAGCGCGGCAAACCACATTGTTTTGTGATCGTCGCGGAAGGGGCGTCACGCGGTGTTGACGAGATCGGTGCGTACCTGAAGGAACACGGCATCGGATACGAGGCTCGCGTCACCAAGCTGGGACACGTTCAACGCGGCGGGAGCCCGTCGGCGTTCGATCGCCTGCTCGCGTCGCGCATGGGTGCTCGCGTGACGCAGGAGTTGCTGCGCGGCGCCACGGATTTCATGGTTGGCCTCGATGGGGTAGAGCTTCAGCGCGTCGAGCTCGCCCAGGTGTGCGCCCGCACGGCCGACCCGGACGTGCGGTACATGGAACTCACTCGGTTGCTGGCGAGGTAGCGGGCCCCGGGTCAGGCTGGCGTCGGCCCGATCAGTCTCGTCGCTCGTGCTTCACCCAGTCGACCTCCATCGTCCATGAGTCGACGGTCATGGGCGACGCGTTGATCTTGGCGAAGTTGAGGACCGCGAAAAGGGGCTCAGGAAGCGCACTGCCCTCGCCTTCGTTCCGGTGAATCTCCTCACCGTCGAGACGGAAGACGAGATCGTCGCCCTGCCATTCCACCGAATACTCGTGGTATTCCGCGAGTGGAGCGGCCTGGACGTGCATCAACTGCTGCCAGTCTCCGCCGCCGCAGAATCCCAGATTCTTGATTGCACGGGCAGCGTAGTGATCTGGGCCGCCATCGCTGTGGTGTTCGAAAATGTCGATTTCTCCCGAGCCCGTCATCGGCCAGCACACGTCTTCGTCCTCCTCCTCGACGGGCGGCTCGTTGTTCTGCGCGCCGAGCAGCCACCAGGCGGGAAACATTCCGGCCTGTCCGCTGTCAGCGACTCGCAATCGGGCGGTCCAGCGCCCTTTGACGAACTCCCGGCGGTTCTTCGAGGTGATGCGACCCGCGACGTACTGAGTCGGCGGATGCACGTCGCCGAACTTGCTCAGGTTGTCGCACTCCACCGGTTGCCCGAGATCGACGACCCGCAGCTTGAGGGTGCCGTCACTGACCTCGCGTGTCCGATGAACGCCGTCTCGCACGTAGCACTGATCCTCGTCATTCACCCAGAGCAGCTGATCCTGCCAATTCCCGGAATCGAACGTGTCGAAGTCGTCGAAGAAGTCGACGACCCACTCGTCGGTCGTGTCCATCGTGGCGGGCTGGTCTGCTGCGGGGGGCGAGCACGCCGCAAGGGTGGCCGTTGCGATCAGTGCGGTGAATGGAACGAGAGGTCTCACTGGCTTGCAGCGCGGTCGAGTCAGTCGGGTCGGTCAGCGCCCGGCAGACCCGCCGCGGCTCCACTTGTTCCGGCGATCACGGAGTCCTACCTCGCTCGCCAAACGCCCGAAGCAAAGCCCACGACCGCTGAGCCGGCGATGAATCCGCCGGCTGCCACGTACATCGTCGACTGCACCTCGGTCCCGTATCGCCGGATGACGAGGGCGCGAAGGATGAGGGCGAGCGTCGCCGTCCAGCCTGCGGCCGGGTTCAGGATGAGCAAGCCCGTTGCGAGAAGCACCCCCATCTGTCGTGAGGCGCCGCCGAAGAACTGAACGACGGCCCCCGGCACGGCCCAGATAAGGAGGTAGCTCGCGAGCTGAGGGCTCGCACCCGCCGCGATGGTCGATACGTACACTCGGTCCAGGGGGGGCAGGAGGTCCGCCGCGAAATACCGTTCCCAGGAAAACCAGACGAAGAGACCGGCTACCGCGAAGCCCAGCATCTCTGCGAAGTACTGCTGTCTACGGCCGGCTCTCTCGAAGTCCGGATCCGCGCCTCGCCCCCGCAGGATCCATCCTGCCTTCAGGTCATAGCCCATGTCCGCGAACGCCGGTCCCGTGGCGGCGGTGAACCCGATGAGAAGCGCCAGCGGGATTTCCGGAAAACCGACCAGCATGCCGATGACGAGGAAGATCAGTGCGGTCGCGAACGCCGGGAACCAGCCCGAGTGCATCGCGGAGAGGCCGACCACCAGCTCGGAGACGAGTGCGGCCATGGCGGCGAACAGGACGAAGGCGACGAGCATCGAAACGGACATCTCGGACGTTACGCCGCTGAGCAGGGCGAGGATCATGGCTGCACAGAGGAAGGCGACGAATCCCCCCCCGAGCGCTCGTCCGAACGCCCTCCCCGAGACCGCCGCAGTGTCCGCTTCGTCGTCGGGCGACGGGTCTGCCGGACCGGCGTCGGACTCGCGTGCGCGCACGGCAAACAGCATCTGCCCGAGGGCGACGGCACCTGCACCGATCATGATCCCGTGCGGCACGTAGAGCGCGTTGAGGTCCACTCCGGTGACCTCGGGCACGTAGGCCCGCAGGAGGAGTCCCACGGCGAACATCGTCAGTGCCCACGCGTTGCCGATCCAGCAGACACCGAACACATCCATCGGGATACCCATGAACTGACCTGCTCCACCCGCCACTCCTCCTGCAGCGAGAAGTCGGGCTCGGCTCCCGCCTTCGTCGCCGGAGCGAAGCACCTCGGCCGTGGCCACCCCGGACGGCCACAGCCCGGTGGCGGGGAATGTCGCCGAATCGAAGGATCGGTAGAGGATCGTGGCATCGATGACGAGGGCGAGACAGGCGCCGAGGAACATCGGCCCGATCAGGTCCGGTCTCCCCAGGAGCCAGGGAATGCCGATCGGCAGGAGCAGAGCGTTCGCGCCACCAAACGTCGCCCCCGAGATGACGGTCTGCAGAAGGTTCTGGCGGTGAAGGTCCCCGAGGCTCCGGAACAGCGCGATGGGAATTCGCGCAAGGGTCAGTGCGACGATCGCCCCGATGACCGAGCTGTTCGGCGTCACCCCGACGCGCGTGATCAGCTGGACCCCGATGATCGCCCCGAGGACGGCCATGAGGGCGCCCAGCGCCAGCGTCAGGGGCTCCCCGAGGCGGGGGTGACGGCGAGTCGGCCCCGGGTCGTCAGTCGCGATCAGGTCTCCCATCAGGTCACAGAAGCTGGTTCAGTGCCGCGCCGACCAGGCTGCGCGACAGCAGGACCGGCCGCCCCGACGCCGCAGCGACGCGCTCGCGCTGTATCGACGTATAGCCCATGCAGTGCATGACGATCACGTCACACGACGCCAGTGAGCGCCCAACGTCCTCGAAGTCGTCATCCTCGTAGGGGGACGCGACAGCCGGGTGGAGCCTCTGGCCTGACGAGGGCTCGTAGTGGTGTTCCGCGACCTGCCGAGCCAGAGGCAGGACCAATCCGACCGAGGTCGCCGAGTGGCAAAGGGCATCGACGCCGTGGTCGACGACGTGTTGCGCATCGAGGAAGAGGCCTTCACACCGAAGCGCACTGAAATCGCCGGTACACAGGAGCACGTGAGCTCCCCCGGCTGTTACAGGGCTTCGTTCCAGGAGCGCCTGGAGACGTTCGACGAGCCAGCGCTTCCCGAGTTCCACCTGAGTTCCGTCTCGAAGGCGGGTGACCAGCACGTGATCGTCCGGTCCGGGGGCAAGGGCCGCGATCTCCGATGGCTCCAGACCGTCGAGTGCACCCAGTTCGATGACCTCGACCGGACGATCCAGGCTCGCCACCAGATCCGGCACGAGATCGTCTCGAGGCGTTTGGCCGAGGGTGAGGAACGTGATCTGCTCGAGCATGTTGGACACGATACGGGCGGGAGCGGGTTGCTGCATCAGCCGAGGCCCGGATATCCTCGCCGCCATGACCTCGTCAACTTCTCCCGCGCCCCTGCGTCCTCTGCTGGCCGAGGAGCTCGAGCCCCTTGCCACGGGCGCCTGGATTCTCGGTGCTGGTGGGGGCGGAGATCCCTACCACGCGTTTCTGAACGTGAAGCGGCTCTACGAGCAGGGGATCGTCGTCAACCTGATGCAACCGGAGGCGTTGGACGATGATGCCCTTGTTGCTCCGGTTTCGACGATGGGTGCACCCCTCGTGGGAGAGGAGCGTTTGAAGGATCCTGCCGTGGCTGCACTCGCCGTCACGCAGATGGAGGAGTTCCTCGGGCGTTCGTTCGATGCCGTGATGTCGCTGGAGATCGGCGGATCGAATGCATTCCAGCCGCTCATGGTCGCCGCCGTCACCGGGCTGCCGGTACTCGACGCCGACACGATGGGTCGTGCGTACCCGGAGGCCCAGCACTCCAGCTTCGCCATTGGTGATCTTCAGCCGTATCCACTGACGCTTGCAGATGTCCGTGAAAACGCCGTGGTCGTGTCACGAGTGGCGAGCTGGAAGTGGATGGAGCGCATCAGCCGCAAGGTCTGCACGGAGGTCGGTTCCGTGGCCGCCACCTGCAAGGCACCGCGTACCGGGCGTGAGGTCAGAGAATGGGGTGTTCTCCACACTGTGACTCAGGCCATCGAACTCGGTCGGGCGGTGCTGGGGGCCCGGGCTGCCAAGATCGATCCGGTCCAGGCGGTCGTCGATCATGCAGGTGGACGAATGCTGTTCAGGGGCAAGGTGACCGATGTGAGTCGACGTGCCACCGAGGGGTTCCTGCGCGGGACCGCGAGGGTGGCAGGGCTGGACGCAGATCGAAACGCGGAACTGCGAGTCGACTTCCAGAACGAATTCACCGTCGCCTGGATCGACGATGAGGTTGCCGCCACGGTCCCGGATATCATCTGCGTTCTGGACTCGACGACCGGAGAGGCGATCGGGACCGAGGCGCTGCGCTACGGTCAGCGCGTGAGCATCGTGGGTCTTCCTGCGCCTGCTTTGCAGACGACGGCCAAGGGACTCGAGCACGTCGGCCCGCGCGCGTTCGGCTACGACATCGACTTCTGCTCACTCTTCGAGGGGGAGAGATGATCACGTCGAGCGACGCAGCTGTGGAGGTCGGTCCTTGAGACGCATAGGCGTCGATGTCGGCGGGACCAATACGGATGCCGTCCTCGTCGAGGAGGATCGCGTGGTCGCGTCGGTGAAGACGCCCACGACCGAAGACATCACGACAGGCGTGGCCGATGCACTGCGTATGCTGGTCGATCGACTCGGGACGAGTGTAGGCCGACTCGATGCCGTGATGATCGGCACGACGCATTTCACCAACGCCGTCGTGCAACGTCGTGACCTCGCACGTGTCGCTGCCGTCCGGGTCGCGCTGCCGAGCGGGCGGTCGCTCCCGCCGTTCGTCGATTGGCCGGACGACCTTCGGGCCCTGGTGGCCGGCCGGGTCTACATGGTACGTGGGGGTCATGAATACGACGGTCGGCCTCTGGAGACGTTCGATGGGGAGGCCGTGCGGGCGGCCGCGCGAGAGCTGCGTGATACCGAGATC
The DNA here is from genome assembly GCA_038120095.1 of Gemmatimonadales bacterium. Classification (GTDB taxonomy): domain Bacteria; phylum Gemmatimonadota; class Gemmatimonadetes; order Longimicrobiales; family Gaopeijiaceae; genus UBA2589. The sequence continues at coordinate 11,458 of JAYOKZ010000013.1, forward strand.
CGTTCTGTCGCCGTCAGCGCGGCATTTTCCCCTCTGGTGCCGGACTGCGAAGAGTGGGCCGCGGAGATTCTTCGGGAGGAAATTCCGGATGTGCGCCTGACTCTGTCTCATCAGCTCGGGCGGATCGGACTTCTTGAACGCGAGAACGCAGCCCTCCTCAATGCTGCCCTCATGCCCCTCGCGGACCGCACCACCCGGGCGTTCACCGACGCGGTAGAAGAATCCGGCATCAAGGCGCCGCTCTACCTGACCCAGAATGACGGGACGGTTCTCCGGGCGGAGCAGGCGAAGGCATTCCCCGTGTATTCGTTTTCATCCGGGCCGACCAACAGCATGCGCGGAGCAGCGTTCCTGTCCGGACTCGAGGACGCAATGGTCGTCGATGTGGGCGGCACCACAACGGATATCGGCCACCTGAAGTCGGGGTTTCCGAGAGAGGCCAACCGGACCGTTGAAGTTGGCGGAGTCCGGACACTTTTCCGCATGCCGGACCTCCTGTCGATCGGACTCGGCGGTGGCTCCCGCGTCGATATCGAGGCCCGCACCGTTGGACCGCGAAGCGTTGGTCATCGCCTCACTCGGGAAGGCAGGGTGTTCGGCGGGGAGACGCTGACGGCGACGGACGTTGCCGTTGCGGCCGGCCTGGCCACGATCGGTGAAGCAGCACGCGTGGCGAACCTTGTTCCGGACGTCCTCGACTGGTTTGATCGGACTCGGCGTGCCGTCGTCGAAGAGGGG
>JAYOKZ010000013.1:12205-16436 GCA_038120095.1 Gemmatimonadales bacterium
GGGGTGGACCGGATGAAGGCGGCGGCTGACCCGCTGCCGCTTCTCGCTGTCGGGGGAGGTGCGTTCCTCGTGCCCAAGCATGTGCCCGGCATCAGCGAAGTGCTGCGGGTTCCCCACGGAGACGTGGCGAATGCGGTAGGCGCAGCAATTGCCCAGGTCAGCGGTGAGGTCGATCAGGTGTTCAGCGGGATGTCACGTGAGGCTGCGATTGCGGAGGCGGAGACGATCGCACGCGACAGGGCTGTAGCCGGCGGTGCGTCGTCCGATACCGTCGACCTGGTCGAGGTGGAGGATCTCCCTCTGGCCTACCTCCCGGGAGATGCACGGCGGGTGCGGGTCCGTGTCGTGGGAGATGCGACCGCGGATCTCGGCGTGTAGTCGAGTGACGAGGCGGCCGCGCGGAGTCCGTCTCGATGCCCCTTTCCGGTCGGGAACGTGCCACCGACATTTTCGCCCCTCCCGTCCCATCTCCGGAGTAGATCATGAAGCCACATCGCGCTGTTCTCAGCGTCCTCGTCATGCTCGTCATTGCGGGCGCCTCGAGTGGACTCGCCGCGCAAAGCGTCGCCGAGGAATTCGACTCCCTTCATTTCCGATCCATTGGCCCGGCGACCATGTCCGGTCGTATCTCGGATCTGGCGGTCTACGAGGCGAATCCGGCCATCTACTACGCAGCCACTGCGCACAGCGGGCTGTGGAAGACGACGTCGGGCGGCGCGCTCTTCGAGCCGCTCTTTCAGAATGAAGGACTCATCGCGCTCGGTGACGTGGCGATCTCGCAGACCGATCCGGACCTGGTGTGGGTCGGCGCGGGCGAGTCGAACAACCGGCAGACGACGTCGTGGGGCGGGGGTGTCTACAAGTCGACGGACGGCGGTCAGACCTTCGAGCACATGGGGCTGGAGGAGTCTCGGCACATCAACCGCATCCTGATCGATCCGCGGAATCCCGATGTCGTGCTCGTCGCAGCCACGGGTCCGCTCTTCGGTGCGGGTGGTGATCGAGGGGTATACAAGACCACGAACGGAGGTGACAGCTGGACCCGGGTGCTCGCGGTCGACGACGACACAGGCGCCAATGCCCTCGTTCGGTCGGGCACCAACCTGAATACGCTGTATGCCTCCACATATCAGCGCCGCCGGAACGCGTGCTGCATGAACGGCGGTGGCCCCGGAAGTGGGGTGTGGAAGTCGATGGACGGGGGTGACACGTGGTCGAGAGTGACCGGTGGAGGCTTTCCGGATGGCCCCCTCGGTCGCATCGAGGTGGATGTGTACAGCCGTGACGATCAGATCGTGTATGCCCTGGTCGAGGGACCGAGTGTCGGTGGCGGCGGTCAGGGGGGAGGGCAGGATGGCGCTCAGGAGTCCGAGAATCGCACCGGCCTGTATCGATCCCAGGATGGGGGTGAGACGTGGCAGCTCATGAGCAACACGAACCCTCGTCCGATGTACTTCAGCCAGGTGCGGGTCGATCCGGCAGATCCCGATCGTGTGTACATGGGCGGCGTTGGATTGCACCTCACGGTCGACGGTGGAGAGACCTTCGCGACGGATGCCGCTCGGCTGACGCACGATGACGTCCATGCGATCTGGATCAACCCGTCCAACCCCGATCACGTCCTGATCGGGAATGACGGGGGACTCGCCGTGTCCTGGGATGCCAGCCGGACGTGGAGCTTCCTGCCGAACCTCCCGGTCGGGCTGTTCTACCATGTGAATTACGACATGGAGCGCCCGTTCAACGTCTGCGGCGGCATGCAGGACAACTACAGCTGGTGTGGCCCGAGCGCGACGCGCCAGAACGTCGGCATCACCAACTTCGACTGGTATCAGGTTCGGGGCGGCGACGGCTTCGTGGCGATGCCCGATCTGCGCAATCCGCGCATCGTCTACGCCGAGTCGCAGAACGGGAACATCGTGCGCCGCGACGTCGTGACGGGTGAGTCGAAGAGCATCCGGCCGTCGGCGACCAACGTGGTCAACCACGAAGAGGGTGTCAGCTACCGGTGGCACTGGGACACTCCGCTCATCCGTTCGCCTCACGATCCCGGCGTTCTGCTGGCGGCTGCGCAGAAGGTCTTCCGCTCGTCGGATCGCGGTGACTCCTGGGTCGCCATCAGTCCCGATCTGTCGTCCGGTGCGGATCGGGACACGATTTCGACGATGGGTGTGGTGAACAGCGAGGTGAACATCGCACGTAACGACGGCATCTCGAACTGGCCGACCCTCGTGTCTCTGGCGGAATCACCGGTCTCCGCCGGTGTGTACTACTCCGGTGGAGATGACGGGACGGTCCATGTCTCCCGAGACGGGGGTGGTTCGTGGGACCGTGTGGACGGGGGATTGACAGGCGCGCCCGAGTGGGGGTGGGTGTCCGAGGTCGTGCCCTCAGGCTTCGAGGCAGGCCGAGTCTACGTGACGATCGACAACCACCTGAACAACGACTACGAGCCCTACGTGTGGGTGAGTGAGGACTTCGGCGCGACGTTCCGCTCGATCACTGCAGGGCTGGCCGGGGAGAACGTCCGTACCCTCACCGAAGACCACCGGAACCCCGACGTTCTGTACGTGGGAACGGAGACCGGCATCTTCCTCAGCCTCGATCGCGGGGAGAACTGGCGGCGCCTTCGCGCCAACCTTCCGACCGTCCGCGTAGACGAAATCACGCTGCACGAACGGGACAACGCGATGATCGTGGCGACCCACGGTCGAGCGCTCTTCATTCTCGACCATCTCGAGCCGATTCAGCAGTACAACACCGCGCGGATGGTGGACGCCGACCTTTTCTCCATCCCGACCGCGCTACAGTTCAAGATGATGGACGACAAGAACGACGAGTTCTGGGGTCATCAATATTTCGTCGGGGAGAACCCGCCGTCCGAGGCTGTCGTGCAGTACTATCTGGACGACGACGTCGACGAACTTTCGCTCCGGATTTCGGACGCGTCGGGTACGGTGGTCCGCGAGTTGACTGCACCGGAGAGCCGCAGACAGCCCGGGATTCGCACCCTGTGCTGGGATCAGCGGGTCGAACCCGTCATGGGTGGAGGCGGTGGCGGATTCGGCGGCTTCGGACGCGGAGGCGGCAATGCTGACATCGAGGGCGTGCCCACGCCGGCACCGGAGCCCGGATACCTCTCGCGGAATATCTGCGAAACGGAGGACGATGGTCCCAGCGGCGATGCCGGACCGTACGTCGCACCGGGCACGTACTCCGTGGCGCTCGTCGTGGACGGGGAGATCGTGGACACCGAATCGATGACGATCGTGATGGATTCGGAGGTCGAGCTCTCGGGTTCGGAGCGAGTCGCGTACGACAATGTCGCCAACGATCTGCATGAGCTTCAGCGCCGGGGTCAGCACATCGCGTCCATGCTTGGTGACGTACATGACGAGGTCACGGCGGCGGCGGACCAGATGGCGTCCATGGAGGTGTCCTCCGACCTGGAGAGAGACTTTGCGGCCTTCCGTGAAGCCTGGGACGGCGTACGGGTGAAGTTCGGAGTTCCGCAGCAGCAGGGTGGCCGACGCTTTGGTGGTGGCCAGTCCAACCCGGCCAACGTGTTCGGTCAGGTCAGCGGCCTGAAGGACGAGATCCTGTCATTCTGGGAGCCGCCCAGCGATGCGTTGATTTCGCGTTACTACAGGGTCAAACCCGCGCTCGAAGCCGCGATTGCCGAGGCCGTCGAGGTGCTTGCGAGCGCCCGTACGATGGCTGGGCAACTCGATGGCATCGGTGTCTCGATGAGCGTACCCGAAGGGCACTGACCTCGGGATCTCCCGCCCCCGGACCGCTAGGGGCGCGATCGCACGTGCCCCCGGTCTCCTGATGGAGGCCGGGGGGCGTTGCGTCGGGACCTGTACCGTCCGGCCCCGAACACGCAGAATAAGCGACTCCTCCGTCACGGCTTCGACCGAGACTCGAACTTCCCGGGATCATTTCGCCATGCGTAGCACGATTCAGTCGGCCCTCCTCTTTCTCGCCTTCCTCGCTCTTCTGGCTCCTCCGCTCTCCGCTCGCCAGCAGGACGCCGATGCCGGAGCGGATGATGAGGGAACGTCCTACTCGGACGTCATCACCGACGAGGCTGTCACGAGCGAAGGACTTTTCGACACCCACATGATCGGCTCGGATCTCTTCTACGAGATCCCGCTCGACATGATGGACCGCGAGATGCTTCTGCTCAGTCGGATCGCCCGTACGCCGGACGGGGCAGGGTATGGAGGGT
>JAYOKZ010000013.1:16446-68106 GCA_038120095.1 Gemmatimonadales bacterium
TCCAACACGTCGACGGTCCGATGGGAAAGGAATGGTGATCGGGTTCTGCTTCGGTTGGTCAGCTACGAAAACTTCGCAGGAGACTCCACGACCATCGCTGCGGCCGTCCGGAACTCGAACTTCGAGCCGATCGTCATGGCGTTCGACGTCGAGACCATGAACGAGGACTCCACGGCAGTCGTCATCGACGTGACGGACCTCTTCACCGAGGACGTGACGATGCTGGGCCTGCCAAAGCGTCGTCGGTCGTCGTACGGTGTACGGCGTGTCGATGGAGACCGGACCTACATCGTCCGTGCCAACGCCTATCCCCGAAACGTCGAAGTCCGTCGCGTGCTCACGTACGAGGCGACCGATGCACCGTCGAATGGGGAGAGCAACACGCTTTCGATGGAAATGCATCATTCGATGCTGGTCCTGCCGGACGATCCGATCGAGCCTCGGCTGTGCGATGAGCGGGTCGGCTTCTTCAGCACGCGACAGACCGACTATGGCCTCGACACCCAGCGGGCGGTCGAAACGTGCTATGTGACGCGTTGGCGGCTCGAGCCGAGTGACCCGGCTGCCTATGCGCGGGGTGAGGTGGTGGATCCCGTCCAGCCGATCATCTACTACATCGATCCGGCAACCCCGGAAAAATGGGTCCCCTACCTCAAGCAGGGGGTGGAGGATTGGCAGGTCGCATTCGAGCGGGCCGGGTTCAGCAACGCGATCATCGCGATGGACGCACCGGACGATCCGGACTGGAGCGCCGAGGATGCCCGCTACTCGGTCATCCGTTACCTCGCGTCCGACGTCCAGAACGCGTCGGGGCCGCACGTTCACGACCCGCGGACGGGTGAGATCCTGGAGAGTGACATCCAGTGGTATCACAACGTGATGAACCTGCTGCGCAACTGGTTCTTCATTCAGACCGCGGCGGTGAACGAGGATGCCCGTGGCGTCGAGTTTTCGGACGAACTGATGGGCGAGCTGGTTCGGTTCGTCTCTGCGCACGAGGTCGGGCACACGATCGGGCTGCAGCACAACATGCAGTCCTCGTCCGCGTATTCGGTCGAGGACCTTCGCACGCGCTTCGTGTGCGAGATGGGGGTTGCCCCGTCGATCATGGACTACGCTCGCTTCAACTACGTGGCGCAGCCCGGTGACGATACCTGCCTGATGCCTCTGGTCGGCCCGTACGACAAGTTCGCCATCGAGTGGGGCTACCGGCTTCACCCCGGTACCGACCGGTACTCCGAGCAGGGTGGCATGCGGGACTTCGTCGAGGAATGGCAGGACGATCCGGTCTACCTCTTTTCGAGCCCCACGGGAGCGGATCCGTCCGCTCTCACGGAGGCGATTGGTGACGATGCCATGCGCGCCTCGGACTACGGCGTCGAGAATCTGAAGCGGATCGTGGACAACCTCATCGACTGGACGTTCGTGGAGGGTGAGGACTACTCGGATCTGGAAGAGCTCTACCAGAACGTGGTCGGACAGTGGGGCCGGTACACCGGACACGTCGTCGCGAACGTCGGGGGCGTCGTCCACACGAGGAAGCGTCAGGGACAGGACGGAGTTCAGTATGCGATGGTGTCGTCCGAGCGTCAGGAACGGGCGGTCGAGTACCTGAATCGCCAGGTGTTCGAAACACCGGAGTGGCTCCTCGATGGTGAGATCCTGGATCGCTTTCAGGGCTCGGGAGCGACCGACCTGGTGCGTTCCCGGCAGGCGAGCGCAATGAATCAGTTGCTGAACGTGGATCGCATGAAACGGCTCATCGAGCAGGAGGCCTTCCACGGCGGCGACGCGTATTCCCTTGGCGAGATGCTCGAAGACCTTCGCGCCGGGGTCTGGTCTGAAGTCACGTCGGGCCGACAAACCGATGCGTATCGCCGCAACCTGCAGCGTGCGTATCTCGAGCGCATGGGCGTGCTGCTCGCCGACGAGGATGCGCGCCAGACGGACATCGCGCCATTTGCCAGGGGTGAACTCAGGGCCCTTCGAGATGCGCTGTCCGGTGCCGGATCGTCCGATCGTGCCACGCGCCTGCACTTCGAGGACTCCGTCGTTCGAATCGACGCGATTCTGGATCCGAACTGACCGGGATGGGCCTTGGCTCCGCGAAGCTGCCGCCTCGGGTCGGCGTCTGGAGGCGTACCGTCCAGATCGGTCTCTGCGTCGTTCTTTCTGGGTGTTCCCTGGACGAACTCTCCGCTCCCGTGCGGAGTAACGACGAGGTCGCAGAGGATGGGTCATGGGTCGTACTCGATCTGCAGAACGTCCTTCAGAGGAGAGCCCAGTCCGGTCTCTCCTTCTATCCAGCGCTCACCGGGGCGGGATCCTTCGAGGTGGGGGTCCTGCGTCGGCATGCAGCTGCGGTCGACCGGTCGTATGAGCATCCCTACAACACGCTCTATCGCGTACTGACCGGGTCGGGTTCGATGGTCACGTCCGGTGACACGGTCCCATTCGAGCCCGGGCATCTGCTGTTCGTGCGAGAGGGTGTCGGACACCGGCTCGAGCGCTCTTCGTCGGTCGTCGACCTGCTCGTCGTCTTCGCATTGGGACCGGCTTCGGCGCTCGATCCGGAGTTCATGGTGTTCAGCGGCGAGGAGATCGTTGCCGGACGGGACGGCGAGAGGAACGTCTTCAACGACCTGGTGGACGCGTCCGGGATGGAGGTGGGCATGTACATGATCCCGAAGAACGGGGACGATCCGTCCGTGCTCGAACATCGATACGATGAACTCAAGGTCGTCGTCGAAGGCGGGGGGCGGTTCGACATCGGGAGCGGTGGCCTCGAGGCCGAGGCCGGGACCATCGCCTATCTCACGTCCGGGACATCCCACCAATTCCGGCGAGCCTCGGATGCGCTCGACGTGATCGTCATCAGGGCGAACTAGGGCAGCGGACCGGCTGACGGGGGGCGATGGTGACGATGGGTGTGAGTGGGGGACGGCGCGGTGCCATGAGCACGGGAGTTCTGCTCTTCGTCGTGTTCGCGCTGGGTGTGGAGTCCGTCAGGGCCCAGTCCGCGTTGTCGCCGGGCGCTGACGAGATTCTGGCCGTTCGCCTTTCGGGAACCGCCGGGGAGACTCCGCGCATCGATGGCCGCGTCGATGAGGCGTTCTGGAGCCGGGTTGCACCGGTGTCCGGCTTCCGCCAGCAAAACCCGGTGGAGTCGGCGGCGGCGACAGAGCGGACCGAGGTTCGAGTCGCCTACGATGACCAGGCTCTATATGTGGCCGTGCGCGCGTTCGACGACCGACCGGATCGAGTGGTTTCCCGACTCATGCAGCGCGATCGAATTCTTCAGGCGGATCCGTTCGGGCAGGCGGGGCTGAGCGACGCGGGCGACGACGTATTCGCGATTCTACTGGATCCGTTCCACGACCACCGCAATGGGGTGATTTTCGCGACCAATCCGAACGGAGCGGAATTCGAAGCGCTGCTCACGGACGAGGGCAGTTCGATCAATATCGACTGGCGTGGCGTCTGGGAGGTCGCCGGGACGCGGACCTCCGACGGCTGGAGCGCAGAGTTTTCCATTCCGTGGCGCACGCTGCGTTACCCGGATGCGACCGGGGATGAACCCTGGGGGATCAATTTCTTCCGGGTGATCCGAAGCAAGAACGAACAGGCCTACTGGCGTTCGTGGGAGCGTGAGGGCGGAGGGCTCCAGCGAGTCAGCCGCGCGGGGCACTTGCTGGGGCTTCGTGACCTCCCACGCCCCGGACTCAACGTCGAAGCGAAGCCGTATCTCCTGGCCGGGCGCACCAGCCAGCGAGACGATGCCGACGTGCTCGGTGTGTCGGTTGACCGTTCGGTGGGTCTGGACCTCAAGAGTGAGGTCCTGCCCGGACTCCTTCTCGATCTCACCTTGAACACGGATTTTGCGCAGGTCGAGGTCGATGACGCTCAGGTGAATCTGACGCGCTTCAATCTGTTCTTTCCGGAGAAGCGAGACTTCTTCCTGGAAAACTCGGGGATCTTCGATTTCGGTGTTCCCGGTAATCCGCTGGAAACGCCGGCGTATCAGATGTTCTTCAGCCGGCAGATCGGGATCTCGGAGGACGGGGAGGTTCCCATTCTGGGTGGAGCACGCCTCACCGGCCGCGTAGGATCCCAGACTGTGGGCTTCATGAGCGTCGTCACGGACGAGTTGCCGCCGGGGCCCGGCTTCGGTGGCGTCGAGCGCGAGTCGTTTTCCGTCGCCCGTGTGAAGCGCGACGTCGGCGAAAGCAACTATGTCGGTGCGATGGTCGTCGATCGTCGAGGTGCCGGAGCAGCCAACTCGTCGGTGGGCGTCGATGGACAATACCTGCTGGGCCAGGCCTGGGTCTGGGACGCATTCGTAGCTCGCAGTTTCACGGAGGGTGAGGGCGGAGACGGGACCGCGTATCGGGTTGGTTACCAGTACAACGGCGACGACTGGGGCTCGTTCTTCAACCACTTCGGCATTGGCGCGGACGCGGAGGCCTCTGCGGGCTTCATCACGCGAACGGACTACCGGAGTACCGAGCTGTATGGCGGGCGAACGTGGCGGCCGAATGCGATCGGTCTGCGTGAGTTTCAGTTCTTCCTCGGCGGGAAGTACGCTTCGACCGTGTCCGACAGCCGAATGCAGGATTGGCAACTCGGATTCTTCACGACACCGACCTGGCGGTCCGGAGACAACATCAGCGTATTCGCCAACGTGTCTGAAACAGTGGTCGACCAGGCATTCGACCTCTCCGAAGACGTCTCGGTGCCGGCCGGACGATACGCGAACAATCACGCCGGCTGGTTCGGTGGAAGCAGCCGCGCTCGTCCCGTGAGTGTCGACGTCAACGGGTTCGTCTCACAGTTCTTCGGCGGAACGCTGGTGAGCGCGGGGATGACGGCGACCGCTGCGCTTTCGTCGCGCGTACAGCTTGCGCCGGGATTTACGCGTAACGTCGTCGAGGTTCCGTCCGGTGGCTTCACGGCCGATCTGACGTCGCTTCGAGCGTCCCTCTCCTTTTCCACGCGCCTTTTCGCGAATGCACTCGTTCAGTACAACTCGCTGAGCGGAGACATCTCGACGAACGTGCGGGTGAATTTCATTCACCGTCCGGGAAGTGACCTGTTTCTCGTCTTCACGGACAACCGCAGCGAGGGAGTCGACGGCTGGATGCTCTCCGACCGTGGGCTCGTTTCCAAGTTGACATATCTGATGCGGTTCTGATGGCCTGACGACATTTCGGTCCCTACATTGGCGTGAGTACGACCGTGGTACTCTGCCTCACCGTCTCGAGGGTTTGTACCGGGTCGGCAGGAGGATGACTTGAAGACGCTTCTGGCCAGCTCTGCGCTGCTGGGATTCTGGCTTGTCCTTGGCGGCCAGGACCTCGGGATTCGTGTGCCGGTGCCCGTCGTCGCCTCCTCTTCCCACACGCCCCTGAATGGGCCTGCAGCGCCAGGCGCGCTCGCGTTGAGCAATCTGGAGCCCGATGCCCTGGCGGGAGTCGTCGACCAGTATTGCGTGCGGTGTCACAATGAGCGCCGCATGACCGGGAATCTGTCCCTCGAAGGATTTGATCCGGCGTCGGCCGATGACCATGCGGATATCGCCGAGAAGATGATCGTGAAGCTCCGTGCGGAGATGATGCCGCCGCCGGGAGCGCGACGTCCCGCGGCCGACACCTTGCAGGTCCTGGTCGAGACGCTGGAGTCCGTCGTTGACGCTTCCGCGGCGCAGAACCCCAATCCGGGGTCGCGCCGCTTTCAGCGCCTGAATCGAGCCGAGTACGAGCGGGTTGTGTACGAGCTGCTAGCGCTCCGGGTCGATGCCGGCCGCTGGCTTCCGGCTGACACGTATCTGGGCAACTTCGACAACCTCTCGGCGGCTCAGGGCCTGTCGACGACGCTTCTCGAGGCGTATCTGCGCGCTGCAACCGAAGTCAGCAGGATCGCGGTGGGGAACGCCGGTGCGCCGTCGATCTCCGCCAAGTACACGAACCCGATCGAGATATCCCAGCACGCGTGGGATCACCTCGAGGGCACGCCCTACGGAACACGAGGCGGAATGGTCATCACGCATGACTTTCCGACCGACGGTGAGTACGTCTTCTCGTTCGACATGCTGTTCGGTGACGGTACCGGATATCAGGACCTCGACGTCTCCGTCGACGGCGTCGGCGTGGCTCAGCTTCAACTGGAGCACGGGCGTCAGTCGAATGCACCCGTGAAGACCGAACCGATCTTCGTCGAGGCGGGACAGCGACAGGTGGCAGCGGCGTTCATCCGTCGGATCGAGGGACCCTACGAGGATCGTCTCAGCCCGTTCGACTGGTCGTTCGTCGGTGGAGAGGACGCGACCCAGTGGGCCAACTACGGTATCACGGCACTTCCGCACGTCGCAGATTTCATGGTCACCGGGCCCCTGAATTCGTCCGGTGTGTCCCAGACCGCGAGTCGGGCAAAGGTGTTCACGTGCCATCCCGACGCGGGTCGCGCTTCCGGTGTGCACGGGCGGGTCGACCCGGTCGTGCACGGGGGGGAGCGAGCGTGTGCGGAGTCCATCGTTCGGCGGATCGCGACGGAGGCGTACCGCAGACCTGTGACGGACGACGATGTTGCGGGTCCGATGTCGTTCTACGATTCCGGCTCCGAGGAAGGTGGCTTCGAGGTCGGCGTGCGTACGGCTCTGCAGGCGATCCTCGCGTCGCCGTCCTTCCTGTTTCGTCTCGAGGAGCAGCCCGCCGGTATCGAGCCGGGGGCCTCGTATCGCCTCGCCGACTCCGATCTGGCCGCACGTCTCGCATTCTTCCTCTGGGGGACCGGGCCCGATCAGGAGTTGATCGAGGTGGCCGCTTCGGGCGGTCTTTCTGACGATGCGCTGCTCGAGGCTCAGGTGCAGCGGATGCTCGACGATCCGAAGGCCGAATCCCTGTCCACGCGATTCGCTTCGCAGTGGCTGCGACTTCAGGAAGCGGAGAAGAACCAGCCCGAGCTGTACCTGTATCCTGATTTTTCCGGTCAGCTCGGCGACGACCTCGTCCGGGAGACCCAGCTCTTCTTTTCGCACCTGATCGCCGAAGATCGGAGCTTCCTCGACTTCTTCACATCCGACTACTCGTTCATGAACGATCGAGTGGCCCAGCACTACGGAATCGGGGGTGTCACGGGCTCGGAGTTTCGGCGCGTCAACTATCCCGACCAGCGGCGCCGGGGCATCCTCGGGCATGGCTCGGTTCTGCTCGCGACGTCGATGTCCGCGCGGACGTCGCCTGTGCTGCGGGGAAAGTGGGTCATGGAGGTTCTGATGGGATCACCGCCCCCACCTCCTCCCCCCAACGTGCCCGCGTTCGAGGAAACGGCGGGCGCTGCGGATGGGCGTCGCCTGACGACGCGGGAACGGATGGAGATCCACCGTGCGAACCCGACGTGCAACGCGTGCCACCGAATGATGGACCCGATCGGGCTCGTACTGGACAACTTCGACGTCACGGGACGGTGGCGGATCCGGGAGGACGGCGTGCCTCTCGATACACGTGGCACGTACTACGACGGCACGGAGATGAGCACGCCATCCGATCTGAGTGCCGTACTGATGGACCGTCCGATCCCGCTGCTGAGGAACTTCACCCAGAACCTGCTGGCGTACGCGATCGGACGCCGAGTCGAGTACTTCGACCAGTCGACGGTTCGGCAGATCGTCCGAGACGCGGAACGGGACGGCTACCGGATGTCGTCGTTCATTCTCGGGGTCGTAAAGAGTGATCCCTTCCAGATGATGCGTGCCGAGATATCGGCCGACGGAGCATGACATGGAATTCCTGACCGGAAAACACCTCGATCGCCGCACCTTCGTCAAAGGCATGGGCACGTCGGTCGCGCTTCCCCTTCTCGACGCCATGGTGCCGGCCGGAAGAGGGTGGCGTAACCCCACCGACGAAACGCAATTCACGCGATTCGTCGCCGTGGAGGAGTCCATGGGGTGCGCAGGTGGAAGTGACTGGGGGGATGCTCGAAACCTCTTCGCTCCGGCTGGTGTCGGTCGAGATTTCGAGTTCCACGCGGATAGCCAGCTGAAGGGGCTGGAGGCGTATCGGGAGTACCTGACGATCGTGAGTCAGACCGATTGTCGGATGGCCGAGCCGTATCGGGCGGAGGAGATCGGCGGTGACCATGATCGCTCCACCGCCGTCTTCCTGACCCAGGCTCACCCGAAGCAGACCCAGGGCTCCGACATCTACCTCGGTAGGTCACTCGACCAGTTGCACGCGCGGCGATTCGGCCGTGACACGGCGCTCCCGTCTCTCGAGCTTTGCACCGAAGTCATCGATCGTGGGGGCGGTTGTGCCTACAACTATCACTGCGCCTACACGACCTCGCTCGCATGGTCGTCCCCAAGTCAGCCCCTCCCGGCGATTCGCGAGCCCCGTGCGGTCTTCGAGCGGCTGTTCGGTGCGGGCGACTCCCGGGCCGATCGCCAGGCGAGGCGCCGGACCAACGCGAGCATGCTCGACTGGATTACGGGCGAGGTCGCTCGTCTCCGGAGTTCGCTCGGGGCCACGGACCGCGCGGCAATGGACGAGTACCTCACGCACGTGCGCGAGATCGAGCGCCGGATCGAGCTGGTGGAACAACGGAATCTCAGCGGTGAGGAGCGGGAGATGCCCGAGGCACCGTCGGGTATTCCTGATTCCTGGGAAGAACACATGGAGCTGATGTTCGACCTCCAGGTGCTCGCCCTTCAGACGGACATGACGAGGGTGATCACGTTCAAGACCGGCTTTGACCAGTCGAATCGGACATTCCCGCTGTCGGGCACCACGAAGTCGATCCACGGAGCGTCGCACCACGGCAACGTCCCGACGGATATCATGGACTTCAATCGGATCAACACGCACCGCCTCGGCATGATGGCGTACTTCCTCGAACGGCTGCGGACCACGATGGATGGTGACGCATCACTCCTCGACAAGACCGCGATCGTCTGGGGATCCCCGATGGGTGATCCGAACCTTCACAACCATCGTCGCTGCCCGCTGATCTTCATGGGGAAGGCGAACGGAGCGCTGGAGGGTGGACTGCACATCCGTGCGCCGAAGGGGACACCGATGGCGAACGCCTTCGTCACCCTGATGCAGGGCATCGGCCACGACATGCATGCCTTCGGTGACAGCACCGGGTCGCTCGCCCTCACGTTCCCGAAGGGGGTCTGAACGTGGCCGGCCGGACCGTAGTCCCGAGTCTGATCATGACTCTGAGTGCCTTGTGCAGCGCGCTGGCGCCTGCTTCGGCTCAGGAGCTTCTCGATGCAGCCCGGGCGGGGGATGTGGAAGCCGTGCGGGTGTTGGCCCGCTCGGGGGCCGACATGGCCGTAACACGTGGTGACGGCATGAATGCCCTGCATGTGGCGGCCGAGGGGGGACGCACCGCGGTGGCGAGAGCGCTGCTCGAAGCCGGCACCCCGGTCGAGGCCATCACACGCATCGGGTCATACACCCCTCTCCACGTGGCGTCACGACGGGGAAGCGGGGAGATCGTGGCACTGCTGCTCGAAGCGGGAGCAGACCCCACCCGGCTCACAACCTCCAGTGGCGTGACCGCGCTTCACCTCGCCGCCGCTGCGGAGCGCGGCACTGATGCGGTCGTCGCACTCCTCGAGGCCGGTGCGGACCCCAATGCCGTCGAGGTGTCGGCCGGCCAGACGCCTCTGATGTTCGCGGCAGCCGAGAACCGTGCCGCGTCGATCGAACGGCTGATTCGCGCGGGTGCCGACCCGGGTATCGAGACCGACGTGGTCGACGTGCTCCAGCACCTGATCGCGGATCGCGACGCTGCGAGATATCTGCGACGCACGCTGGACAATTTCCGAGAGGAGGAGGGGGGGGGAGGCGATTGGGAACCCTCGGCCGGGCAGATTCAGGAGGCGGTGCGTCAACAGCGCGAATACCTGAGGTCCGGACAGCCCTACCGCGCGTATGACCCTGAAGAGCTGGTCACGTATCGGCCGGACTACCCGGGTGGTCCGGACGTTCCCCGTCCGCCGTACCGAGAGACCCTCGTTGGGCGAACGGGTGGGATGACGGCGCTCCTCTTCGCGGCCAGAGAAGGAAATCTGGACGCCGTGGAGGCGTTGCTCGACGGAGGAGCGGACATCGATCAGGTAAGCGGTGGGGATCAGACGAGTGCGCTCGTCATCGCGGCGCTCAACGGCCAGTTCGATGTGGCGCTGGAACTCGTGGCGCGCGGTGCGGACCCGAACCTGCAGGCGTCCACGGACGGTCAGACGGCGTTGTTCGCCACGCTGAACACCCATTGGTCTCCGAAGTCCAACTACCCCCAGCCGCGGGCGCAGGACGGTCAGCGGACGGAGTACTCCGAACTCGTCGATGCTCTGCTGCGGGCGGGAGCCGATCCGAACCTTCGTCTGAACACACACCTGTGGTACTTCGAGTACGGGCTCACGAAGATCGGTACCGACCTTAAGGGGGCGACTCCATTCTGGCGGGCAGCCTACGCTCAGGATCTGGAGATGATGGAGCTTCTCGCCGCTTATGGTGCCGACCCCAACATCCCGACGTCGTGGCCGGCTGTGGGCATGCGGGAGCGTCGGCAGCAGGACGGCCGCCAGCAGGAGGATTCCGGGCTTCCGTGGATTCCCGAGGATGCGTTCAACGCCTACCCAATCCACGTGGCTGCCGGGGGCGGCTTCACCGGACTTGGATCGTTCAGCATTCGAAACGTGCCCCAGACCTTCATTCCAGCGGTCCGATATCTGGTCGAGGAACACGGTATCGATGTGAACACGCGCGATTCGTGGGGCTATACGCCGCTCCACTATGCGGCGTCCCGGGGTGACAACGACTTGATCGAGTACCTGGTCTCCAGGGGTGGCGACGTCACGGCAATCACCCGTCTCGGCCAGTCCACGGCCGACATGGCACGGGGAGGTCGGGCGGGCTTCTTCACGCGCGTCGCATTTCCCGAAACGGTGGACCTGCTGACGAGTCTCGGCTCGACGACCGAGTGTCTGCACACGCACTTTCTGGATACCGGGGACTTCTGTGACCTGGCGGGCACGAACGATCCCTGGGCGACCCCTGTCGTCGGCGACTCTCCGCAGCCCGAAGGCCGGGCTCCCGGGCAGGGTGACGGTGCAGGGCGCCCCGAACCCTCGGAACGCCGGCGTGGGCCGTCGGGCCCGCGTTGACGCCGGACGTCCGTCCCTGGGTCTTCATCCTATGAGCCGGAGCAGGTATGGAGCACGGTGAACCGCAGCTGACTGTTGTCCAGAAGTTCGGCGAGGGCATCGCCGACCGGGTCGAGCGGTGGATGCCGTCTCCGTTCGTGTTCGCGATCCTGCTGACCTATGTCGCGGCCGTCGCGGCCTTCGCATCGGAAGGATCGTCACCTGCAGAGATCGCGCTCGCATGGTATGGAGGGTTCTGGAACCTCCTCACGTTCGCCATGCAGATGGTGATCATCCTCGTGACCGGGACGGTCGTCGCCTATCACCCGAGCGTGCGGGGAGGCATTCAGCGGTTGGTCCAGCTTCCCAGCAACGGGAGGCAGGCAGTCGTGCTGGTAGGGGTCGGGTCGATGCTCGTAGGATGGATTTCCTGGGGGCTGGGCTTGATCTTCGGCGCGATCCTGGCACGAGAGATGGGCAAGGCTGCCAACAAGGCCGGGATCGCCGTGCACTATCCGTTGCTCGCGGTGGCCGGGTACCTGGGCATGAGTCTCACGTGGGGATGGGGTCTGTCGAGTTCGGCCGGGCTCCTGCAGGCCACGGACGGCAACATCTTCATGGCGCAGGGCATCATCGATCGAGTCGTGCCGGCCACCGAGTGGGTCTTCCATCCCTACCCGCTCATTCTGACGGCGTTATCCATCGTGTACGGATCGCTGATGCTCTGGCTTCTTGCGCCGCCCGATCAGAATGCGCGGGGCATCGAGCAGTTCGTCGACGTGGCTCCCGATCAGGAGGCGGCAGCGGGAGAGCCGCCCGCGTCGGGTGACGGCCGCGCCGGGGAGGCGGCGTCGCACACAGCCGCATCTCCGGCCGACCGGATCGACAACTCTCGGGTCCTTGGCGGTGTGCTCGCGCTTACGGGTGTCATCCTCTTTGGACGGGCCTTCCTTACCCAGGGTCTGGGTGCGCTGAACCTGAACGTCTTCAACTTCGGATTCCTGGTGATCGGCATGCTGCTCTACAGCAGTCCGGCCCGGTACCAGCGGGAGTTCAATGATGCGGTGAAAGGAAGTGCCGGGGTCATTCTCCAGTTCCCGTTCTACGCCGGCATCATCGGGATCATGACGGGGACGGGGTTGGTGGACACCATGACCGAAGCCCTGCTCTCGATTGCGACCCGGGATACCTTCGCGGTCGTCGCGTGGATCACGGGTGGCGCGCTGAACATCTTCGTCCCGTCGGCCGGGGGTGAGTGGGCGATCGTGGGCGGCCCCATGCTGCTTGCGGCTCAGGAACTCTCCGTCCCGATCGGTCAGACGATCGCTGCGTATGCGGTGGGAGATGCGCACACCAACCTGCTGAATCCGTTCTGGGCCATCCCGCTTCTCGCCATCACGGGCCTGCGTGCGCGTGACATGTTCGGGTACGGCATCACGATGATGCTCCTACTCGTACCATTCCTCGCGATGGTCCTGTTCTTCCTTCCCTACCGCTGATGATGCGCGTCGGGATCCCTCGAACACAGGCTCCCGGCGCCAAGACTGCGCGACTCGCACACTTCAACAAACATTCTGGAGACCTGATGCCCTGGAAGCGATCTGCCCTCGTGCTGTCCCTCGTGCTGACCGGCCTAGGCTTCACGGCCCAATCTGCCATCTCGCAGGAGGTACAGCGATTCGTGCGATACGAGCAGGGCTCGTCGATTCTATGGGGTGAACTCGTCGGTGGAACGGTCCATCGACTCTCGGATGCTCCGTACCTCGGTGGAGAGCGCACCGGACAGACATCCGCGCTGGACGGGGTCACGCTGAAGGCGCCGGTGGACCCTCAGCAAATTTTCATGACGGCGTTCAACTTCCGCAGCCACATCTCGGGCGAGCCCGCCGAGTATCCAGGCCTCTTCCTGGTCCCGCCGTCCTCGATCATCGGTCCGGGTGAGGACATCGTGCGTCCGCCGGCGTCGAGTAATCTCCACTATGAAGCGGAAATGGTGATGGTCGTCGGGAGAGAAGCCTCGAATGTGCCCCTGGAGGCTGCGTCGGATTATGTCTTTGGGGTGGCAGCGGGCAATGACGTCAGCGAGCGGACGTGGCAGGCGCGGGATATCCAGTGGAGTCGGGCAAAGGGAAGTCGGACGTTCAACGCCGTTGGCCCGCACCTCGTGACTGGCCTCGACTACGGGAACCTGGAGATCGAAGGTCGCCACAACGGCGAGGTGGTTCAGGGTGAGAACACGAAAGATCTCATCCACAGCCTGGACTACATGCTGCACTACATCTCCCAGCACTTCACGCTCTACCCCGGCGACCTGATCTGGACGGGTACGATGGGTTCGACGCGGCCGATGGAGCCCGGAGATACCTACGAGGTGGAGGTCGAAGGGGTGGGGGTCCTCCGTAACTCCGTGGTGCAGGGACGATGAGCAGACTCACGGACGCAGCCCTCCTCCTGGCCACCCTCTCCGTGGTTGGAGGATTCGCTCCTGCGCACGTCGAGTCTCAGCAGTCTCCAATCGACAAGGCGTTACGTGCCGTTCCCGAGCGAGCCCGCGAAGCGACGACGGTGATTCGATGGAATGCCGATCACAGCTATGAGGTGCTCCGGGAAGGTGATGGCCCGCTCGTCTGTTATGACCGTTCCGATGAGGCTCGCCGAGCGGCGTTCGATGTTCAGTGCACGTCGATGGGCAACCTCGAACGAGTGGCGCAGAGCCGTCGGTTTCGAGCGGAATCACCGGACCGTGAAGCTGAAGAAGCCCGGATTCAGGCGGCGGAAGCGGACGGTACCCGGGTCCCACCCGTGTACGGTTCGATCTGGTGGTCTCTTCGAGGACAGGACGAGGAGAGCGCGCGAATGCACATGACCGTCGCGGTGCCCTTCGCCACATCCGAAGGCATCGGTTTTCCGGCTCATGGTCGCGAGGGCGGCCTGTGGATCATGTCCGAGGGGACGAGCACCGCACACCTGATGGTGCCCGGTCGCTGAGCACGGACGGGGACCGGCGTGTGCCGGTTGACGGGGCTCCGAGACGTCGGGTCGCCGTAGCCATCATTCACGGTGTCGGATGGCAGGAGTCCGATTTCGCGGACGACATGATGGACGCCATAGGTCGGGCCTTCTACCGACTCGCTCCAGCCGCTCCCGACGGCGCACTCGTCTTCGAGCCGGTCCATTGGGCCCCGGTCCTCGAAGGTGCGCAGGAGGAGCTGACACGCCGTGTCCGGTCGGAGCACGATCTCGACTGGGGGTGGCTTCGGCACCTCATGATCTCCTTCGTCGGAGATGGCATCGCCTACGGACTGACGTCGCATGATCGCCATGTATATGATGCGATCCATGGCGTCGTGGCGCGTTCCCTCCATCGGCTTGCGGGTCGCGCCGGCGCGGATGCGCCGCTGTGTGTGATTGCTCATTCACTGGGGTCGGTGATCGCAAGCAACTACCTCTACGATCTCGGCAAGCCGGAACTCGTCGGTTCCGAGGTCCAGTCACATATGCAGGACGCCCCGCTCGAGCGTGGTGAGACGCTGACGCACTTCTTCACACTGGGTAGTCCGCTCGCCGTATGGGCGCTCCACCACCAGGAGTTTGGATGCCCGCTACAGGTCCCTCCCGCCGAGCTCGCCCGTCATCACCCGGGACTCGAGGGCTCATGGCTGAATTTCTTCGACCGGGATGACGTCCTCGCCTATCCACTGCGCCCGCTGAATGATGCGTACGCTCGTGCGGTCACGGAGGACGTTCCCGTGAACGCGGGCGGCATCATCGGGCGGGAAACTCCGTTGTCGCACAACGGCTACGAAACCGCCTCGAAGGTCATCGAGCGAATGGCAGCAACGCTCGCTGAGACGTGGCGCCGGTTGGGGCCACATCGATAGAGTCCCATGGTTGACCGCGACCCCCTGACTCCTCCGCCGTGAGCCGTTTCGTGTCCCGACTGTCTCGACATCGCCTCGTTTTGATCGCTGTGGTGCTTATCATGCCCGCCTGCTCCGGCTCGAGTGCCCCCGAGGGCACCCGTGAGGCAGACGGTGACGTCCGGCTTCTGGACTGGTCCGAGCAAATGGCCGTCCGTGACGGCTGGCTCGAGACTCGGCATGCCATGATCCTGCCCATGATGCGGCGACACGATGTCGACATGTGGATCGTCGTGAATGAGGAGTTTCACGATGATCCGCTGACCGAGTATGTCGCTCCGGCACGCCCCTATACGGGTCGGCGTGACGTATTCGTCTTCGTGGACGCGGGGCCCGACGGACTGAGGAAGGTGGCTGCGACCGGGTACTGGGAAGAGACCGTAGCTCGCTATTTCGAGTCACCCATCGATCCGCGACCGTCGGACGAGGTGTTACGGGAGCTCTACCGAACCCACGGGCCTGAGCGTATCGCGCTCGGTTTCGGTGGGAGCCGCGGCATGACGAGAAGTCTGACCTACGACTCCTACCAGTTTCTGGCGGACGCCCTGGGCGCAGAGGCCGAGCAGCGCTTCGTCACCGCCGAACCCCTGATCAACGAGTTCCTCGCGACCCGAATCCCCGGGGAGCTGGACGTGTACACGGACCTCGTGACGCTGACGGAGACGATCACGAGGCGGGCGCTCTCGAGCGAGGCGATCACTCCCGGGACGACAACCGTCGGGGATGTGCGGCGCTTCATGTACGACGAATTGTGGCGTGCCGGCGTTCGAACGTGGTTTCAGCCGGATCTCCGGGTGCAGCGTCGCGGGATGGAGGAGGTCGGGAGTCGCGGCTTCCTCGCCGTGGCCCCGGAGGGCATCGTCCTTCAGCACGGCGATCTCGTCCATGTCGACTTTGGGATCTCCTACATGGGTCTCGACTCGGACTGGCAGAAGATGGCGTACATCCTGCAGCCGGATGAGGATGACGTGCCTGACGGTCTCAAGGCTGCGATGGCCAACACGAACGCGTTGCAGGATGCGCTCATGCTGCGCGCGTCTCGCCCGGGGCGCACGGCCGGCGAGGCCTACCGGATGACCATGGCCGAGATGGAGGAGCAGGGCATCAACGCCCAGATCTACTCTCATCCGCTCGGGAACCACGGTCACGGTCTCGGTCCCAGCATCGACTTTCGGAGCGCGGGCCAGTCCGACGTCGACGCGCGCCCCCTCGTGGAGGGGGCCTACATCTCCATCGAGCTGAATACCCGGACCGCCATTCCCGAGTGGGGTGGCCAGGAGATCTATGTGATGGCCGAGGACCCGGCCTATCTGACGGGTGAGGGATGGCGCTTCTTTCGCCCTCGTCAGGAGGCCTGGTACCTCATCCGCTAGCGTCATGAAGTGATCGCCCGGTCCGACGTCCGATGGGCCCCATGTCGGGGTGCCGGGAAGGTCGGCTCCCGCCATCGCAAGGAACGCCGGCGTGATAAGAGTGTTGGCATCGTGTCCGCTGCCGCACCCGAAGAGGATCGATGTCATGCTGCCGCCAGCGAAATTTGGCCGCTCGGGTTGGCTGATCCCGGTGGTTCTCTCGCTGCCGCTGGTCGGGTGTGCCACCGAGCTGCCGACCGAGGCGGAGCAGGACGATCGGACGCTGCTGATCTGGGGGTATGTGATGTCGCGGGGCAATCCTGCCCGGGGAGTGGCCGGTCTGGTCGATCCCACCGGAACGCTTCTGGTGACGACTCGTGTTGAGACCGGGCGCTATCTGATCGGGCTCACCCTCGCCCCGGGCACCCGGGTGTGCGACGGATACCGGCTGCGCGTAGCGATCGAGGTAGGTCGGGGATCCGAGTTGGAGGAGCGATTGCTCCAACCGTCGAGTGGTGATTGCGTGATCCCCCCTCAGGACGTTGCCAGACACACCCTCGATTTCGCATTCCCCTCCGGGGACGATCCGGGTGCAGGAGGTGCCGCATGAGTCGTGAACCTGTCTCGCTCCGCGAGAAATTCGAACTCTTCTCCGAGCAGTGGCAACCCAAGGTCGTGGCCGAGATGAATGACGTGCAGTTCAAGCTCGTTCGAGTCTCGGGGGAGTTCGTATGGCACGATCACGCCGACACCGATGAGGCCTTTCTTGTCGTCGAGGGTGAGCTCGAAATCGATCTCCCCGATCGCACGGTCTGTCTGGGCGAAGGGGAGATGTTTGTCGTACCGAAGGGCGTCCGCCACCGCCCCCGGGCTGCTTCGGAAGCGCGGATCATGCTGGTCGAACCGCGCGGTGTGACCAACACGGGGGAGGTCGGAGGGGAACACACGGCTCCGAATGACGTGTGGATCTGACGATGGTCAGGCTCCGTTGGGTAGCGATCGCGCTCGGCGTCTCGATCACGGCGTGTGGGGAGGCGTCGACGGTCGCACCCCTGCCGGTCAGTCCTGAGGGAACGTGGCGTGCCGCTGAAAGCGGTGTGTCGGAGTCGACGCTGCGTCTTTCTGACGACGGTTCGTTCACGCGGGTCGTCGCCGACCTCAGCGGAAGAGCGTGCGAGTCTTCCGCGGGTTCCTGGCGGACCGAAGGAGATGTGCTCAGGATGCAGGTCAACGCGGTCAATGGTGCCCCGGCCTCCTCGGTGGAAAGCTACTCGTTCACACTGGCTGCAGGCCGTCTTCAGCTGGAAGGAACCGGATTTTCAGGCGACTTCGCGGCTGTCTCCTCCATGGTCAGCTGTGTGGATTATGGCTTTGGGAACTGGGTTGGGCTCCTTCGCGCTGAGGTGGATGGTGTTCAGATCGACTTCGACCTGGTCACAATCGGGGTGGATGTCGACGGTGCTTCGCTTTTGATCGAAGGGCAGTATTCAGACTCGGCGGGTGAGCGCTTCGTGAAGTTGCAGATCGATGGGAGCCCGGGGCCGCTGGAGCCTGGCAGCTTCACCGTTCAAAACGTGCCCGGCGCTTCGGACACCTTCTACGGACTGTACCATCCCGATCCCACGTCGGTGACGTTCAGCGGCTTCGATACGACGCGACTCTCACCTCCCGGCGCGTTCACCCTGACGTCCATCGCCCCGGAGCGCGTGGTGGGGAGCTTCCAATTTCGGGCGAACCCTCGCGTGGAGGGTGAAATCGGGCCGAGCGGAGCTACGTTTGCGGACATCACATCCGGCCGGGTGGACCTGACCTACCGATAGGCAACTCGGTCGCCGATCTCGCGCGTGGGTGGGAGCCGTGACGACGGCATGCCCTTTCTTCGATGCAACGGTGGTCCAGATGTCTGCGCTCTCTCCATACCGATGACGCCTGTTCTGGCTCGACTTCATGCCTGGGTTCGACGTCAGCCATGGCTCGCCCGGTTCACCCTGATGAACCGGATCCTTCTGGCGATGGCATTTCTGCCCACCGGCCTGGTCAAGGCGACGGGTCAGAGGTTCACCCTGCTGCCTGTGGATACCCCGGTCGGCTTCTTCTTCGAGGCGATGTATCGGACGGGACCGTTCTGGCGGTTCATCGGCGTTGTGCAGGTGGCCTCCGCCGTCATGCTCCTCATCCCGGGCACGGCCCTGCTCGGAGCGCTCGTGTCTTTTCCGGTCGCGTTCAGCATTCTTCTGATCACGGTTGGTGTGGGATTCGGGAACACCGTGTTCATCGCGGCCGGGATGACCCTCTCGGCGGCGTACCTGATCTGTTGGGATGGTGACCGCGTCTGGGCAGCCACGAGCATGATCCTCGGTCAGCGTCCCGGGCCCTCACTTCTCCATGGAATGTCGGTCCTCGAACGCCTTGGATGGGTCACGGGCAGCGCGGTGGGCCTCCTGCTTTTCCTCGCCACGCGTGGATTCGTGCCATTTCAGTGGATTCCTGCGCTGCTGGTGACGGGGGCGCTGGCGGCACTCGTCGTCGGGGGCTCTTGGCTCTTCGGTCTCCTTCGGGGAACTTCCGACGTCTCCGATTCGTTGTCCTCTGCAACCACCTTGAAGGATTCCTGACATGGGACCGTACATGACTCGATGCCTGTGCTCGCTTGCGCTCTTGATCACGATCTTCGCACCGCCCGCGGTATCCGGGCAGTCGGTGGCTCAGTCCCTGACGGGGCTGTACGAGGTGACCCGGAACAACATCACGGCCAGCGCCGAGATGCTGGAGGACGACCTCTATTCGTTCCGCCCGACGGAGGAGGTTCGGTCGATGGGGGAACTCTTCGCGCACATTGCCAATGCGCAGTATTCGTTTTGCTCGGCGGCGGCGGGTCAGCAGAGCCCGGCCACCGAGAACTTCGAGCAGACCCGCAGCACGAAAGCCGAGATTCTGGAGGCGCTGGCCCTGGGGTTCCGCTACTGCGACGAGGTCTACGCGAACATGACGGATGAGGCTGGCGCACGACCGGTCAACTTTTTCACCGGCCCGAACACCGCCTTCGGGGTCCTCGCCTTCAATGCAGCGCACAATTACGAGCATTACGGGAATCTCGTGACCTACATGCGACTCAACGGAATCACCCCGCCCTCCTCGATGGAGTAACGCCTCGGCGTGATCCCCACGCCGCCCCCGCCGCCCATAACTGCCCGCCCGACATGGTTCGCTCAATCAACTGCTGTGCCGCCCCGATGTTTGCGCTTGCTCTGCTTCTGGCCGTGGCGGCTCCCGCGCTGGGGCAGACCCGACTGGGCGAGGGCGAGGCTGCTCATGCAACGGTCGCCCCGGGCGATACCGCTCGTTTCGAGGTGGAGCTCGGTGAGCGGTACTACCTGTACGGCGAGGTCACCCAGATTTCCGTGGATGTCGTGGTTCAGGTCCTGGGGGCGGACGGGACTCCGGTCGCCCGGATTGACGGATCTGCTCGAGGGGGGGAACGGTTCGCGGGTGAATTCGATGAGGCGGGCACGTACACCATCCTCGTGACACCTGCCGGAGACGAGGCCGGCCGCTACGACATCGTCCTGCATCGCGTCGAGCCCGTGGCCACGGATCCGGAGGACCTCGCCGACCAGCTCATGGCTCGATACGACGGCGCCGACACCCCGGGTGCTGCCATTCAGGTGTGGCGCGACGGCCGGACGCTCTACTCGAAGGCATGGGGAATGGGCAATCTCGCCTATTCGATACCCTTCGAGCCGGGGACACGGACGAACATCGGCTCGACCTCCAAACAGTTCACCGCGATGGCGATCATGCTGGAGGCACAGCGCGGATCTCTGTCTCTGGACGACGATATCCGGACCCACCTCCCCGAACTCCGGGACTTCGGCGAGACCATCAACATCCGGCACCTCATCACCCATACGTCTGGGTTGCGAGAGGTCTTCAATCTCCTCGTGATGGCGGGTCGAAGGATCGACCGGGGCGATTTCGTCGACCGAGATGAGATCATCGAGGTCGTGCAGGCTCAGCCGAAGCTGCAGAACTCACCCGGGGCGGAGTGGAACTACAACAACACGGCATTCGCCCTGGCTGCGCTGATCGTCGAACGGACCTCCGGGATGCCGTTTCCGGTCTATATGAAGGAGCGTGTATTCGAGCCGCTGGGTATGACCTCCACTATGGTTCGAGCCCATGCGCAGTCGATCGTACCGAACGCCTCCCAGGGGTATCTGCCCGGCCGTGAAGGCTTCATCGAGGCACGAGACCTGGGCGCGGCGGTGGGCGCAGGTGCGATCTATTCCTCGGTCGAAGACCTTCAACGTTGGGCGGAAAACCTCGCGAGCCCCGATCCGGTCGTTGGATCCCCGGCGATCGTCGAGGAGATGATGACCTCCTACGTGCTCACGGACGGCGAGGAAACCGGATATGGCTACGGGCTGAGCATCGACGAACAGGGAGGTCAACTTCGCGTTCACCACGGAGGGGCGGACATCGCCCACCGCTCTCAGCTGGTGTATTACCCGGACATCAATGCGGGCATCACGACGCAGAGCAACCATGCTGCGTTCAACAGCAACGTCGCGTTCCGCCTCGCGGGCGCGTTCTTCGCCGATGCCATCGAGCCGGAAGGCGCGACCTCGGTCGATCCATCCGTTTTCGACCCGGAATCCTACGATGTGGAGGATTTCGACGAGTTCGTGGGTCGGTATGCGATCGACGCAGCACCCAACTTCATCCTGTCCTTCTTCCGGGAGGGCGAAACGCTCTATACCCAGGCGACCGGACAGTCCCGGATCTCGATCGAGCCGACCTCCGACTCCACGTTCGTGATCCAGCAGGTCTCGGCGACCATCCTCTTTCACCGCAACGAGGATGGTGAGGTGGACGCACTGACGCTAAACCAGGGCGGGGAGCAGCGTGCGACCCGCCTGGTCGAGGACCAAGACCGGTGGGCGCCGGCGGAGGACGAGTTGCGTGCCTTTACCGGCAGGTATTTCAGTGAAGAGCTGGAAACGTTCTATGAAATCCACATCGAAGGTGACGGGATCATCGCTCGCCGTCGCCGGATTCCGGACGTCGATCTGTCTCCCGGGGAGAGGGATCGATTCTCGGGCGGTGATCTGAACTTCACATTCGAACGCGACCGGAACGGGCGTGTGATCGGCTTCTACCTGGACAACGTTCGGACCCGCGACGTGAGGTTTGAGCGGATCGGCATGCGACCGGGAGGATGACCCTTCGATGCACCCGGGCCTTCGGCGTGGTCGTCGGTGTGTTCTTCGCGGTCGGGTGCACGCCGGATCGACCTCGGCGAACGCCGGTCGATGCCATTCTCTCAGGGGTCGAGTGCCATGATGGTGTCCGTGAGGCTCTGCGGTCTCTCGGCGCTGACGAGACCTTCCTGCCTGCGCCTCCCGGTCCGAACGGAATGCGCGGTGCCTGGATCCCGACCTCGACGTTCGGGGTGTGGGTCGCGCTGACCCTGCCCGACCGTGGGCCGCCTCCTCTGGCAGTCGTGACGTCCGACTCCATTTTCGAGATCCGCATGCGTCAGGACTGCACGGCGGAGGCTCCCGTGCGTCGAAGCCGTACGACCTCCGGTCAGGGTTTCTCGTTCGACGACGAGTATCTCCATCGACAGATCGCAGCGGCCGCTCCGGCTCCTCTCGTCGTATACGTCTGGTCTCCCCACATGCCGCTCGCACCCGATGGGTGGCCGGAAATCGAGCGCGCAGCCTCTGACGCAGGCATGCGCGTCGTTCCAGCACTCATCGCCCACGGAGACCGTGCGTTTGCGTCTCGGGAGGCGCACCGGGTCGGCATGTCGGACGACGGGCTTCGGGAGATCACATCCATCGAGTTGCTGGCGCGGCAGGCGCAGGTTCACGCGCCGTCGATCGTCATCTTTTCTCGCAGTCGAGTCTCTCCGGTGCTGCCTGGCTATCGGACCGAGGAGGGGTACCGCCGCTACCTCGGGGCCTTCCACGCGGATCCCGCAGAGTAGAAGGCCGAACGGGCGTCAGGGCTCGATTGCGTGGCAGAGCCCTTCCAGCGCGGCCCAATCCCGTTCCCCGGCGACTTCGTCGCCCCTCGCGTCGCGAACGAGGGCAACGCATTGGGCAGGTGTCAGCGACATCGCCTGACCGGCGAGTTCGTGTGGCTGCAGAGGGAATGGGTCCACGACTTCGCTCACACAGGCGCGTTGCCACAGGGCACCCAGGTCACGCCAGAGGGTGGCATCGCCCGCACGTGTCATGTCGGTCGTCCGCCAGCCCCTCGACGCCGGATCCACGACCCTGAAGCGGAATTCCTTATCCGCCGTGGCTTCCCGCGGGAGCGAGTTGGAGACGAAGAAAAGGGCGCCGTCAGGAAAAAAGGCCGGAAAGTAGCTCCCCACCCCGGCCTCCAGTGATGTCGTCAGACGCTGCAGACCGGAGGCACCCGTGATGCGTCCTGCAGCATCACGCTCCAGTCGAGCGACCATGATATCCGTGATGGTCGACTCTGGAAGTCCGCCATTCACGAAGGGGGTCAGGTATTGCCCCTGACTCAGATGGAACGTCAGCATCGACCCGTCGAAACTGAAATCCGCCTTGCCCGCGACGAATCCCAGATCCACCACTTCGGCGCAGGATGCCATACCCGCGGAAGGATCGGTCGACGTGATCTCGTAGATCTTGAGAGAGGCGCCGTCCGAGTACGTGCTGCCTGCGACCTCGCTCGTATACGCGGCAACGTACTGCCCGTCCTTGGAGATGAAGGGAGTGTTCAGGTCGTTCTGGACCTCCGGGCAAAGCGCCATCGGCTCACTGGCCTGAACATCGAGCAGTTCGCCCGAGTCTGCGTGGTGCCGGAACAGGTAGTCCACGATCCGAAAGCGCGATTCATCCGCCGTACCGGAGAACATCAGGCGGTACGTCGTCTCCAGGCCGCTGTCCGTATCGACTTCACGGACGAGACTCGTCGACTGGTAGTAGACGCGGTGCATCGCGGGATGGTCATGAATGAAGGCAGGCTCCAGATCGGCGATGTCTCGACCGACGGACAGCGCCTCGAGCATGGGCTCCACCGGGTAGAAGCGGGTGTTCGAGTCCGGGGTGTAGTACGACGGCACCGTCATGTAGCGGCCGTCGGGCGTGGCGACGGCGTCCGAACGGTCCGGTATGGCGACGCGCTCATCCTCGGTCAGGTTGTACAGGTAGTTCTGGTCGTGGCTGGCGAACGCAACGATCCAGTCGTCACCCGGGTGGGCCACCGGGCGGGCGAACCAGTTCACGTCGTCGATCGGGTCTGCACCGGGTCCGGGCCGATCCACGAGCACGTGAATCGCCATCTCGGGAATCGCACAGTAATCCTCGCTCGAAGCCCGCATCGCCTCGGGCAGAGCCGGCTCGTTCGTATCGGAGCGGGGCTCGCCGCCGCTGCATCCGGCGCCGAGGAGCAGGAGCGCCGTGATCGCGAGGACACGACGGCGCGGTCGGATCATGCGGACTACTCCTGCCTGTCGCCCGGGAGCGCAGCCGTGGGCAGAGAGGGGATGATCCGTTGCGCGTTTCCGTAGTAGAACGCCCTCAGAACGTCGTCGGGAAGATCCATACCATACAGCTTCCAGAAGGCATGGTAGTCCCGGTAGTAGTCGAAGTACTCGTCAGCGGTCTCGAACACGCGGAAAAAGTACGGATATTCGTCGGGCTGGAATGAGTCCTTTCCGAACAGGACACGGTCGCTGTACCGGGCGAAGAATTCGCCGGCAAAGCGGGGCTGACGTCCGAGGTCATAGAGGACCGCGCCCACCTCGGCGAGCACGTTGGGATGAGCGTCGAAGAGCTCTCCGAGTGTGGCCAGGTCGGCTGTATGCCATCCCATGTGCGCAAGAATCCACGTCGTATTCGGATGCTTCATGAGCATCCGGTTTCGCTCCGCCATCAGGTCTTCGAAGGAGGGGAAACGCTCTCGATCCATGAACCGGCGATTCTCGAAGAGCGCCAGCTCGAGCCAGCGCTCGTTGGAATAGTCCAGCGGCTCGAAGAACTCGGGAGGATCCGCGGTGTGCACGAACACCGGAATGCCCAGTCGCCCCGCCGTCTCCCAGACGATGTCCAGCTCAGGATCATCCATCTGCAGGCGCGTACCGTCGTCCTTGGTATGAAGCAGACCGAACGCCTTGCTGATTTCACCGATCCCGACGGCTCCCGCAGCGACATCGTCTTCGAGTTGAGCCGCGATTCGGGCACCGGAGCCCGGCCCGACGTTCTGGAGATCGAGGGACGCAAAGAAGACGAAGCGGTCGGCGTACCCGGCCTCACGAACCGCCTCGATCTGACTCCGCAAGCGCTCACCGGAGCTGGGCCGGGCCTGAACCATGACACCGATGTTCAGGCGGTCCATCTCTCCGATGACCCGCTCGATGGTTTCGCGGTTGTCGAGCGTCGGGGGGTGACCATGGATGTCCACGAGCGGGAACCGCGCCCGAGGCACCTCATGCTGGGGCACGACGAGCGTCGACTGAGGCTTGTACTCCGTGATCGACGGCGGCGGAATCGTCGGCTGACGATCCTGGCCCGGGCGACGCTGCTGTGCGTCGCAGGCAACAGGTGCTGCGCAGACGGTCAGCAGCAGAAGGGCGCGTCTGGAGGACGAAAAGCGCATCGGAGTCGACTCGGTTCGAGGAGTTTGGGGCAAGCTGGGGCGGGCCCCGGATGCTGTACAGGGCCGGAGCACGGGCGTTCCGGTTCAATGTGGCGGGGCGGCTGGCCCCCCCACGGCCCGGGGGCGATCTTGGCTGTCTCGAATCGAGTCCGGTGCGTTACGGCTCGGGCAGATCCTCTACAGGAGTGCAGGATGTCGAAGCGCGTGTGGCTGTGGGCGGTGGTACTCGGGGGTCTCCTTTCGGTCGGGTCACCGACCTCCGGCCGGGCCCAGGCACAGGATGAGCCTGAAACCGACGAAGCGACGGAGCTTCTCAAGGAAGGGCTTCCGTTGGCGCCGGAGCGAACCCTGTCCGGAACCTTCACCGAGGGCTCCTGGATTTCGCTGGACGTGAGCCCCGACGG
This sequence comes from Gemmatimonadales bacterium, assembly GCA_038120095.1. GTDB lineage: Bacteria > Gemmatimonadota > Gemmatimonadetes > Longimicrobiales > Gaopeijiaceae > UBA2589. Next base: position 41,909 of record JAYOKZ010000013.1, read on the forward strand.
CCAGCTGATCGTCTTCGACTTCCTCGGTGACCTGTACACCATGCCCTTCTCGGGTGGGCAGGCCACGTCGCTGACTCGCGGAATGGCGTTCGACGGGCAGCCGCGCTTCAGCCCGGATGGCCAGTCGGTCGTATTCGTCAGTGATCGGAGCGGTGGCGATGCCGTCTGGACCGTGTCGCTGGACGGTGCAGACACGACACGGATCACGCGCGGTGAGCGCAGCGCCTTTCAGTCGCCCGAATGGACCCCGGATGGGGACTACATCGTCGCTACACGTCAGGGCCCGGGTCAGGGGAAGCTCTGGATGTATCACCGGGAGGGCGGAGGAGGCATTCTGCTGATCGAGGACCCTTCGACCGCCCGAACGACTGGGGCCGCATTCGGGGCAGACGACCGTTATATCTGGTATGGTCGTCGAACCGGGACTTGGCAGTACAACTCGCCGGGACGGGACTATCAGCTGTGGGTCTACGATCGCGAGACCGGCGAGAACAGTGCGCGCTCGGGTCGTTATGGGGGTGCGTTCCGACCGACATTGTCGCCTGACGGTCGGTGGCTCGTGTACGGCAGTCGTCACGTCTCGGAGACCGGACTTCGTATCCGCGACCTCGGAACGGGTGACGAGCGTTGGCTCGCCTTCCCGGTCCAACGTGACGAGCAGGAGTCCCGGGCGGCTCGCGACGCATACCCGGGCATGAGCTTCACGCCCGATTCCCGCGAGGTCGTGGCCTTCTGGGGTGGGAAAATCTGGCGGGTCCCGATCGACGGGAGTGAGATGCACGAGATCCCGTTCCGCGTCGACGTCGAATTGCCGATGGGTCCCGAGGTCGATTTCGACTACCCGATCGAGGATGGCCCGACCTTCGTCGCCAAGCAGATCCGGGACATCGCGCCGTCACCGGATGGACGTCATCTCGCGTTCACCGTCATGGGAGACGTGTACGTACGAGAACTCCCCGACGGGGAGCCGCAACGCGTCGCCCCGATGGACGCCATGGCTGCGCAGCCGGCCTGGTCGCCTGACGGCGAACGCCTCGTGTTCACTGCGTATTCAGATGCCGAGGGCGGGCATCTGTATGCGGTAGACGCGGACGGAGACGACCTGGAGCAGATTACGTCCGACGCCGCGTTCTACACGGAGCCCGTCTTCTCACCCGACGGAGATCGGGTCGTTGCGATTCGCGGGGCGCGGATCGCGTACGAGGAGGCGCTGACCCAGAATGTACCGAGGGGTTCGGTCGACCTCGTGTGGGTGCCCGCGAACGGGGGCCGCGCTTCGGTCATTACGCCCATTGCCGGCCTCGGTGCACCTCACTTCGTGGAGGGATCGGACCGGATCTACGCGACCCAGTCGGGTACAGGACTCGTATCGATGCGGTGGGACGGAACCGATCGCCGCGAGCATGTGCAGGTCCGAGGAGCGAATCCGGGCGGTGGGGGAGGACAGGGGCCGGCTGCTTCGGTGATCCGGATGGCTCCGGAGGGTGATCAGGCGATCGCCCTGGTCGGAAACCAGCTGTTCGTGGTGACCGTGCCCTATGGAGTCGGTGCGGAGGCGCCGACCATTTCGGTGGCGAACCCCTCATCGGCCGCCTTCCCGGCTGAGCAACTGACCGATATCGGGGCTCAGTTTCCCGCGTGGGGGGCGAGTGGCCGTGAGGTGCACTGGGCGCTGGGCAACGCCCACTTCGTATACGACCTCGAAGCCGCGCAGACGTTCGCAGACAGCGTTACGTCGGTTCAGGCGGACGAGGAGGAAACGGAGGAGGTCGCCGAAGACGACGCAGCGGACGAGGGCGCAGAGGGTGAGGAAGAGGGAGAAGCCGACGACGAGTATCGCCCGACCGAGACCCGAATCACCGTACAGGTCGAACGTGACACGCCGGAGGGTGTGCTCGCCCTGACGGGTGCGCGGGTCATCACGATGAATGGGGACGAGGTCTTCGAACGGGGCGATATCGTCATCAGGAACAACCGGATCGAAGCGGTGGGGCCGTCCGGTCGCGTCTCGATTCCGGGTGATGCAACGCGCATGGACATGGCTGGCCGGACCATCATGCCGGGCTTCGTGGACACGCACGCCCATCTCAGAGCTTCCTTCAATGTCCATCGTGCCCAGCCATGGTCCTACGCGGCCAACCTGGCGTACGGAGTGACCACGGCCCGCGACCCACAGACCGGATCGAGTGACGTCCTCTCGTACGAGGACTTCACGCGGGCCGGTCGAATGGTAGGTCCTCGTATCTACAGCACCGGTCAGGGCGTCTTTTCCGGGGAAGGGATCAGCAGCCTCGATGAGGCGCGGGATGTTCTGCGTCGGTATTCGGATTACTTCGATACGAAGACGATCAAGATGTACGGCGCCGGGAATCGGGAAGTACGCCAGTGGATCATTCAGGCCGCGCGTGAACTGGAGCTCATGCCGACGACCGAGGGCAGCCTCGACCTGCGGCTGAATCTGACGATGGCGCAGGACGGATATTCCGGGACAGAGCACAACCTGCCAGGTGTTCCACTCTTCGATGACGTGGTCGAGCTCGTCGCGCAGTCGAACATGGCGACGACGCCGACGATCGTCGTGACCTACGGTGGCCCGTGGGCGGAAAATCTCTTCTACACGACGACGGATGTGTTGCGGGACGAGAAGCTCGCGACCTTCACGCCGTGGGAGGAGATCTACCAGAAGGCCGCCCGCCGGGCGGGTGGAGCGGGCTGGTTCGACGAATCCCAGTACATCCATCGAGAGATCTCCGACTTCCTCGATGATGTGGTCGAGGCCGGAGGTCGAGCCGGCGTGGGAAGTCACGGTCAGCTTCAGGGACTCGGATACCACTGGGAGCTGTGGTTGACCGGAGCCTCCGACCGGATGACAAACCACGAGGCGTTGCGGATTGCGACCATTATCGGAGCCGATGCACTCGGGCTGGATCAGGATCTCGGCTCGCTCGAGCCGGGCAAGCTGGCCGATCTGGTGGTGCTCGATGCCAACCCGCTCGAGGATCTGCAGAACTCGAATACGGTCCGTTGGGTCATGAAGAACGGTCGGATGTACGAGGGCGATACCCTGTCGGAGACGTGGCCCGAGCAGCGGCCCGCCCGAGGATTCTACTGGCAGAGCCCCGGTGCCATCCCCAGCCGTACGACAGGGAACGAGTAGTTCGTGGATCTCCCGACTGCGCGTGGGATGAGGGCCCCGCTCGCCGACGTCCGGGTGTGTGATGTCACGCAGAATCTCGCGGGGCCGTTCTGTGCACAGATCCTCGCGGATCTCGGGGCCACGGTCATCAAGGTGGAGCCCCCGGGCGGTGATCTCGGGCGGCTCTGGGGTCCTCCCTTCTGGGGGGGAGATTCGGCGCTCTTCCTCTCCGCGAACCGAGGAAAGCGGAGCATCGTTCTGGACCTCAAGCAGGACAGCGGGATGGATGTCCTGCGCCGGCTCGCCACCTCGTGTGATGTATTCGTGCAGGCGTCACGCCCGGCTGCAGCCCATCGTCTGGGCATCGATGCCGCCTCCGTACGGGGGTGGAGAGAGGATATCGTGCACATGTCGCTGAGTGCCTACGGCCAGGATGGGCCGATGAGTGATCAGCCCGGCTACGATCCGCTCATGCAGGCGTATGCAGGCATCATCTCCGTGACGGGAGAGCCCGAGGGAGCACCCACCCGCGTGGGTGGATCGGTGGTCGACTTCGGCACGGGCATGTGGGCGGCGCTGGCCATCCTCGCTGCCCTTCGGGAGCGCGACCGGAGTGGCGTCGGCGCGGCACTCGAGGCCTCCCTGATGGACACCTCCCTCGCGTGGGTTTCCTACCACATGATGGGGTACATGGCGACCGGTCGCGTACCCGGCCCGATGGGCTCCAGTCTCGGGGCGATTGCTCCGTATCGAGCGTTCCGGACGTCCGATGGATCCGTGATGATCGCCGCCGGCAACGACGCCATCTTTCAGCGACTGTGTCTCGCGCTCGAGCTGTCCGGGGTGGCCGAGGACGCACGCTTCGCATCGAATGCGGAGCGCGTGGCCCATCGGGTCGAGCTGGATCTCCTGGTGGAAGGCGCAACGGAGTGTCTCACCACCGGGGAGCTCCTCGATCGCACCAGGGAACACTCCATTCCGGCCTCGGCGATCCAGTCGATCGATGAGGTGGTGCGTGATACGCAGGTCGAGGCAGCCGGCATGTTTCCTCACCGTGCTCACCCGGACATTGACGGGTATCGCGACGTGTCACTGCCGCTGCGTATCGATGGCGCGCGCCCTCGGGCGGATCGCGTCCCGCCCGCGCGTGGGGCGCACAGCGTAGAGATTCTCGAGGAGCTCGGGTTCGAGTCGGAGCAGATCGAATCCCTTCTGGAGACCGGAGCGGTCAGCTCGGAGCCTTGAGGGGAGGGAACAGGGCCGGTAACCCTCGTCCGGGGAGAATCAGTCTGGCACGAGTGCGACGCGAAATCCGATGAAGGGCCGTCGAGCCCCCGGGTCGGCTCCTCCGCGGTTCGCGGCACGGATCATCTGCTCGGGATCGCCGAACGATCCGCCGCGCATGACCCAGAGGGCCTCACTCCGAATCGTCTCGTCGTCGTCGTCGTCGGTGAATGGGTACGGCTGATACGGGCTGACGGTCCACTCCCACACGTTGCCGCTCATGTCGGCGAGGCCGTGGGCGCACGACGGGCATTCGAATGACCCCACGGCGGTAGTACCACGAGCGCGGTAGTTCGCGAAGTCGCGTTCCGGCATGTCACCCCAGGGGAAAATCCGGCCTTCGGATCCGCGGGCGGCCTTCTCCCACTGAGCCTCGGTCGGCAGACCCACCCGCCAGCCGTCCTGCAGAAGGCCGGCCAGCATCGGATGCGTGTCCCGAAGGTCCGCTCGACCCCGGAGATCGCCGTCGAGCCAGTCTGCGTATGCGACTGCATCCGTCCACGCGACCCATGCCACCGGGTGATCGGGCGGGGCCTGAACGGTCCGGGCATCGAGCACGGGATGCCGGGATGCGTTCAGGAACGCCGCGTACTGCGCGACCGTGACCTCGAAGCGGGCCATATAGAAGGTGGGAACATACGGCTGTCCCTGCACCCGACCGTCTCCCCACCACTCGAGGTCGAAGCTGAGTGAATCGCGACCCGGATCACTACCCATCGTGAAGGCCCCGCCGGGTATCTCCGTGAAGCCGAGTAAATCCCCGTTCGGAAGAAATGCGATCTCCGGTCGGAACCCGGGCAGGTCGTCCGGAACGGGCACACGCACCTCGGCTCGTCTTCCATTATCCCCGGAACCGATCGACACGGAGTCCGGGGCTGCGGCCAGCGCGATCCAGGAGATGGCGACCAGAGCGACTGCAGATGCGCCGACGCCGAATGATCCAGCGGAGCCGCCGGATCGAGCACTGGAGCGAGAGGGTTCGGTCGACCCTTCCGTCACGAGGAGCTCGCGATCCTCTGACAGGCGAAGGACCATTCGTGCGCGCACGCTCGATTCAGGAGCGCCGGAATCTCCATGTCCATCAGATTCAATCCACCCTCCCGCAGGAGGAGCCGGAGGTCGAGCGGTCTGGGCTCGGTTCGGGCAAAGCCAGCCGGGTCCAGCAGATTCAGGCAGCCCGGCTGGTACCGCAGCTCGCAGGCGCGGGCCAGATAGGATCGTCCCAGCGCCGCATCAGCCTCGGTGATCTCGCCGCGACGATAGTGGAGCCCGAGTTCGTTACAGGCCCATGCAGCGTTGTCTCCGCAGTAGCTGGCCTCGAGCTGGATGAGACGGGCGCAGGCGTTGCCGCGTTCCTCCGCGCACGCCTGCTCCCAGAACGGGAGCGCATCCCCGGTGTGCTGCCCGTCAGTACGACCGGTCAGACTCATTACGCCGAAGAAGAAGATCCAGACCGCCATGCGCATGAGGTTCAGTCGAGGGCTGATCCACACGGGGCGGGCAGCAATGTCCGAAGCGGCTGTCCATGCCGCGGCCCAGTCCCGACTCCGCACCACGTGGTCGATACCGCGGACGCTGAGGTTGAGCAACGGCACGCACAGGAGCTTGTCGTAGAACGTCGGCGCTCCCATCGCACCGAGCAGCGTATACAGGGCGAACACCCCGAGGCCGTAGAGTCCACCGAAGATCGTCTTCCCCACGGGCGTTCGAGGTGAGGTCGAGGGATCCGTCACGAGGAGGTGCAGCCCCAGAAACACTGCTGCCGGAATCTCCGAGTCGATGAAGTACGGGACGCCCGTGATCTGAAAAGAGGCGGCGCTCAGCAGGAAGAGGACCACGGCGGCCGTGCCCGCGACCAGGGTGATCTCGAAGAAGTACATCACCACGAGACCGACACCGAAGAGGAAGAGATAGATTCGGGGAGCGAGCGTGAGCGTCGATGCGATTTCCTGCCCCCACGTGAGCCCGGTCGAGCCCGAGGCGATCAGAACGAGGGAGAAGAGTCCGAGCGCGAACGCGGACGGGTTGAAGATGTGGGCTGAGCGGCCGTCACGGTGCCACCGAATGAATTCCTTGCCCAGAAAGCCCACCGCGATCATCAGGAATTGCAGGTAGAACCAGTCGTCCCGGAACCAGAGGAACAGGTTGATGCTTCCGATGATCGGGATGGGGCCGAAGCCCAGCGTGTACGTCCGGCCGCGTGACCAGGAGAGCAGGATCGCAAACGCGTACGCGAAGAGGACCTGCGCACCGATCAGCACACCCATGTCGTAGACTGGGCGCCAGTACCATCCCCAATAGGCGTACACCGCGAACTGACAGCAGGCCTGGATGTAGTGCTGGGCCCGCAGGGAGATCTCGAGTTTTCCGGCCGATCGCCTCAGCTTCGGCACCGTCGTGAGCAGAAGACTCCACGCCGCGACGGCGACGGTCGCCCCGAGGAACGACTGGCTGAGCAGCGCACTGGACTGCACCCGCGCCGTCTGGCCGAGCGCCGCGATCGCCCCCGCCAGGGCGAGGGGCATCAGCAGGTTGGCGAACGGGCGGTGTTCGGGTGTGGCGACGTTCTGCTGCATGGTGAGGCGAGGACGGATGACGACATCGGGAAGCTAGACCGTAGACACCGCACTCGATAGCGCCCATGTCCTGCCGGGAAGGGGCGTCCTACTTTGGATTCATGACCCTCTTGAGAAGACTCACCATGACACGCATCACTGCTCTGCTCGGCACGCTCCTCCTCTTCGGGGCGTGTGCCACCCAATCTGACGACCCGGCGCAGGCGGGAATGGACGGTGGGGGCGCTGTGCCCACGTTCACCGTCGATCCGTCGTGGCCCCGGACGATGCCGAACGACTGGATCATGGGATCGATCACGGCCGTATTCGTCGATGCTCAGGATCATGTCTGGGTGACGCACCTCCCCGAGACGCTCACGCCGGAGGAGACTTCCGCTGTTCAGGATCCGCCGATCGGCCTGTGCTGCCGACCTGCTCCCGTCGTCGTGGAGTTCGACGCGGATGGGAATGTCGTTCAGGGATGGGGTGACCCTGCCACGCAGGATGTCGCGGACTTCCCCCGAAACGCGCACGGACTCTTCGTGGATCACGAGGAAAACGTGTGGGTGGGTACGTACCGCCATCATCGGGTCATGAAGTTCACCCGGTCCGGTGAACTGCTCATGCAGATCGGGCGGTACGATGAGACCGGTGGGAATGCCGATCCAGAGTTGCTGGGCGGCCCCGCGGGCATATGGGTGGATCCGGGAACGAACGAAGTCTTCATCGCCGACGGGTATCGGAACCGTCGTGTCATCGTCTTCGACGGAGCTTCGGGCGAGTATCTCCGCCACTGGGGCGCATACGGGGAGACGCCTCAGGACGACTATCAGTACGACTTCGGAGGGGCGGCGCACGCGTCCGATCCTCCGACGCAGATGTCCACGGTGCACGGTCTCGTCGGCTCGAATGACGGGCTCATCTACGTAGCCGATCGGCGAGGAAACCGGATTCAGGTCTTCCAGCAGGACGGGACGTTCGTCACCGAGAAGATCATCGAGCCCAACACGCTCGCGTCCGGCTCGGCCTTCGTCATTCAGCTGTCGCCGGATGCGGATCAGGAGTGGCTATATCTGGCCGATGGGACCAACCACAAGGTCTGGATCCTTCGTCGCAGCGACCTCGAGGTCGTCGGCGACTTCGGACGGGGTGGCCGCCAGATCGGCCAGTTCCTGCGGCCGCATGGCATGGGCGTCGATTCCCGGGGCAACATCTACGTCGGTGAGGCGTCGACGGGTCGGCGGATTCAGAAGTTCAGTATTTCGGGAGGCTGACCCGGTGCGCCTGCGCGCGTGCTCGACGTACCTGGGTGCTCTGGCCCTCCTGCTTGTCTCCGCGGGATCCGTAGCGGCCCAGTCCGCTTCGGAGATCGTGGACGCGATGCTCGCCGCGTACGAGGCGAGGATCGAGGGTGTCCAGAATTACTCGCTGGTTCAGGCCGTGATGGGGTTGGAAGCCGTCACGTACTTCGAGAAGGAGACGTCCTCGGGCCGACCGGTATTCCGCGCCAGCCTTGCCGGTCTGGCGGGGCAGACCGGCTCACCGGCGACCGGCGTGAACGATGTCTACGCATTGGGCGAGGATCTCGCGCGTCGGTCGGAATACCACGGGCGGGAGACGATCAATGACTATGACGTCCACGTCCTACAGATCAACGACCTGCGGGACACCGGCTTCGGGACCAGCGTCGCGCAGGACTCGGAGTTTGAACCGATCCGAGGTCGCATCTATCTCGACGTCGATACCTACGCACCCCGACGTTTCATGTTCGAAGGTGAAATGACTCGCGAGGCCTCCGCGATCCCGCTCACGGCCACGATGGACATGGGTGATTACCGGGAGGTCGATGGACTCCTCGTCCCGTACCGCACTGTGACGACGATCGAGGGTCTCGGTGCAGCGATCGACCCGCAGGTGCGAGAGCAATTCGAGCGCATGCAGCGGGAGCTCGAGGAGATGCCGCCGGAGCAGCGCATGATGATCGAGGTCATGATGGCGGATCAGATGAGACAGTTCGAGGCGATGATGTCCGATGATTCCGCCCCGATGGTTGTGGAGGTCCTGGTCACGGAGGTCAGGGTGAATCAGGGGCCACCGCGCTGAAGCACACCTCACGAGGGGGTCGAGAGGCCCTGCGCCCGCCCGGTCGACGCGCGTGCCGGATCATTAGGATAATCTGGCACGTCTGCGAGCGGCGCCACTCGGACGAATTGGGGCAAACGTCCGGCAAGAGTGTTGAGCCAATGCAACATGTTGGGCTTCTTTAAGCCTCGGGAAAGTTCGTGATGTTTCTCTAACGTGATGTGGTGCTTGGGCTTGAGGTTTGTGGGGTGTCCGGCGTGGCATTGGCCCACCCCTTGCCACCTAGGGGGTGAGGAACGGAATGTGGTTTCCCCAGATCAGTCTGGACTCAGGGTCGCATTTTTGAATTGGTTAAGGATCCGAGAAGCACGTTCGCCACGTGCGGAGACGGGTTTCCCCCCAAGCTGAAGAAGACGATGATGAAGAAAGCGTTGACATCCGGCACCGTGGCAGTAGTCGCGCTGATGGCGCTGGGTGCTCCGGTGCAGGCGCAGATCGTTCAGTGCTCGGTAGGCGATGTTCATTTCAATGGCGCTTTGCCGGGAGGCACTCAGTCAAGCAGGTGCATCGGCTGGTTTCAAGGCAACAACTCGAATCAGGATGCGTTGGAGGCAGAGAACCTGGCGCTTCTCGGTGGAACCGGAGAGTCTCTGTCGTCCGACGAGTCCGGTTGGGGTCGCGACGGATTTCTCGAGATTGGCCCGTTCACGAACTTCATCCTAGCAGTCAAGGCTGGGAACTACTTCAGTTACTACTCCTTCTACGGCACCGCGACGAGCTTCTCGTGGGACTTCAACGCGATTCGGGACCAGCTCAACCGTCAAGGTTATTCGGGAACCGGGTTAGCACTCTCCCACTACGAGGTGTTTGCGGTCCCTGAGCCGGGTACCCTTCTGCTCCTGGGAACTGGCCTCCTCGGCATGGCCGCGCTTCGCCGCCGCCGCGAGGTCGTCGCCTGATCGCTCTTGGTTGATCTGACAGGCTGAGAGGCCCCGACCGCTGGTCGGGGCCTCTTTTTTTGCCCTGTCTCTCCGGCTTGCCGCGGCTATGTCCCCGTGATGATTGCCGCGGGCCGCCGCCACGTAGTCTTCGGACGCGCTGACGTGAGCAATTCGGTCAGGGTGGCCGAAGCGGTCAGGATGACCGATTGGCAAATCCGAAATGAAGTTCGGTAAGTGACTGCAGTGTCGTGAGTTGCAGCGATCGAAGCTGCTGGCACCATCTCTGCACTTCTCCAGGTCAAATCATCGGGGTGCAGGGGCGACTGGGAGTTCGCTTCCCAGGGCAATCTCTCTCTTCACGGGAAAGAGTTGCCACGAACGTCTCTGCGACCCGCCTGGAGTTACCCCCCAGGGAAGCGCGTTTCCCACCCCCGCATTGGGGAGCGCGTCGGCCTCGCAGGCTCAGCCTGCGAGGCCTCTCCTTTATGCCCCTTGATGTGCCCGCGCTCGGGATGTAGACACTAGGGCATGCTCAATTCCGAACCTCGGGTCATTCGCGTTCTCCTCGCAGACGACGACCCCGATCAGCTTCTCCTGAACGAGTCGATCCTGCGCGAGGTGGGGTGGGCACCTGTCGACATCATCACGGTGCCCGACGGTCGCGAAGCTCTGCGCGCCCTTCGGGAAGAGGCCTTCGACGTTGCGGTACTCGACCTGAGCATGCCCGCCCTGAACGGGCTCGAGGTCTTCGAGGCGATCGAGGGGGACCCTCACTGTCCCCAGGTGATCTTCCTCAGCGGACGGGGCACGGTCGCCTCGGCGACGAGGGCGATGCAGCTTGGCGCGTACGACTTCATGGAGAAGCCTGTCGATGCGGATCGGCTCGTCTCTCTGGTATGGCGCGCCGCACAGACGCAGGAGGCGATCGGGAAGGGGGAGCGTCTCCGGGCCGCTGCCCGTCGCGAAGCGTCGAGCGTCTCGATCATTACTCAGGACAAGGCGCTCACGGACTCTCTTGCCATGCTCGCACGGGTGGCAGGGTCTGATGTCTCAGTCCTGGTGCATGGAGAGTCGGGAACGGGAAAGGAGTTGATCGCTCGCGAGCTTCATCGCCTTTCTGGCCGTGCTGACGCGCCGTTGGTTGCGTTGAACTGCGCAGCGGTTGCCGAGTCGCTGGCCGAGTCGGAGCTCTTCGGACACGAGAAAGGAGCCTTCACCGGGGCCGCATCAAGAAAGATCGGGCTCGTCGAGATGGCGGATGGCGGAACGCTGTTCCTCGACGAGATCGGGGACATGCCGCTGCCGCTGCAGGCGAAGTTGCTGCGCGTCCTGGAAACACGACGATTCCGTCGGGTCGGTGGAGTCAAGGAATTTCCGACGAATTTTCGGCTCGTATCTGCAACGAATCGTCCGCTTCAGCGGCTGGTCGACCAGGAGGTGTTTCGGGCGGACCTCTTCTATCGGATCAATTCCATTGTCCTGGACCTCCCGCCCCTCAGGGATCGACCGGGAGACATCTCACTACTTGTCTCGCATTTCCTCGAGGAATTCAAACCCGGCGAATCCGATCGCTGGTCGATTGCCCCCGACGCGATGGCGCTTCTGGAGCGTTACGGGTGGCCGGGTAACGTGCGGGAACTCAGGAACGTGGTCGAGCGCCTCGCGCTGCTGACTCGAGGTCAGACGATACGAGCCTCGGACCTCGCCGGTTCCGTGGCGTCGGGGCCTGTGCTGGAGGGAGCTGATCCAGCGACTTCGACGGACGGAAGCACTCCGCACCTTCCCTCCCTGAATCTCGACCTCCTCGAGCGCATGGCCATCGAGCAGGCGCTCGAGGAAAGCGACTGGCACCAGGGGCATGCCGCCACGGTGCTGGGGATCTCGCCGCGAACGCTTCACCGAAAGATTCGCGCTCTCGAACTCGAGCGCCCTCGATAGCCCGACGGCTGGCCGGGTGTGATACTCGACTAGCGGTCGAGCTGTGACCCGGAGCTCGTGATGGGTGTCGGACAGTGGCCGCCGCCACTCAGCGCGGATCCGATGCTGCTCAGGAGCCCTCCCAGCCCGGATCCGGAGCTCTCCAGAGGAACGGTCCCCGAGAGAAGATCACGGTAGAGCGCGTCCATCAATGCCTCGTCATCGCTGATGAGGTCGATGTCACGAAGTGTGACCACGGGGCGGCCGCTCTGCGGAAGGTTCAGGGCGAGCTGCGCCGGCGCGATGCCGGCGAACCGCGCTTCCAATGCGTCAGTCTCCCCACCCGCGGTCGGGATCTCGGCCGTCGCCCCCGCTGTCGAGGCGGTCGGGCGCGGCGCCGGTGAGGGGACCATCGGGGGCACCGTCTGCGACAGCTCGACCACCTCGATCGCGTCGAAGGTCTCGGTGGGACGTTCTTTTCTCGGGGCGTCCAGGTCACCGGGGCCGGCACCGGGAACGGTGACGACGATCAGGGCGGCGATGTGAACCACGACCGAGACCGAAAGGCCCACGCTCAGGGCCGCTCGATCCTGACCTCCTCTCGTAGTCTGGGTCACCTGTGCTCCGCTCCCCATGGCGTCGCCGCTGCCTTCGTCAGAACCGTCTCTACCCTTGAGACGAGACGCTGATCTCTTCATGCACACGGGCACGATCCTGTCAGCTACCCAACATTGCCGACGTCGTGCCCCGGGCGCCAGCCGCAACTGCGCGCGCAGCCGCGACCCGCTTGCACGGCGCGCATCGACGAGGCGATCCTGTAGAGGCCTTCGGTGCGCGAACTGCGCGCCTGACCCCGCGCTCCCTCAGACTATGACCCGCGCTGCCCTGTTCGCCGTCGCTTTCACGACCGTTTCCGCCGTCGGTGTGTCCGCCCAGGACATGCACATGGAAACGGCGTTGCGCGTCCTCGCAACCACTCCGCTCGTAGACGGACATAACGACCTCCCATGGGCGATTCGTAACAGCGAGGCCGGACCGCATGATGTAGAGGCGGAGGCGCACGATCTTCGAGCCACGACCCCGTTTCATACGGACATCGAACGCCTGAGGGCGGGCGGCGTCGGGGCCCAGTGGTGGTCGGTATACATCCCCTACGAGGCGGTGGAGGAGGGTGCCGCGAAGGTACAGCTCGAACAGATCGACATCGCCCTGCAGATTATCGACAAATACCCCGAGGCGATGGAGCTTGCGACGAGCGTGTCGGACGTCGAAAGCGCATTCGGGCGCGGCCGCGTCGCCTCCATGCTGGGCATGGAGGGGGGGCACGCCATCGAGAATTCGCTCGGCACCCTGCGAGCCTTCTTCGCGATGGGCGTCCGCTACATGACGCTCACGCACAACGGGACACTGGACTGGGCTGATGCTTGCTGCGACGAGGCGCGCCATGGTGGACTGACTGACTTCGGGCGGGAAGTCGTCGGAGAGATGAATCGGATGGGAATGCTGGTCGATATCTCGCACACGTCCCCCGAGACCATGAACGACGTGCTGGATGTGGCCGAAGCTCCCCTCATCTGGTCCCATTCGTCGGCTCGAGGGATTCATGACCACCCGCGTAACGTCCCGGACCAGGTCCTTCGCCGCCTCCCTGAGAATGGTGGTGTGGTGATGGTGACCTTCGTGCCCTCCTTCCTCACGTCGCGTGATGAGGCCACGATCGGCGACGTGGCGGATCATATCGAGCACGTCGCGAGTCTCGCGGGTGTCGACTACGTCGGGATCGGCTCAGACTTCGACGGAATCGATTCGACCCCCGTCGGACTGGAGGATGTCTCGACCTTCCCGGCACTTCTCGCTGAGCTCTCGCGGCGCGGCTGGACCGAAGAGGATCTTCGGAAGGTCGCAGGCGAGAACCTGTTGCGTGCGTGGCGTGAGGCGGAGATGACGGCCCGCCGCCTCCAGCGGGAACGGCCCCCGTCGACCCGGACCATTCAGCAGCTGGATGGTACGATCGGAGAAGACCGTTGACGGAGCTCCGCCGTCCCGATCCGAGCGAGCACGCCGAGTATTACGCCCGGTACATTGCCGGCGTCCCGGATGGAGACGTTACGGTGACGCTTCAGGAGCAGCTCGCCGAAACAGTGGAGCTGCTTCGCTCCTTCGCTCCGGAGAGAGAGACGTACCGCTACGCGGAGGGGAAATGGACGCTGCGCGAGGTGGTGGGACATCTGATCGATACGGAGCGGATGTTCGGGTACCGTGCCCTTGCGATGGCTCGCGAGGACGGGGTGGACATGCCCGGGATGGATCAGGACGCCTGGTCCGCCAATTCGAACGCGGGTGACCGGAATCTCTCTGATCTCCTGGACGAGTGGATTGCCGTACGGCGTTCGACGGTACACCTCTTTGCGACGCTGCCGGCGGGTGCGGGCATACGCCGGGGTCGGGCCTCCGGATACGATTTTACCGTTCGCAGCTTCCCCTGGATCATCGCGGGTCACGAACTCTGGCATCGCGACCTGATCCGTCGTGATTACATGGAGGGATCTTGACCGACACGGCCGGCAAGGTGGGTTCTCTGAATGCGGGTCGGGACGATGCGCGAAGCGCGTTGCGGCGTCGTGATCGTGGAAAGGACGAGGGGTGGGTTCGGGCGTTCATGAAGCGGGCGCCGTACGGTCACCTGGCAACCGTAGGTGAGGATGGGCAGCCTTTTCTGAACTCGAACCTCTTCGTGTACGATCCCGAGCAGCACTGCATCTACCTCCACACGCACCGAACGGGCCGGACGAGGGACAACCTCGGGGTCGCGGGGAGGGTCGCATTCAGTGCGTCCGCGATGGGACGGCTTCTGCCGGCCCCGGAGGCACTCGAATTCAGCGTCGAGTACTGCGGTGTGACGGCGTTCGGGCAGGGTTATGTCGTCGAGGATGTGACGGAGGCGAAAGCAGCCCTCCAGGCGCTGCTCGACAAGTACGCTCCGCACCTGCGACCCGGTCGCGACTACCGTGCAACCACGGATGAGGAGCTCGCCCGCACGGCCGTGTTCCGGATTGACGTCGAGGCGTGGAGCGGGAAACAGAAGGAGGTCGAGGCCGACTTTCCGGGAGCGTTCGACTTGCCGGAACTTCCTGTTCCATTCCCCGAACGGAGTGCATGAGGCGATCCGATCTGACGATCAGGCCGGCCCGCGCTGCCTGATTCCCGGCGCGAAGAAGAGCATCGCCCCCGCGACGACGAG
Source organism: Gemmatimonadales bacterium (assembly GCA_038120095.1). GTDB lineage: Bacteria > Gemmatimonadota > Gemmatimonadetes > Longimicrobiales > Gaopeijiaceae > UBA2589. The sequence goes on from JAYOKZ010000013.1 coordinate 57,065, forward strand.
CATGTTCGTCAGGGCGAAGAAGAGTGCCTCTTCGACCGGCAGTCCGGCCACGAGCCAGCCGGTCGAGGTCTCGGGACCGATCGTCCAGACCCCCGCGCCGATTGCGATCCGGTCTGCGGTGCACAGGTACAGGGTCGAGACGCCCCAAGCCAAGAGGGACTCGCGTGCGAAGTGTTGCAGACCGGGCCATGCACCCATGAAGAGCGCGCCGCAGGCCGGCAGTGCCCAGACGAGGATGAGCCCGAGGTAGGTCCACGGCCCTCCTGCACGCAGGGCGGGGACGCCGGCCGCCACGCCGAGGGCGATCAATCCCGCTCCTGCGGCGCAGCCGAGAAGGCGGACCTGAACGGTCGGGGTGGGGCGTTCCAGGATCGCCCGGCGTGACAGGAGCGTGAGCAGCAGGGCTCCGGTGAGAATCGGCTGGAGGGCCATGAACGCGTACTCCTCGAACGGCACACCCAGCCACGTCCCCAGGACTCGGTCCTCTCCGTACCACCAGACCCGGTTCGCAATCAGGTACTGGTCCCACCGTGCGGTGAAGAGGACGGCGATCGGCGCCACGCCGAACAGGGCCGCGTACACGCGTGGACCGAGCCGGGTACGTCGGCGCAGGACCCACGTGGTCAAGAGCACGGTCGGGCCGATGATGAAGATCAGATGAAAGCCGAGGTAGGTCACGTCAACCTGCGCCTCGCGAGATCCCGGAGCAGAACCGACGCCGCGTTGCGTCCCGACGCGCCCATGATCCCTCCACCGGGATGGGTACTCGCCCCGGTCAGATACAGTCCCTTCACAGGCCCGCGATACAGCCCGCTCCCGATCGCCGGGCGCATGAGGAACATCTGGTCGAGGGACATTTCGAGGTGCATGACGTTGCCTCTACGCAGGCCGAGTTCGCGTTCGAGCCAGAGAGGGTGCTGAAAGAACGTGCCCACGACGTTGTCCCGGGTCCCGGGCGCGAACCGCTCGAATTCGTCGAGCATCGAGTCCTCGACATCCTGCGCGATGTCGTCCCAGCTGCGGCCGCCGGCAAGTTGATACGGGTAGTATTGACCCCAGAGAAAGAGGACATCGTGGCCCGGTGGCGCCAGAGAATCGTCGACTTCCGAAAAGGTCATGGCGACCAGAGGGGGACTCCTTGAGGGCTGACCCGCGAGAAAGTCGCCGTACGCGGTGTTGATCTGTTCGACATCCCGGCAAAGAAGCTGGAGCCCGTTTCGTGCCGTTGCATCGATCGGTTCGGCGTACCGCACCGGCGACTTCAGCGCGACACGCAGCATGGCGCCGAATCCGTTTCCGACCCGACTGCGACGGATTCGGTCGGGGACGAACTCCTCGGGGAGGAGTCGCAGGAACGTCTCGTGCGCGTGCGCACCCGACAGGACGGCACGTGCCGAAACGTGCTCCTGCCCGACCCTAACTCCTACCGCTCGCCCAGCCCGCACGACGATCTCATCCACTGCGGCGTCCGTATGAATCTCGCCTCCGTGCGAGCGGATCATGTTCGCCAGCGCAACCGTGAGCATTCCTGATCCACCTCGTGGCCGTGCCGCACCACCGACATGGTACATCGGGTGCCACAGCAGGAAGGGGGCACTGAGAGGTTCGAAGGGAGGTGGGCCCGACTGGGCCGCCATCCAGATCATCGGCGTCGTGATCCGTGACTCGGACAGGTTCTGAGGAAGGGCCTCCCCGTAAGGTTTGAGAATGGTAGACAGCGCGTCGCGCCAGTGCCTCCCGAAGGTGCGATCGAAGAGAAGCTTGCGACCGAGGGACAGTGGGCTGGGAACACTGAGGAACAGGTCGCGAACGAGTTCGGCGAACGGGAGCCAACGCTGGTGAAAGTCGAGATACGCCTCTCCCTGCGAGGGGAATGCACGCTCGAACTCGTGCGCGGTGCGCTCGACATCGCGATAGAAGTGGACGGCTTCCTCCCCGCGGCGTATGCCGGAGAACATCGGATCCAGTTCCAGATACTCGAGTCCGTGTCGCTCGAGCCCGAGCTCTTCGACGATCGGTGTCGTGCGAATCAGGATGTGCGCGCTTCCGCCCACATCGATTCGGTAGCCGGGGATGAGGTCGGTTGTTCCTACCGCCCCGCCCACCATCGAGCGTTTCTCGAAGACTGCGACTCGGTGGCCCGCCTGGCTCAGGTATGCAGCCGAGATCAGCGCATTGTGGCCGGCGCCCACCACCACCACATCGTAATCGCTCATGAGGATGACTCGACGGCGACCTCGAGCATCACATGGGGAATCGTCAGGGCGGCCAGCCCGACAAAGACCACCTGGAGGGCACGCTCGTTCATGGATCCCGGCAGAAGCGTCCACGCGAGTGCCCCGAGCATCGTGGTGGCCACGGTCAGCGGAAGTGCCAGTCGCGCGAAGCGCATGAATCCTCTCTTCGGGTTGGACGGCTCGAGTCGGACGATCCACGTCAGGGTATGCCGAACGGAGTGCCAACCTACGAAGTAGACCACGAACCCGACGAGGGGTGGCAGGCTCACGAGTGCCGCGGCGAGCAGGGGGATTTCCGCAAGCCGGCTGAACGGCTGGATGCTTCCGTGCCGAAATGCGCGCCTCGCCGCCAGCGCTAGGGCAGGGGCAATAGCGAGCGGGAGGACCGGCCACAGGGAGCCGATCGCACGAGCCAGCGTCGCACCATCCATGCCGGAGCCCAGGAGACCGAGCAGGTCGAAGATCTCGCCGACCGCCGAGGGGTGAGCAACGCAGGGAACCACGATGGGCAGAGCTCCGCGCGTCAGAACCTCGAGATGGTGAGCCCAGGATGGCCGGGTCGAGACGCCAGGTCCGTCCTCGACGTGTTCGGCTGGATCATGGGCATCTTCCGAGCCGAAGTGCATCACGGCAACCGCGAGAAATCCGAGCAGGCCGATGAGGGGCCATCGGACCCAGACCGCAATCACGGCAGCCGACAGGGACAGATAGGCGGCCAGAAACACGGGAAGCCAGATCTTCCCGAATCGGGGCTTGAAGAGATGTGCTCCCGCAAGGTGGTCCAGTGCGCCGTGGGGAACACCGAAGAGCGCGACGATCCCGACCAGGCCCACGAGCTGCACGTCCTGCGAGATGGGTAGGGCGAGCAGGAGGGCCACGATCGCAATCGTCAGAAGCGAGGCAGCTCGTGTGTGGTATTGCCGCAGCTCGTGTTCAGTCTGCAGCCGGGCCCCCGTCACCGCGATGCAGCGACCTGCGGGGAGCCCTGGTGCGGATCCATCGAGGGCAGTCGCCTCTCGAGGCGAGGAATCGGAGCGCTTCCGATCATGTCACGCGAGAGCCGTCCCACCTCAGCGAGGAATGGTGCGGGGGGCAGGGCTCTCACGACTCGCCAGTCTGTGGACAGGGTTCCGGCCTCGGATAGAAACGCAACCAGATCGTCGGCGTGAACCCGGTCGAAGAGGCGAAGGAATGCCTGGGGCGCGCGATCGGGCTGGTTGCGGAGAAACGACAGAAAGATCCCGTCCAGGAAGCGAGCGCGCGTCATGCGCCGCTGCGGGGCCGCGGACCCCGTCACGAGTTCCCGGGCAACACGCCGGGCATCGTCCTGAATTCGCAGGAACGCATAGCCGGTCGAGGGCTTTGCGACACCTCCTCTGAGACCGATACGCCGCACGTTCCGTGGCTCTCGCTCACGACCGATGTCGACGTTCATCGGTATCACACCCTTCTCCGTGTACTCGACTTCGCGGACGCTCGTGTTCAAGACGTTGGACACGTACCGGTTGATACGCTCCTCATGATACTGCAGCGAGCGGCTTTCGGAGCCGAAGACGGTCGACTCGATCAGCGCGCGGTCGGGAGCGAACGGCAGGACATAGAAAAATTCGATCACCCCCGGTGCCCGGAGTCGGAAATCCATCAGCACGACCTCGTCCGAATCGAAGACGGGGTCGGCCGTAGACAGTTCCCAGCCGAGAAAGCTCTGAAGCAGTCCGGTCCGAGACGAACGCCACCGCACGGGGCGGCTGTCCAGGGCCCGGCGACCGCGAACGACTCCCTGTTCGGTGGATACCCGAACCCCGGTTGCGTCGTGCTCCAGACGGTCAGCGGCGGTCCCGAGCTTCAGTGTGACCGACGGTGCCGCTTCCGCTTGCTCCAGCAGGTGATCGTACACTCGATCGGCCGGGATCCGCAGGTACGGGTGCTGCTCGGAGGCCGCCCGAACCACCCGATGCTCGTCGCGTACGATCCAGCGGCTCCAGCGGTGAGTCGCGAGGTGCGACAGAGGATTGGCACCGATGTCCCACATGCACCAGGTACGATCCCGGGCGTAGTCCGAACGGGTGCGCGGCTCGATGATGCACACGCTGCCCTCGAAACCCTCGTCGATGAGGGCTTGTGCCGAGGACAGCCCCGCCAACCCTCCCCCGAGGATCAGCGTTTCGAAGTCCGCACCGGCGTGCGGGACCCTGTCCCGCACGCCGGCTTGCAAATGCTTCACGACGGACTCAGGCCGCGGCCGCGTTGTCGGCTTCAGTCTTGAGTCTCGCGATGTTGTAGATCATGAAGCCGTACCCACACTTGGCGAGAATATCCGAGATCGCATAACCGAGCTGGATACCGACCACAGAGGAGCTGGGGTCGATGCCGAAGTAAGGCAGGCAGTACGTGATGGGGTAGAAGCCCCACGTTGCCAGCGTCAGCAGTCGGATGTTCTTGACCATGTGCTGAACAGGCTCAGGCTGGCTCGGGAGAGCCGCACCGAGCTGCACCCACAGAACGTAGAGGATGTAGGCGAACGGGATCGAGCTGAGCGTTCCCCAGATCATCCGGGTCGTGGTGTCCGTGCTGATTTCGCCGGGGTAGCCCAAAGCGATCATGGCCACGGCGGCGATGACGAGCTTCCACAGCATCGGTCCGCCCTGGGCCTTGGGCAGGCGCAGGACGAGAACCAGCTCGGCGAGAAGCAGCGGGACAGTCAGGAGCCAGTCCACGTACCGGTACGCATCATTGAAGGGGGTTCCGGTCGCCGAAACCGAGCCATTCATGAGCGAGAACGCGTGGTCCCACGAGTTGAAGATCCGGATGTAATGATACCCCGCGATGCCCACGACGAGCGCCGAGAGGATCAGAGAGATCCGGTACTTCTCGCCGACGAGATTTCGTGCAAGCACAAAAAAGACGAACGAGCCAAGCATGGCTGCGATCGTCAGCGAGAAAGTGTTGTAGACCAGCATGTACTGGCCCGCGGTTAGTTGCGGCATGGTCTTCCCCTTGCCTTGGGTGGCCCATCAGGACCGGAATGGATTGAAAATCTGTAGAGTTCATGTGGAAATAAAAACATGGACACTACATCGACACACGATGGGGTCACCCCGTCGTGTGCGCAAGGTTCCACTTGTGTTCAGGCTTTGGTCTCAATTTTCTGAGACATACGATCTACCGACAGGCGTCGCAGGGTAGCCGGTCAGTGGCTCATGCTCTTTGGGGGGAATGTGGGCCCTGCGCGTCGATCAGGCCGACGGCTGCTCCGATAGCCACGATCGCGCGTCGACGTGCGAGTGGCAGGGTCGAACTGCGACCCCTGCTTCGACCGCAAAGTCGGATGCGTTGAGGAACCGATCGTGGGCGTCTCCCGCCACCACAACAGCGACGCCGCTGATCCGGTCGCGATACGCGCCGAAGATCGCGCCCGCGGCGCTCATTTCTTCAGGGGACTTGGACATCACCCCGGCAGCTCCGCTCATGTCGAGCAGGATTGGGACCCGGGTCGGCAGCTCGTCTGACTCGAAGGCAGCATCGGCGACGCGGCGGAGCTCGTTGGCGGTGTAGTCGCCATCGACGGTGAGCGACAGCACATCATCTCTGAGTCGAGTGAAGACCGGCATGTTCTGCTCCTGAGGGTCGGCGAGACGACCCGGACTTCGCCGCCGACATCGATGGAGACTCATGGCCCCGGGCGCGACGGCAACTTGGACGAGCCTTCTTCCGGAGGCAAGAACGAAAAAAATGTCCATTTTCGTCATGCAAGACTCTACATTGCAGCGACATTTCCATCAGCCTCGACGCTGCGCGCCCAGCCTCATGGAACAGAACAGGGGCCTTGCCCACACATTCGACACACTTTTCTCGCAGCTTGAGGACTCTCGCGACACATCGACCGCACGAGAGGGAGAGAGCCCCGGCCCGACGGAGGTCGGGACCGGTACCGCGGCATCGGGAGGATCTGAAGCGGACCACGAGATCGATTTCTTCGAATTCGGCACGCTGGACGGCCCGTCGTACGCGGAGCGTGGCCCTGTCCACGTAGCTGCCGACCCTCTTGACGACGACCGCTCGCCCGAACTGCATCGGGTCGTTGGCAATTCGGATGAGGGGCCAGACGGCCCGCCGTCACCACTCGATCTCGCAACGGAAGCGTTCGTCGCGGGGGATGCGTCACGGGCGCGCGAGGTCGAAGACCTGGCGAGCGAGTGCCTTCAGCGGCGGGAGCTCGATCCGGTTGCGAGGGCGGTCGTCGCAATCGTGCTGTCGTCTGCAGATCGCGAAGAACCGTCGATGTACGAAGTGGCCGAGGCGTTGATGACCGCTCCCGTACTGGCTCGTATCGTCAGTCACATGGGTCGGTCACGAGTTGAGGAGGCGCAGGCACAGTACTTCTCGGTGTGTCGCTCGATCGGCGCCGACATCGCAAGGGCCATTCGCGACGACCTGGCGGAAAATACGGATCGACGGGCCCGGTGGATCTTCTGTCAGGCTCTGGCCCACATGGGTCAGGCGGGGCGAGAGATGGTCGAGGAGATGGTGTTGGACGACAACCGCTTCCTCGTGCGTAATGCCGTCACGATTCTCGGGGAGCAGGGAGGCGACCGTGCGGTCGAGCTCTGCACGTCCGCTCTGGCGAACCCCGATGCCATGGTCAGGAAGGAAGCCCTGCGATCGCTTACGAGGCTCGGAGACCCGGAGTCCGGACCCATTGTCGTCGGGCTGCTCGATGATCCCGACCCGGAGGTCCGGACGGCCGCCGCCGTCGCCGCTGGCGAGCTGCGGGCGGCTCGGGCGCTCAAACCGCTGATCGCCGCCCTCGACGAAACGAAGGATCCGGATGTCGCGGTCCCGCTCATTCGGGCCCTGGGTCGCATCGCAGATCCCGGAGCGGTTGTCTCCATCGAGAAGCGCGCGGTGCCGTCCATGTTTTCGAAGCCGCGAAGAGATGTCCGTATCGCGGCCTATCGTGCTCTCAGTGAGATCGGTACTCCGCGGGCTCGTCGGTTGCTCAATCAGGCCATCGACGACAGGGATCCGGGCGTGAGGGCGGCCGTCAGGGAAATCCTCAAGCTCCGGTGATCGTCAGATCGCGCCGAGGACCGACCCCAACGCTCGAGCGAAGAGCGGCACCTCGACAGCGCCGGAGAACAGCGGAACCCGCTCCTGCGCCGAATGGCCGAACAGTCTCGTGACGGTGAGGTGCGATGCACCGATCGGAAGAGCTTCGGACAGGTAGCGGCTCTCTGCGCAGGGAATGAGGTGATCACGGCGGCCGTGCAGGAGATGCACCGGTCCGGGGACCGATCCCAGTGCGTCGGTCGGGTCGATCGATGGGTCCATCCGTCGAGCAGCCTCCTCGAGCTCCTCCCCGATGGCGGCAGCCGCGGGTACGGGGGTGGACGTACGGGTCGGGATGGCGAAGAGGTCGAACAGCGTACGACGCTCCTCCGCGATTGCCGTACGCAGCTCCGCGATCTTCGGAGCGTAGACCGGGTCCCAGGCCGCGGCCCCTACGTCACCCGAGTACCTTGCCAGCTCGCGCAGGGCATCAGCGACGTCGTGCGCGTTCTGCCGGCCGGGAACCGCAGTCAGATAGTTGGCAGCCACGACCCATCGTCCATATGGGTCGGGCTGTAACCACTGGCTTCGGCCATCGAACTCGTATTTGCCGGTCATCATGAAGTGAAAGGTCCGTCGGGTCGAGCAGTAGCCCCCGAAGCTGCAGGCAACCCCGACCTGTTCGCGCAGACGTCGGTCCGACCACGCCCCGACCGCATGTGGAGCACCGAATGAGAAGCCCACCACACCGACGGGCTCTTCCCTCACGACGCCACTCTCCCGGAGCCAGCGCACGGCTGCGACGATACTCGGTGCCGAGAGTGCAGGGGCGAGGTTCAGCTCCCGCCACTCGGGTACGTCCGGAATGATCGCCACGATTCCCGCGTGCGCGATTGCCCGGGTAAACCGCAGCAGCTGCTGGTGGCCGCGTCCGAGACGCGTGATCCCGTGCATCACGACCCACGCGGGAAGGTCTGTTCTCCGGCTTCGGGGTCGAACGAGGGTTCCCGGCACCGAGATGCCGTCGCGATCGAGAACGACTTCCTCTTCCACCACGTCCACCGGGGTGCGAAACCATCCACGGGCGTAGGCGATCGTCCGTCGGGTCCGGATCATCATGCTGAAAGGTACGCATCGGGTACGGGCCGCGCGCATGCGAGGCGCGATCCGGGTGTGGCTTGCCCCGGGCTCATCGGGCCGGCATGATCCGCCGCAGTTCCTTATCGCCAGCCACTGTCATGTCCAGGAGAACTCCGTGAAGCGTTTCGCCCTCTCGTTCCTGCTGATCGCATTGACCGTTCAGCCCGCGCTCGCGCAGGACAGGATTGCTCATCAGCCCTCGTCGCGCATTCCGTTCAGCGCCGCGGTGCAGGTGGGGAACACGTATTACCTGTCGGGCAAGCTGGGTGCGAGTCAGGAGACTCGGGCGATGACCGAGGGTCGGATGGCAGCAGAGACCCACAACATCATGAGGTCGTTCGAGGCTCTGCTCGGAGAACTCGGTATGGACTTCGGTGACCTCGTGCGGGCCACCGTGTACCTGACGGACATCGACGGGTACGGGGAGATGAATGAGGCGTACGGTCAGTACTTCGAGGGTATCGACCCACCCTCACGGGTCGCCATGGAGATCTCGGGGTTGGTCGGGGGTGCTCTGATCGAGATCTCCTTCATCGCGGTGAAGACGGACGACTGAGTCGGTTTCCGATCGATGTCGGTCGACCGGCGACGGTTTCTCTCGATCTTCGGCGGCGCCTCGCTGGCGTGGCCGCGCGCGGTCGAGGCATTGGCGACGGAGCTCCACACGGGTGGCGAACCCGAGGACGAGGCGTTTTGGTCAGTCGTCCGGCGCCAGTTCCTCATTCCGAACGACCGGATCTACCTGAACAACGGAACGCTGGGGCCGTCACCCCGGGTTGTTGTCGATGCGGTCGCGGAGCACACGCGACGGGTTGCGCAGACGTTCCCGCCCGGTGTGGCGTGGAGTGATCTCAAGACTTCGCTCGCAGACCTGTTGGGAGGCGCCCCCGAGGGGTTCGTGTTCCCACGTAACACGACGGAGGCGATGAACTTCATCGCGAACGGCGTGGAACTCGGTCCGGGCGACGCCGTCCTGTCCACGGACCACGAACATGTGGGCGGACTCGAGCCGTGGAAGCTGGTTACGACCCGGCGTGGGGCGCGAGTCGACATCGTGCGCCTGCCCCATCGCATGCGATCTGGCGATGAGGTGCTCGAGGCGGTCTGGCGGGGTGTGACACCCGACACTCGGGTGATCTGTGTTTCTCATATGACGTTCACGACGGGAACCCTGCTGCCGATATCGGCGTTGGCGGCACGCTGTCGAGAACGGGGGATCGTGCTGGCGGTCGATGGCGCGCACCCGCCGGGGATGATTGACGTCGACCTCGAGGAGGTATCCGGCGACATGTACGCGAGTTCGCCCCACAAGTGGCTGCTGGCACCGCAGGGTACCGGGCTTCTCTACCTGAGAGAGCCTTGGCGGGAGCGGCTTTGGCCCACGCTCGCGTCGGGTGGATGGGATGACAGTTCGCTTGGTGCGCACCGATTGAATCATCTCGGTACGGTCGATGAGTCGAGGCTCGCAGGGTTGCTCGCGGCCGTGGAATGGGCGGCTGCCATCGGCATGCCCCGCGTCGAGGCCCGGGTGCGTTATCTGCGGGATATGCTGGAGCAGGGGCTGCGGTCCATCCCGAACGTCGACGTCGTTGGCGCACGCCTGGAGGAGCACAAAGGGGGCATGGTTTCCTTTGTGATGGACGGGGTGGAGTCCGCTGCTCTCCAGAGGCACCTTTCGAGGGCTGCAAACATTCGAACGCGGGTCATCGGGGAGTATGGGTACGGCTGGATGCGGCTCTCGACGCACGTGTACAATGGGCCCGAGCAGGTTGCTCAGGTACTCGAGCAGATCGATGAGGTCGCGCGGAACGGGATCCCCTCCTGATCGGACTGCCGAACGAGTTCATGACCGTCACACGTGGTTCTGTCGAGGGGATGGCGTGAGCGAGGGGGTTGCTGTAGCCGAGACACTGATGGGTTTCGCCGGTGGAAGGGTGGCATGACCGACGCAACGACAGGTCAGCAAGGCGGGGATCATGCGGACGCCCTCGCAGGGGCGATCGACGCCCCGCCGTATCTCTGGGCTCTCGGAGCGGCACTTTCGGCCTTTGCCCTCTACGCGCTGACCCTTGCGCCCACGACGGCGTTCTGGGACACGAGCGAGTACATTGCAACGGCTCACACGCTCGGCATCCCGCATCCACCCGGGAATCCCTTCTTTCTCGCGGTAGCCAAGGCGTGGAGTCTCCTCCTTGCCCCGACTGGACTCCCCGTCGCGGTGAGGATCAACCTCTTCGCTGCCGCCACGAGCGCCGCTGCAACCGGGTTCTTCTACCTCGTGGCACATCGGGTGGTTGTTGGCGTGCTCAGCGAGCCCCGGCTGGCCCGGATCGGCGCGCTCGCCTCCTCGGCCATCGGTGCCACGGCCTTCACAGTGTGGAATCAGTCCAATGTGAACGAGAAGGTCTACACGCTCTCGGTCCTCATCATCGCCATGGTGAGCTGGCTTTCGGTCCGGTGGCATGATCGGGGAGGAGAGGAAGGGAGCGAGCGGTATATCCTGTGGGCGCTTTTTCTTCTGGCGATCGGCTCGACCAGCCACATGATGTCCGTCCTTCCGGCGCCGGCCCTGGCCATCCTGCTTCTGCTCACCCGTCCCACGCGGCTCCTCACCAT
>JAYOKZ010000013.1:68116-73952 GCA_038120095.1 Gemmatimonadales bacterium
GTGGTGCTCGGACTGTCATTCAGCCTGTTCCTCCCGATTCGTGCGGAGCTGAATCCGGTCATCAACGAGGGCGATCCAAGCTGTGAATTTCTCGCGGACGCTGCCGCGTCGATTCTGTCCGGAGGGAGGGTCGGCTGTCCTGCTCTGAACTCGACGCTGACACGCGAGCAGTACCAGACACCTCCCATATGGGAGCGTAAGGCACCATTCCGTGCTCAGATGGCCACCTTCATGCAGTACTTCGAGTGGCAATGGGCGCGTGGGCTGGATCCGTCCGAACTCCCGGTCCCGAGTCGGGCTCCCTTTACGCTGCTTTTCCTGGCTCTCGGCCTGGCCGGCCTGTATGCCGCGTGGACGACAGATCGAGTCCTGTTCAGCTACCTCATGGTGCTGGCCGGTACCCTGACCGTCGCCCTGGTCGTCTATCTCAATTTCAAGCACGGTTACTCTCTCCACGCCTCGCTGGAGCCGGCGCAGAGGGAAGTTCGTGAGCGAGATTACTTCTACGTGGCGACCTTCTCGTTCTGGGGCTGCCTCGCCGGCATGGGGCTGGCGTGGACCTGGCACGTCGTGGCGCAGACCATGCGGGAGAACTCTCGGCGATATCAACGGGCCGCGCCCATCCTGCTGATCGCACTGATTCCACTCGGCCTGAACGGGTCTTGGGCCAGTCGATCGGGTGACTATGCCGCCCGGGACTGGGCCTACGATCTGCTGATGAGTGTCGAGCCGTACGGCGTGCTCTTCACCAATGGAGACAATGATACCTTCCCCCTCTGGTACGTTCAGGAAGTCGAAGGCATCCGAAAGGACGTGACCGTGATCGTCGGTCAGTACCTGTTCACGACCTGGTACCCACGGCAGCTGCAGGAGCTGACGGCTCCGGGGACACAGAGACTCTTCGACGAGACACTTTGGCCGGGCCTGCACACGGTTCGGCCCGCACCTGCGCGACCTGTTACCATGATCGAGCCACAGCTTCTCGATCGCGTAGGCTCCATCCGACTTCCGGAGGACTTCACGGTCGCATTCCCGAAGCTCGCCGTGACCTACCCGGCCGGAATGGTCCTTGATCGCAGCCAGCAGATCGCGCTTCGGATCATCAACGAGAGCGCGCTCGAGCGTCCCATCTTCTTCTCGTCGCGGGGTGGGATGATGACGCAACTCGGGCTCGAGAGGTGGGGCGTGCGCCACGGACTGGCAACCAAACTGGAGCTGCGCAACCTCGAGTCGGATCCTCACGAGGGGCTGGTTCAGGGTTCACCGGAGTTCGGGGGGAACTGGTTTGCACTCGAGAAATCACTCGAGCTCTACAACGAGGTGTATGAGTACCGGGGCCTGCGCGACCGTGACATCTGGGCTGACCGTTCGACCACCATGATGCCGTTTCAGTACTCCGTGATGGCCCTTCAGCTGTCGGATGTGGCCTCGTTGAGCGGTCAGAGCCCGCAACTCGTGCAGCAGCTCCGTGAGGATGCAGCGGCGTTTCGGATCGTGGCTGATGGCGGAGTGAGAGGCGCTGTCCTGGGTAATGCGCCGTGACCGAGCCGACGCTGGATCGTGGTGAGCTCTATCGGTACGCGCGACACCTTGCGCTCCCCGACGTTGGATTCGAGGGGCAGCGGCGACTCAAGGCCGGACGGGTATTGTGTGTCGGGGCGGGCGGACTGGGATCACCGCTCGCGCTGTATCTGGCTGCGGCCGGGGTGGGGACGATCGGTATGGTGGATGACGATGTCGTCGACGAGAGCAATCTTCAGCGGCAGCTCCTCCATGGAACGAGCGACGTGGGCCGGAGCAAGCTTGCTTCCGCGGCCGATCGCCTGAGGGAGGTCAACCCGAACGTCGCGTTCGAGAGCCATGATGTCCGTCTCTCGTCCGGGAATGCCCTCGAGATCCTCGATGGTTACGACGTGATCGTGGATGGGACCGACAATTTCCCCACCCGGTACCTCGTCAACGATGCCTGCGTGCTCCTCGGCAAGCCGAATGTCTATGGGTCGGTATTCCGATGGGAGGGGCAGGTTTCCGTGTTCGCTCATGGCGATGGTCCCTGCTACCGCTGCCTGTTTCGTGAGCCGCCGCCGCCGGGCCTCGTGCCGAATTGTGCTGAGGGTGGGGTCCTGGGCGCACTGCCCGGTATCATCGGGACGATGCAGGCCATGGAAACCGTCAAGTTACTTCTCGGGCTTGGAGAAAGTCTCGCCGGACGCCTGCTGATCTTCGATGCACTCGAAATGTCGTGGAGGGAGGTCCGTCTTCGCAGGAATCCCTCCTGCCCGGTATGTGGCGACGAGCCATCTCAGACCGAGTTGATCGACTACGAGATCTTCTGCGGCCTGAAGCCGGATCGAAGCCCGGTTTCGGATACCGGGACCGGGCCCGCTTCGGACGTGGAAGAGGTGGCTCCCGACGCCGTCCTGCGGCTTCTGTCTGGGGACGATCCACCATTTCTGGTTGACGTGCGGGAGCCCTGGGAGTGGGCCGTCAGCAACCTCGCAGCGCAGGGGGCCCGGCTGATTCCGCTTGCCGAGCTCCCGGCGCGAGGCTCCGAGATCCCGACCGATAGACCGGTGGTGGTCTACTGCCGATCGGGGCAGCGGTCACGGGCCGGGGCGCGGCAGCTTCTGGACATGGGATTTGGTGGCGTGCGAAGCATGCGCGGTGGCCTTCGCGCCTGGGGGGACGAGGTCGACAGCTCTCTCCGAGTCGTGTGACACAGTGCCGTTTGGCACGCAGTCGGAACGACGATCTTGCGGCCCTGATCATGGTGGGTCGGGGACGTAGGGCCGGTCGATCATCCTGGCCTCACGGGATCCCAATCCCGATCGGCCGGTATCACACCGGTGGTTTTTCTCCGACCTCGAGGTGTCTGATGCGGCGGACGCTCCTTTTCGCCTTTCTTCTGGTTCTGTTCCCCTCCGTCGCAGAGGCTCAGCCGCGCCTGATGGTCGGCGGTGGCGTCACGGCTGCGCAGGGTGACGTCGGCAGCTCGGCCGATCCGGGGTGGCACCTCGGGGTCGGTCTGAATTTGGGCATACCAACGCTTCCGGTCGGCCTACGGGCCGACGGGCGGCTCCACCGCATGGCGTCGAGCGATGTCTCGTTCCGTGACCACGAATACCTCACCGGAGCCGTTTCCCTGGTGTTTCGTCTTCCCGGTGTTGGGCTTGAGCCGTACGTGCTCGGTGGCGTGGGGACGTACCGCTACTCAGGGGGAGCCGCGTCCGACCCCGAGGGGACGCAACGCAGTGATACCGGTTATCACGCCGGTTTCGGGATTGCGACCGGCCAGCTCACGTTCGGACTGTATGCTGAAATCCGTTACGTCTACATCGGTTCCGACACGGGTTCGGACGGACTCATCCCCCTGACGCTGGGTTTCCGCCTCTAGGCACTCATCCGCGGGCCCGAAGGGCCCCCCGACGGGCTCAGTAGTCGGCGAGCTCCACGATCGCGCTCAGAACGTCCGCCGTCTGCGGAAGGATCTCGTTCTCCACCTGAGGAGCGTAGGCCACCCAGGTGTCCATCGAGGCCACGCGTTTCACCGGCCCGTCCAGGTACTCGAAGAGTTCGTCAGCAATTCGCGCGGAAATTTCGGATCCGATGCCCCAGGACATCGAGTCCTCGTGCACGATCACGACCTTGTTCGTCTTCTTCACGGAATCCGCGATGCGCTCCATGTCGAATGGCTGCACCGTACGGAGATCAATGACCTCTGCTTCGATCCCGTGCTGGTCGGCCGCGATCCTCGCAGCATCCATGCTTCGCTTCACGAGCGCACCACAGGTCACGACGGTCACGTCCGAACCTTCCCGAACGACCTTCGCCTTTCCGAACGGAATCATGAAGTCCGGTCCCGGATCCCGACCCTTGTTGTACACCTGGCGATACAGGTGCTTGTGCTCGAGAAAGAGAACCGGATCCTCGCATCGAATCGCGGTGCGAAGCAGCCCCGCAGCATCCTCGGCCGTGGCAGGCAGGCAGACGTGGAGTCCCGGACAGTGTGCGAAGATCGATTCTCCCGTCTGGGAATGGTAAATGGCGCCTCCCTTGAGATACCCTCCGTACGTGGTTCGGATCACGACGGGAGCCGAGAAGACGCCATTCGATCGATACCGCATGGTCGCCAGCTCGTCACGGATCTGCATCATGGCCGGCCAGATGTAGTCGAAGAACTGGATCTCCACGACGGGCCGCATCCCTCGAACTGCCATGCCCACCGCACGCCCGACGATGTTCGCTTCGGCCAGCGGTGAGTTGTATACGCGATCGGAGCCGAACCGGGCCTGAAGGCCGTGGGTCACCTTGAAGACACCGCCCTTTCCCTTCACCTCGCCGAGGACGTCTTCCCTCGACGCGTCAGCTACATCTTCACCGAAGACCACGATCCGCGGGTCACGCTCCATTTCGGTGCGCATGCACGAATTCAGGAGATCCACGACCGTGAGGAGCTTGTCGGATTCGTATTGGGGTTCCTCCTCCGTGTCGAAGTCGGAGGAGGTTGGATCCACCTCTTCCGAGAAGAGGTGCCGCATCGCTGTGGACGGGTCCGGCTGCGGCGACTCCAGCGCCGAGTCGGCAGCCGCGGCGACCTCGGCCTCGATCTCCGCCTCCAGGGCGTCGAGCTCATCTGCCGTCGCTGCGCCAAGCGTAATCAAGAGTTCCCGCGTGCGACGGAGTGGGTCACGGCGGTCCTGTTCCTCCCGCTCCTCGGGCGGGCGATAGGCCCGCTCGTCGTCCGACATCGAGTGAGAGTAGGGGCGGGTGGTATGAGCATGCAGCATCGCCGGGCCCTTGCGCTCGCGAGCGTATCGGATCGCCTCACCCGCCGCACGATACGAGTCCACCACGTCGGTGCCGTCACATTCGACGATGTGCAGGCCGGGAAAGCCGGAGACGAGCTGCGAAATGCTCCCGCCAGCGGTCTGAACCTCAATCGGCACACTGATCGCGTAACCGTTGTCCTGAACAACGTAGACGACTGGAAGCGCGAGGTTGCACGCCGTGTTCATCGACTCCCAGAACTCACCCTCGGAGGTGGCACCGTCGCCGGTGCACACGATGACGACTTCGTCGTCGGCGAAGCGTTCGACATGCTGCCGGAGCCCCTCGACCAGCTGGAATTTTCTTCCCGCCTCGGCGGAACCAACCGCCTGGAGGAACTGGGTCCCGGTCGGCGAGGACGACGTCGGCGTGTTGAATCGCACGTCCCCATAGTGCGCCGGCATCTGGCGACCACCGGATGAGGGGTCGGCCTCCGCACCCACGGCCTGAAGAAGCTGGTCGAACGCCGTCTGTCCCAGCGCCAGCATCATCGCCCGGTCCCGATAGTACGGGTAGAACCAGTCTCGCGTGCCCTCGCAGTGCTCGGCTACGGCGACGCCCACTGCCTCATGACCCGCCCCCGAGATCTGGAAGAAGATCTTGTTCTGACGCTTCAGGCTGATTTCTCGATCGTCGATACGACGGCTCGTCACCATCGTGCGATAAAAGCGAAGAAGCTGCTCGTGGCTGAGACCGCCGGGATCCGAAGCGGTCACGATCTCGCGTTCCTGAGTCGCCATGGGTGTCTTCTGGGGGATTCGATCGAGTAGCTGCGAAAGATATCGAATACCCGCGATCGACGAAGGCCGGATACGGGGCGGCCCGAGGGATCATCCCAAACACGTATTCGCATCCCGGCCGGTAGCAGTACGACCGGCAATACCCGTTTCATCTCACCTCGCCACCTGTGCGAGGCGTGCTCGCACCGCTTCGGGATCCACCTCGGGGAGGTCGCACACGTACCGCTCGCACACGAACGCGGTCGGCCGACCTTCGTATGGAACTCGAC
>JAYOKZ010000014.1:0-71705 GCA_038120095.1 Gemmatimonadales bacterium
TCGTTGGCATCACGGTCCTCAAAGTGCATACCAAGAATGTTCGTGAAGCCGCTGGGTGGGGGTGAACCTGGCGACCCAGCGGGAGGCATCTCGCGCATTCCATGCACTCGGAAGGCCTTCGAGGACCGCCTGAATCTCCAGTGCAGCATCAGGAGCTGAAGGTGCACAGCCGAAACCGGTCAACACCGTGAGAGTCAGCAGTACCGCACCTGCGCGTTTCACCAGGATTGCCCTCGTTCGTAGCCACACCATCGACAGAGTCTGGGATTCTGAGGCGGCGGCGCCAGGCCGACAACTCACGGCTGCGGACCGCCCAGTGCCGGAGGCCCCACTCCCCGTCGCGCCGAAACGCTTTCCCGAAGGATATCGGGCGCGCTCATGAGCAGTACTTTCCCCACCCCGTGTGCTCGGTCGAATGGGAGAGCACCGGGGTCGAAGACGGATCGAGCTGCGAGGGGACGGGACGACCAATGAGCGAGACGTGCACGCACCATGAGTGAACTGATTCGAGCCCGGTCCGTGCTCGCCGTCCAGGACCTCGAGCGGTCCACGCGGTATTTCACCGAGGTCCTCGGCTTTTCAGTGGATCCGATTCGCGCACCCGGTTGGAGCTTCCTGTCCCGCGGACCGGTGCTTCTGATGCTCGGCGAGTGCCCCGACGAGGTGCCGGCGCGTGAGACCGGAAACCACGCCTGGTTTCTGCACATCCTCGTCGAGGATGTCGACGAGCTTCATGGGGACTTCGAGGAGCGGGGAGCTCGAATCGTCGTGCCCGTCGGAAACCGGGCACACGGTCATCGGGAATTCGTCGTCGAGAGCCCGGACGGACACCGAATCCTCTTCGCGCAGCGCCTCACCTGACCGAAGCGTCCGAAAAGTCCCACCGCTGGCCCCGCCTGCCACGGGCACAGCCAGGTCGGCCTAGTCGGTCGCCAGCTCGGTGGATGGAAGCACGAGGCCACGGCTTTCAGCCCGCAGACACGGGCTTGCCCCATCTATCGGAACCTTGAAGGAACCTCTAGAGTGGGGGGTGGTGACTCCGATCGTGTTCTCTGCTCTGACGGTTTTGGCAGCTGCATGACCACATTCCGCAACACCTTTCGAGTCGCGCTGCGACCGGCGCGCCGGATTTCAGTATGAGTCTCCTCAAGGGCACGGGTCTCGTCCTCCGGGGCCTTTCGAATCTGGCGTTCCTCGGTATCCCTGCCGGCTTTGTCGTGTCACTCCTGCCTCACTTCGACGGGGCTGCGTCGTACCCGTGGATCATGAGGATCGCCGAGCTGGACGCGGGAATGATGGAGCGTCTGCGAGACTTCGTTCCTACGCAGATCGGGCAGCTCGATCTGGGCCGGGCGTTCGTGCTGGTGGGCTTTCTCTTCGTCGGGCTGGGGTTGAACAGCGCTGCCAACGAACTGTTGTCACTCGCGGCCCGTGAAGACGAGAAGAAGAAGAATCGAAAGGCCGAGGAGGAACGAGTGAAGCGGGCCGAGGCACGGCGCAACTTCCGGAAGGGTCCGCCTGCCGGGGCCCCGGCTCAGAAGGACAGCCCCTCCGCGGACGAGCCGAAGAGCCGAGAAGAACTTGTTCGGCTCATGGTCGAGGCAAAGCGCAAGCTCGATGCGATGACGCGGGACGTCGCATTTCTCGCGCTCGACGTCGTCCGGTCAACCGAGATGAAGATCGGAGAAGATTCTGCCTTCGTAGAGCATGACTTCCGTCAGTTCCGGGTCATGGTCGACGCCGCGGTCAACGCGCACCGGCCCCTGAAGTCAGCATGGACTCCCGACGGGGCCATGATCTGTTTCGACTCGCTGGAAGACGCGGTTCGCGCCGCAAAAGCAATGCTCAAGAGGCTTCCCGACTTCAACGCCGGTACTCGAATGATGTCCACGCCATTCCGGGTCCGGTGCGGAGTGAACTCGGGCCGGGTTCAGTACGATGAAGCGACGCCGATGGAGGCGATGAGCGACAGCGTCATCGACATCGCGGGCCATATGCAGAAGTACGCAGAGCCCGACAGCATCTTCGCGGCAGGCGAGCTTCTGTCGAAGAGGAACATCACCGGTGGGTTCGTGCCGGCGGGCACCGAAGTGGATGGCCTCACAGTTTTCATCTGGAGAGGACCATCTGCGGATGAGGTCAATCAGCCCGAGGCTGTGTCAGCAGATCCGGAGGCGTCCGCGGGTGCACCGGACGCCCCGGAGCCGAAGGAACGCGACGATACACTCCTCGTCTCCCGCTCGACCGCAGCCCCCTCGAAGCTCGGCAAGTACGAAATCCGGCGGGAACTCGGGCGAGGGGCGATGGGTGTCGTCTACGAAGCATGGGATCCGAGCATCCAGCGGCGTGTTGCTCTGAAAACCGTGCGCCCCGACCAGCTGGAGGGCAGTGACGGTGAACAGCTTGTTCAGCGCTTTCGGAGGGAGGCCCAGGCCGCCGGCCGGCTATCACACCCCGGCATCGTGAGCGTGTACGAATTCGGTCAGGAGGCGGACACCAGCTTCATCGCCATGGAATTCATCGAGGGCGAGGAGCTCCAGAGCTGGATGGACCGGGGCGAGACGCTCGAAGTCTCCCAGATCACGGAGATCATGGGTCAGCTTCTGGAAGCGCTCGATGCGGCGGGACAGGAAGGCGTGGTACATCGGGACATCAAGCCGTCGAACATCCTGCTTCTGCCTGACGGGCGAGTGAAGATCACCGACTTCGGGATCGCGTGGTTCGAGGCTTCGGGTCTGACCCAGGCGGGCTCTGTCATGGGCACGCCCGCCTACATGTCGCCGGAGCAGCTCACGGGTGACGGCGTCGACACCAGGTCAGATCTTTTTTCTGCGGGTGTGGTGCTGTACCAGATGCTGACAGGTGAGAAACCGTTTGCGGGCAACCGCGTCGCCACGATCATCCACAAGATCCTGGAATCGGATCCACCGAGCCCGTCGAACCAAGGTGAGCATGTCCCCAGCGCGTTTGATTCCGTCATCAACAAGGCGATCGCAAAATCGCCCGATGATCGGTTTCAGACCGGTGCCGAGTTCGCGGCGGCGATCCGGACGGCCGCTGAAGCCACCGACGCCGCCACCGACGCCCCGGCACCGGAATAAGATCTACCTGGCCGAGCGTTCCTCACACCGTCCACAACCGCCGTCGCTCCCAAGCACGGCACGCGGTTGAGGGAACGCCCGAGCCCCACACGTCCCCGATGCCGGCGTGACCACCGGCGCGCGGGGCGTCGGCGCGTGCCGGGCAAACCGACGCCGACCCGACTGCAGGGGCCGTCGGGCACCATCCTGAAAGGGAGAGACCCGCGGGATCCCCTGCCACCAAACCGTCGTGTTGTGATGTCATATTGTAATGTTGGCATTACCTTTTACGGGTCGCACTCATTCCCGTTGGACGCCGGTGAGCGGGCATATGACCATGACAAGCGCGGTGAGGGCATTCCGGGCCTCCCGAAACCTCTCCCAGACGGAGCTCGCTGAGCGCATCGGCGTATCCCGGCAGGCGCTCAGTGCGATCGAGGCCGGACGACAGGTCCCCTCCACGATGCTGGCACTCCATCTCGCAAGGGCACTCGACTGCACGGTGGATGACCTGTTTCGCCTGCCGGGCGGACGGGTGATCGAGGCGCGTTGTGCGCCGGATCTCGCCGAGGGTGCCCGCGTTGCGGTTAGCCGCGTAGGGAGTGCCTGGGTTGCTCAAGCCCTGGGAACGCTGTCTCACGCGGCCGACGGCGTCATGGCCGGGCCCGGGCGCTCTCCTGCGTCATGCCTGGTGGAACTGCTGGACGAATCGGCGGACCCCGGGGCGAACGTCCTTGTTGCCGGCTGTGCTCCCCTCCTGGCGATTCCGGCGGACAGGGTAGGTCGCCGCTACCGCGACGCGCGCGCAACATGGATTCACGCCAACAGTTCCCGAGCGCTCAGCCTTCTCGCGAACGGCCTCGTGCACGTAGCAGGCGTCCACCTGGCGGCTGCGGACGACCGATCTGTCCACGAGCATGCGGCGCGCCACGCGATCCCCGGTGAGCGGTCGATGCTGGTGAACCTCGCCCGGTGGAGACAGGGCCTCCTCGTGGCGCCGGGCAATCCCCTTGGAATCCGGGATGGTGCCGATCTTCTTCGGCCAGGCCTTCGCTTTGCCATGCGCGACAGCGGC
Organism: Gemmatimonadales bacterium; assembly: GCA_038120095.1. GTDB lineage: Bacteria > Gemmatimonadota > Gemmatimonadetes > Longimicrobiales > Gaopeijiaceae > UBA2589. Next base: position 4,156 of record JAYOKZ010000014.1, read on the forward strand.
TCCGGAGCCCGTGAGCTGCTCGACCGCGAGCTTCGACGCGCATCAGGTGGAGGGCAACCGGACATGGGGATTCAAACCCGCGCGGCCGACCACGAGGAGGTGGCGGCTCTGGTCCGCTGGAATGTCGTGGATGTGGGCGTTGCCATCGAATCGGCAGCTCTGGAACACGGCCTGGACTTCATTCCTCTGTCGGAAGAGCGGTTCGATCTCGTGCTTCCGGCGACCCTGCTGGACCACGAGCCGGTCGCACGGTTCCTCGACCTCATTGATCATCCGGCCTTCCGGGCCGAGGTCGCGGGCTTGCCCGGATACGACCTCTCTCACGCGGGCCATGCCTCTTCGGTGGACGTCCTGTGACACCTCGCGGCCGAGTCGACCTCCGTGTCCGCCTTTTGGCACTCGCCGCGTGGATTCTCGCGCTGGGGCCGGCCTGTTCGGTAGCCGATCGCGACGGAGACAGAAGTCCGCTCTCCGTCTTCGCACCGTCATCGATGACGGACGTCATGCCGGAGCTGGTCACGCAATTTCACCGCGCCCATCCCGACGTCGCGGTGGAGGTCACGTTCGCGGGAAGTCAGATCCTCCGGCTTCAGATCGAGCAGGGGGCCGCAGCTGACGTCTTCGTGTCCGCGAACGAGTCCCACATGACGGCACTCGCCGATGGCGGTCACGTGGCGCGGCCTCGCAGGCTCGCCACGACGGATCTGGTCATCATCGTACCTCTCGACAATGGTGCCGGCATCGAGCAGTTCGAAGATCTGACCCGCGCGGAGCGGATCGTAAGCGGAACCGAGCACGTTCCGATCGGAGCCTACTCGGACACCGTGCTCAACAACGCCTCACAGCACCTCGGCAGCGAGTTCACAGTCGAGGTTCGGCGCAGGATCGTCTCGGAGGAGACCAACGTCCGGCTGATCCGTGCGAAGGTGGAGTTGGGCGAGGCCGATGCAGCGATCGTCTACCGGCCTGACGCCCTTGCCTCGGATCGCGTGAGGCTCATTCCGATCCCGGAGCAATACAACGTCCGGGCCCAGTTCCTGGTATCCAGAACGGCCCGAAACGAGCACGCAAGTCAGGCAGAGCAGTTCCTGGAGTTCCTGTCTTCACCGGAATCCGCAGCCATCCTTCGTGCGCATGGCTTCACAGGTGCGGGATGACGAACACTCGAGTACTGCCGACGCCGATCGTCCGTATCGGTGCCCTCTTCAGTGTGACGCTGATCGGGCTGCTCGTGCTTCCGTTTGTGGCCATGGTCGTCACCACGCCGATCGCCGACCTGCGCGCCGGCGCGGCACATCCCATGTTCGCCCCGGCACTCTGGGTGAGCCTGAAGACGTCAATGACGAGCCTCTCGATCACCATGGTGCTCGGCACACCTCTGGCGTGGTGGCTTGCCTCATCTCGATCCAGTGCCGCGAGGGTGATCGAGGTCCTCGTCGACCTGCCGATCGTGATTCCGCCTGCCGTCGTTGGCGTGGCATTGCTCCAGACCTTCGGGAGGCAGGGACTCCTGGGGCCATCTCTGGAGTCGCTGGGTGTCAGCGTGCCCTTCACCGGTACCGCGGTGGTACTGGCTCAGGTCATCGTCTCTTCACCGTTCTTCATACAGGCCTGTGCCAACGCCTTTCGGAAGGTCGAGCCGGACATGCTTCTCGTGGCGCGAACCCTCGGTGCCTCACCATCCGTCGCGTTCACACGCGTCGCGATACCCATCGCGCTTCCAGGCCTCCTCGTCGGTGCGTCACTATGCTGGGCACGTGCGCTCGGCGAGTTCGGTGCGACACTTCTTTTTGCGGGTAACATGCCGGGCCGCACCCAGACGGTTCCCCTTGCCATCTTCTCCGCGCTGGAAGCGGACGTTCGACTGGCCGTCGTGTTTTCGCTCGTGCTCGCCGCAGTCAGCACCATCCTGCTCGTCGGTATCCGTTTCATACCGTCATTGCGCAGAAGCCCGAGGCGGCCGCCCACATGACAGCCTGGAGCGCATCGGTGACGGTGAGTGCCGGAGGATTCGATCTGGCGTTGTCGATTGAGGGTGACGACACGCCGGTCGCCCTCATCGGTCCCAACGGAAGCGGCAAGACGACGGCCCTGCGAGCCATTGCGGGTGCCGTCGCGGTCTCCGATGCCCGGGTCGAGATCGGGAACCGTGTCCTCGACTGCACAGAACGTGAGATTCAGGTACCGATGCAGGACCGGGGCATCGGTTACGTTCCCCAGGGTTACGGTCTGTTTCCACATCTCACCGTGATGGAAAATGTGGAGTTTGGCCTGACCGTCGGAGCACGTCGGGACAGCGCGACCAGCCGCACGGAGCGTGTGGGCGCAATGCTTTCGCGGCTTGGCTGCGAGTCACTCGCTCATCGCCGGGTCGACCGGTTGTCAGGTGGCGAACAACAGCGGGTCGCACTCGCGCGCGCACTCGTCATGGAGCCAGACATGCTCCTTCTGGACGAGCCTCTGGCGGCGCTGGACGCTACCCGACGCCGCGCCGTGCGTCTCTTCCTCGCCGAACAACTCTCAGCCTTCGGCAGACCGTGCATCCTCGTGACTCACGACGTCCGCGATGTACTCGCGCTCGGGGCGACGGTGGTCGTCCTCGAAGAGGGAGCAGTCAGTCAGACCGGCAGCCTCGAAGCCCTTCGGACATCCCCGGCCAGCGACTTCGTCCGAGAGTTCGTAGCGACCGACTGACGCGAACGCGGATGGACCCTCGGGGCCGACTCAACCTTCCTGACGTCGTGCGGTGAAGGGCATGCCGACGCCAAGATCCGGGACATAGGCCTCCCCGGCCATCTCGTCGCCGTCGACATCCGCTTCCATCTCGACCGTGAACCACTCTCCCTGCATGCTCACGTGCATGAGAAAGGACAGCACGCCGTCTTCGAACACGCCATCCGTGATCTCCACGTCGTCGACCAGATCGAGCTCGGCAGAACCAGTAACCTCCGACCCATCCTGTTCGAACACGAACTCCGACTCGACCGTGCCGACATCGGGCGACGTCATGGTCATCCGCCAGGTGCCGGCAACGCCCGCCTGAGCGGCAGCCGGTGCTGCGGTGAGGGCAATCAACGTCAGGAGGAGACCGAAGCCGCGGGCAAAGCCTTGCATGTACATCACCTCATCATCGTCGTGAAATGCAGAACTGCGTCAGGGTAGGACCACGGACCGGCGGTCACAACTGAATCCGGATGAGACACCGGCCCCGACTCGCACCGGTCCCACGACAGGTATTCAATCGAGACGTTGCGCGATCCACAAGGTCCGGTACACGGCCGTGGCCACCGTGCCCAGCGCGACTACTGCGAGAACGCCGAACAGCAAGGTACCGGGGGGCCACCCCTGCCACGCGGTGAACGCAGGGTCGAGAACGCCACCCAACCCGATCAGCAGGAGACGTTCCGCCCTCTGCATGACCCCGACCTTTGCAACAACACCAAGGCTCTCCCCTCGTGCGCGTGCGTAGCTGACCAGCAATGAGCCCCCGAGCGCGGTGACCGCAACGGCGAGCTGGGTGGCCGACTCCATGAAGAGGACGGAGAGACCGACGAACGCCCCTGCCTCAGCGAAGCGATCAAGGGTCGAATCGAGGAAGGCACCCCGATGGCTGGCCAGGCCCCGAGCCCGTGCGATCCGTCCGTCGAGAACGTCGGCAGCGCCACCCAGAAGCACGAGCCATCCGCCGAGGGTTACCCGACCGGCGGCAAAACAGGCACCGGCACCGCACCCGAGCAAAGCCCCCGCCACGTTGAAGACCGTGGGCGAGAGTCGCGCCGCAAGCGACAGCCGTTCGATCGGCCCGATGAACCAGTAGAACCAGCTGCGCACAAAACTGCCGAGCACAAAGTCGCCGCGGTCTGAAATCTCGTGCGGGTCGACGCGGTTCCGGGCCACCACCGCAAAGACCGGCATGGAGGCCACCGCCGTCGCGAGAACACCCAACAGCACAGACAGGTCGGCCCTCACGGAGCAGCCCCGCAGTCGCTTGTCATCGTTTCACTTCCTGCTCGGGCCGCGTGAGGAGGACATGGAACGCTCGGGGCCAGAGAAAGATCAGCGGCAGCTTTCGCTCCAGAGTCGTCAGGTGAATCGTGCGACCCGTGTGTCGCTCCACCTTCCTCTGGATGTACGGAAGCCAGTTGGCGAACGTGACGATGTGCTTGAACCAGCGAATGACGGCGCGCTGCTTGGAACGCCGGAAATGTCTGCGCCAATGACCCCGCTCCCGATGCGACACTTCTCGTGCCAATTCGTAGCACCCGTCTCCCGACTTGCGCAGCGTACCCGCAGCCAAAGCCGCATCGAGGCCCGGCGCGAGTACATCGCGGAAATGTGCGGCCTGAACTTCGAAGATTTTACCTGCCCGCCCTCGAGACTCGGGACGTAACTCCCCCCGGTAGCAGACCTCGAGCAAGCGCCGCCCAAGACCTTCGGCATCGAATGAACCAGTCATATACGGCGCCATCCAGTCCAGGACATGGGCGTGAGCACGATCGAGAACACCCGTGACCCACTCTCGATGACCGGTGGACGCCGTCCACAGGATCCCGATTCGCTGAACCATTCTTCCGAGCAGAAAGTGATCCGGCGGGGTTGGGCCCAGCGCACGCTCGAAATGACCCCGGGAGACCACGAGACATTTCGCAATCCCAAGTGCCCCGTCATCGGGAACGAAGGCGACCACATTCGGAGGGAGCACCTTCGAAAAGGTCGACATCATTCCAGGATGCCGGCCCAGCATTCCACGTCTCGAGAGCGCCCGGTAGAACAGCGCGTAGTCCTCGACGATGACGACGAAGTCGAGCGCACTGTGACGATCGGGGTTCGCCTTCAGCAGGCGAGAACCGTAAAGGAGGATCGCAGACATCGAGTCGCCCGCGACTTCTTGCATGCGGGTTGCAAGGACTCGTGCTTCCGGCCAGTCGTCAGTCATCACGCTCGTCACGCGTCGGCCCCATGACCGTTTCTCATAACGGAGAGGTGGTCGATCATGAGCGTCCGCACCTCCTCCATGAAGGGCTCGGGGTCGGCGCGTGGCTCATTCCAATGCAGCGTGGCCGCATGCTCCACCCGACCGTCGAGCCGGGAGAGGTCGGTGAGGAAATCTGTGACATGGGCATTCTGCCAATAACCGTCCACGACGAACACGTAGACCGTCCAGGGGCGCTGTTTCAACACCTTGGAGAGCCCACGGGTCCGGAACATTCCGATTTCGCCGTTCTTCGTGCGCGTACCCTCCGGAAAGATCGCGATCGGAACGTCCGAGTCACGGGCCTGCGAGGCCATGGAACGAGCCATTTTCAGGACCTCTCGCGGGTTTGCCGCGGGGTCGACCGTCGGGTATTGATAGAGCCGGACCATATGCGAGATTAGCGGAATCCAGCGACGGTAACGCTCCCTCGTCACGATCCGCGGATACCCTTCGGCGACAGATTTGACCACCAGAGGAATATCGAGCACTGACTGGTGGTTCATGAGAATCAGAGTTCCGGGTTCGCACGGGACGATGCGGGATGGGAACTGGATGGACGCACCACCGACTTTCTGCAGAGGCAGCGTCACGACCACGGCCATCGCATTGATCCACCGGCCGAGGACCGCGATGCGAGAATTCGGACGGAGCGTCACCCACGGAGCTATGACGAACCGCTGCACAAGGTCGCAGAGGAGCAGGGACAGGCATACCAGCAGAAGGGCGATGGTCCCTCGAAGCCTCAACACGTCTCTCAGGGCGATGAACAGAAACCGGAAGCGAAGCAGCGCTCGAATCGTGAGCGCGCCTTCAGAACGTACAAACAGAAGATCTCAGTCATGAGCGATTCCGAGAACACTTACTACGGCTACGACATGTGCGTGGGTGGCTATTTCGAGATGCCGACAGCCGACGCGCGGGCATTGCTCCCGAGCCACCTCGAACCGCTCGAGGTTCAGCACGACCGAAGCATCCTGGCGATCACGGCATTCCACTTCAGTGAAAGCATGGTCGGCGAATACGACGAGATCGTGCTTGCCGTGGTGGTGCCTCCCCTGGTGGAGCCTGGAACCCCACTCCCAAAGGCGGCGTTCTTCCCATTCATGGTCGGCACGTCGACACCGGAGTCCCGTGCCCACGCGATCGAGCGTTGGCACCTGCCACACTATATGAACGACGTCGGCATCGACTTTGCCGAGACGGCGGAGGAGATGGTGGTATCCGTGCGTGACGAGGATCGCCCAGTACTCGAGATGTCGATCACCGCACACGACCGGGGAACTGCCGCGAACCGGTACATGTGCTTTACGGTCGACCCAGACGAGCGGTTCAAGGTCAACATTCTCATGGAGGCGTCTCACTCCGAGCATGAGGAAGAAACGGGGAGCCTGACACTGTACGAGCACCCGATGACCGAGCACCTCACCATCGCGGATGTGAACACCTACCCGTTCCGCGAAGAGTGGTACGGGAAGGGGCTCCAGACCTTCGACAAGATGGTGAACTTCTGACCGCTCGGCGGTTTTTCGTCATCTTCAACCCCGCCTCCGGACGAGGGCGCGGGGCCAAACGGATGGACGTCTATCGCCGGCTTCTCGACTCGGCGCTGGACCACGTCGAATACGGTGCGACCTCGAGGCCCGGTGAAGAGCGGGACCTCGCCGAGCGCGCGGCCGACGCGGGATATGACGTCATCGTTGCCGTTGGAGGCGATGGCACATGGAGCAACGTGGCCGACCGACTCGTAGCGAGCGGCCGAACGGACCTTGCTCTGGGTATTCTTCCGAGCGGAACAGGAAACGACTTCGGTCGCAATTTCGGATATGACCCTCGGGATCCGGCGGACGCCGTGCGGGTGCTCGCCGACGGGCACACTCGATTGATCGACGTGGGCTGCGTGGAGACGCTGAGCGCATCGGAGCATCACCCGGATCGATGGGAAAGCCGCTATTTCCTCAACCTGATCGGCTTCGGTTTCGATATTGCCGTCATCGATGCCGCAAAATCAGCGCGTTTTCTGCGGGGTGAGCTGCTGTACAAGATCACCGCCCTCCAGCAGCTGTTCCGTTTCTCCGGCCTGGAGGCGCGAATCGAACCAGAGGGGGGGTCACCTCGTGAGGGGCGACACCTCATGGTGACCGTCTCCAATGGTCGATACTTCGGCGGAGGCTTTCCCATTGCGCCCGAAGCGACCGTGGATGACGGACAACTGCACGCCTGCCTCATCGGGGACGCACCCGGACTCACGCGCATGAAACTCTTCAATGCCGCGGAGCGTGGTCGGCATGTCGAGTCACCGTTGGTTGAGATGGTGAACACGGAGCGGTTTCGGCTCACCTTCCGAGCGCCTCCACGTTTCGAGATGGACGGTGACGTACGGATCGCCGACGACAGCGTGGTCGAGGTACGGTGCATTCCGCGCGCCCTGAATGTGCTGGCGCCCGTGCCCTAGCCTCGCGCCGCCTCCCGCTCTTCCCGGCACAGCTCGCGACAAATCCTCTCACCGGGACAAGGCGATGAGAAAACCGTTGGCACGCCCGGATGTGGCACGTACTTTGCGCCACAAAGTCGAGCCCGCCCAGCTTCGCTCAACACGCCACCATGTCATCTCCCGTCCCGAAACTCCACGAAGCGTCTCAAGAGCCCGTCGCGCTCCGCGACCGCGCGATGGACAATATCCGCTACATCCGGGAAACGATGGAGCGGTCCGGATCCTTCACTCATATCTCCGGGGCCGGAGGCGTCGCCATGGGGCTCGTCGCCCTCATCGCCGCCGGCTTCGCGATGACCGCAGGGTCCGACGTGGTGTGGCTTGCCGTGTGGTTCGAGGCGGCCGCCCTCTCCCTCCTGATCGCCGTGTACAGCTTGACGCGCAAGTCGAAATCGGCGGGGGTGGGCCTGCTGAGCGGACCAGGCAGACGATTCACCTTGAATGTAATCCCCCCGTTGTCGGCCGCGGCTGTGCTGACGTTCGTCATGCTCCGAACGGGAGCGATCGACCTTCTGCCCGGTACATGGCTCCTGCTGTACGGGACCAGTGTCGTCACCGGCGGGTCCTATTCCGTGCGCTCCGTGCCGCTCATGGGTGCGACCTTCATGGTCGTGGGGAGCCTGGCTCTCGTCACACCCCCGTCGTGGGGCGACGCCTGGATGGCTGCCGGCTTCGGCGGGATCCACATCGTTTTCGGTGCGATCATCTGGAGAAAACATGGTGGCTAGAGATGCGGCGGCCCGTCGCGGCGATGTCGGGGAGGACCACGGTGAAGGCTCCAGCCCGTCCGACGGGTCGTCCGAAGCGCTGGAACTGGATCGCCTCATTCATGAACGGGTGCGTCTCGGTATCGTCAGTGCACTTGCGGTCAACGGGTCTCTGCGTTTCACGGATCTTCGTGACCTCCTCGGCATTACGGATGGCAACCTGAAGTCCCATGCGAACAGGCTGGAGGCCGCTCGATACATCGAGTGCGCCAAGTCGTTCGAGGGGAACGGCCCCAAGACCGAGTACTCCCTGACCCGGACCGGTCGCGAGGAACTGCAGGCATATCTCGGACACATGGAAGCGATCATTCGGGCGACCCGCGACGCTACGGAGCAGTGAGACAATGACGCACCTCCACGTCGCGATCATCATGGATGGAAACGGCCGTTGGGCTACCGCTCGAGGCCGGCCTCGCAATGCCGGCCACCGGCGCGGAGCAGAATCCGTGCGAGCCGTCGTTCGCGCCGCGCCCGACCTCGGCATCCACACACTGACTCTCTACGCGTTCTCGTCCGACAACTGGAAGCGGCCCCCGTCGGAGGTGTCCGTGCTCATGAAGCTCTTCCGCCGCTACCTCGAGTCGGAGGTAGAGGAGTTGAGAGACAACGGGGTCCGCCTGAGCGTCGTGGGTCGACGCGACCGCCTTGCACCGGCACTCGTGGCCGCCATCGAGCACGCCGAAGCAAAGACCGCCCACTGCGATCGCCTGGAACTCCGCCTCGCAGTGGATTATTCGAGCCGGGATTTGATCCTGAACGCTGTGCGGGCGGCAGCGGCATCGAGCGACCCCGATCGGATGGACCTGTCCGCGCTCCTGGGCGAGGCCATGCACAGTGGCGGCCGTGCGCCGGATGTGGATCTCCTCATCCGTACGGGCGGCGAACAACGCCTCAGCGACTTCCTGCTTTGGGAAAGTGCCTACGCGGAGCTGTACTTCACTCCGATCATGTGGCCGGATTTCTCCGGCGAAGAGCTGGCGGGAGCGCTGAAAGAATTCCGTGCCCGAGACCGGCGGTTCGGAGAGATCGCGGTCGCGTCCTGAGGGCGAAGCTTCAGCGGCTGGAGACGTGGGCCAGGTTGACCGCGGACCCGGTCCGCAATCGTTGACCGGCCCACGTTCAGTTTAGCCTGACCGAACACCGGTGTTCGGAGGTCGGGCCCCGTCGTGAGCCCCCTGGTCCGGCCTCGCTGAGCGCCTCGCGATCGTGAGGCTTGCAACGCCAGCGCCCGCACCAAGCAATGGCAGAAAGGTGAAGGCCTCGGGCAAGCCGCTGAGGCTGCCCTCGTAGGCCGCGGCGATGAGAATGCCCATAGCGAGAACGATCCCGCCGAGGGCACCTGCCATCGCCACACGAGGCACGGAAAGACGCTCGAAGGATCGTCCTCGACCAGCGAGTGCGAGCGTCACGGCGAAGCTGGTACCGATGGCGAAACCCCACACGGTCCCCGCGATGATCCCGAAGAATGGATCCTCACGTTCGAGATTGCCTGTAGCTGCCGCAATGCCGGTGAGCGCGGCGAAGATGCCGCCGCCTACCGCTGCAAACGTCAGACCCATCCCCACGACAGCACGAAGGACCCGCTTTTCTGGGCGCACGGACAAGAGTGTGACGAATACCCGGCCAACTCCGCTGGGAGGCGATGTCTCAGGAACGTCGTTCATGGATGAGGATCGGCGATGGGTTTGGTGGAAAGGTACGGAAGATGGAACCGCTATGCGCTCGACGAACCACACACCTGTCAGCTTGATGGTCGTTGGGGTCGCGCGATCTTAACGGAGCGATCCAGCCTTCCACGTCATCCGTCATGTCACAAACGAGTCTGAGCACCTCGCCGGTCGTCATCACGCCGGTCAAGGTGCGCACGTCCGAGCTCGATTCATTCGGACACGTGAACCACGCCGTCTATCTGACGTACTTCGAGCACGCCCGGTTCGAAGCCCTGAAGGCAGCTGGTTTCGACTGGGGTGTTCTCGATGAGCGCGGCTGGGCAATCTTCGTCGTGCGGATCGAGGTCGACTACATCGCGGAGGCCCGCCGAGAAGATGAGCTTCTGATCCGCACACGGGCGCACTCGTTTCGCAGGACCAGTATGCTGCTGGCCCAGGAGATCATACGGGACGACGGATCTGAGGCCCCGGTCGCACGAGCGATGGTCACCGCGGTATGGATCGGGCCCAACCGAAAGCCGATCCGCGTACCGGATGAGGTTCGAGAAGGCCTCACCCAACCCCGCGATTCCGCTGCCCCCGAAGTGATCAACCCACTCGCACAACGCTGACAAGGAGTTCTTCATGACCGATCGCGATAAACTCAGAGACCTCCTGATCGAACGTTCCGTGCGTCTGGGCGATTTCACCCTCGCGAGCGGGGCAAAATCGGACTACTACATCGACGCGCGGCGAACCACGATGTCCGCCGAAGGACAGCGCCTCGTGGGACGTGTCGCGCTGCATGCGATTCGCGCGAACAACCTCGATCCGACGCATGTCGGAGGGTTGACCATGGGTGCCGATCCCATTGCCTACGCAATTGCCCACGCCAGCGCCCTCGAGGGTCGTCCGATTGATGGTTTTTCCGTTCGCAAGAAGGCGAAGGATCACGGGACCGGGCAGAGAATCGAGGGAGGACTTCCCGAGGAAGGGCTCGTCATCATGGTGGAGGACACGATGACGACGGGAAACAGTACACTCCAGGCAATCGACGCCGTCCGCACGCATGGTGCGACAGTCATCGGCGCCATTACGCTCGTAGACCGGTCCGAGAACGCCGGAGCCCTGTACGAGCAGCAGGGGGTTCCACTCATTTCTCTCTACGCGGCTACCGAACTGGTGGAAGCTGCGCGTAACCGATGACCGAGGGAGTCTTCGGGGCTCCTTCGTCGCAATTGGACCCGATCGAAGTCGACGGGCTCGAGCGCTAGTCGATGAGCCTCAGGGGCATGACGAGACACAGGTAGTCTGCGGCACCATCTCCCGCAGGTTCGATCGTCGCGGCTCGCTCGGGAGCTTTGAAGGCGAACTTCACTTCGTCGGAGGGAATATGACGAAGCACCTCGAGGAGATAGTTCGCGTTGAACCCGATCTCGAGCTCATCCCCGTCGTATCCCACCTCCATCTCATCATGACCTTCACCCAGGTCGGGTGTCAGCACGTTGAGATGTACCCGCCCAGACTCGAAGCGAAGTCGAATTCGATGCGTCTGGTCTGACGCTACCACGGCCATCCGGCGCACCGCCGAGGCGAAGGCTTTCTTCTCGATGATGGCGATTCGATCGTTGTCCTTCGGGATCACCTGCTCGTAGTTCGGATACGTCCCTTCAATCAGACGTGTGTAGATCTCCGTCGAATCGGCTCTGAATCCGAGATGATTCCCGCTCCGCGCTACCTCGAGGGAGTCGTCGTCCTTGAACAGTCGCTGGACCTGCGCCAGGGCAGCAGGCGGCACGATAAAGTCGGCTGACGGGGTTCCGGTCGGCGGCACGGCGACGCCCATGCGCGCGAGCCTGTGACCGTTCGTCGCCACCATCTTCATCTCCCCGTCACGCAATTCCCACAACACACCGTTCAGAATCGGTCGACTTTCTTCGGTCGACACTGCGAACGACGTGTGGTGAATCAACCCGTTGAGATCTTTCCCCGTTACAGTGATCCCATCCGAGAAATCGACCTCAGCCAGCGTCGGGAATTCGTCTGCAGGCAGACCGTTGAGTTTGAAGCGGCTGGCTCCACATGTAAGCTCGATCTGATCGCCACGCGTGACGATGTCTACCGGCTGATCAGCGAGTTCTCGAGTGATCTCCTGAAGCTTCTTCCCCGGAGCTGTAAGACTGCCCGATTCCTTGACGTCCGCCGGAACCTTGACCCGGACAGCGACGTCGAGGTCGGTACCGCTCATCCATACACAATCCTCGGATGCCTCGAAGAGGATGTTCGAAAGGACCGGAAGCGTCGTCTTCGAAGGGATACTGGCCGATACGGCAGCAAGTCCTTGATGAAGGTTCTGTCGAGTAATGGTGAAGTTCATCGGGGAGGTGCTCCTGACAGCCAATTCGCGTAGGTGACGAGGATCAGTCGGGTTTTCAACTCTTCTGGATACTATCTCTGATCAGATACAAAAAACATAGTCGTAGTAGGGCCTGTGGATGTGTGGAATGTCCGGGACGGCGCACGCCAAATGATCATGGATTCACTGTACTTCCCCGCTGAGCATGCATGTCGGGAAGGCTGTGGAAAATCGTGAACCGACAGGGAAGAAATTCAGGGGACAACCGACGGGGAGTGGGAAAAGAGTCGTTTTTCCACAGAATTCCACATCAATAGTGGAAAGACCTCGGGGACTCGTTGCGGATCTCCTGAATAATTTCTTCAACGCGATGTCGGAAGTCGTCATCCGTATCCATTCGCGTGGCCACCTTACGGATGGAATAGAGGACCGTCGAATGATCCCGCCCACCATAGATCTCCCCGATCTGCTGTAGGGGTGTCCCGAGGAGCTCGCGCACGAGGTACATGGCTACATGCCTGGCTTCCGCGATCTTTCGTGACCGTGCCTTGGAGGGGAGGCTCTCGGGACGCACGCGCCAATGATTCGCGACGAACCGGGTGATGCGGTCCGGCGATGCAATCGGTGACCGGTCCTGCTGCTCGAGCTTTCTGAGAGAAAGGACGCGCTTCGAAAACGACAGCGTGATGTCTTCGTGCCACACCGACGATACGGCGAGGAGCTTGAGCACCGCTCCCTCCAGCTCGCGAACCGAAGACGAGCAGGAGTGAGCGATGTAATCGATGACGTCGTCTGCAAGCACGAGCCCCTCGTCTTCCGCCTTCGAGCGAAGGATCGCCATGCGGGTCTCGTAGTCAGGGGGTCGCATATCCACGACCAATCCCCACTCGAAGCGGGAAACAAGCCGCTGCTCGAGCCCCTCCATGTCGCGGGGGGGACGATCACTTGTGACCACGATCTGACGTTGAGCGTCGTACAGTGCGTTGAACGTGTGGAAGAACTCCTCCTGGGTGCTTTCCTTGCCCTTCAGGAAGTGCACGTCATCGACCAGGAGAAGATCAATCTCACGGTACCGTGCTCGAAAACGGTCCGTTGATCCCGTCCGGATCGCCTGAATCAATTCGTTGGTGAACTGCTCGGAGGAGACATACGCGACTCTGCGACCAGCGTCCCGGCTAAGGGAAGCATGGCCAATGGCATGCATCAGGTGAGTCTTGCCGAGGCCGACTCCTCCATAGAGGAACAGGGGGTTATAGAGTTGCCCCGGGTTGTCAGCCACCGCACGACCTGCTGCGTCAGCCAGCTGGTTGTTACCTCCGACGACGAAACGGTCGAACGTATATCGGCTGAACAGTCCGGCGCTGAGTGAAGGTTCAGGCGGTGCGTTCGATGCGCGGCTCGCCGCCGCCGTCGCTCCTGACGTGGGCGGCGGCTCGAACTCGGAGCGCGCCATACGGCGGTCGCCCGATGCAGTCGGAGGCGGAGGGAATGCATCCGAGGGGGACTGCACTCGGACGGAGGGCATCGGACTCTCCTCGGGTGCAGGTGCCGCATGAACGACCAGGTTCACCTCTCTCCCGAGTACGGCAGCAGCAGCTTCGGTGATGAAGTGCCCGTACTTGTCTTCGAGCCACTCGGCGTGAAACGGACTCGTGGCTGCCACTACGAGTTCGTTCGGCGCAACTGCGACACAGGTCGCGCCGGAAATCCACGTATGAAATGAATGCTCCGGAATTCGTTCGCGCACCGCAGCGCACACTGCGGCCCAGACGTCCTGCGTGCTCAGCTCCATGCTGGTGAACCTTCGCCCGAGCCGACGTCCCGGCGACGATGGCCGGAAGTCGAAGATGAGGGGAGGTGTCGCGGCATTTGGGCGCGTGTTGGTGAGCAGCAGTGGAGGGGTCGAAGACCCTCGATTTTCGCGAGGGGCGTCGAAGCTACAGAGGCCCTCCAAAAATGTCAAAATGCCCGAAAAGGCCCCGAATCAAAGGGTTTTAGCGCCTTTTCCACAGACCCGCCGTTGACCACGCCGGGCGCGCAGAACTATCTTTCCAAGCTCGACTCTAAACGCAGTGCAACCATGAATTGGGCTGGCAGGAATGAAGCCGACATACAAGCCGCGCAACCGCAAGCGGGTGAACAAGCACGGGTTCCGGGCCCGGATGAAGACGGCCGGCGGTCGCAAGACGCTCAACCGCCGTCGCAAGCGCGGCCGTTCGCAGCTGGTCGTTCAGACCGGAGGCAAGTAGGGTCCGCTGGTCGGGTCCGGGCCGAAGCGTTTCCGAGGAGTGCTCGGATACGGCTCGGGTCAGAGATTCGCGCCCTTCTGGAGCGGGGGAAGCGTGAGAGGACGAAGCACCTGGACGTCTTCTTTGCTGCTTCTCCCGTTTTGTTTTCTCGGCTCGGGGTGATCGTGCCGAAGCACGGCCATGAAATCGTAGAGCGAAATCGGGTGAAGCGAAGACTCAGGGAAATCGGCCGTCGAAGAGGGCTTCGCGTGCTGGATGCGGAGGCTGGCCCGACGGACCTCTTGCTGCGGGCTCGACCGGGTGCGTATGGAGTGAAGCACTCGGTGTTGGAGGAAGAGCTGATGACAGCTGTGGAGGCGTGGTGTTGCAGAAGGCTCTGATCGGGATGGTTCGATTCTACCAGCGGGCTGTCTCGCCCTGGACGCCTCCGTCGTGCCGGTTCATGCCGACGTGTTCGTCGTATGCGACCGAGGCGCTCGAGCGGCACGGCGCGTTTCGTGGGAGCTGGCTCGCGCTGCGGCGGATCGGCCGCTGCCATCCGTTCGGGGGCAACGGATTTGATCCAGTCCCGGCGCCCCGAGTCCATGAACGAGGGCCACGTGCAGATCGAGCGGAGAGTGGGCATGCCGCGGGCCTGACAAGCCGATGAAGACAGAGGGGCGTTTCCTTCTCGCCGTGTTCCTCATGCTCGCCGTTCTGGTGGGTACCAACCGACTGTTTCCGCCGCCGGTGGTCGAGGAAGGTGGCGCGTTGGCTGATTCGGCTGCGGCGGCGAGGCCGGGAGCGGCTTCCGGCTCGGTGCAGGATGGGGTTTCGACGGCTGCGGCTGGCGATGGTTCGGCCACTGTGGCAGGGCTCTCCCTTCAGGATGGTGCGGCAAGCCCGGGGGAGGCGGAGGAAGGCCCGGCGGTCATGGATGTTGTCGTCGAGGGCCCGCTCTATCGGTACACGTTCACGACGCTGGGTGCTCGTCTCACGTCGGCGCAGCTGGTGGGGTTCGAAGCGATCAACCGTGGAGGTCCGGTCGAGCTCGTCCCGGATGGCGTGACGCCTTATCTGGGAAGCAAGGTGGTGCTGGGTCAGGACACGGTGGATTTGTCGGGAATGGCGTTTCGTGTGGAACCGTCCGGCGGGCTCCAGCTGAGCGCCGGGGATGATCCGGTGTCGCTCGGTTTCGTGTACGAGCACCCGACGAGCGATTTCGCACTCCGTGTATCGTACGCGTTCGATCCTGACGAATACACGGTGGGGGTCAGTGGTACGCTCGAAGGGATTGACCGAGCGCTGCTCGTAACGGATCTGGGCGAGGGCTTGGCGTATGCCGAGACGGATTCGGTTCTTGAGCAGCGCTCGATGGCGTACGTCTACAACCATCTGCAGGATGGGATTCGGTCCACGAACCTGGACAAGGCCGACCCGATGGTGGTGGAAGGGCCGCTCGTGTGGGCCGCGTTTCGCAGCAAGTTCTTCGTGACCGCGGTTCTGTCCGGTGCGTCGGACGACATGGTCGATGACGCCGGGTACATGGGTGGGCTGCTCGTGAGGCCTGCAGAGCTGCCCGAGCGGATTCGAGTCGGGACGGCGCGGACCGTGTCAGCCGGAGAGACCTATTCGTACCGCCTCTTCATGGGTCCCCAGCAGTACGCGCTGCTGTCGTCCCTAGGGGATGGCATGGAAGAAGTGAACCCCTACGGTTGGCGCTTTTTCCGACCCATCATTCGGCCCTTCGTGTCGATCATCATGTCCGTGCTGACCTTCCTCCACGATCAATTGGCTCTGGGCTACGGCTGGGTCCTGATCGTGTTCGGGGTCATGATGCGTGTGGTTCTGTTTCCCCTGAATCACAAGGCAATGAAGGCGCAGCTCCGCAACATGGCGGTGCAACCCCTGGTGAAGCAGATCCAGGACAGGCACAAGGACAACCCGGAGAAGCTTCAGAAGGAGATGATGAAGCTCTACAAGGAACACGGGTTCAATCCGTTGGCCGGCTGCCTCCCCATGCTGCTGCCGTGGCCTGTTCTGATTGCATTGTTCTTCGTGTTCCAGAACACGATCGAGCTGCGCGGAGTCCCGTTCCTCTGGCTCCCCGACCTCTCCGCGAAGGATCCGTTCTACGTCCTTCCGGTGCTCCTCGCTGCGTCGATGTTCCTGATGCAGTGGATCAGCCTGCGGTCGATCGACAGTGACAATCCGCAGATGAAGATGATGATGTACATCATGCCGCCCATGATGCTCTTCATTTTCATGAACCTCGCGAGCGGTCTGAATCTCTACTATGCCACGGCCAACATCGCGACTCTGCCGCAGCAGATCTGGATCGCCCGTGAGCGGACCCGCATGAAGCAGGGGCCAGCGCTCACCCTGAGCGACAGCGACTAGGCTGCGGGTCGGGCACGGGCGCGCGGTTGAGCACCGAAGTCGACACGATCGTTGCGCTGTCGACGCCTGCGGGGGTCGGAGCTCTTGCGACGGTCCGTCTGAGTGGTAGCAACGCCGGTGGCGTGCTTTCAGCGTTACTGATTCGGGGGTCAGAGTGTCCGCGCGTGAGAACACCGGCTCTTCGTCGGCTGACCGATCCGGACTCGGGGGGCGTCATAGACGAGGCTGTCGTGACGTGGTTCGAGGGGCCGGCGAGCTACACCGGGGAAGATATGGTCGAGATCTCGTGCCATGGCGGATGGCTGATTCCCGAGATGCTGGTCGACGCATGCGAGAGAGGAGGTGCACGGCGGGCCGAGCCCGGGGAATTCACTCGCCGGGCCTATCTGCACGGGAAACTCGACCTCGTGCAGGCGGAGGCGGTAGGCGACTTGATCCACGCGCGGAGCAGGGCACTGCATCGGGCGGCGGTGGTCCAGATGGATCGTGGGCTCTCGCGCAGAGTGTCGTCTCTGCGCGAGCGCCTGGTGCGTCTCGAAGCGTTGCTCGCTCATCATGTCGACTTTCCCGAAGAGGACGAGCCACCGGTGGCGATCTCCTCGGTAATTGCGGAAACGGATGTGTTCATGGCGTCCGTCGATGCGATGCTCGCCACGGCCCCGGAGGGAGAACTGCTGCGTGAAGGCGCACTGGCCGTCTTTGCAGGCCGTCCGAACGCGGGGAAATCATCGTTGTACAACGCGCTGCTCGGAGAGGAACGCGCGATCGTCACGGATGAGCCGGGAACCACTCGGGATGCCCTGGAAGCGGTGGTGCAGGTGGGGGGATTCCCGTTTCGCCTGGTCGACACGGCAGGTCTTCGGCGTCCGGCTGGCCGTATCGAGGAGTTGGGCATCGAGATCGCCCACGGGTTCATCGAACGGGCGGATGTGGTGCTGTACTGCATCCCGGCTGACGAGGATGCAAGTGACGAGGACGTCAGTTTCGTGATGGACAGGGTGTCGTGTCCGTTCGTGCTGGTTCGGACCAAGGCGGATCTGGCGCAGGGCGAGGAGCTGAGACAGGACGATCGTCTTGCGACGGTGTCTCGATGCGTGGGTTCGGTGAGCGTGTCCGTAGAGAGTGGAGGGGGGCTGGACCGGTTGAAGGGACTGCTTCCTGAGCTCGTGTATCGACATATCGTCACGGCGGCGGCGGATGTGCCGGTTCTCACGAGGGCGCGCCAGTCCGATGCCCTGCGCTTGGCGAGGGCCGAGGTCACTGCGTTCCGTGAGGGGTTGGCGTCAGGTCTGCCTGCGGAGATCGCGTCCACACATCTGCGGTCTGCAGAGTCTGCGCTCGAAGATCTGCTCGGCACGGTCTCGGTGGACGACGTTCTCGATGCGGTGTTTCGAGAATTCTGTATTGGGAAATGATGATGTCCAACTCAGCCCGGGTGCACGCAGGATTTCGGATTGATGGACGTGTGCAGGGCGTAGGCTTCCGACGCTGGACGGCCCGGCGGGCTGGGGCTTACGGTCTTGCGGGTACGGTGCGAAATCGAGCGGACGGGTCGGTAGAGGTGATGGTCGTGGGTGATTCAGATGAGGTCAGATGCTTCTTGTCGGAGTTGAAGGACGGTCCGCGGTTCGCGAAGGTGGATGGAATCGTGAAGGTTCCGTGCACGCTGCCGCTCGACGCGAGCGGTTTCGTGATCCTGTGAGCGGGGAGGGGTGATGCGGGCCAGATACGATGTCCTGGTCGTCGGGGGAGGGCATGCGGGAGTGGAAGCGGCGGCGGCCGCTGCTCGGGCCGGCGTGAACACGATCCTGATTTCGCCCGACCTGTCGAGAATCGGTCAGATGAGCTGCAATCCGGCGATCGGGGGTGTGGCGAAGGGTGTGGTGGCACGAGAGGTAGACGCTCTCGGTGGTGTGATGGGCCAGGCCACGGACGCATCAAGGATTCAGTTTCGCATGCTGAACCGCTCGAAGGGCCCGGCCGTCTGGGGGCCACGGGCGCAGTGTGATCGATCGATGTATCCGGTCGCCGTTCGGCGTGTGCTCGACGGGCTGCCGTCTCTTCACCTCTTTCAGGAGATGGTCGCTGATCTGCTGGTGGATCGTGGGCGGGTCGTGGGTGTTCGTACGCGTGGGGGTCTCGAGTTTCACAGCGAGTGTGTCGTGATCACCACGGGAACGTTCCTGCGTGGACGGATCCACGTGGGGGGTGAACCGGGAGTCGAGGCGGGGAGAGATGGGGAGGCTCCGTCCGTGGAGCTTGCGAGGGGCCTCGAGGGCCTGGGGCTTCAGGTTGCGCGTTTCAAGACGGGAACCCCTCCGCGCGTGGATGGACGGTCGGTCGACTTCAGCAGGACCGAGCGTCAGGATGGCGACGACTCCGTGTACAGGTTCGCGGCTTATGCGCAAGAACGGATCCCGGATCAGCTTCCGTGCTGGATTACGTACAGTGGTGATGCGCTCAAGGAGGTCGTCACCGAGAACCTTCAGCGCAGCGCGCTATATGGCGGTGAGATCGCCGGCAGGGGGCCACGGTATTGTCCGTCCATCGAGGACAAGATCGTCCGATTTCCTGATGCGCCGAGACACCAGGTCTTTCTCGAGCCGGAGGGCTTGAATACGACCGAGCTCTACGTGAACGGTATGTCGACCTCGCTCCCCGCGGACGTTCAGCTCCAGTTTCTTCGCACGATCCCGGGGCTCGAAGAAGTCGTCATGACCAAAGTTGGTTATGCCATCGAGTACGATTATTTCCCGCCGCACCAGCTGAATCACTCACTGGAATTGCGGGCGCACCCCGGCCTTTTTCTGGCGGGGCAGATCAATGGTACGACGGGATATGAAGAGGCTGCAGGGCAGGGGATCGTTGCTGGCATGAATGCCGCGCTTCGCGCGAGGGGTGAGGACGCATTCGTTCTGGAGCGTGATCAGGCGTACATCGGGGTGCTGATCGATGATCTCGTGACGAGAGGGGTCGACGAGCCTTATCGGCTCTTCACCTCACGAGCAGAGTTCCGCCTGCTGCTTCGTCAGGACAATGCACCGAGACGTCTCGGCATGTTGGCCCGCGATCGGGGGTTCCTGACCGGCGCGCAGGATGAGGCACTGAGCCGGCGAATCGCCGAGGAGGACCGGATCCTCGTATGGTTCGGAGAAACCTCGGTCGGACCGGCCGAGGTTCAGTCGATGCTCATGGACGTAGGTTCGAGCCCGATCCAGCAGAAGATGCGGGCGGTGGACCTGCTCAAGCGGCCTGGAGTCAGCGCGCGCTCCCTCGTCAGCCTTGCGGACGAGCCTCCAAGCGGGGAATTGGCGGACGAGATCCTCGCGGCGGTGGAGGTAGAGCTGAAGTATGCTGGATATGTTGAGCGCGAGCGGGCGCGAGCGATGAAGCTGAGGAGCCAGGCTGCTTTTCTGCTCGATCCGGAGCTCCCCTACATGGAATTCGTCACGGTGTCATGGGAGGCGAGGGAGAAGCTGAGTGTCGTGCGCCCGGGGTCGCTTGCTCAGGCGGGCAGGATCCCGGGGGTTTCCCCTGCTGATTTGCAGAACCTCATGCTCGAGGTCAGGAAGCTTCGGGCGACCCTGTAAGCGACCCCGTCGATCTCGGACGTGCCCCGTCCCTGCGAGCGGCACCTCGTTTCACGTGAAACACGACCTGCTGTGGCGTGCCGGTATACCTCTACCGTCTGTTGTGTTTCACGTGAAACAGACCCTCAGCGTTTTCGCATCTCCATGACGAGCGTCGCGGGGTCGTCGACGGTGTCGAGATTGAAGTCCCAATCCGTCGGCCCCTCGAGGCGAACGTTGTCGGCCGATGTGAACTGGTATGTTCGCGTAACCGGATCAGCATTGTTGGGTCGCAGCGTTACGACGCCTGCGCTTACCTCCATCGCTCCGAACTCCGTGAAGGGTGTCCCCCCGAAGGCGATCGTGGACTGATAATTCCCACTCTCATAGATCGAGATGTACGAGACTCCGTTCTCGAGCAGATCCACGACGATCGATGTGTCAGCTACGCTCCGAATCGTGAGCACGGTCGCATCCCAGGTTCCGACGAATGGCTCGAGAAGGGGGTTCGCGCTGGGCGCGACAGGCGTCTCCCCGGGAGCGCACGCCGCTGAGAAGGCTGCAAGCGCCAGGATGAGGGCCTGGAAGCCACGCCTTGAGCGTGCGGCCAGGCGAGCGAAATGCGCTGGAAACAATGATCGACCTCACTTTCTGGTGGGCGAGACACTCCTTTGTCCCCGGGCTCCGACACAAGCTCAAAACCGTGCCCGTGCGGGTCAAGGATTTTTTCTGTTTCGTCCCGCCGTTCGTCCTGTCTATATTCTCGGCCCCCGCCGAACCTTCAACGCCGTGTGAATGTCTCACGTTATTGCGATCGCGAACCAGAAAGGTGGCGTTGGAAAAACGACGACCGCCATCAACCTCGGCGCCTCCCTGGCCGTTGCAGAAAAGCGGACCCTCGTCCTCGACATTGATCCCCAGGGCAATGCGACGAGTGGCCTCGGTGTCGAAGATCCGTCGTCCCGGGCGAACATCTACCGAGTGCTCATCGGTCAGGCGGAACTCGAGGACGCGATTGTCGAAGGGGTGCATTTTTCACACCTCGACGTGGTCCCCTCTACCCGCGACCTGGTCGGCGCGGAAATCGAGCTCGTCCCGGCGTTCAGCCGGGAGACGATCCTTCGCCGGGCTCTTGAAACGGTGAGAGATCGGTATGACTTCATTCTCGTTGATTGTCCGCCATCCCTTGGGCTCCTCACCGTCAACACCCTCACGGCTGCCGACTCTGTTCTCATTCCGATCCAATGCGAATTCTATGCGCTCGAGGGCTTGAGTCAGTTACTCAACACGATTCGCCTGGTGCAGCGGGGCCTCAACCCCGGGCTCGACGTGGAAGGCGTGCTTCTGACCATGTACGACAAGAGGCTGAACCTCTCCCGTCAGGTCAGCTCGGAGGCCCGTGAGTACTTTGGTCCCAAGGTGTACAGGGCGGCGATCCCCAGAAATGTGCGGCTGGCGGAGGCTCCCAGTTTCGGGCTGCCCATCGTTCAATACGATGTGGTGTCTCACGGCGCGCAGGCCTATCTCGCCCTCGCAAACGAAGTGATCGCGCGCCGGGCGCGCGCGGGTTCTGCCACGCACGCCGGGGCGACCTCATGACGCGCGATCGTCTCGGCAAGGGGCTGGGCGCTCTCCTCGGCGAATATCTCGAGCCTGAGGTTCGCGAAGGTGACGTTCGGACCATCGCCCTCGGTGCTGTCGTTCCCAACCCCGTCCAGCCCCGTCGGGTTTTCACCGACGTTGAACTGGAGAATCTCACCGCGTCGATCCGGGAGAACGGACTTCTGCAGCCCCTGGTCGTGCGCCCCGCGCCCGGTACCGCGGATCGTTTTGAGTTGGTGGCGGGCGAGCGACGTTATCGCGCACTCCGTCGACTCGACTGGTCGGAGGTACCGGTCGTCGTGCGCGACGCCGATGACGAGACGCTTCTCGTTCTGGCGCTCGTGGAAAACCTTCAGCGAGAGGCCCTGAATCCGCTCGAGGAGGCCGAGGGGTACGAGTCCCTCGCCCAGCGCTTCGACATGAAGCACGCCGACATCGCCAAGGCCGTGGGGAAGGACCGCTCCACCGTCGCAAACCTCGTCCGCCTGCTCAAGTTGCCGATATCCATCCGGACGTTGCTGGAATCTGGAGAGCTCTCGCAGGGGCATGGTCGGGCTCTCCTGTCTGTCGAAGATCCGGTCGCAGCAGCTGAATTGGCGCGCCGTGCCTCGAAAGAAGGGTGGTCGGTACGGGAGATGGAGCGCCGGGTTGCCGCCGCATCGGGTTCACGGCGGGTGCGCAAGCCACACGCGAAGGATCCGGTGGTACGAGCCCTGGAGGAAGCGCTGCAGGAGTATCTTGGCACCCGTGTTCAGGTGAAGCCCGGTCGCTCCGGCAAGGGGCTGATCGAGATCCAATACCACGGACCGGAAGATTTTGAGCGCATCTTCGAGCAGGTGACGGGACGACCGGTCCGAGACGTGGTCGAGTGACCCCTTCAGGCTCGGGTCGGAAGCTCAACGTCGTCGTGGTTCCCGACGGAGGCCACGACACACGCTCCTTCGACATCTCGTATCGCATGCTTGGAGCGCTCGCCGTCGCTGGCTTGACGATCTGCCTTGCGCTCACTGTCATGGCGGGGACCTGGTGGTACCTGGCGGCCCGCGCGGCGCGTGTCCCGCAGCTTGAGCGAGAGGTGGCGGACATGGCCCGTGATGGAGCCCGTGTTCAGGCTCTGGTGCAGCGCCTCGAAGCGATCGAGGATCAGTATTCGACGATTCGGAGTATGTTCGGTGCCGCGCAGGTCGATGAGCTGAGTGGTGTCTGGCTACCACCGGCGGCAACGGACCGACGGGCTGAAGGAAACCCCCGACCGCCCCTGGGTCCCACGCGACCCGCAACCTGGCCACTGGCCGAGCGGGGATTCGTCACGCAGCAACTCTATGCGGGTGATGAAGGCGACCACCCGGGACTCGACATCGCGGTACCGTCGGAATCCTACATCCGCGCTGCCGGCGGAGGTACGGTGCTCGAGGCGTCGGAGGATGCGGTGTACGGCCGATACGTCGTCATTGACCATGGCGAAGGCACCACCACACTCTACGGTCACGCGTCTATGACCTTCGTTCACGTCGGTCAGCAGGTGCGTGAGCGGCAGCTCATTGCTCTGACCGGTTCTACCGGCCGTTCGACGGCGCCGCACCTGCACTTCGAGGTGGTGGTGAATGGTGAGCCGGTGGATCCGCTCACATATGTGGAGCAGCCGGGGTAACCACGGAGCAGGTCCCTCTCGTCCTCGGGCTCGCGAAGGTCTCGACCCCGTGGTCCGGCTGGAAGCCGCTCCTCTACATTGCAACGTACAATTCAGTCGACAGGGGTGAGCATGGCGCGCGAACGCAGCAACAACTCGTCATCGTCGGAGGCGGTGATCTCGATCATCGGCCCGGGCATGACGGTCGTCGGCAACTGTGAAAGCGATGGAACGATTCGCGTCGAGGGCACCATCCAGGGCACGGTGAAGGCTGGAAAAGCTGTCGTGATCGGCAAGCATGGCCTCGTGTCCGGGGACATCACGACTCAGGATGCCGTCATCTCGGGAAGGGTTCAGGGCACCGTTGTCGCCGCATCCCGCCTCGAGGTACAAGCCACCAGTTTCATCGAGGGCGAGGTGCACACCCGCCGACTGCAGCTCGAGGAGGGTGCCGTTCTCAACGGCTCCGTCCATATGGGCGCCGATCGCGTGGACTCGGTCCCCCCCGGCGCGCCACGCACCGACACTCTCTCTTCTGACGGTCGACCGCGTCCCTAGCTTCTCCACCGGTGTCGAGCCTCGGTTGCGCATCGGCTGCAGACCTGATTTCCACATTGTCAACACGAGGACCTCTCCCCTGCTAGCCCCTGAGAACCAATGAAACTGGAATCTCTGCTCCAATATCTGAACCATTGGCTCCAGGTCGGTGATCATCCTGACTACCCGAATGCGCTGAACGGCCTTCAGGTCGGAGGCCCGCCGGACGTCACCACGGTCGTCACGGCGGTGGATGCTTCAGAGGCGTCGATCATCGCGGCCGCGGAACTGGGCGCCGACCTGATGATCGTGCACCATGGCCTGTTCTGGGGGGGGCTCGAGCCGATCACAGGGCGGCATGAGCGTCGCATTCGGGCCCTCATGGCGGCCGATGTCGCCCTCTACAGTGTACATCTACCGCTGGATTCTCACGTCGAAGTCGGGAATTGCGCGCTTCTCGCTGCCGCGATCGACCTGGAGGTCCAGGGTCGATTCGGCGCCTACAAGGGGCGGGACATCGGGGTGTGGGGCACACTCGAGAGCCCTGTGTCGGCGGAAACGCTGCAACGTTCGGTCGCGACGGCGCTGGGGGGCGGTGAGGTTCACGCCCTGCCAGGGGGACCCGAGCTCATCCGGTCGGTCGGCGTGATGACTGGCGGTGGCGGATCGTATATTCGAGAGGCCGCGAATGTCGGGCTGGACGCATATGTAACCGGTGAAGGCGCCCATCACTCGTTTTTCGATGCGGCAGAGTTCGGAATACATGTTTTGTTTGGGGGTCACTACGCGACCGAAACGTTCGGTGTTCGTGCCGTGGGTGAGCACCTCGCGGATCGTTTCGGTCTCCAGGTACACTTCCTCGACCAACCCACGGGCTTATGAGTTACCCGTTCGACCCCGCCCTCTTCCTGGTCAGCGGGCCGCTGGTGCCTCTCGTGATGGACCCGGCGACCGAACGGGTCCTGTGGGTGGGCCCCCAATCGAGCGATCTGCTGGGCTACGAGCTGGCCGACTGGACCCGGGAGACCTTCTGGGACGAAGTGGTGCTTGAGGAAGATCGGACAGAAGTTCGTGACATTCGCGCCCGCGGTGTCGTGGAGGGCGCTGACGTCACCGTGGACTACCGGGTCCGAGCGGCCAACGGTGCGGTGGTGTGGCTTACGGAGGTCGGTCGGGTTGCCCCCTTCGGCGATGAGACTCGGCTGCACGCCTATCTGATGGACGTGTCCGACCGGAAGATGCGGGAAGTCGCTCTGTGGCGCAGGGAAGAGCGCAGCCGGTCGATGCTGCTCAATGCTCCCGATGCGATGGTCGTGACGGATCTGGAAGGACGGATTGTCGACATGAACGACCAGGCCGTCCGTCTTTTTCAGTATGACGTATCCGAGGTGGTCGGTTCCAGTCTGACACCGATGGTGAGTGAACGCTTCCGGCAGCAGTTTACGGACATTCACGAAGGCTTTGACGACACGACGGATCGACGATCACTCGTCGTGGGCAAGGCATTTTCGATCGAATCGCGTGACGGTTCCGAGATTCCGGTGGAGCTGGGCATGAGTCTCGTGCAGGCCTCGGACGGTTCGGTGCAGATCCTGAACACGTTTCGTGACCTGACCGCCAGACGGCGCGTGGAGGCTCGGGTGCGTTCCCACGAGCGGTCGATCCGGACGGTCGACCACGTGCTTCCCGCCATGGTATGCCTCGTGGATCGGAACGAACGATTCCGCTTCGTGAACGAGGCGTACGCGATGTGGAATGGCTGGCAACGTCACCAGATGGAGGGAAGGCAAGTTCGTGAGGTCGTGCGCGAGTCGGTGTACGAAGACCTGGCTCCCATGATCTCCGCGGCCCTCGAAGGGGAAGCGAGTCACGTGCGCGCGGATGTGGTCGACCCCGACGGGGTGCTCCGCTTTCTCGATGTGAGCTTCGTTCCCCAATTCGATGAAGGCGACGCTGTTGATGGCTTTGTTGCAGTTTTCTTCGACGTCGGGACAGAGGTCGAAGCTGAACACGCAGATCGAGTTCACCGAGAAGAGCTCGCACGCATCGCGCGGGTGGCCACCTTGGGCGAACTCGCTGCCTCGATCGCGCACGAGCTGAACCAGCCTCTCTCGGCCGTCGTTGCGAATGCAAACGCGGCGTCACGGTTTCTCGCTGCTGACCCACCGGATCTCAGGGAGGTCCGCGACGCGCTGACGGATGTTGCGGAGGACGCCGCCCGAGCGGGGGACGTCATCGCCAGCATGCGGCAGCTCCTTGAACGCGGCGAGGTCGACCATCACCCGCTCGACCTTCGATCCGTCCTGGTCGACGTGGCGGAACTGCTACGCAGCGAGGCCATCATGCGAGGCGTGAGCCTCGAGATCCCGGAGGCCGGACCTGTGGATCTCCGCGTGGCCGGCCACCGGGGTCAACTGACGCAGGTGTTCCTGAATCTCGTCATGAACGCTATCGACTCGACGTGCCGTCTCCCGGCGCCACCGCGGACAGTGTCCATTCTCGCCCACGTTCAAGATGGCGTCGTGGAGGTTCAGGTTTGCGACAATGGGGCAGGTCTTCCTGCTGACGATGTCGAAAAGCTTTTCGAGCCCTTCGTCTCCGGAAGACCGGACGGTCTGGGTATGGGGCTCACGATCAGTCGAAGCATCGCGGAGACGCACGGAGGCCAACTGACCGCTGAGCGTCCCGTCGAGGGCGGCGCCCGGCTGTGTCTTCGTCTTCCGCTCCTCGAAGACACACCGGATGGCGATTCCTGACACTGCGTTCGAGTCTGTCCTGCGCTCTACCGCGTCGATGAATCACGGGGTCGGTTGATGCGCCGCTTCAGCGGGCCTGTCGCGGTCGTTGATGATGATCCGTCCGTCCGGCGTGCCCTTACACGGCTGTTGCGGTCGGTCGGGGTGCTTGCGAGCAGTCACGCGTCCGGACTGGACTTCCTCGAGTCTAGGGCGATTCACGACGTCGATTGCCTCGTCCTCGATGTCCACATGCCGGGACTGTCAGGCCTCGAGGTGCTCGATGCCGTCCGTGTGGCCTCTTCGAAGCTGCCGGTCGTGCTCATGACGGGCCGGTCCGAAGCGGATTTCGAGGTGCGGGCCCTGGAAGCAGGGGCCTCTGCTCTCCTGACCAAGCCCTTTTCGGACGCAACCTTTTTTGCGGCATTGAGCGAGGCGACGGGGCAGTCCGTCCCCTGACGGTCACGCGCGATCCTGAATCCGTTGCCCCTCTCAGAGCACGTCGATACCATGGCGCGCGCCTGTGGCAAACTGTTTGCGACCGGTCCACTCGTGAGATTCCACCGCCGGAGGTGGCTTTGATTCGTAGACTCGCCGCGGCCCTCGCCACCGCCTTTTTCGTATGCTCGCCCCTGACCGCCCAGTCCGTTCGGGCGCCGCGCGATCACTTCGGCCATGACATCGGAGCTGATCGAACGCTGGCTGACTGGGGCGCTTTGACCTCCTACTTCGAGCATCTCGCACAGGCCAGCGATCGAGTCGCCGTTGACACGCTGGGCCTGACGACGATGGGTCGGCCGTTCGTGATGCTGACCATCACGAGTGCGGCCAATCACGACCGTCTCGGTGAGCTCCAGGACATCCAGCTGAAGCTGGCCGATCCCCGGTCCATCTCGGGAGAAGCGGAACTGAGTCGCTTGCTGGACGAGGGCAAGACGGTCGTACTGATCACACAAGGCATCCATGCCACCGAGGTAGGTGCGAGTCAGATGTCGGCGAACCTAGCGTACGAATTGGCGAGCTCGGACAGCGAGAAGATTCGTGAGATCCTCGATAACGTCATTCTGCTGCAGATTCCGTCCCTGAATCCAGACGGCCTTCAGTGGGTGGCAGACTGGTACATGAGCCTCGTGGGCACCGAGTACGAGGCGGCACCGCTCCCGTGGCTGTACCAGTTCTACGTCGGCCACGACAACAACCGGGACTGGTACGCCTTTACGCAGGAAGAAACCATCCTGACCGTCCAGGGGGCCCACAACGCGTGGCATCCGCAGATTGTTCACGACGTGCACCAGATGGGTGGCAACGGGGCGCGCATTTTCTTCCCCCCGTACATCGAGCCTTGGGACCCGAACATCGATCCGGCCCTCACGGCGGCCGTGTCTCAGCTGGGGACCTATATGGCGGCCGAGCTTACGTCCCAGGGAAAGGATGGTGTCGTCGTGAACGCTCAGTACGACGCGTTCACGCCGGCGCGCGCGTACATGCACTATCACGGGGCGGCACGGATCCTGTCCGAGACCGCCTCGGCTCGCATGGCCACGCCTGTCACGATCTCCCCCGACGTGCTGGGGCCGGGGCGGAATTTCAATGCGGCCGAGCGGTCATGGAATTTCCCGAGCCCGTGGGAGGGTGGCGACTGGGGTCTCCCGGACATTGTCGAGTATCAGAAGTCTGGGGCTCTCGCCCTTCTCACCAACGCGGCACGGAATCGGAGGTACTGGCTCGAAAACTTCCACGGCGTGAACCGACGGGCTGTGGAGGGGTGGGCGGACTGGCCGGATGCGTGGGTGATTCCTTCGGGTCAGGACAACGAGGCCGGGATCACATATGCGCTGCGCTCCCTGACCATGGCCGATGTCGAGGTGCGCCAGGCCGAGGCTCCGTTCACGGTGGGAAGCTCCTCTTTCGGCGCGGGCAGCTGGGTCATCTCGATGAATCAGCCCTACGCCAGTTTTGCGAATACGATGCTGGAGGTACAGGAGTACCCGGACCTGCGCGAGTATCCGGGCGGGCCACCTCAGCGACCCTATGACGTTACGGCTCACACCCTCGGGTACCTCCTGGACTTCGATGCCATCGCCGTGGACGGTGCGATCGAGGTTTCGCTGAGCGACCCTGTAGCGGTGCCCGATTTCGATTTCCGTCTGCCCGAGCACCTGAGCGGGCGTGATGCCCCGCGCGTGGGCCTCTACAAGTCGTGGCAGGAGCCCATGCCCGAGGGGTGGCAGCGCTGGGTCTTCGACCAGCACGACATGGTCTACGACACACTGCACGACGCGGACATCCAGGGTGGAGCCCTCGCGGATTACGACGTCCTGATCTTTCAGGCCCAGAGCGCGGCCTCGATTCGCAGTGGTCATGCAGAAGGGACCGTGCCGCCACCGTATGCAGGCGGCCTCGGCGATGTGGGGGCTGAGGAGGTTCACGCCTTCGTAGAGCGCGGCGGGCGAGTGATCGCGATCGAGACCGCGACCGATTACCTGCGTGAGCTCTTCGACCTCGGGATCTCCGACCGCACAGATCGGCTACCAAACACCGAGTTCTACATCCCCGGGTCGATTCTTCGCCTCGAATTGGATGCGGCCTCGGAGATAGCTGACGGCATGCGCTCGGAGGTCGCCGCATGGTATTGGCGATCGAGCATGGCCTTCGATGTGGATGATCCAAGGGTTCGGGTGGCCGCCCGATACGGCTCCGGAGACCCGCTGCTTTCCGGGTGGGTCCTGGGCGGTGAGCACGTGGCAGGTCAGCCGGCAATCCTCGAGGCGAACATTGGAGAGGGCTCCGTGGTTCTGTTCGGATTCCAGCCGAACTATCGGGCGCAGACCATGGCGACGTGGCCGCTCCTGTTCAATGCGATCCGCTGATGGCATGAGCCGGAAGCGAGAAGCCTGAACGACTGAAAACCCGCCTCGGCCGAATCCCGGTGAGGCGGGTTTTCTGTGTCCATGAATCCCGGGAGGCCCGCCTAACCGTGGGGGCAGGGTGGGTACGATACCGAGCCACCGTCCTCCGTCCACTCTCCACACTGCTCGCCCCGGGTGTAGGAGCCCCTGGCCTCCAGCTCACCGCTTGCACTGTACCTCTCGAACGGTCCATCGAGTAATCCGGCGGCCCACGACCCTTTCGTCCACAACTGACCGTTCTCGTAGTATTCCTCATACGGTCCGCTCAGAAAGCCATTCGAGTAGGAGCCCCTGCTCCACAGCTGGCCGTTCGGGTGATAGCTCTCGTACGGTCCATCGAGCGCGCCGTTTGACGCTGCCGTATCCTGGGGCTCGGTTCTGGTGCAGCTGGCCAGCCCGAGCACTGCCAGAGGAATGAGATAGCGGACCATCATTCGTCGTTTCACGGTAGGCTGATTCCCTCCGCCCTGTGGGTGGAATGGCCTCCATCCCCGGGGTCGTCGTTGAATGGGTCCGCATTCATCGCAGGCCTCATTCGATCCCTCCTGTTACACGGTCCATGGAAATATCCGTCCTGTGAGTGAATGCCCTTCACCACCACGGTCGGCGTGTGGTACGAGACGTCGGTGCACTGTCCCCGGTCAGAGGGATGGGCGCGGACCCAACCTTCTACGAACCGAGGAAGGGTTGGTTTCGTCCGAAAAGTACGAATTCCGCGGTGCGTTTTTCCATGAGTTGAGCCATGCCTCGCCGACCTCCTGAACGCTGTGATCCACGACCAGGAATTCGAGCGTTGTCGATCGGGTTCCACGCTCGGGCGCCGTTCGCTGTCTTCCGAATGTTGCATCCCTGCGTGGGCGATCTCCAAAGTCGGAAGAGCCATCCGCTCACGCCCATCTGACGACATGGCTCCAGACCAGTATCTTCCCGAACTGCTGTTCCGGCACCGCAAAGCCTCAGCAGGCGGCACTCATCCGCCGTTATCTCCCTCCACAGCGACCCGCTGATGACATCTCAGACGACACCTTCATGCCCCGCGTGTGGCGCGAGCGCCTCCGGCAATTTCTGCCAGAATTGTGGCACCGACCTTGGTGGTCAATTCTGCGACCAGTGCGGGGAGCAGCTGCCGGCTGGATCGAAGTTCTGCGGTCAGTGTGGGGTGGCAGTCGGCGGTGACATGACGCGCCCCGCCGTCGTAACGGGCCCGGCACCGTCACACCGGTCCCACGGATCGCTTTCGGACTCGGGGCGTGTGTCCGAGAGGCGGGAGGCTGCCCGAGAAGCCGTAGGCGGCCAGAATCTGCCGTGGTGGATTGCGGGCATCGCGATGTTTGTCCTGATCCTTTTCGTCGGGAACTCCATGGTCCGGCCTGGCCCCGGCCTGGTTCCGTCCACGAGTGGGCCAGTCCCTGCGGCCAGCGCCTCACCCGCCGCGGGTGGCGTTGCGCCGGACATATCGAACATGTCGCCGATCGAAGCAGCGGATCGTCTCTTCAATCGGGTCATGCAGGCGACGAGCGCGGGTGACAGCGCCCAGGCGCAGGCGTTTCTGCCCATGGCGATCGCGGCGTATCAGCGGGCTCGCCCACTCACTCTGGACGGAATCTTCCACCTCTCCATGCTGAATCGCACGGCGATGAATCTCGAGGCGGCGCTCGACAACGCGCTCGAACTGCTCGAACGGGATCCGAACCATCTCCTCGGGCTGGCCGCTGCTGCCGAGGCGGCGATCGAGCTCGGTGAACCCGACGAAGCTGCAGTCCACTACCGGCACCTTGCCACGATCTACGATACCGAGGTGCAGCGAGCACTCCCCGAATACGATCAGCACTCGTTGATCATCGACGTTCTCAAAGAGGACGCAGAGCGGTTTCTGTCGTCCCGCTGATCAGCACGTTGCGGCCATGCGCGTTTTCCTGACCGGGGCTACAGGCCTCGTCGGTTCGCACCTTGCCGATCATCTCATTCGGAGCGGCCACGATGTTCGGGCGCTCGTCAGGCCCACGTCCGATCGTTCGTTCCTGTCGGGTATCGGGGCCGAACTCTTTGAAGGTGACGTGACCGATCCTGTCGACATGCTCGCGGACCGGATGCGCGGCTGCTGCCGCGTCGTGCACGGAGCAGCTCTCGTATATGCCAGTGGCGAGTGGGAGACCATCGCCAGGGTGAATGTCGTTGGAACGGCCCGTGTGCTCGCAGCGGCCGCCCGGAGCGCCGTGAAGAAGGCGGTCCACATCTCCTCGGTCGCTGTGTACAGCGAGCACTCGGAGGGTGAAGGGGAGGAGTCGTCATTCACCGACGCCTCTCCGGAGAGCGACCACTACGCTCGGTCGAAGCGGGAGGCGGAGCGGGAGGCTCGCCGGGTCGAACGGAAGACAGGTCTACCGGTCACCATCGTCCGCCCTGCGGCGGTCTACGGCGAGCGAGACCGTCTGGTGACGCCAGCAATCGCGCGTATACTGCGGCTACCGCTGATACCCCTCCTCGGCGGTGGCGGGAACACGTTGCCCCTGGTGTATGCGGGGAACGTGGCTGTGGCGATCGGCCGAGCACTCGAAACCGAGGGGGGTGGTGACACCTATGATCTCGGGATGGACCACCCCCTGACTCAGCGCCAACTGTTCGAGTTCCAGGCGCATGGAATGGGACTTCGCCCGCGGTTTGTGCGCCTTCCTCGTCGCCTCGCGACGGCGGGTACACGCTGTCTCGGCTGGCTGGGTGTCGGTACGCCAGGTGCCCGACAGCTCCCCCTCGAGCGAGTCGCACGCATAGCGGTTGGGGAGAACCCCTACGTTTCCCGCAGAGCTCATGAGGTTCTGCGATGGGCCCCGCCGCACCAGCACCGGGCCGCATTGCAGCGCACGGGTCACTGGTGGGTCGGCCATCACGAAAAACCAGGACAGAAAGAATCATGAGCGACAAAGGGCGTGACTCCCGAGTTCATCAAGCGCTGACCGAAGACGAGCGACTGCTTCAGAGCTTTGCGGAACTCGAGGAGGTTGGCCGGGATTCGTGGCGGATCTTTCGCATTATGGGCGAGTTCGTCGAGGGATTCGAGGAGATGTCTCGAATTGGAACCGGCGTTTCAATTTTTGGCTCGGCGCGCACGAAACCCGACGACCCCATGTATCAGGCCTGCGTCGACACGGCTCGGAGCTTGGGTGAGGCGGGATTCCCAATCATCACGGGGGGAGGCCCGGGGATGATGGAGGCGGCGAACAAGGGCGCCCAGCTTGCCAGCGTGCCCTCGGTCGGGTGCAACATCGAACTGCCGTTCGAGCAGTCCGGAAACCCGTACCTCGATGTCGAGATCGATTTCAGGTATTTCTTCGTTCGGAAGACCATGTTCGTGAAGTATGCCTGCGCCTTTGTCATTTTTCCGGGCGGCTTCGGCACCATGGACGAGCTCTTCGAAGCCTTGACCCTGATTCAAACCAGAAAGGTGCGCGACTTCCCCGTGGTGCTGTTTGGATCATCCTACTGGCACGGCCTCCTGGAGTGGCTCCGGACCGAGATGCTCGAGGGCGGCAAGATTTCAGCGAAGGACCTGGATCTCCTTCTCGTGACGGACGATCCAGCGGAAGCGACCGCACACATCGTCGAGCGGCACAGCACGGAGCTGGACCGTGTCGGTCGTGGCTTCCGACGTCGTCGTACGGACTGACAGGCCCGTGATCAACGGAGCGCCGGGCCGCTGCAGGCTCCGCTCGGGGTTGTTGGCATTGCCGTCAGTGGCTTTTTTTCTTGACTGCACCGGAAACGGACGTTCCGCGACCTGAGGCGCACGTGACCACATCCACCGATTCTCCCAGAGGATACGCCCCAGCCGGCAAGAACACCGGTGTGGTGAAGCCCAAGGGCACCTCCCGGATTCGGGCCCACGAAGGCCTCGACACCATCGACATACGGGCCAGGAAGCCCACCTGGCTGAAGGTGCGCTCGCCCGGGGGTCCGAACTACCTCCGCCTCAAGAAGATGATGAGGTCCGAGGGACTCCACACGGTGTGTGAGGAAGCCGGCTGCCCGAACATCGGTGAGTGCTGGGAGGCGGGGACCGCCACCTTCATGATTCTCGGTGACGTATGCACGCGTGCATGCAAGTACTGTGGCGTTGCACACGGCATGCCCACGGGGTTGGATGAAGACGAGCCGAGACGCGTCGCCCAGACCGTCAAGGAGATGGCGCTCGAGCATGTCGTGATCACCAGCGTGAATCGCGACGAACTCCCCGACGGCGGGGCCGGGATTTACGCGGAGACGATTCGACGCATCCACGAAGAAGTGCCCGGCTGCTCCGTCGAGGTGCTGATTCCGGATTTCAAGGGTGACGAGGAGGCGCTCGGTTTGGTCGTCGATGCGAAGCCGGCCATTCTCGGGCACAATCTGGAGACCGTCGACCGGTTGCATCCGGACGTGAGGCCGGGCGGCCGCTATTGGCGCTCGATCTCCTATCTCGGAGCGGTGAAGCGACTCGACCCTGCCATGCTGACGAAGACCGGGATCATTCTCGGCATGGGCGAGGAGGAGCACGAGATCCGGCAGGCGATGATCGACCTTCGGGAAGCGGCCGTCGATATTCTGACCCTCGGCCAGTACCTGCGCCCGTCCCCGATGCACATTCCGGTCGCCCGCTGGGTCACACCCGAAGAATTTGCCATGTGGAAGCAGGTCGGCGAGAACGAGTACGGATTCAAACACGTGGAGTCGGGCCCGCTTGTCCGGTCCAGTTACCATGCCAAGGAGCAGGCGCGGGAAGTCGAAGCCGGAGGTCCCGGTTCGATTCAGACAGTGCTGGAGGCGGACATCCCCGCCCCCGCCGAGGTCAGATTGGACCTCGTGCAGCTCGAGCTCGGCCGAAGCGGTCGATCCACGAACGGAGCTTGATGTGGCCGAAATGAAGACGAAGGCCAGGAAGAAGTCGGCGAAGAAGACGAACGATCCGCTCTCGCAGCATGGGATCAGCGGCGAGCTCGCGCTGGATCTGATGCGCGATATGCTTCTCTACAGGCGCTTCGAAGAGAAGGCCGAGGAAGCGTACGCGATCGGAAAGATCGGCGGGTTCTGCCACCTCCACATCGGGCAGGAAGCGGCTGCCGCGGGGAGCATCAAGCCCCTCAGGCAGGACGACTATGTGATGAGCGCGTATCGCGAGCATACGCAGGCTCTCGCGAAAGGTGTTCACCCGAACGCCGTGATGGCCGAACTCTATGGTCGAAAGGACGGTGCGTCGGGAGGGAAGGGCGGATCGATGCACATCTTCGATGCTGACTGCCGCTTCATGGGTGGGCATGGCATTGTGGGTGGCCAGGTTCCGCTGGCAACCGGGATTGGCTGGAAGATCAAGTACCGGGAGGAGGACACGGTCTCTCTTGTCTTCATGGGCGATGCGGCGGTGAACCAGGGTGGCTTCCACGAAGCCCTCAACATGGCCGCCGTCTGGCACCTGCCCTGCATCTTCGTCGTGGAAAACAACGAGTACGGCATGGGTACCGCGTTCAGCCGCGTGTCCCGGACCGCGATGGCCACCAAGTCGACACCTCACGGGATTCCGGCTCATAGTGTCGACGGTCAGGATGCCCTCGCGACGTACGCCTTCTTCCGTGATCTCGCCGACGAGGTCCGGCAGGGTGCAGGACCGCAGTTCGTGGACCTCCAGACGTATCGATTCCGGGGCCACTCGATGTCCGATCCGGTGTCGGGCACCTATCGGTCGGTCGAGGAGGTGGAGAACGCAAAGGTCGAGAGGGACCCGATCGCTCTTCTGCGCGACGTTCTCATGTCCGCGGATCTGCTTGACCAGCAAGGACTCGAAGAGATGGATGCCGAGGCCCGGCAGATCTCGGCTGAGGCAGCAGATTTTGCCGATGCATCACCGCTTCCCGGACCGGAGGCGCTCTATCGGAATGTCTGGGCGGAAATCAATCCGAACGGCCGGCTTTTTTTTGACCGGCGTCCCGAATCCGGGGAGGTCGGCTGATGGCAGTCATGACGTACCGGGAAGCGCTCAACGCAGCGCTTCGTGAGGAAATGGAGCGGGACCCGGACGTGTTCCTCATGGGCGAGGAAGTCGCGGAGTATGATGGCGCCTACAAGGTCTCCAAGGGGCTGCTCGAGGAGTTCGGCGACAAGCGGGTTGTGGACTCACCGATTTCGGAGCTGGGGTTCACGGGTCTCGGCGTCGGCGCGGCCATGGCAGGGCTTCGACCTGTCATCGAATTCATGACCTTCAACTTCGCCTTCCTCGCGATCGATCAGGTCATCAATTCGGCCGCGAAGATGTATTACATGTCGGAAGGCCAGTTTCCGATGCCGATCGTGTTCCGTGGCCCGACGGGGGCGGCGCTGCAGCTCTCCGCGCAGCACTCGCAGGCGTGCGAGACGTATTACTCGCATGCTCCGGGGTGTAAAGTGGTCACGCCGGGGACTCCCGCCGACGCCAAGGGGCTGCTGAAGGCCGCGATCCGGGACAATGACCCCGTCGCGTTCATGGAGGGGGAGCTTCTCTACAACTTCAAAGGCGAGGTTCCGGACGACGACGACTTCGTCATTCCGCTTGGCGTCGCCGACCTGAAGCACGAGGGTGGTGACGTCTCCATCGTCACGCACGGTAAGATGATTCACGTCGCCCTCCTGGCGGCTCAGAAGCTCGAGAAGGACGGGATTCATGCCGATGTCCTGGACCTCCGCACGATCCGGCCCCTCGACATGGACGCGATCCTGCAGAGCGTGAAGAAGACCAACAGGGTCGTGTATCTGGAAGAAGGTTGGCCCTACGCCGGAACCGGGGCCCAGATCGTCAGCATGATTCAGGAGGAGGCGTTCGATGATCTCGATGCTCCCGTGATCCGGGTCACGCAGGCGGATGTACCGATGCCCTATGCCAAGAACCTCGAGATGCTCGCCAAGCCCTCGGCGAATCATGTGATCGAGGCCGTGAACAAAGTCCTGTACCGATAGCGATGCCTACCAAAATCCATATGGAAGCTCTCTCCCCTACGATGGAGGAGGGACAACTCGTTCAGTGGCTCAAGGCCGAAGGTGACACCATCGCCAGTGGCGATGTCCTGGCCGAGATCGAAACCGACAAGGCGACCATGGAACTGGTCGCGCGCGGTGACGGCGTTCTGCGCAAGATCTTCCTCGCTGCCGGTGGCACGGCCGCCGTGGGTGCCGTGATCGGCGTCATTGCCGGCGAGGACGAAGACATCTCGGGCATCGAAGGTGCTTCCTCAGGGGCTACGGCACCCGCGGCGGCTCAGGAAGCGCCAGCTCCCGTGCCGGAACCGGTGGCTGAGGCCGCTCCGGCCGCTGCGGCGGGTCCCGCCGCGCCCGCAGTCCCGTCGGCGCCCTCGACCGGCTCGTCGCCGACGGATGGCGGCCGAGTGAAGGCGTCGCCCCTCGCCCGCCGTCTGGCTGCGGAGCTGGGTGTCGACCTCGCGCAGGTTTCGGGATCGGGACCGGGTGGCCGGGTCGTGAAGCGGGATGTCGAAACGGCCAGGGCTGCGGGTGTCTCCGACCCGGCGCCTTCCGTGGCGGCGTGGACACCGGATGAAGCTGAGTACGAGGACGTTCAGACCTCGCAGATGCGGAAGACCATTGCGAAACGTCTGGTCACTTCGATCGGGCCTGTTCCGACGTTCTATCTGACCGTCGACGTGGACATGGCTCGTGTCATCGAAGCCCGCAAGAGCATCAACGCCATGCTCGAGCGGGACGGGGTCAAGGTCTCGATCAACGACATCGTCCTCAAGGCTGTAGCAGGGGCGCTCAAGGCTCACCCGAACTGCAATGCCCAATGGCACGACGGCTTCATCCGTCGGTTCAACGCAGTGCACATCGGGGTCGCGGTCGCCGTCGAGGATGGTCTGATCACCCCGGTCGTCAAGCACGCGCACCTCAAGGGAATCGCTCAGATCGGATCCGAGGTGAAGGAGCTTGCGGGCCGGGCCCGCGATAAGAAGCTGCTGCCTGAGGAGTACACCGGCGCAACGTTCTCGGTCTCGAACCTCGGCATGTTCGGGATCCATGAGTTCACGGCCATCATCAATCCCCCTGAGGCCGGGATCCTCGCAGTGGGTGGGATCGAGGAGACGCCTGTGGTCGTCGGTGGCGAGGTCGTGGTGCGACCGCGGATGCGTGTGACGATGAGCTGTGACCACCGGGTGATCGATGGAGCTCAGGGGTCCCGCTTCCTGCAGACGCTCAAGGGCATGCTGGAGGAACCCACCGCGATCCTGCTGTAAGCCGAAGTCGAGGGGACAACCCTCGGGGTCGACTCGTCGTCGTGAGAGGCACGGTTGCACCGGCAAAAGCTTTCCTGCCCGTGCGATCGACCGTATTTGAGAGGGATGCGGTTCTTCGCTCACACCGAACGCCCCGAGGGGATCCGGATGACAACCCCGACTCGCACGGCTCTGCTGGCCTGCTGTCTTGTGTTCGCCGCGTCCTGCGCGCAGGAAGACACTTCTCCGGATGTCGTGCTGGTCGGCGGGCCGATCGTCTCTCCCGGGTCCATCTGGATGTCGGGAGCCGAACCCGATCCCGAAACTCCTGACGCGATCGCGATCAAGGATGGCAGGGTGTTGGCGGTAGGACGTTCGGACGAGGTGCGCCGCATGGCGGGGGCTGGAACGCGGGTCGTCGAGCTGGCGGGCCGGACGGTCCTTCCGGGGCTTACGGACAATCATCTTCACTCCATCGGTGGCGGGGAAGGCGTTGACCTCTCGGGAACGCGCACCCTCGAGGACGTGGCTGGCGCTCTCGCCGAGCGGGCCTCCGAGGTTGAGCCGGGAGACGTCGTCGTCACGAACTCGGACTGGCACGAAGGACAGCTCCTGGAGCAGAGGCTTCCCTACCGGGATGATCTCGACCGGGCAGTTCCCGATCATCCGGTGGTCGTGGTGCGTGGAGGGCACGAGTACATTCTCAACAGCGCCGCCCTGGAGCGGTGGGGCATCGACGAGAGCACCCCTGACGTTCCGGGTGGGCGCATCGGGCGTTACGAGGATGGTCGCCTGAACGGGGAGCTCGTCGATCGAGCGAAGGACTACGTGTCGCTGCCTGCTCGTGGCGAGATCTTCGAGGAGGACGTTCTCTCGGGGCTCGAAGCGCAGTACGTGACCCTGAACCGGCGAGGTGTAACCAGCGTCCGACATCCGGGCGGTGCGCTCGACCAGCTGGAGCGCATCGAGCGGCTGGAAGCGGAGGGGCGGCTGAGCATGCGGGTCGACTTCCTGTTCCGAGCGCCCCGCTCCGCCTCTCCGGAAGCGGTAGCCGAGGCGATTGCATTCTGGCCTGAGCCGCCTACGAAGGAGGAGTCCGCAGCGTCTGCGGCAAACAGTCTCGTGCGCCTCGGTGGGGTGAAGCTCGGTGTCGACGGTGGCTTCGAGGGGGGGCTGATGCGGGATCCGTACGAGGAGCCCTGGGGCGAGGGTGGGACGTTCTACGGCCTGCAGACGGTTCCGAGAGAGGCCTTCTTCGAATCGGTGCGCCTCCTCGGAGAGGCTGGATGGAGGGTCGCCACGCACGCGGTTGGAGATGCGGCGATCGATCTCGTGCTGGACGCGTACGATGAGTTCGACCGGTCATCTGCGCTGGATGGTGAACGCTGGGTAATCGAACATGGTTTCATCCCGCGGCCGGACCAGTTCGAGCGCATGCTCCGAATGGGACTTGCCGTGTCGGCTCAGGACCATCTCTATCTCGCCGCGCCCAGCCTCGTGGCCTACTGGGGCGAGGAGCGTGCTGGGTGGACCACGCCACTTCGTGCCTATCTGGATGCCGGCATTCCCATTTCTCTCGGGTCCGACGCGCCGGTGGTGCCGTATGATCCCTGGTGGGTGCTCCACCACTTCACGACGCGTGGGACCATCAGCGCCGGTGTCGTGGGCGAGGATCAGCGGGTCTCACGCATCGAAGCACTTGGGGCGATGACAGCAGGGTATGCGTGGTTGACCTTCAGCGAGGACGAGCGCGGCACGCTCGACGTAGGTAAGCACGCCGATCTGATCGTGACGGCTTCGAATTTCCTCTCCTGTCCGGACCCGTGCCTGGAGACGATGGAGGTCGACCTCACGATGATGGGCGGGCGGATCGTCTGGGAACGCTAGTCCCCGGTCGGGTGCCCCAAACCCACGCGCGAGAGTCTGACGTAGCGTGCCTCCGACCCGTCGAGTACGCTTCCGACCTGGTCGCAACGTGAATGAACCGCAGCATGAGGTGCCGTGATGTCCACTAGTTCCCTTGTCGTCCGCCTCTGTGCGATGGCCCTGATTGCCACTACCGCAGTCGTCGGTGTGCCGTCTGTCGCCGTCGCGCAGGACTCGTCCATGCGCACGATCGACCTCGAGATGTATCTCGATCTCGAGAGCGTATCCAATCCCCAGATCTCACCGGATGGTGCGGAGATCGTGTACACGCGGGGATGGGTCGACAAGATGAACGATCGACGGGAGTCGTCGATCTGGATCATGAATGGGGATGGTTCGAGGAACCGTTTTCTCGTGGATGGGTCTGCGCCCATCTGGTCACCGGATGGAACCCGGATCGCGTACACGGCCCCGGGCGAGCCGACAGGTACCCAGATCTTCGTGCGCTGGATGGATGACGAGGGGGCGACGAGCCAGATCACGCGGCTGGAGTCGAGTCCGGCCGGGATCCGCTGGTCACCCGATGGTGAGCACCTTTCGTTTTCCATGGATGTCGATGCCGAGCCGGCGTTCATGGTGAACCCTCCCGGCCGTCCGGACGGCGCGACATGGGTCGACGCCCCCCGGGTGGTGACTCGGGCCGATTACCGTCAGGACCGGGTAGGGTTCGTGGACGGTGCGTGGCGGCATGTGTTCGTGGTGCCCGCCGAAGGCGGTACGGCGCGTCAGCTCACGGACGGTGAGTGGAACCACTCGACGGGGGAGTGGACGGCCGATGGCGAGGAGCTCGTGTTCTCGTCCTTGCGCACCGCGGACGCCGAGCTCGCGTGGAGGCAGTCGGAAGTGTATGCCGTCAACGTGACCTCGGGAGCGATTCGCCAGCTTACGGTGCGCAGTGGTCAGGATTACGCTCCGCTCCCGTCGCCCGCCGGTAATCTGATTGCGTATCGGGGCAGCGACTGGCATGACGACACGTACCGAAACGCCGGCATCTACGTCATGGAGCGCGACGGCTCGAATCCGCGCCTGATTTCAGGCGACTTCGACCGTTCGATCAACAGCATGCACTGGGCCCACGACGGGCGTGGCCTGTACCTGAATGTGAGCGCTGAGGGGGCGAGAAACCTCTACTTCGTATCGGTGAACGGTGGCGTCGAGGCGGTTTCCGAGGGTGACCACATGCTCGCGCTGAGCTCGTTCACCGCGGGCGGGCGGGCCGTCGGGACCTTCACGAGCCCACACGTGCCCACTGACGTCGTGGCGTTCGACCTGAACGATGCCGGGACCCGGACGCAGCTCACTCGAGTGAACGATGACGTTCTGGGTGGCGTCACCCTGGGTGACGTCGAGGAGATCTGGTATACGTCCGTCGAGGATTTCGAAATTCAAGGGTGGATCATTCACCCGCCCGACTTCGATCCGACCAGGAAGTACCCCCTCATGCTGTCCATTCACGGTGGGCCGCATGGTATGTACAACGTGGGCTTCAATTTCGGTTGGCAGGAGCATGCTGCGAACGGGTACGTAGTTCTGTACACGAATCCGCGAGGCAGCTCCGGGTATGGGAGTGCCTTCGGGAACTCGATCAAGCGGGCCTACCCGGGCAAGGACTTCGACGATCTGATGGCGGGCGTCGACCTCGTCGTGGAGCGCGGATATATCGACGAGGAGAACATGTTCGTCTACGGCTGCTCCGGGGGAGGTGTGCTGACGTCCTGGGTCGTCGGGCACACCGATCGTTTCGCGGCTGCGTCGGCGAACTGCCCGGTCACCAACTGGCTCTCGTTCGTGGGGACGACCGACGGGATCGGGTGGTATCGGAACTTCGACAACTTCCCGTGGGATGATCCGAGTGAACATCTTCGCCGCTCGCCCCTCATGTACGTGGGGAATGTGACGACACCGACGATGCTGATGACCGGGGTGAACGACCTGCGCACGCCCATGCCGCAGACGGAAGAGTATTACGCGGCGCTCAAGGTGATGGGCGTTGAAACGGCGATGATCCGATTCAACAACGAGTGGCATGGAACCTCGAGCACGCCGTCGAACTTCCTTCGCACACAGCTTTTCCTGCGTGAGTGGTTTGAGATGCACTCACGGGGGAGGCCGGTAACGCAGGAGTGACGCTACAGCCGTCCTCGGCATTCAGGATATGCCTTTCGGTACGGCGTGTACGGCGGACAATTCCGGTACGATCATGTCGCGGTCCGGTCTGTTCCACGCCGGATCGCGTTGACGGGTGGCGAGACATCTGACGTGCCCCCGTCAATCTTCGTCCGTTGGCCGAAGCCACGGTGCGAATCGACCCGGTCCCGTCTTTACCGATTCTCGGCGCTCGTCTACCTTCGAAGTCTTGAAATTCCGTGAAAACCAAGGGTTCCCGCGGGAATCTGTCCATACGGAGAGGCCTGAGTGGCTGACACCAAATCCTTCGATCTGATCGTTATCGGAAGTGGCCCGGGCGGCTACGTGGCCGCGATTCGCGCGGCGCAACTCGGAATGAAC
Source organism: Gemmatimonadales bacterium (assembly GCA_038120095.1). Taxonomy (GTDB): domain Bacteria; phylum Gemmatimonadota; class Gemmatimonadetes; order Longimicrobiales; family Gaopeijiaceae; genus UBA2589. Next base: position 46,660 of record JAYOKZ010000014.1, read on the forward strand.
GTTGCCTGCGTGGAGGATCAGGATCTCGGGGGGGTCTGTCTGAACATCGGATGCATCCCCACGAAGGCGATGCTTACGAGTGCGCTGCTTGCGAACGAGATGAAGCAGGCCGAGCAGCACGGCATCATGGCCAAGGACGTCACGTTCGATCTGGGGCCCGCTCAGGAGCGGAGTCGCAGGGTCGTGAAGCAGATGACGAGCGGGATCGGTCATCTGTTCAAGAAGAACAAGATCACACACATCGATGGCTTCGGGCGGCTGGCTGGTCCCGGAAAGGTGGACGTCCAGAAGGATGGGGCGACCACGTCCTACGCGGCTCAGCACGTGGTCATTGCAACGGGTTCACGGCCCCGTGATCTGCCCGTCCTCAAGATCGACGAGGACCGGATCTGGTCGTCGACGGGCGCTCTGATGCAGACGCAGGCTCCCGGATCGCTCTTCATCGTCGGCGCGGGCGCCATCGGCATGGAGTTCGCGGACGTTTACGAGTCTTTCGGTACGAAGGTGACGATCGTCGAGGCGATGGACCACATCCTCCCGCTCGAAGATGCGGAAGTCTCGAAGTTCATGGAGCGCACCTACAAGAAGCGCGGAATGGACATTCATACCGGGGCCTTCTTCCAGAGCGCCGAGATCAAACCTGACGGCGTGACGGTGACCTTCAAGGACAAGAAGGGCGAACTGCAGACCGTTGAGGTCGATTACGTTCTGTCGGCTGTGGGACGGGTCCCGAATTCCGAGAACCTCGGTCTGGACGAGGCTGGCGTGAAGGTGGACGACCGTGGGTTCATCGTGGTTGATGAGCAACTCCGGACCAGCGTGCCGGGCGTCTACGCGATTGGGGATGTGGCTGGAAATCAGCTTCTGGCCCACAAAGCGTCCCATGAGGGCATCGTCTGTGTCGAACACATTGCCGGTCAGGGGCACGGCACCGTCGACTATTCCAATGTCCCGAACTGCACCTACTGTCACCCTGAGGTCGCCTCAGTCGGGCTTACGGAGGCTCAGGCGAAAGAGGCCGGGCACGACATCGAGGTCGGCAAGTTTCCGTGGGTCGGGATTGGTCGGGCTGTCGCGTCAGGTCACTCGGACGGGTTTGTGAAAATCATCCGGGACACCCAGTATTCAGAAATTCTGGGCGCCCACATCGTAGGGCCGCACGCGACTGAGCTCATCGCCGAGTTCGTCGTCGGGCGGCATCTGGAGGCGACCGTCGAAGAAATGGAAAAGGCGATGCACCCGCATCCTACCCTCTCGGAGGGCGTCTCGGAGGGAGCATTGGCTGCGCTCGGTAGGCCCATCCATATCTAGGGGAGCTTCATGAGCCAGCTGGAAGCCACGCGATACGCGCTGGACCGCCCTGCGGACCAGGCATGGACCGAGAACGAGGAGGTTGCCCTTCGCCTCTGGGTCACACTGAGCCGCTGCTACGCAACGTACGCCAAGGCGATCGCTTCCAAGGTTCAGGACTACGGGCTCACGGTGCCCCAGTTCGGGACACTGGAGGCGCTGTATCATCTGGGGCCGCTTTCACTTGGTGACCTTGCTGACAAGCTTCTCGTCACCGGTGGAAACGTGACCTACGTGATGGACCGGCTTGAGGATCAGGGTCTCGTCTACCGGTATCGACGTCCGGATGACCGGCGGGTGATTCTGGCCCGTTTGACGCCCGAGGGCCGGGAACTCGTCGCAGACGTTTTCCCGGGTCACGCTTCCTACATCGAGCACTTGTCGCGGCATTTGTCGCTCGATGAGCAGCGAGCACTGTCGGCCCTGCTCAAGACCCTCGGGAAAGAGATTCAGTCGAAGGACCTCTAGAGGGTCGCTCGTTCGCACGGGGTATCGTCGACGGAGAGCCCGTGCGCGCGGCGAAGCGTATCTGACGAAGGGCGTCAGGCAGGTTGGGGCATGTCGATGTCCACTTCGATGTCCCGGATGCGCAGGACCCGCAGGAGTGCCTCGCCGATCTTGTTGTTCGGAGTCGAGGCCCCCGCGGTGATCCCGAGGGTGAACGCGCCGGCAGGAAGCCAGTCCGTGTCCACGATCTCCGGGGCGCTCGGGTCGAGTTCCACTTTGTGGCGTATGGTTCCGGCTTCGACGTCGATACAACTCGCATCTTCCACATGGAAGGCCATCGTGTGCTGACGGCACAGGTGAGCCAGGTGGTTGGTGTTCGAGGAGTTGTATCCACCGATGACAAGCATGATGTCCGGCGGGTCCTTCATCATCTCCGCCACCGCATCCTGCCGCTCCTGGGTCGCCGAGCAGATCGTACCGAAGGAACGGAAATGAGTGGACGCGTGCTCTTCCCCAAAGCGCTCGACCATCGCCTCATGGACCTTCCAGCCGATTTCGAGCGATTCATTCGCGAGCATTGTGGTCTGGTTGGCAACGCCTATGTGACTGAGGTCCACGTCCGGATCGAATCCTGAAGATGCCTTGTGCGCGAAATGCTCCATGAAGGCCTCGCGACTGAGGTGGCCGGCACGTTTCGCGATGTAGTCGAACAGGAGCTGACCTTCCTCCATGTTGCGAACGATGATGTACTTGCCACCCTCGTGCTTGTTGACCTGAGAGGCTGTCGCACGCGACTCCTCGTGCGTGTACTTCCCGTGAATGACGGCGGTGAACCCTTCTTTCGCATAGTTCTCGACCCGCTTCCACACGTGAAGCACCGAGCCGCACGTGGTGTCGACCAGAATACAGCCGACCGCCTTCAACGTCTCGAAGTCGTGGAGGGTCACGCCGAACGCCGGCAGGATCACCACGTCCTCCGTCGTCAACTCGGAGAAATCGAACGTCCCGTGGGCATCAGGATAGATGAACGTGATCCCCATCTCCGTAAGGCGGTGGTTCACATGTGGATTGTGAATGATCTCGCCCACGAGGTGGATCCGCCGGTCCGGGAATTTGTGGACCGTCTCGTACGCATAGTCGACAGCGCGATCCACGCCATAGCAGAAGCCGAACTCCTGAGCCAGGCGAACCGTCACGTCGCCGAACTCGTCCGTGTATCCCCGCGAACGGATTCGCTCGACGAGCGCCGACTGATATTCGGCATCGATCAGGGGCCGGAGCTCTTTCTTGAGTCCGAAGCCTTTTCGGAAGTAAGTCTGCTCCATGAGCGGTGCGACAGGGTCGGGTGGCGAGCCGGTCCGGATCACCAACGTGACGAAGAGCCTTACACCGCCCCTCGCAGTGCGGTCCCGGAATCTATGACGCCCCCGAGGGGGTAGGGAGAACCATGAACATTCTGGCCCGTCTGGCTCTGCTATTCGTCATCCTTCCCATCGTGGAGTTGATGCTTCTTATCGAGCTCGGTCGTCATGTCGGTGTGCTCCCCACCCTCGGTCTCGTCGTCCTGACCGGCGTGTCAGGTGCTTGGCTGGCCCGGGCGGAGGGACTGCGTGTGCTGTTCCAGTTCCAGACGGAAGTCGGGTCCGGGCGCCTCCCGGGTCAGGCACTGCTGGATGGCATCTCCGTTCTTGTCGGCGGGGCTTTCCTCCTCACACCCGGCGTGATCACCGACGTCATCGGCTTCTCGCTTCTCGTTCCGTGGACTCGCCACAGGCTCCAGCGACGGCTTCGCGCGAGCCTGGAGCGTCAGATTGAGACCGGGCATCTCCGTGTAGTGACGATGGACGGGTTTGGCGGCGGGTTCTCGGCCGGTACGCCGAGTGAGCCCCCTCTCGATCCGTCGAAGGGCATCGTGGTCGAGCCGGAGTAGCGATCACGCCGTTGGAAGGGTGAACGGACGACGCGCAGGGCGCAGATGAGGCGGGCCGTATCTCGGTGACACTCGGCTTCCCTCGCGACCGCATGCCCACCTCGGGCAGCATCCACTAGCTTTTCCGGCATGGACAGAGATATCGCATTTCTAGAGCGCCTTCTTGACGCTCCGGGGCCCTCCGGCTTCGAAGTTCGCGCGGCGCGCGTATGGCGGGAGGAGGCCGAGACCTTCGCGTCCGATGTTCGCGTCGACGTGAGCGGCAACTCCTTCGCGACGGTCAACCCTGAGGGAGGACCGCGGGTGATGCTGGCCGGACATATCGATGAGATCGGCCTTCAGGTGACACACATCGACGAGGACGGTTTTCTCTATGTCGATGAAATCGGGGGCTGGGATCCGCAGGTCCTCGTGGGTCAGAGAGTGACGGTGCTCGGTCGCAGTGGCGACGTCCCGGGGGTCATCGGCAAGAAGGCGATCCATCTCATGCAGCCGGAGGAGCGGGAGAAGTCCTCGAAGACGCGGCAGCTATGGGTCGACGTCGGAGCCGGCGATCGGAGTGCGGTGGCGGGACTGGGGATTCGAGTGGGTGATCCGATGGTCGTCGCTCAGGGGATGGTGCGGTTGGCGGGTGATCTCATCGCAAGCCGGGCCATCGACGACCGTATCGGAGCGTTCGTCGTGTTGGAAGCTTTGCGACTGCTTGCAGAAGAACCTGGTGATCTCGAAGCGAGCGCCACCGCTGTGGCAACGGTTCAGGAGGAGATCGGGTATCAGGGTGGAGGAGCCCGCCCGAGCGCGTATTCCCTGGATCCGGACGTTGCGCTGGTCGTGGACGTCACGTTCAGCACGGATGTCCCTGACATCGAAAAGAAAGAGCTCGGCGAGCATTCGCTCGGTGGGGGGCCGGTCCTGAGTCGGGGCTCCGCTGCCCACGACAGGGTCTTCGAAATGTTGTCGCGAGTCGCGGACGCCGAGGAGATTCCCTACACGATCCAGGCGTCGCCCAAAGCGACACGGACCGATGCCGACGGAATCCACCTGACTCGCGCGGGCGTACCGACTGGGCTGATTTCCGTACCGAATCGGTACATGCATTCACCCAATGAGGTCGTGAGCGTCGAGGACCTCTTTCTCACTGCGCGGCTGATTGCGGCCTTCATTCGCCGGCTTCGCACCGAAACGGATTTCACGCCGCGGTGAGGAGTGGGCGACGACGCCTGCTCACTTCCTGCCCGGAGCACGTTGACGGCCTTCTGTGGTCTCTCTACCGTTCGGTCCCGCACCGATCGGGACCGCGGAATTCCTCGCTCGGAGGGCCGCCGATCCGGTGCGAGGCGTGCTGCACACCGTGGTACGCCGATGGCTCGTTCGGGACCGCGCCGAGCTGGGTCGAACTTTTCGATTGGACATCACTTGATGCTGGACTCCACTGAGACCATCAAAGACCTCCAGAAGATGCGGGACGAAGGCCACCTGTCGGACGCTCTGCTTCGGGCCGCGGTGCGCATGGTCGAGAAGGGAGACGACCGATTCGACTGGGTCGGCGTCTACCTGCTCGGGGAAGACAACGAGTTGTGGCTGCACAACTATGTCGGAGAGCCGACCGAGCACGCGAAAATCCCGGTCGGCACGGGCGTCTGTGGCCGTGCCGTGCAGGAACGCACCAACCTGAACATCCCGGATGTCAGTGCCGAGGAAAATTACCTGGCCTGTTCCCCGGATGTTCAGTCGGAATTGGTGATCCTGATCCGTGCCGGAGAGGACATTTTCGGCCAGATCGACATCGACTCCGAGGAGAAGGGCGCGTTCACCGAGGAAGATGAAATCGGTTTGATGGGTATCGCCGACAAGCTCGCCGAGCAGTTGGCCGCGGAGCGACGGGAGGGCTCCTGACGGCACATCCGCCCTTTCTGAATGCCGGGAACGCAGGCCCCTTCACGCTCGACGGGACCCGGACATACATGGTTGGGAATCGATCCGTTGTGATCGTTGATCCGGGCCCGGACGTGGAGCACCACGTTCGGGCCCTGGTGTCTTCAGTGCAGACAGCAGAGAGCGTCGCCGTCGTCCTCACGCATGGTCACAGTGATCATGCGGCCTCGGCTCCCGCGATTTCACGTCTGACCGGGGCGAACGTGTACGGACCGGAGGGGCTTGGCGGCGTTGATGTGACGATGCGAGACGGAGACGCCATCGAAACGGATGCCGGCGACCTGGTGGCCGTGCACACACCGGGGCATACACCTGAACACCTGAGCTTCTGGTGGACCGGACGCGATGCCCTGTTCGTCGGCGACCTCTTCCTGGGGAAGGGTGATACGACGTGGGTGGCAGAGTACCCGGGTTGTGTAGCGGATTACCTGCAGTCACTCCGGCATGTGCGTGGATTGTCTCCGTCGGTGATGTATCCATCCCACGGGCCGCCGTTGGAAGATCCGATCGATGCGATCGATCGGTTCGAGGCGCATCGGCTCCAGCGAATCGAACAGGTTCGAACGGCGATGCGCGCGCACCCTGCCGCCGACACCGACGCATTGCTCGATGTCGTGTACGGCCCGGAACTGGCCTCGGGTCTTCGCGGCGCGGCATCTCGGTCGCTCGCGGCGCTCGTGGAGTTCATCCACGATGGCGGCACCCCATGACGTCAGGGTATCCTCCCTCATGAACCAGACCCTCGTGGAGACGGTCGCCGATCGGCTGCGAGCGATCGTCGGCACTGAACATGTGATCACCCACCCCGACCGTCTCGTCGCCTACGAGTCGGACGGCCTCACGGCGTACCGGGTCGCTCCTCGCGCGGTGGTTCTGCCAGAGACGACGGACCAGGTATCGAAGGTCCTGTCGGTTCTGCACGGTGAAGGCGTGGACGTCATTCCGCGGGGGGCCGGGACGGGTCTCTCGGGCGGCGCGTTGCCGACCCCGGATGGCGTGATCGTCGGAACTGCGCGGATGAATCGCATCCTGTCGATCGACACCAAGAATCGGCTGGCGACCGTTCAGCCGGGACTCATCAATGCGCGGCTCACGGAGGCGACCGCGCCCTACGGCCTGTACTATGCGCCCGATCCCTCTTCACAATCGGCGTGCACCCTCGGCGGGAATGTCGCGGAAAACTCAGGCGGCCCGCACTGCCTGAAATACGGGGTGACCGCGCGCTACGTCACGGGACTCACTGTGGTGATGGCCGACGGTGAAGTGGTCCGCCTGGGAGGGGCGGGTCGAGAAGTCGCGGGAGACCTGGATCTGGTTGGACTTTTCGTCGGCTCCGAGGGCTGTTTCGGGATCGCTACGGAGATCGAGGTTCGGCTGCTGCCGATCGCAGAGGGGATCCGGACGCTGCTCGGGATCTTCGACTCGATGGAGGCGGCCGGCCACGCGGTGACGGACATCATGGCCTCGGGGCTCATGCCTGCGGCCGTGGAGATCGTCGATCATGCGACGATCGTGGCGGTAGAGGCGAGTGTGTTTGCGGCCGGCTATCCCACCGACGCGGGTGCTGCGCTGGTGATTGAATTCGACGGTACCGAGGCGGGCCTCGACGCAGACGCGGATCGTGCGGAGCAGTGTTGTCTGGCGGCCGGTGCGAGAGAGGTGCGGCGAGCGACGTCGGAGGAGGAGCGCCTGGGTCTCTGGAAGGGCCGCAAGAAAGCCTTTGGCGCGATGGGCCGCATCGCACCTGATCTTCTCGTACAGGATGCGACAGTGCCCCGGACCCGGCTGCCTGAGGTCCTGGCCCGGATTGCCGAAATCGGAGACGAATACGACCTGAAGATCGCCAACGTCTTCCACGCTGGAGACGGCAACCTCCACCCCAATATCCTGTTCGACCGTCAAAACCCGGACGAGCTGGACCGAGTCGAGAAGGCCTCGCGGGAGATCATGGAGTTGTGTGTGTCCGTGGGTGGGACCATCACCGGTGAACATGGCGTAGGTGTCGACAAACGTGGGTACATGCCGCTGGTTCACAATGCAGTCGAGCTCGAGATACTTCGGCGGGTCCGATGGGTGTTCGACCCCGACGGTAATCTGAACCCGGGCAAGGTCGTGCCGTGACCCTGCTCGAGCGTTTCCGAGGTGCCGTCTCCGGTGTCGCGGCTCACGACTCCTTCGAGGCCGTCGGGCGGTTGGCTTTGGGCGAACAGCCGTCTCTCACGGCGTCGCCTCGCTCTGTCGAGGATGTGGCCGCCGTCATGGGTTGGGCCGCAGAGGAACGTCTCGGCGTCCTGCCTCTCGGCCGGGGGAGTGAAGTGCGCCCGGTTGCGGGTGGCCCCTTCATCGTTCTCGAGACGTCGGGTCTCTCCGGCATCGATGAGTATCAGCCAGCGGACTTGACCATCACCGCGGGGGCGGGTGCAACGTTCGCTTCGGTGGATGATGCCCTCCGTGAAAATGGGCAATGGGCTCCCTTCGATCCGCCGCGCGCGCGCCAGCGCTCCATGGGTGGCTTCGTGTCGACCGCCGACCACAGTCCCCTCTGGGCCGGCTATGGCGCCCTCAAGAATCATGTACTGGGCGCGACGGTCGTCACGGGAGATGGCCGGATTCTTCGGCTTGGTGGAAAGGTCGTGAAGAACGTGGCCGGCTATGATCTTCTCCGACCCGTCGTGGGGGGGCGAGGTCGCCTGGGCGTCGTGGCGTCCGTGTGCCTTCGCGCGTTTCCCGTGCCTGCTGAGGAACGGGTACTCGTGGTGAAGGGGGACTCCGCCCTCGACCTGATCGAACGAGCGCTGGCCGTAGGTGTGGCTCCGGTCCTTCCCGTATCGATCGTCGTCGCAGGCCCGCTGATGACCCTCGAGGGTCGATCAGCCATGGTTCTGCGTCTCCATGGGGCCGGCTCGACCGTGGACGCAGATCAGGCAACGATCGAGCAACACCTCGGATCATCTCCCGACGTTTTCGACGGAGCCAGCGGAACGGCACAGTCGCTTCTCGAGGAGATGCGGGACTGCGGTGGTCGCGAAGCATGCCGTGTAGATGTCTCGGTTCTTCCTTCCCGCCTGGTTGAGGTCGTGCGGGCCGCTGGCGCTGCCGGCTTGCGGTCACTGGTCATCGACACCTATTCGGGCCGGATTCGGTCGGCTGCGGATCGGCTCGATCCGACGGACGTCGACGCGCTGCGCCTGGCGGCCGAAGAGGCAGGGGGTGCATTGCGGGTGTTGGACTGGGCAGGTTCCGATCGTCCATCGGACACTCCCCGCAGGGCGGCGGAGGTCAGGCTTTCAGAACGACTCGTTTCGATCTTTGATCCAGGCGGTGTGCTTTGGCCAACTCGCTCATGAGTGCCGGTGAGAGGCGCCTCGCGAATGCTCTCGAGGCTCAGCGTGAGCGACTGCTCCCGTGTGTACACTGTGGGTTCTGCCTTCCGGCCTGTCCGACGTACAACCGGCTGGGCGACGAAAACGATTCACCGCGGGGCCGGCTGCACCTCATGAAGGCGGTGGTCGAAGGCCGGCTCGACCCCGGGTCAGACGCCTTTCAGGTGCACATTGACCGCTGCCTGGGGTGCCGAGCGTGCGAGCCGGTTTGCCCCTCGGGCGTCGAGTATGGGACTCTTCTCGAACTCGCTCGAGAGACCGCGTCCGAGGCTCGGGCGCCGGGCGTGCTGACAAGTGGGCTTCTTGTGGTCATGGGGTCACGAGTCTTGCGGAAGCTTCTGTTCCTCGGGGGGCGGGTCATGACGGCGACAGGCCTTGCGAAACTGGCAGTGCGGCGACTTCGGGGAACAGGTGTCGCGGGCAACCTGCGATTCGCGCTTGCCATGCTCGCGGCGACGGACGAACGACCGATGCGCAGTGACGTTGCGCTGCCCTCGGCCGGGATATCGGACTTGGACGCGACGCCCGGGGCAGCGGCGTTCGAGGCAGTGCCCGCGAGGGCGCCATCGGTTGGTGTCCTGGAGGGCTGCGTGCAGCAGGGCCTTTACAGGCGCGTGAACGAGGCGACGGCACGCACCCTCGAGGCGAATGGTTTCAACCTTCGCTCCGTAGTCGGTCAGGACTGCTGTGGGGCCCTGCATGCGCACGGAGGAGACCTGCATGCGGCGAGGCGCCTCGCGCGTCGCAATATCGAAGCGTTCGAGCGAGAGCAGCTGGATTGGATTGCAGTGAACGCGGCGGGATGCGGGGCGGCGATGAAGAAATACGGCGAACTCTTCGAGGGTCACGACCTCGAGGAACGTGCTCATGCCTTCTCCGCGAGAGTGCGGGATGTGACAGAACTCCTCGCCTCTGCAGGGCCGAGGCAGGGGGGGATGATCGAGTGCTCTGTCGCGTACGATCACCCGTGTCATTTGATGCACGCTCAGGGTGTGACCGCCGAACCGATCCAGGTGCTCGGCGCTGTCCCGGGCGTTACGGTGCACATCGTCGACGGAGCCGCCGAATGCTGCGGCGGGGCCGGCATCTACGGTATGACCCACCCTGAGCTCGGATCCCGGATCGGTGGGGATAAGGTGGCCGCCGTGAAGGCAACCGGAGCGGATATGGCGTGCACCCCGAACCCGGGGTGCATGATGCAGATTGGCGCGGGGCTGCGGATCGAAGGGGACGACACTGCGGTCCTTCATCCGGTCGAACTGCTCGATCGAAGCTACCGAAGAGCGGGATATTACTCATGACGCAGAACGGAATGGCAGGGGCGAGAGGGGGTCGATGAGTCGCGTCGGTAATGCGGGCCCGTGTGGCCGACTTCTGGAGAGGTCCGAATGAATCCGGGGACGACCGAAGAGGGGCTCAGCACTCTGCAACAGGTCCGCGGCATGCGGGATGAATTCGTCGATTTCGTCTCCTCGCTGTGTCTGGTCGAGTCACCGACGGATCAGCCGCTCACGCAGTCTTCGGTTCACGCTCTGCTGGAGCCGGCCTTCACGGACCTGGGGTTTGACGTGCGAGTGGTGAACGGACGGCAAAGCGGAAACCACCTGCTCGTCACGCCGAAGCGCCGCTCGAAACGTGGTCCGAGACAGCTGCTCATTGGGCACAGTGACACGGTGTGGCCGCTGGGCACGCTGGAGCAGATGCCGGTGCACGTTCGCGACGGAAAGCTGTTCGGGCCCGGCACGCTGGACATGAAAGGCGGTCTCAGCCTGATCGTCTTCGCGCTACGTGCGCTCCGAGATCTCGGGCTCGAACCTGACGTCGCCCCCTTCATTTTTGTGAACTCGGATGAAGAGGTCGGGAGCCCTGACTCGCGGAAGCATGTGCAACGGCTGGCGCGCGTCTCGAACCGGGCGTTCGTGGTCGAGCCGGCGCTCGGGCCTTCGGGGCTCATCAAGACTGCGAGGAAGGGGCTTGGGCGCTTCGACATCATCGTGCGCGGTCGGGCGGCGCATGCGGGGCTCGATCCGGAAGCCGGAGCCAGCGCCATCGTCGAGCTGTCGCATGTCATTCAGAGTCTGGACCGGCTCAACGATCCCGCGCACGGCATCACGGTCAACGTCGGCCTGATCGGGGGAGGCACCCGCCCGAACGTGATCGCCGCGCGCGCGACCGCATCGGTCGACGTTCGCGTCGAGTCATTGGAGGATGGCCGGAGGATCGAGGAGAAGGTACGCGGGATCCGGCCCGTCACGCCCGACGTCACGATCGAGGTGACCGGTGGGGTTCGAGTAGCTCCGCTGGAGAGGACTCCAAGAAACGTTGCGTTGTGGGAGCAGGCGCTCCGTTGTGGAGCGGAGCTCGGTTTCGAGCTCGACCACGGGCTCGCCGGTGGCGGTTCCGACGGCAACACGACGAGCCTCTACACGGCCACGCTCGATGGCCTCGGGTGCGTGGGCGATGGAGCCCACGCTGATCATGAGCACATCGTGATCGACGCGTCCCTCGATCGGTGCGCTCTGCTCGCTCGGCTGTTGCTGGCGCCTCCTTCGAACCGGAGCTAGAGAAAGCGTCGTGCCCATTGAATGTCGATCGAGCGTCGTCGGTTTGCGGCTGGCGGGTCGCCCGTGAGCGACTATGTAATCCGACCCTTCACCTCCATGGAGGAGTGCCACGAGTGTGTGGCGTTGCAGGAGGACACGTGGGGACGCGGCTTCTCGGAGCGGGTTGCGCCCGCCATCCTCAAGGTCGGCCAGATTCTCGGAGGTGTCTCTTCCGGGGCGTGGGACGCCGAAGGCCGCCTGGTTGGATTCGTGTTCGGCCTGACGGGCCTCCGGGACGGTGAGGTCGTCCACTGGTCGGACATGCTCGCGGTGCGTCCCGAAATTCGTGACACCGGCCTGGGCAGGCGTCTGAAGGCGTATCAGCGAGACGTCGTCATGGCGCTCGGTATCGAGAAGATGTTCTGGACCTTCGATCCCCTTCAGAGTCGCAACGCCCATCTCAATGTCACACGCCTCGGCGCGGTGATTCGCGAGTATCGTGTGGACATGTACGGCGAGACCGACTCCCCTCTGCATCGCGGGATCGGTACGGATCGCTTTATCCCCCTTTGGCAGCTCCGCACCGAACGTGTCGCCGGCCGCCTCGTCGATGATCCGGCTCAGGCCTTTGATCCATCATCCTTACGTCCCGACTCCATTGGTGTGGCGCTGGATGCGACGTCACGCTCCGACTCGCTTCCGTTGCCGGTGCGATTGAACCTCGAGCTTGATGACGACTGGATCAGCGTCGGGGTTCCGGCCGATGTGGGTGGGGTCATGGACCTTGATCTCGGTCTGGCGCAGGAGTGGAGGGCGGCCACGCGGGAAGCCCTCCCGCACTACCTTCGGCAGGGGTATGAGGTCCGTGAATTCGTTCGAGGCCCCGTAGTCTCCAGATATCTGCTTACAAGGATCAGCGGCGCTGCATGAAGAACGGAACTCTGGCAATCATCGGTGCCGGACCTGTCGGCCTGGAGGCGGCCCTTCGCGCGGCCGATGACGGATGGACCTTCACCCTGTACGAAGCCGGAACGGGTGTCGCTGGAAATGTTCGGTCGTGGGGCCATGTTCAGCTCTTCACACCGTGGGCGATGAATCTCTCGCCCCGCATGCGCGCGCGTCTTGGCAGGCTGGGGTGTGCGCCGCTCGATGACGCAGCGTGTCCGACGGGGACTCAGCTTGTCGATGAGGCGTTCGAGCCGTTGGCCGCGGAGCCGGACATCGCGCCGAACGTTCGATCCGGCACCCGGATTCTCGAGGTTTCCCGAGACGGACTGCTGAAGAGTGATGAGATCGGTACGGGAGTCCGGGCCCGGCATGCATTTCGTCTCCTCGTTCGGCGTGCCGATGGGAGCGAGGGGATCGAGTATGCCGATGTCGTTCTCGACTGTACGGGTACGTACGACCAGCCGAACGCACTGGGCACCGGAGGCATCGCCGCGCCGGGCGAGCGGGGATCCGAAGCGTTCATCACTCGTGCGATCCCCGACGTTCACGGCACTTCGGGGAACGGTGAGCGGCCCTGGAGGGGCAGCCGGATTCTCCTCGTCGGGGCCGGGCACTCGGCGCAAACCGTTGCGCGCGACCTGGCGGATCTCGTGGAGCGAGTACCGGATACCCGTGTCACGTGGGCGATCCGGAGCTCGGCTCCCACCTTCGGCGTGATCGACGATGACCCGCTGGCGCTCCGACGTGCACTGGGTGAGCGTGCTCGCGCACTTGTGGAAGGAACAGGGACCCCGTTCGATGTTCGACTCGGGCGATCGGTACACGCCCTTTCATCAGGCGAGGACGGCATCGATGTCGCACTGCGAACGGCGGGCGGAGATATCGAGCACGTGCTCGTCGATCACATCATCTCCATGACCGGGTCCGTGGGGGACGCACGCCTGTATCGGCAGCTACAGGTTCACGAGTGCTATGCGACGTCCGGTCCCATGAAGCTGGCGGCCGCGCTGCTTTCGTCGTCGTCTCAGGATTGTCTCACGCAGGAAAGCCGGGGAGCGGATACGTTGCAGAACCCCGAGCCATACTTTTACATCCTCGGCAGCAAGTCGTACGGTCGAAATTCGACGTTCCTGATGCGCGTGGGTTGGGAGCAGGTCGATGAGGTGTTCGAAGTGCTCCGCGCTCCCGAAGTCGATGAAGATGTTGCCTGATCGTATCGAAGCGAGGTTCCGGAACATGGATCCTCCGTCCCCTCTCCGAGCCTGACCACGTCCAATGAAGATCGAACGCGCCACACTTCGTGAAATCCCTCTCCAGCTGAAGGAGTTCTTCGAAATTTCGAGCGGAGGTTCTCAGGATCGGCGCATCCTGCTGTTGACTCTGGAGGGTGATGGTCTTGTCGGCTGGAGTGAGTGCGTCGCATCTGCAGATCCCTCGTATGCCTACGAGACGACGGACACGGCATGGCACGTCCTTCACGACTTCATTCTGCCCAACATCGTCGGTCGGGAAGCGGAGTCGCCGAAGGATCTTCTGGCACCCGTCTGGTGGGTTCGAGGACACGGCATGGCCAAGGCAGCAGTCGAGATGGCCGGTTGGGACATGGCTGCCCGAGCGGAAGGCGTATCACTCTCGACGAAGCTGGGTGGAGTGCGGGACCGGGTGCCGGTTGGCGTGAGTGTCGGGATCAAGGACAACGACGAACAACTGCACGAACAGGTGGCGGGGTTCATCGCGGACGGCTATGCCCGGGTGAAGATCAAGGTCAAGCCGGGCCGGGATATCGACATGCTTTCAGGGCTGCGGGAACGCTTCCCGGACACCGTCTTCATGGCGGATGCGAACTCCGCCTACACGCTCGCCGACGTCGACCGGCTCAAGGCTCTGGATCCCCTGAAGCTCTTGATGATCGAGCAGCCTCTTCGGTATGACGACTTTCTTCATCACGCACGCCTCCAGGAGCAGATCGAGACCCCGGTGTGTCTGGACGAATCGATCAAGACTGAGTGGGATGCGGAGCTTGCGCTCGAGCTGCGCAGTTGCCGCATCATCAACATCAAGCCGGGGCGGGTTGGAGGCCTTACGACCAGCCGAAGGATCCACGACATGATGCAGGATGCCGGCCTGGCCGTGTGGTGTGGCGGCATGCTCGAGTCCGGGATTGGTCGGGCGCACAATGTGGCGCTGGCATCTCTGCCCAATTTCACCCTGCCCGGAGACATCTCGGCAAGCAGTCGCTATTGGCACCAGGACATCGTGTCGCCGGAGTTTACGGTTGCGGACGGCCACATGGCGGTACCGTCGGGTCCGGGCATTGGTGTGGAGATCGACACCGATCGGATCGAAGCCATCACGACTCGGGTGGCGACCTTCACCTGACCGTCTAGGCTCTGGCCACGGGACGAACGCACATGGCGCAGTAGCGCCAGCCAGGCTCGATCGTGCAGCCGCACGTACAGAATCGTGCTACAGGACGGCCGCACCCGGGGCATCCATGAGCCCCATATGGAACGAGGTGACCACAGGCAGCGCAGGGCTGACCGGCAGCCGAAAATGAGCGGAGGATCCGGGTGATCTCGTGTGGATTCGTCAGGCCTTCGGCGACGGCCCGTCGAGCGTCGAACGCGAGCGTCTTCATGCCTGCATCTCGGGCTAGCTGTCGGAGCCTGGCCGATGACCCACCGGAGGAGATCTCGTCTCGCATCGGGTCCGTCACGGTCAGCACCTGATAGAGGCCGGTTCGTCCACTCAGTCCGCCTTCGCAGTGTCCGCATTCGCCCTCGCGGCATCCCGGGCAACTCCGGCGCACGAGTCGCTGTGCCACCACACCGCACAACCCCCCGGCCACGAGGAAAGGAGGAACGCCCATATGCAGCAGACGCGTAATCGCGGCCGGGGCGTCCGTAGCATGAATCGTCGACAGGACCAGGTGGCCGGTGACCGCGGCGGACATGGCAATCTCAGCCGTCTCTCGGTCCCGGATTTCACCAACCATGACCACGTCGGGATCCTGCCGCAGGATGGCTCGGAGTGCTGCGGCAAAGTCGAGCCCTGCACGCCGATCGACGTGAACCTGGCTTGCCCCATCGAGTCGGTATTCGACCGGGTCCTCGACGGTGATGACGTTCTTCTGTTCGCGGTCGATCTCCGACAGGGCCGAAAACAGTGTGGTGCTTTTCCCCGAACCCGTCGGGCCTGCCGCGAGCACGACCCCCTCCCCACGCTCCAGCAATCCACGGAGTCGCCAGAGGTCGGGATCGCTCATGCCAAGTCGGTCGAGATCCGCGGGGGCTGCGGCCTCGTCGAGCAGGCGGACCACTGCCTTTTCGCCGCCCGATGTGGGAAGAGTGTTCACGCGCAAGGTGAGTGGGCGATCTCCGTACAGGAGGGCGACCCGACCGTCCTGAGCCCGCCGTCGGACCGATATATCCATTCCGCCCATCACCTTGAGGCGTGAAAGGACGGCTCGTCGTGTTCCGGCTGGCAGGTCGATGGTGGGTCGGAGCAGACCGTCGATCCGCATCCGGACGCGGACGCGGGATCCCGTGTCCTCGATGTGGATGTCGCTCGCTCGCTCGCGAATCGCTCTCCCCACGATGCCATCGACGAGTCGGACCACGGGGGCACGTCTTGCGTTTCTCTCGACGTCGTCGATCGACTCGTCATGGGTCCGGGCTGTCCTCAAGTGCTTCGGAAGGGCTGCCACGAGATCGGCCAGCTCAGCCCCGGTGGTGGACAGGCTCGCTGCGTTCCCTGAGTTGACGGGGTCTCGTCCCCGGGGTGCGATCGCAGCTTCGGGTGAGTAGTCGATCAGGGGGGCGTTGTCGATGCTGGCCAGATACGCCTCGATGGATGATTGCGTCGAAATCACTGCCTTGATGCGGCACCCCGTTTGAAAACGGAGGTCGTCGATGGCGATGTGATCGAGCGGATCATGCATCGCGACGGTGAGCTGTCGCTCGGATACGGCCACAGGAACCATGCCGTGGCGTCGGCAGAGTGTGAGGCTGACCGTCTCCCAGACGTGTCGCGGTGGGTTGAGATTTCCGCTACTGAATCCCAGGCCGAACTGAGTTGCAAGCGCCCGGGCAACCTGCTCCTCGGATACGACGCGCAGCCGGATGAGCGTTTGTCCCAGGCGCTCACCAGGACGTCGATGGTTCGTGAGTGCGTCGGTGAGCACGTTTGGATCGAGCCCGCCATCGGTGACCAGGAGGGCACCCAGGAGTCGAGGTCGGTCGGCCATGCGAAATGATCGTCGGCTCGACGGGCCTGTGGATGGCTGAATCAGCCAGATGTCCCGAGAAAGTTCAGAATGAAGGGGGCGACATCACGAAGGTCTCGAAGATCATGGGCCTCCGGCGCCCGATCGCCGACAGCGAGACCGAACACGGGGTTTCTCGTGTGACCCGTTCGCACGTCCTCGATATTGCCGTGGTCGCTTGCGATGAGCAGGAGGACCGAAGGGTCGAGTGTCTCGAGCAGGCCTCGCAGGAACGCATCGACCAATTCGAGGGCAGCGACGGCGCCAGCCATGCCTCCGCGGTGCCCTGCGCGATCGGTCGAGTAGTGGGCATACAGCGTCAAGTCGTGGCCCTCAGCGATGCGCGCGAGGTTCGCTCCGGCCTGGACGGGGCTCACGTCAGGTAGCTGAGCGTAGCCGAGGTGGCGCCTCCATCCGTCGTTCACGATTTCGCTCGCCACGGCGTCCCCCCGGGCCAGACTCTCCTCGTGTCGGTTCAGAAGCCCTGCACCCTGGGCGGCGAGTGGCGGACCTGCGATCGATCGACTACCGCGAGGGCCCGGCCAGTCACGTGGATACGCGTTCGCGAACGCCGCCGTGCCTCCGGCCTCCACGACGTTTCGAAGCACGCTTCGCTCCGCCACCAGCTGACGCAGCCCGGATGGAGTCCAGGGACCGAAGTGGCCCCCGTGGATTTCAGCGGCGCTTGCGCCTGTCAGCAGTGCGGCCTGCCCGGTACCGCTTTGAGGTGTGCCGGCCACGTCGAGGGCCGCATCGAGGGGAAGAACCTGCGCACTGGGTGCCGGGCGATCGAGGGTGGGCAGCCTGCCGCCGGACAACCCCCTGAGGGTTGGCAGTTCCGCCACGAGGAACGGGTTGATCGTCGGATCGTCGACGCCGATCCCGAAGCCGTCGAGGAAGAGGAGAAGGAGTCTCCGGCTCAGGAGTCCGGGTACCTATTCCGCCGGCCGGAGATCGACGGTGACCTGGACCTGAACGTGCCCCATGTCTGCACGGTCCCGAAGCGCGTCCTTGATCCGGGGCTCGAGCTTCTGATAGGTCGCACGGAGACCTTCCCTCAGCTCCGTGCGAAGAATCTTGAGGGCGTTCACATCCGCGCGACTCGTCTTGGTCTCCTTCTTCGCATCCGCGACCTGGTAGGGTCGGATTTCGAAGGGGGAGACCCCGACATCATCGTAACGCTCGTGGTCCATGTACTGGATGGAGATGCTTACGTCGCCGCGTGCGTGATGATGGTGGATGTCACCGACCGCCTGAAAGCGCGATGCCAGGCGGCCGAGTTCGGTCCGCTGAGCGCACTTCGTGTAGGCCCGCTCGAGCACACTGAAAATCCTCTTCATCCGCTCGGTCGTGGTCGCGTCCACATCGGGCATCTCGGTCTCGAGCTCACGGCCAATGGCCTGCCGCTCTACGTACAGGCCCGCCGCCTCCGCAGCCCGGTTTCTGGCGCGGTCGATGTTGTCGAGAATTCTGTCGGGATTGGTGCGATAACTCATGAGAACCTTCATGATCGTGGCGGGTTTCGCCCCACGGTAAACATTCGGATCGCGAAGCGGAGCAACAGGATATCAGCCGGTTCGGGAGCCGCCAAGTGTCATCAGGCTCCGGTTGGAGGCGGCGAAGTCCGCTGCGCGCTATCCTTTACGGACCCTGTGCGCGTGCTGCGCAGCATGCGTGTTCCAAGAGGTGTCACCCGCCATGCACAAGTTGTCCGCTTCCCTCCTCCTCGCGATGTCGGTCGCAGGATGCGCCACCGGTTCTGTAGCGCCTCCGACCCTCAGTTATTCCGCGCCCGTCGCTCGCGAGGTCACGTACGACTACTCGTCTACGACGACGCTCGGGATTTCTCTGATGGGTCAGAGCATGCAGCTCCGTCAGGAGGGCAGCGCGACCTATTCGGTCGGCTTCACGCCGACAGCCGCAGGGGTCGATGTACGGCTGAGTGTGGTCGAGCTTTCCGCCTCGATTTCAAATCCGTTGGGCGCACCGATCACGGTCGATGAAGGGGCGATCGAGGGCAGCCTCGAGTTTTCCCTCGACCGGGTCGGCAACGCGATACTTCGTACGACGCCGGTTGTCGCGGAGGAGGCGAGCCAGATGTTCTCGGGGATCGCCCTCGCGAACGGGTTCTTCCCCGGCCTTCCCGGACGCGCCGTCGGGTTGGGAGACCAGTGGGTCGATACGGTGTCGTACGAGGGGGAGACGGATATGGGCGTGCGCTCGGAAACGTCGATTCTCACCTACACGGTGACGGGTGACACGGTCGTCTCGGGCCGCCCTCTCCTCGTCTTCGAGATGAGTGGCAGTGTATCGTCCGAGTTCGATATGAGTGTTCAGGGGATGTCGGTCGGTCAGGCATCGGAACTGGAGGTCGAGGGTCGAGTGCTGTGGGACCATCGGACATCGGAAATGGTCGAGAGCCGCCGGACCGCTGTCGGAGAGGGTTCTCTGAGGATCCCTCTGACCCCGGCCCCTCTCCCGATCCGAATCGAGTCGACCGAGCACGCTCGGCTGAAGGAGAGACCGTAGCCCATGCCCATGCCCGAGTCCGACTTCGGCGCTGGAGCTTCAATCGGCGAAGAAGCCCCCGATGACAGGCGGCGAATCGATGGGCTGCCCGGTCGACTGCTGAATGTCTTTTTGAGCCCGGGCAGGCTGATGGACCAGCTTGCGGAGGAGCCGAGATGGCTTGGCGTCCTACTGCTCACCACGGCGATCTCTGCCGCGACCGCCGCGCTCATTCCTGCAGACCTGATTTACGAAACGATTCGCCAGCAACTGATCGAGCAGGGTGTCTCCGTCGCGGATTTCGGTGAGCAGCAGCGGAATTTTCTGCGATACGGCCGGATTCCGGGAACCGTCGTCGCGACCCTCGTACTTCAGTTCGGGATCGCCGGCCTCTATTCCCTGATTTTCGCCTTCGTCCTCGGGGATGACGGTCGTTTCACCCAGTACCTTGCGGCCGTTTCACACGCGTGGTTCATTCCGGTCCTTATCGGCGTTTTTCTGCTCCCGCTGACCATCCAGACGCAAAACCTCGAACTGCGACTCACGGTCGATGTCTTCATCGCTGGCTTCCTCGAACCGGGGTTTGCGCGGAATGTGGCGAAGCTTCTCGATCTGACGGTGATATGGTCGATTCTGGTAATCGCGCAGGGTGCACATGCGATCGACAGGCGTCGATCCTTTGCGAGTGCTGCTGCGGTGATGCTGACGGTCTTCTTTCTCTATGCCGGTGCCCTCGGCCTACTGCAAACGAGGTAGGCGTGCGGTTCGAGCTCCACCACCCGGAATCAGCGTGAGCATGTCCCGACGTCGCCTCGTCGCGACGCTGATCGCGATCGTCTCGTCGCTCGCTGCGCTCTTCCACATGTATTCGGCCGGGATCTCTCCCTTCACTGCGCTCGTGCAGCGTCCGGTGCATCTGGCCCTGATGTCGGTCCTCGGTTTCCTCGGGGTCGGTGTTCAGAAGCGTATTCGAGCGGCAGATGACGCGGATGAGCCGACGCGCGGCGAACGCATTAGTGAAGTGACCGGATGGTTCTTCGCGATCATGTCGGTTGTTGCCTGTGCGTACCTGGCGTTCGAAAACCAGGAATTGGTCGCACGCTCGGGAAGCCCGACCCGCATGGATCTGGTCATGGGTGCGATCACGATCGTGCTCGTGATCGAGCTGGCGCGGCGTGCGACCGGCTGGGGCCTGATCGCCGTCTGCGGGCTCGCGCTGGTGTATGCGTTTGCAGGTCCGTATCTGCCAGGCTTCCTCGCGCACCGCGGCTACGGCGTCACCCGGCTCATCGAGCACCTGTACCTGTCGACCGAGGGGGTCTGGGGCATTCCGCTCGGTGTTTCGGCGGACTTCGTGTACCTCTTCGTGCTGTTCGGGGCCGTGCTGGAAACCGCCGGCGGTGGGGCGCTGCTCATCGCCATGGCGAACCGGATCGCGGGCCGGACCCGAGGAGGTCCTGCGAAGACGGCGGCAGTGGCGAGTGCGTTCATGGGGTCTCTGTCCGGTAGTGCGGTCGCGAACGTTGTCACGACCGGGACGTTCACGATTCCCCTGATGAAGCGCGCGGGCTTCAAGCCCTTCTTCGCGGGCGCGATCGAGGCAGCTGCGAGCACCGGGGGTCAGCTCATGCCTCCGGTGATGGGTGCAGGGGCGTTCATCCTCGCCACCTGGACGAACATTCCGTACTTGCAGGTCGCTGTTGCGGCGATCATCCCGGCGATCCTCTACTACGGTGCCCTGCTGGCAGCGATTCATTTCCGCGCTGCCCGGATGGGGATCGAGCCGAATCAGGATCAGGAGAAGGAACCGATTCTCGACCGGCTCCACCTCCTGCTGCCTCTCGCGATCATCGTCCTGCTGCTCGGGATGGGACGATCCCCGATGCGTGCTGCATTCTGGGGGGTGTCGAGTGCACTGCTGATGGCACTTGCACGGCCGTCGACACGACCATCTCCCCAGCAGCTGCGGGAGATCATGGAGCGGGCGGGCCGCGGTGCGGTTCAGGTCGCTGCCGCCTGCGCCGCGGCGGGCATCGTGGTAGGCGTTGCGTCGTTGACGGGGATCGGCCTGCGCATGTCGGAACTGATCATCACCCTGTCACAGGGGAACCTGTTTGGTGCTCTGGTCCTGACGGGCCTCGGGTCGATCGTTCTGGGGATGGGGCTGCCGACGACCGCCGCCTATGTCGTTCTGGCCGCTCTGGGTGCGCCGGCGCTCGTTCAGCTGGGCGTTCCGCTCCTCGCGGCTCATCTGTTCATCTTCTACTTCGGCTGCATCTCGAATGTGACCCCGCCCGTGTCCCTGGCCGCCTTTGCTGCCGCGGGGATCTCGGGCGCGCCGCCGATCCGGACAGCGCTCTATGCCGCCCTGTTGGCCGGGGCCGGGTTCATCGTGCCCTTCATGTTCGTGTACGGGCCGGAACTCCTGCTGGACGGGACACCGGTTGCGATTGTCGTTGCCACGACCACGGCTCTGGTCGGAGTCACGGTGCTCGCGGCAGGGGGTGTTGGCTTCGCCCGCGCGAAGCTGGAGGGGTGGGAGCGGGCTCTCGCCCTGCTGGCCGCAGGCCTCCTCGTCTACCCGGGTATCGCCTCCGATCTCGCGGGCCTGGCCGGCGTCGGGCTCGTATTTCTCCGAACGGAAGAACGGCCGGTGCTGCCGTGGACCAGGTGGGCCGCCGCAACCCTCGCCTCGATTGTCGTGGGCGGGTTTTTCCTGCTCGGACCGGCGGCCGGTCCATCCGCGGACGTGTCCGTGCGGACGTCCGGGACGTCCACCCCGTCGGGAGGCGCTCGAGGTGGTGCGCAGGAGTTTCTGTCGCTGGGCACGGCGGGAACGGGTGGGATCTACTATCCACTTGGAGGAGCGATCGCCAGCCGTCTCTCTATCGCCGACGAGGCCCGGCAGTTCACGGCGGAGGTCAGCGGAGGCTCGGTCGAGAACGTGAACCGGGTAGCTGCGGGCCAGATGGATATCGCCATGGCGATCGCGTCAACGATGTACCAGGCACAGCGCGGAGAGGGAGATTTCGCAACGCCTCTTTCGGACCTCCGCGCTATCGCACCGCTCTACGCGAATGTGACGCACATCCTGGTGCCGGCCTCCTCGTCCGCGCGCTCCGTCTTCGACTTCGCCGGGCTCCGCGTTTCCGTCGGCGCAGCAGGAAGCGGTACGGAGCAGCTCGCCCGCGACGTGCTCGCCGCGCATGGCCTGACGTATGACGACCTTGATCCGCAGTATCTCTCGTTCGCCGAGTCGTCGGCGGCGTTGAGGGATGGTGCGATCGACGCTGCGATCATCTCCGTCGGGTATCCGGCCGCCGCCGTGCTGGAGGCGACGACGACGTCGGACATGCGCCTGATCGGCTTTTCCGCCGAGGTACTCGATGAGATGTACGAGGAGCACCCCTACTACTCGGAGGGAGTGATCCCCGCGGGTGCGTACCGGGGGATGGATGCTCCCATCACGACGTTGGCCGTCATGAACTGGGTCTTCGCGCTCGAGAGTCTGCCCGGCGAAATCGTCACGACGCTCCTCAACATTTTCGAAAACGATCGTGTCTCTCTGGAGCAGGTGCACGACATGGCCCGGCAGATCGACCTGGACAATCTGTCCACGGCACCGATCCCCCTTCACCCGGCCGTAGAACGCTGGATCACTGAGAGGCAGTAGCGGAACAGCTTCTCGGTAAACATTTGTTCAAACCCGTGATGCTGAAATTATCCCCGGCCTCGACCCTTCTCTTCGCAGCCTTCGGTCTTGCACCCCTGTCGGTCTCCGGCCAGCTGGGCCAGGAGAGCGCGACGCTGGTCGACGTCGAGCCGTCCGATCGAGGTCATGTCGTCACGGTGTCGGGAGAAGTTGCGGAGGCCCGACTGGACTCTTCCCGGAAGCTGGAAGAGATCGAGATCGACGGTCAGATCGACGAGGCCGACTGGGATGCCGCACGCGTCTTCAGAGGATTCACTCAGCGTGAGCCGGTCGAGGGGGGACCTGCCGAGCAGGACACCGAAGTGCGGGTCCTGTTCGGTGACGACGCGATCTGGATTGCTGCCCGGATGTGGGACACACACCCGGAACTGATCGATCGGCGGCTGGCGCGTCGAGATCAGCACGGTACGTACGACCAGTTCAGCGTGCACCTGGATCCCAATCTGGACGGCCTGACCGGCTACAGTTTTCGCGTGAGTGCGGCCGGGGTGCAGGGCGACGTCTACTTCTACGACGACGACAAGATGGATGGGGCATGGGACGCCGTCTGGGCCTCTGCGGTGAACATCGACGACCAGGGCTGGACCGCGGAGATGCGCATTCCTCTCTCTCAGATTCGGTATGAGGCCTCGGATGACCCCCAGACGTGGGGCATCAACTTCCACCGGCTGCGCATCGCATCCAACGAACGGAGCTACTACTCACTGATTTCCCGGACCCGGCAGGGCATCGTGAGTCAGATGGGTCGGATCGACGATGTCCGAGTGTCGCGCCCCGCCCGCCGGCTGGAGGTACTTCCCTACGCGGTGAGCAGCCTGGAGCGGGGTCCGGCGGTCGACGGCGATCCATTCTTCGACGGCTCCGCCACCGGGAGTCGCATGGGCGTGGATCTCAGTTACGGCCTGGGTGCCGCCTTCACGCTGGATGCGACGATCAACCCGGACTTCGGACAGGTCGAAGCCGATCCTGCGGTGATCAATCTCTCGGCGTTCGAGATCTTCTTCCCGGAGCAGCGGCCATTCTTTGTGGAGGACGCGAGAAATTTCGATTTTGGCCTCTCCGGCGGCCGAAACTCCCTGTTTTACAGCCGGCGTATCGGTCGCTCGCCGCAGGGTGGAACTCCGAGTGACGTTCAATTCTCGGAAGTGCCGCAAAACGCGACGATCCTCGGAGCTGCGAAGCTTGCCGGTCGCACGACCAGCGGGCTTTCCGTGGGTGCGATGGCTGCCGTGACAGGAAATGAATTCGGACGCGGGCTCTCCGACTCCGGCCGGCAGGATGAGTTCCTGGTGGAGCCTCGGACCACGTTCGGTGTGTTCAGCCTGGGTCAGGACTTCAATCAGGGGACCACACAGATTCGGGGTCTCGGGTCATTCATGAATCGAGACCTCCCCGGCGATGGATCCTTCGACTGGCTCACGTCGTCTGCGTTCAACGGGGGCCTGCGTTTCGAGCACCAGTGGAATAACCGTGACTGGGCTCTGTGGGGCTTCTTTGCCGGAAGTCACGTGCGTGGCTCGGAAACGGCCATGATTCGGGTACAGCGCTCCTCGACGCACTTCCTTCAGCGTCCGGATGCCACGCGTTTCTCGGTCGACGAAACGGCGACCTCGCTCACGGGGCGGGACTGGCGGCTTCAACTGGAGAAACGGAACGGACAGCACTGGACGGGTTCGATCTGGGCGGCGGAAGTATCTGACGTATTCGAGGTCAACGACATCGGGTTCTCGACCAATGCCGAGCGCCTGGATGGTGGGTTCCGGGTCGCCTACCGGGAAATTCAACCGAGCCGCTACTTCCAGAACTACGACTTCACGCTCTCCAGCTTCCACAACTGGAGTCATGAGGCGCTGGATGACATGTGGTCGATCGGCTCGTGGCACAACGCGCGAACCAATGGGAACTACTCCCTTCGGGGGAGCGCGAAACTTGCGAATTGGTGGGATGTCAGAGCCAGTGCGCGCTACGAGCCGCAGAAGATGAGCCGACGAGACACGCGCGGCGGGCCGATGATGGTCGGTCCGGC
>JAYOKZ010000015.1:0-69136 GCA_038120095.1 Gemmatimonadales bacterium
CCGTCCGAGAACCGGTTCATCGTGAAGGTGAACTACTGGCTCGGGTTGTAAGAGTCGAACTCATGTGAGCATGCGACTCGTCGTCCCCCTCCTTTTGTGCGCGATCGCGGGGGACGTTCAAGCTCAGGTCGAGGTCGTTGATGCCCCGCTCGAGGAACTCCAGGCGGCGTTGGAATCCGGGGCCACGACGTCCGTTCAGCTGACGCGCGCCTATCTGCGCCGGATCGCGGCGTACGATCGATCGGGTCCGAGTCTGAACTCCATCGTGAGCATCAACCCGATGGTTCTGGAGGACGCTGCTACGGCGGATGAGGAGCGCGCGCGGGGCATCGTGCGAAGCCCGCTGCATGGTATCCCGATTATCGTGAAGGACAATGTGGATGTCGCGGGCCTCCCGACCACGGCTGGTTCTCTTGCCCTGATTCGGAATATTCCCTCCAGCGATGCCGCGCTCGTCAGGCAGCTTCGACAGGCTGGAGCTCTCATTCTTGCGAAGGCCAACATGCACGAGTTGGCCTCCGGGGTGACGACCGTCTCCTCGGTGGCTGGACAGACCCATAATCCATACGACCCGACGCGGACTCCGGGTGGCTCCAGCGGAGGTACTGCCGTTGCCGTTGCCGCCAGCTTTGCAGCGGTGGGTTGGGGTACGGATACCTGCGGCTCGATTCGCATTCCTGCGGCACACAATGCCCTCTTCGCATTGCGTCCCACCCATGGTCTCACCTCCTTGGCAGGCGTGCTCCCTCTGGCGAACTCCCATGATGTCGTAGCTCCGATGGCACGGACGGTCTCGGATCTTGCGCTTGCCCTCGATCTCTCGCTGCCCCCCTCCGAAGGCGCGACGTCGGGCTTTCGAAGTGCGCTGAGGTCGGATGCATTTCAGGGAGTACGGGTCGGCGTGCTGAATGAGTTCTTCCACGGGACGGAAGAGGACATCTCTTCCCAGTGGATCCAGGTGAGCATTCTGGAGCGCCTGCTCAACGCGGGAGAAGGTGTCACGTCGCTGGATCTGTCCGAGCTCGAGGCTGAGCCTCCATATGTCGAGCATCCGGATGAAGTGGAGCCGGCATCGCTCACCCGCCTGGCGATCGCCAGCCTGACCGAAATGGGGGCCGACACGGTGCCCGTGGCGATCCCGGATCTCGTCTCTCTCGTGCGCGAAGCTTCGATGATCGACCTCGAGTTTCGCGATGACCTGAACGCCTATCTCGCCACGTCCGGTGGGGGGCCCGTCCGTACGCTCCGGGATCTCGTCGCGACGGAGCTCGTGTCTCCTTCTCTGGCACGCCAACTGAGCGTTCGTGAGGAGGCGGGTGGGGACCTCTCCCGTGAGCACGACGACGCCCTGGCCCGGAGGGAGCGTCTGCGGACTGTGCTCGATTCGGTGTTCAGCGCTCTGGACGTAGACGTCATCGCGTATCCGTCGGTGCGGAGGGTCCCCGCCGCGATCGGAGAGGTTCAGCGAGGATCGACGTGCGGACTGAGCTCGAATTCCGGCTGGCCGGCCATCAACATCCCGGTAGGCTTTACGGAGGATGGGTTACCGGTCGGGATGGAGTTATTGGCCCGAGAGGGTGCCGACGAGATTCTGGTCGGGCTGGCGTACGCCTTCGAGCAGCGATGGGCCCCACGCGAGATTCCCTGGAGCGTGCCTCCTCTTCGCGGTGGTGAGATGCCGGGTCCGGTCGCCGTGCATCTCGACGCGGCGGATGGTCAGCAGGTGGCTCCGCTGGGTGAAGTCAGCTTCACTCTGCGCCCGGCGCTGAACCGCCTGGATTACCGGTGGGCGCTTCCGGTGCTTCTCGACGATTCGGTCATCGACGTGACGCTGCGGGCACCTCGACGTGACGGCGGCGTTCGGATGGTGCACCTGCTGGAGGAGGTCGGGCCCGCCGAGCTGGTGGGTGGGGTCACGCTTTCCCCGGCATTGAGGAGGTTCCTCGATCGGGGGCAGTTGAGCGTGTACGTCACCACGATGAGACATCCCGAAGGTCTGATGATCGGCAGGCTCAGCGTGTCATCGTTCTGACCGGGCAGAGGGTTCACGGCAGGCGAATTGCCCTGAAGGCAAGAGGTTCGGGCGCACACCCCGCGTGACCACCGATGAACGGGGGCTGGCCGGTTTTCCGGCCGGATCCCATTGTGCTGGCCGGTCCACCCGAACGAGGAATCACGTCCATGGCCGGCCTGTTCATGCCCGTTCCCCTCTCGCCTGCCGGTCGCTGCAGTGCCGTCGCCGCAGCCCTTCTCCTCATAGCGTCCGCACTCCCGCCGACCGGCGCCCAGGCGCAGGTCACCACCCTCGCCGAACGCGCGGCGGTCGACGAGCTGATGGCCGATTACCACGGCGAGCCGGGTGCTGTCTTCGCAGTGGTGCGGCAGGGTACGGTCATCTTCGCCGAGGGCTATGGTGTGGCCAACCTCGAGCACGGGATTCCGCTGGGCCGTGAGACTGTCCTCGACATCGGCTCGGTCGCCAAACAGTTCACGGCCTTCGCGATCGCCCTTCTGGCCGACGAAGGCGCTCTCTCGCTCGATGACGACATTCAGACGCATCTGCCGGAGGTCCCTGACTTTGGCGACGTGATCACGATCCGGCACATGGTCCACCACATGAGCGGGCTCCGGGAGATCTACACCTCGGAGGGGATCGCCGGACGCCAGAACGGCGATGCCGTCCAGCAGGCCGACGCGCTGCGGCTCACCGAGCACATGCACGAGCTCAACTTCACGCCGGGCGACCAGTACCTGTACTGTAATACCGCGTATATGATGCTGGCTGACATCGTGGCGCGCGCGTCGGGTATGCCGTTTCCTCAATTCATGGAAGAGCGGGTCTTCGGGCCGGTCGGGATGCACCATACGACGATCATGTCGAAGCTCGGCCAGTCGATTCCGGGCGTAGCCGAGTCGTATTCGCCCGACGACGAGGGCTTCGTGCGGGTCTTCGACAACAGCTCCCTGTACGGCGCAGGCGGGATGTAT
This sequence comes from Gemmatimonadales bacterium, assembly GCA_038120095.1. GTDB lineage: Bacteria > Gemmatimonadota > Gemmatimonadetes > Longimicrobiales > Gaopeijiaceae > UBA2589. The sequence goes on from JAYOKZ010000015.1 coordinate 2,989, forward strand.
TCGACCGTCGACGACCTCGCGCTCTGGATGAACAACTACGCGACCGCCGCGGTGGGTGGCCCGGCCGTGATCGAGCAGATGCAGGAGCAGGGCGTCCTGAATGATGGGGAAGAGCTCTCCTACGCCTTCGGGATCAACGTCGGAGAACTGCGCGGGGAACGGGTCATCCGGCACACCGGTTCGAGCGCGGGCTTCCGTGCGAGCTTCACCTACTTCCCGGAGCTGGATGGCGGGGTGATCACCCTGAGTAACCGATCGAACATCGGTGGCCGGATCCCGGCCGAGCTTCTCGACATCTTCTTCGGGGATCGTCTCGATCCGGCTCCGGCGCAGCAGGATTCGTCGGAGAACGGGGAGGAGGAGGAAGAACCCGCCGCCTGGTCACCCTCGGCCGAACAGCTCGCATCCCTCGCGGGGACGTACTACAGCGCCGAGCTGCAGACCATCTACACCCTCTACGTCGAGGACGGGATGCTGATGGGCGCACATCGTCGCCACGGCACATTCGAGCTCGAGCCGATGGTGGAGGAGATGACGTTCGAGGGGCCCGGCTTCTTCGGGACGGCGATGTTCGAGGATGATGGCACCTTTCGTATCGACAACGGGCGCGTCCTGAACCTCCTCTTCAACAAGGTGGAGTTCGAGTGACGCGCCTCGATCTCGCCGCGCTCGGGACGATCGCGCTCGGTCTCTTCGTGGCGCCCGCCCATGCGCAGGTCACCGTCGCGGAACGCTCGATCGTCGAACTCCAGGAGATGATGGTCTCGGGCGAGGCGACGGCCGTCGCCATCACGCAGGCCTACCTCGACCGCATCGCGGCGTACGATCAGCAGGGGCCCGTGATCAACGCGATGGTCTGGCTCAATCCCGATGCCCTCTCCGACGCGGAGGCCCTCGACAGGGAACGCGCCGAGCGGGGCCCTCGCGGCCCGTTGCATGGGATTCCAATCATCCTGAAGGACAATTACGACACGCCCGAGATGCCGACGGCGGCCGGGACGCTGGCCCTGGCCAACAACTACGCGCCGGATGACGCCTTTCAGGTCGCCAGGCTGCGAGACGCGGGTGCGATCATCCTCGGAAAAGCCAACATGCACGAGCTCGCCTCGGGGATCACCACGATCTCGTCGATGGGTGGGCAGACCCGGAACCCGTATGACCTGTCCAGGAATCCCGGCGGCTCGAGTGGCGGGACCGGCGCCGCGATCGCTGCGAGCTTCGCCGCCGTCGGGTGGGGGAGTGACACGTGCGGGTCGATCCGAATTCCCGCCGCTCAGAACGATCTCGTCGGCCTGCGACCGACCAAGGGCCTCTCGAGCATCGACGGCATCATTCCGCTTGCAGCCACGCAGGATGTCGGTGGTCCGCTGGCTCGGACCGTCCGCGATCTCGCGATCTCGCTCGATGCGACGGTGGGGCCCGATCCGAACGATCCGGCGACGGCGATCCTGACGAACCGCGAGGTCCCTCGCTTTGTGGAGTCGCTCGATGAGGACGCCCTGCGCGGTGCCCGCATCGGCATTCTGGAAGCGTATTTCGGAGAGGCACCGGAGGAGGCCGCTGCCGCTCGACTGGTCCGCGCTGCCATCGAAGAGATGGTCGGCCTGGGCGCCGACACCGTGACGGTGGAGATCCTGGATCTCGATTCGCTCATCGCCGGCTCGGGCGTGATCGGGTACGAAACGAAGTGGGATCTGATCGACTACTTTGCGCAGAACCCTCAAGCACCCGTGTCGTCACTGACGGAGATCCTCGAGTCCGGACTGGTGCACGAGGCTTTGGTCCCCAGGATGCGAGCACGCAACGAGTCCGAAGAGCGGTACTCCGACGAGTACCGGGCGGCGCTCGCAAAACGGGCCCCACTCCGGGAGGCGGTGGAAGCGACCCTGAATCGGTACTCTCTCGATGCCCTCGTCTTCCCAACCGTGCGCACGATCCCGTCCGTGATCGGTGACCCTCAGCGGGGATCGAGTTGCAGCCTCGGAGCAAATTCGGGACTACCCTCGATCAGCGTTCCCGTCGGCTTCACGGCTGGCGTCCCGATCGGGATGGAGCTCATGGGTCGGACGCTGGACGATGCCCGGCTGGTGTCTCTGGCGTACGCGTTCGAACAGGCGACGGATCATCGCCAGCCTCCTTTCACCACGCCGACTCTCGAGAATGGGACGGCCCCCGCCACTGTGGCTGTCCGTCTCGCGGCAGGAGCCCCGTCCGGACTGATCGGCTCGCCCGACTCCGAGATCTCGGTCAACGGAAACGTCGCCTTCGATCCGGTAACGAGTCGGCTGTCGATCGTGATCGAGCTGGCCGGACTGAGCCTCGTGGACGCGCTGGGTGTGGCACTCCGGTATCCAAACGAGGATGGCGGCTGGCAGGTAACAGACCTCGTCGTGCGTGCCGGTCAGCTGAGAGGCAGACGGGATCTGGAGCTGTCGCCGCTGCAGCGCGAGCACTTCGAAGCGGGCACCATGCACCTGATCGTGTTGACTCGAGAGCGTCCGCTGGGCGCCGCGACGATTGGGCTGTTCCCGGTACGGTGAAGCCGATCTGTGCCGGTGTGAGGCGGAGGTCCGTGTGTCCGTGCAGGCGTCCGTCGACCGAGCGCGCGTAGCGTTCGAGGCTGTTATGCGTCGGGTGTCGAAGCATGGAACCCTGCTTGTCACCGTGTCGGCAGGCCTCGCGGCGTGCTCACAGGACCAGCGTACAGACCTCACCTCGCTCGAGGTCGTGGACAGCCTGTACGTGACGCCGGGGACCCGGGTTCCGTTCTCGGGACCGGTCTTCAGGGACTTTTCACCGGGCAGCGGTCAGGTGCAGGTCGAGGGGGGGCTTCGCGGTGGCGTCTTCGATGGCGAGTTTGTGGCGTATCACCCGAATGGTCGCATTCGCTACATGGGAAGCTTTCGGAACGGACAGCGTTGCGGGCCCTGGACCGAACATGCGGACTCGACGGAGCCGAAAAGCGTCTTCGAAGAAGTGATACGGGAGGTCGAGACACTCGCGCTGTACCCCGCGTGTGATGCGGAGGAGGAAGAACGTTGAAGATCTGGGAGATCGGCATCCTGTCGATGATCACAATCGGGTTTTTCTGGGTCATCATGTACGCTGCGCAACACGCACGTTCGAAGAAGGAAGACGAGTGACTCCACCACTGCCGTGCCAACGTGACGCTTTCGACCTCGGTCGCGACGACCATTACCTGAATTGTGCGTACATGGGGCCGCTGCCTCGAGTTGCGGCGGAAGCCGGCTTCGAGGCGATCCGGAAGAAGGGTGTGCCCACGCGCATCGTTCCACCCGACTCCTTCTGGGATACCGACGAACTTCGTCGTCTCTATGCCCGACTCATCGGAGCGTCCGAACCAGCCCGGGTGGCGATCCAGCCAGGAGTCTCCTACGCCGTGGCGACGGCAGCGAAGAATCTGCCGGTTTCCGCCGGCCAGAACATCGTCCTCACTCATGAGCAGTTCCCGGGCAACGTGTACTCGTGGCACCGACTGGCCGCAGAATGTCATGCGAGCATCCGGGCCGTCGATCCGGGAGAGGGTGAGAGCCGAGGCCGGCGCTGGAATGAACGTCTGTTGGATGCGATCGACTCGCGAACGGCCATCGTGTCCGTACCGAATGTCCACTGGACTGATGGAACGCTCTTTCACCTCGACGCCATCGGTGCGCGATGCCGCGAGGTGGGAGCCGCCCTGGTGATCGACGCAACACAGTCGGCGGGCGCCCTTCCGCTGGACGTGACGTCCATCCATCCGGACGTGGTCGTGACCGCGGCGTACAAGTGGCTGCTCGGCCCGTACTCTCTGGCGTTCACGTGGTTCTCGGATCGTTTTGAAGACGGCGTCCCGATCGAGGAGACGTGGATCGCTCGAAAGAACAGTCGGGACTTCCAACATCTCGTGGACTATCAGAACGAGTACATCGAAGGCGCGGTCCGGTACGACATGGCTGAGCGTTCGAGCTTCTTTCTGGCGCCGATCGCCCGGGCCAGCCTCGAACTCATCCTCGCGTGGTCACCGCAGGCGATTCAGACGTACTGTCGGGATCTGACCGCGGATTTCCTGCGTGAATCCGCCGAACTCGGTTATTCGGTGGAAGATGATGCGTGGCGGGGCAGTCATCTCTTCGGCCTGAGGATGCCCGAAGGGATCGACCTTTTGGCCCTCAAGGCCTCACTGGCGGCGCGAAACGTGTCTGCGTCTCTGCGGGGCAGCGCGCTTCGTTTGTCCCCCAACGTGTACAACGACCGGGTCGATGTCGATGCACTCTTCGACGTTCTGAAAGGTGCGGTCCGATGACCGGCGGCTGTTCGGGGTAAGGCCTCGCCGAGAGAGAAGGTCAGCTCCTCCAGGGACGTCAGCGCCCCTGAATTCCGAAGACGATGTTTGCACGGGCGCCGACACCGATCCCCTGCGCCGCGAACCAGCCCTGCCGAACCTCGAGAGCGAACATGGCCGGCGCGTCGCTCGGGTATGACTCCGTGACGAGCGGCTCCATGGCAACAATGTCGACGACTCGGTATGACGGATCCATGTAGGCGATGTCGAGCGGCACGTATGTGTTGGCCATCCAGAACGAGCGGGGCTGACTGTCCTGGAAGACGAACAGCATCCCGGTTCCATCGGGAACCTCCTCCCGGTACATGAGCCCTTGAGCCCGCTCGTCGGCGGTGGCGGCGACCTCTGCGACGACCGTGTCCGCGCCGAAAATCACCCACGCATGACCTGCGGGCGGCAGGGGCCCGAGATCAGATGTTTCCGCCTGGGACGCCGTGTTGAGTACAAATGTTTCCGGTGCCCGGCCGTCGTCGGGTCGGTCGGCGCCGACGTCCAGGCATGCGGCAAGGCCGACGCCAAGCGCGATCAGGCCGAAAACGGCGCGGCTACTGGATCCTGCAGGCTTGTGAAAAAGATCACGAAGTACCATATGTAGGCTCCCTTTCGACCCGGAACGGATGTATCTTACCGCGCCTTCCGAAAGACCCGGAATCACGGCGCGAGATCGTTCCGGAATGGACGGTGCTGGATGGGTCGCTCACTGCGACCTGTACCAGAAAAGCTCGGGGTTCGTAACGTGATTGACCAGAAACTTCTCGACATTCTCGTGTGTCCGGAGACAAGACAAACGCTTCGTCGTGCCGACGACGCGGTGCTTGAGGAGGTCAATGCGTCCATCGCCCGAGGTTCCCTCTCGAATCGCGGCGGTGGACCCGTGACTGTGACGGTCGCGGAGGGGCTGCTCCGCGAAGACGGTGACGTTCTCTATCCGGTACGGGACGACATCCCGATCATGTTGATCGACGAGTCGATTTCACTACCCACACAGGTATGATGGTACGACTTCCGACTGCTGGAAAAGCGCTGCTGCCGCTTGCGGTATTTGGGATGGCGGCATGCAGCAATCCGACGCCGCAAGCTGGTATGGAACTCGGCGCCGAACTCTTCGAAACCTGCGCCCCCTGTCACGGAGACGCGGGGCAGGGCAACGTCGACATCGCCGCTCCGGCCATTGCGGGTCTCCCGCAGTGGTACGTGGAAGACCAGCTCCGAGGCTTTCAGAACGAGTATCGGGGCGACCATGCGAGCGACCTGCCGGGGTTGAGGATGCGCCCGATGGCGGTCTCTCTCACTCGTGATGTCGATGTTCCTTCCGTCTCGCAGTACGTCGCGTCTCTCGATCCGTTGTATCCGGAGAGCACGCTGCACGGAAACGCTGGTGCAGGTGCCGCCTCCTATGCCGTGTGCGTCGCCTGTCATGGAGAGGACGGTCTGGGGAATCCGGACCTGCATGCTCCGCCGATCGTGATGCTTGACGACTGGTACCTGCTGAACCAGCTCCGGAATTTCAAAAGTGGTGCTCGCGGTGCCCGCCCGGCGGACACGTGGGGCCAGACGATGCGCGTGAACTCTCTCGCGTTGAGCGACGAGGCGATGCAGGATGTGATCGCCTACGTCCAGACGCTCAGGTAGGGCGAACTCATGGCTGAACCCGCAGCGAACGAAACCCGGCGCGATATCTCGCAGATTCCGGACTCCGAGAACGAAGCCCTGATCGATGCCGAGAAGACGTACAAGATCACGGTGATCAGTGCGCTTCTCTTCGGTCTCGCAGCCCTCTTCATCATCATGCGGACGAGGATGGGGTAACCCGATGCTCGAATCTTTGCCTCAGGCGTCGACCTATGCGGCCGATATCGACAACCTGATTCTCTTCATCGGCATCATCGTGGGAGTCTGGTTCTTTCTGGCCGAAGGAATCTTCTTCTGGCTGATCTGGAAATTCCGAGCCAAGCCGGGAGAGAAGTCGCAGTATCTGGTCGGCAAGGAAAAGCACGTCAAGCAGTGGATCACGATCCCGCATGCGCTGGTCCTGGTGTGCGACGTCTTCATCGTGGTCGCCGCCGTCCGCGTGTGGTACGACGTCAAGCAACAGTTGCCCGAGCCGGATTCGACGATCCGGGTCATCGGGCAGCAGTGGGCGTGGACCTTCCAGCACCCGGGTGCCGACAACGAGCTCGACACGGGTGACGACATCTTCACGGTCGGCGATCTGCACGTGGAGACGGAGAAGACGTACCACTTCCAGCTGCAGTCGCGGGACGTTCTCCACTCATTCTCCGTCCCGGTCTTCCGCCTCAAGCAGGACGCGATCCCGGGGCGGTCGATCACGGGGTGGTTCACGCCGACTCAAACCGGCGAGTTCGACGTTCAGTGCGCAGAGATATGTGGCATCGGCCATGGTGTGATGGCCGCGAGGATCCACATCGAAGACGCCAACACGCACGCAGCGTGGATTTCCTCCGCGTCCGCAGCGACTACACCGTAGAGGACGAAGTCAGATGGCAGACACAGTAGCTGACGTCCACCAGCACGAAACGCACGGGCACGACGACCACCATCACGATCAGGGATGGGTTTCGAAGTACCTGCTCTCGACAGACCACAAGATCATCGGCATGCAGTACATGTTCACGGGCATGTTCATGGCCGTGATCGGTGGCTACATGGCGTACGTGTTCCGCATGCAGCTCGCCTTCCCGGGGATCTCCGTTCCCGGCTTCGGCCAGGTTTCGCCGGGTGAGTACAACGCGCTGATCACGAACCATGGCTCGATCATGATCTTCTGGGTGGCGATGCCTGTGCTGATCGCGGCCTTCGGGAACTTCCTGATCCCGCTGATGATCGGTGCGGACGACATGGTCTTCCCGCGGATCAATCGCCTCTCCTTTCAGGTGTTCTTCCTGAGTTCGGTCGTCCTGCTCCTGTCCCTCTTCGTCGAGGGCGGCGGGTTCGGTGGCGCCTGGACCTCATACCCCCCGCTGTCGGCGAACGGCGACTACAACCAGACCGCGCTGGGAGCCACGCTCTGGCTCACCGCCGTGGGTCTGGAGTTCGTGGCATTCCTCCTGGGTGGTATCAACTTCATCACCACCCTGATGAACTCCCGCGCCCCCGGCATGCGCGCGTATGACATCCCCCTGGTATGCTGGATGATCGTGATCGCGAGCATCCTGTTCATGCTGTCGGTCGGGCCGCTCCTTGCCGGCGCGGTGATGCTGCTCTTCGATCAGACGCTGAACACCGGCTTCTACGACCCCGCGCGCGGCGGAGATCCCATCCTGTGGCAGCACCTCTTCTGGTTCTTTGGTCACCCTGAGGTCTACGTCGTTCTGCTTCCCGCGATCGGGATCACGGTCGACGTCATGGCGACCTTCGCTCGGAAGAAGATCTTCGGCTACAAGATGGTCCTGTACACGGCGGTCGCGACTGGTGTGCTGAGCTTCTTCGTGTGGGCCCACCACCAGTTCATTGCCGGGATCGACCCGCGGATGGCCAACGTGTTCACGATCACGACGCTGCTGATCTCGGTCCCGATCGCGGAGATGCTGTTTGTCATGATCGCGACCCTGTACGGGGGCTCGATTCAGCTGACGACTCCAATGCTGTGGGCGCTCTCCTTCATGGCGGAATTCCTCATCGGCGGAGTCACCGGGATTTTCCTCGGAGCGAGTGGCGCGGACATCTACTTCCATGACACGTACTTCGTGCTGGCGCACTTCCACTACACGTTCTTCCCGATCGCAATCATCGGCACGTTCTGTGCCTTCACGTACTGGTTCCCGAAGATGTTCGGGAGGATGATGAACGACACCCTCGGCAAGATCCACTTCTGGGGAACCATCATCCCGTTCAACTTCATCTTCATCCCGCTCTTCGTGCTGGGAATGGGCGGTCAGCACCGCCGCATCTACAACTTCCAGCACTTCCCCGAGATCGCGGGTCCCGAGTACTTCCAGCTTCGTCAGCTCGCGACGATCTCGCTGCTGATCATGCTCGCGTTCCAGCTGGTCTTCTTCTACAACGTGATCGTGAGCTGGATGCGCGGCGAAAAGGCGGGCAAGAACCCGTGGAAGGCGAACACGCTGGAATGGTCGACGGAGTCACCCCCACCGCACGGCAACTGGCCGGTGGATGAGCTCCCGACCGTCTACCGGGGGCCGTACGAGTACGGTCATCCGGACCGTGAAGAGGACTACTGGCCCCAACACCTCCCTGGCTGATGGCACACGCAAGACCGATTGCAACGACCCGCAGCGCCACCGGGATTCCGACACCGCGCCTGGCGGTATGGTGGATCCTCGCGTCCGAGGTGGTCATCTTCGGCGGCCTTCTCGGCGTCTACCTCATGCACCGCATCGGCCATCCGGAGTGGGCGGAGGCTGCATCCCACACTCAGACGTGGATCGGGGCCATCAACACGTTCGTGTTGCTGACGTCCAGTTTCACGTGCGTGCTCGCTCACCAGGCGGCGGAGAAGGGGAACGGAAAGGAGGCGGCGAAGCTTCTGGGCTTCACCATCCTCGGCGCGCTGATGTTCCTCATGATCAAGTCGTACGAGTGGACGACCGAGATCCTGGCCGGGTACACGATCACGTCGAACACCTTCTGGTCGTTCTACTACACCGCTGCGGGCCTCCACGCGCTCCACGTGATCGCGGGGGCGATCATCATGGGGTTCGTGGCCGTGGATGCCTTCCGCGGCCGTGAGCTGCACCGCGTCGAAATCATCGGCATTTATTGGCACTTCGTCGACGTGGTCTGGATTTTCCTTTTCCCGCTTCTCTACATCGCGAAGTAGGCGACATGTCCGAGAACAACGAGCATCACGACGAGCACGGTCACGACGCCGGGCATCACGTCAATTATTTCAAGATCTATGTGATCCTTCTGATCCTCTTCCTGATCTCGGTGGTGGGTCCGGAGGTCGGAGAGGCCACCGGACTTCGCTGGATCACCCTGATCACGGCCTTCGGGATTGCCGTCGTGAAGGCGCGGCTTGTCGTGAACAACTTCATGCATCTTGCGTGGGAAAAGCGCATCATGAAGTGGGTGCTGGCCACGTCGCTGGTCTTGATGCTGATCATGGTTTCGGGCATCTCACCCGATGTCATGAACCATGAGGGTCAGCGGTGGGAGAACATCGCGGCCAAGGCCGAGGTCGAGCGCGGTCTCGCGTACGCGGCAGGGTACGCGGAGGAGGAGAGCGAGGCTGAGCCCGAGGTGATGGTTGCGGCGGCTTTCAGTGCGGAATCGTCGTTCGGACAGATTTGCGCCACGTGCCACGGGGTCGGCGGGGCAGGGGACGGAGCTGCGGGTGCTGCTCTGAATCCACCTCCGGCCAATTTCACCGATCCGGCTTTCTGGGCTGACCCGGCGAGGGATCGGGATCGAGTGATCACGGTGATTCGCGACGGTGCCGCCGCTGTGGGAGGTTCCGCGCTCATGGCGCCGTGGGGTGCCCTGTACACCGAGGAGCAGCTCGAGCAGGTCGCGGACTATGTGATGTCGTTCCGTCCCGACGCGGACTGATCCGACGAACGAGTGCCCGGCATCGGTGTAACTGAAGACGGCCTGGAATCACCCACACTGGTTACATGAGTACAGAGTCTGCCGCCATGCCCGCACGCGGGCCCGCGAAACGCGAGCCGATCGTCCCGAACGGCGTCCTCGGCATGGTGATCTTCATATTCACGGAGGTCATGTTCTTCTCCGGACTGATCTCCGCCCACACGATCGTCAAGTCGCAAGCGGCCGGGCAGATGTGGCCGCCGTACGGCCAGCCGAGGCTTCCCATCGAGGAGACGGCGCTCAATTCGCTCGCGCTTCTGGTGAGCGGGATGGTGCTCGTCTTCACGTGGTTCGCCTTCAAGCGGGAGGCTGGCCAGGCACGCATACCGCTCCTCATCACGATCGTCCTTGGTGGCATCTTCGTGGGCTTTCAGGGCTCCGAGTGGGCGGCCCTGCTTGCTGATGGTCTCACGATGCAGTCCAGCTCCTACGGTGGTTTTTTCTACCTCATCGTCGGATCTCACGCGATCCACGCGGTGGGTGCGCTGGTTGCGCTCCTCTGGGCCTATGACCGGTTGAACAAGGACGAGCTTCGCTCGAGTCAGTTGGCCACCGTCTCCGCGTTCTGGTATTTCGTCGTGCTCGTGTGGCCGATCCTCTATTGGCAGGTGTACCTGTGATGCGTCTCCTCCCGTTGGCGGGTCTGGCCATGCTCGGCATGGCGGTGCTCCCCGAATCGGTCTGGGCGTGCCCCGTGTGCTTCGACTCGAGCGACGAGAACCGTCAGGCCTTCATCGCGACGACGGCGTTTCTGAGTCTTCTGCCACTCGGGATGGTTGCCGGAGCAGGGCTGTATGTTCGGAAGCGATCGCGCGATGTGCGTGAGGACTCGTCCACGTCAGACTCTCTGGACTGACGCCGTTCGCACGCGGCTTGTCCTTCGTGTGAGGTCTATCTAACCTCCCTCGCGGCACATCTCGGAAGCCGGTGTGATTCCGGCGCGGTCCCGCCACTGTGTTGGGTTTGGTCTGAGAATCTTTCCGACCAGAACGGACGCTCACGAAGAGCCACTGGGTTTCGACCCGGGAAGGCGAGCGCTCCGGCCCTGAGCCAGGAGACCTGTGCCGCGGGATGTTGCTGTCCTTCGGTCGAGAGAACCACATGGATTCTGGGATTCGGGAGAGGCAGGCCCTCGTGTCGTGCCGAGCCCGCCGCCGTGACCTGCGGCCGCGCTTCGTCAGCGGGTTTCTCTGTGCTGCCGCGCTCGCGGCCTGCGGAAACGCACCGGATCATGGTGCGCTGCCCATGTCGGAACGTGCGGAGCCGCTCGAGGCGGCCAGAGTGGTCAGCCTGGTTCCGTCGCTCGCCGAGCTGCTCGTATCGATCGGTGCCGGTGACCTGATCGTTGCTCGCACGGACTACGACAGCCATCCCGCCCTGTTGACCCTTCCATCGGTTGGAGGGGGACTTGATCCGAACCTCGAAGCACTCGTTGATCTCGACGTCGACGTGGTCCTGATGCCTGAAGGGCGGGAGATGCCCGAGCTTGCCGCGCGCCTGGGTGACCTGGGGATATCTGCGGTCGGGTTTCGGACGGAGACGGTCGTGGACCTCTACGATTCCATCGATCGCCTGGGGGCCCTGGTCGGACGAGAGGCGGCAGCGCAGATGCTCGCCGACGACATCTCGGCGAGTCTCCGGGAGGTTGAGCTCCGCGTCGCGGACGAGCCGGCCGTGTCGGTCATGTACGTGATCTGGTCCGACCCCCCGATGACGACCGCTGCGGGGTCGTATGTCGATGACCTGATCACCATCGCCGGTGGGCGAAACGTGTTCGCCGATGCACCAGGACGCTGGCCGAACGTCGGATACGAATCGATCGTACAGCGCAATCCCACGTTCCTCGTGTGGCCTCGCAGCAGTACGTCCGACGTCACTCTCGACGTTATTCAGCAGTTGCCGGGATGGCGAGATCTCGAAGCTGTGCAGCACGGGAGGGTGGTCTTTGTGGACTCGGACCGTTTCAATCGCCCGGGTCCGGATCTGGGTGTCGCTGCCCGTGATCTCGCGAGCGCCCTGCATCCCGATGTTTTTTCTGGCATGAAGCCGTGACCCGGCAGGCCGCGTTGCTGTTCGGCCTCTTCGGGTCGTTCGTGGCGGCGGTCGGTATCGCCCTGATGGTGGGTGCGGTCGGCCTTTCCGTCCCCGACGTCGCTGCGGCGCTTCGTGGCGCAGCGGACGCTCAGACCCAGACGATTGTCACCGGACTGAGGCTCCCCAGAGTTCTACTCGCGGCCGAAGTCGGTGCCGGTCTTGCTGTCGCGGGGGCGGTGTTTCAGGCCCTGCTGCGGAACCCCCTCGCTGAACCTTATGTGCTCGGTGTGTCGAGTGGGGCTGCCGTCGGGGCTGTGGTGGCGATCGTCTTCGGTTTCACGACCGTGTCGCTGCTGGCCCTGCCGATCGCCGCATTCATCGGTGCAGCGGCCGCGATCACCCTCGTCCTGGCCATGGCTGCAGCTGCGGGTCGTGGTCTGGACACCCACGTCCTTCTTCTGGCCGGCGTCGTGATCGGCGCGTTCTTCAACGCCCTGATTCTGCTGCTCGTGAACTTTGCCGATCTCGAGACCTTCCGGGCGGCCATGCTGTGGATCATGGGTTCGTTCAGCGGTGCCTCGACTGAGGGAGTCGTCACTGTGGGGTCCTGGGTCATCCCCGCTCTCGTGGGACTCAGCCTGCTCGCGCGGCCGCTCAATCTGTTGTCCGTCGGGGAGCAGAGTGCGTTCCATCTCGGTGTCGATGTCTCTCGACTCAAGCTCCTGCTGTACGTTGGCACCTCGCTGGTCGTGGGTGTGTGTGTCGCCGGATCCGGCGCGATCGGCTTCGTGGGTCTGGTCGTGCCGCATGCCCTCCGGCTCGTCGGCGGGAGTGATCATCGCTGGCTCCTCCCCGCATGTGCACTCGCAGGCGCGACCTTCCTTGTTTTCGCCGACACCATTGCCCGCACGGTGGTCGCGCCCGCCGAACTTCCCGTGGGTGTCGTCACCGCGCTCGCGGGCGTCCCCGTCTTCCTGTGGCTGCTGATTCGTCACGAGGAGGGCGCGTGAGTCTCTTCGAGCTCCGGGATATTTCGTACTCCTACCCGTCGTCCGCCCGCCCTGCTCTCGAAGAGGTGTCGTTGGGTGTGGCGGAGGGGTCGCTCTGTGCCTTCATCGGTCCGAATGGATCCGGAAAGTCCACGTTATTGCGCGTCATGCTGGGGGAACTCTCGCCCACGGCCGGTTCGGTCGCGTACGCCGGTCGGGTACCTGATTCGTGGAATAGACGCGAGATCGCTACGCGAATCGCCTTCGTACCGCAGGCCGAGCCGATGGCATTCCCGATGACGGTGAAGGCCCTGGTCGAGATGGGGCGGTATCCCCACACCGGGATTCTGGGCCGAATGGGATCGAACGACCGAGCTGCGATCGATCAGGCTATGGAGCGTGCAGGTGTGGCAGATCTGGCGGCACGCAGTATTCGAAACCTGTCGGGCGGGGAGCGTCAGCGGGCTCGGATTGCACGAGCACTGGCTCAGGAGCCCAGCGTTCTCGTGCTGGACGAGCCCACAGCCGCACTCGATCTGCACTTCGAGATGGAGACCTTCGAGCTGATGCGCGAACTCACCGAGGAGCGCGCCTTCACGGTGATCGTCGCGACGCACAACCTGAATCTGGCATCGCGGTACGCTTCTCGACTCGTCCTGCTCGCGGACGGTCGGGTTGAGGCGATGGGTTGCCCTGACGAGGTCATGACCGCTGATACGATCAGTCGCGTGTACCGTTGGCCAGTCATCGTTTCGCCGCTCGACGAGGAGGGCTCGGGGCGCGGAATGCCGCAGGTGGTGCCCCTGTCCTCGGGCTCCCCGAACGCGGCCGGTTGACACCCCGCCTGAGACCGTACAACCTCCGGATACAATTCGAATGCGGGTGGGTCAAAGGGAAGCCGGTGTGAGTCCGGCGCGGCCCCGCCACTGTCAGAGGTCCGGTTCAGCCGGAACGTCGGCTCTCGATGCCACTGGGGAGAGATTCCTGGGAAGGCGAGCAGGGACGGCCTCGAGCCAGGAGACCTGACCCACCGGCACCCCAATCAGGTCGCCGAAGGGGCGTCCGGGGCGGTCGACGTCGGCGTTTCCTGAATCTCGCGACGGCGTTCCCGGCCTCGCCGTTCTCTCGTCGGCTGCTTCGCCCCCACGCGGGTGGGAAGGAGAAGATGCGATGCGACGGTTTGCGTGGCTCATCGTGAGCCTGGTCGCCGTGACATCAGCCTCGGCCCAGCAGGCTTCGCCGCCCTCGGCGCCAGGAGGTGCATACCGTCTGGAGGGCCTCGTCGTCACCGGCACTCCTCAGGAACGGGAGGAGTCAGCGATGGCCGCGACGATCACCGTGCTCGACGGCCTTGAGCTGCGGTCAGGTGGGATCACTCGAGTCGTCGACGCTCTTCGTTCCGTTCCCGGCATGGCCCTCGTGGAATCGGGGTCGTTCGGCGGCGTGGCCTCTCTTTTTCTGCGGGGAGGCGAGAGTGACTACGTACAGGTGCTCATCGACGGCGTACAGGTGAACGAGGCCGGAGGGTCGTTCAATTTCGCCGGACTCAGGACCGAGAATGTCGAGCGAATCGAGATCCTTCGTGGGCCTGCAAGTGCTCTATACGGGTCTGATGCAGTCGGAGGGGTTGTCCATATCATCACGCGTGGCGGTGCCGGGCCTCTGACGGGAACAGCGACCGTCATGGGTGGGAGTTACGGGCGGCAGGAGTGGTCGCTCGATCTGCACGGGGGCACCGACGCTGTTTCTTACGGCTTTTCCGTCTCCGATGCGGAAACCGACGGCATTCTCGAATTCAACAATGCGTTCGCCAACAGGATCCTCAGCGGCGTGGTCCGAATGGTCCCGGATGAGCGCTCACGCATCGACCTCTCGGCCCGTGCCGGCGATCGGGAATTTCACTTTCCGACCGATGGCTCCGGCAACCTCGTCGACCAGAATGCCTTCACCTACGCTGACGACATCACCCTCGGACTCGACGTGACACGCCAGATGTCGGATCGCATTCGACTGGATGTCTCGCTCTCGTCGTACACGTCGGACGGCGGCACGGATGATGCGATCGATGGCCCGGCCGACACACTGGGCTTCTACGCATTCACGACGCTCGACGCATTACGCCGGACGCGCGCCCGGGCTCAGACTCACGTGCTTCTGGGGGGGGGCACGACGGGCACCCTCGGAGTTGAGCTGTCCGATCAGGAGCAACGATCCTTCAGCGAATCGATGAGCCAATACGGCCCGTCGAGCGGTGAGCGTCAGAATGAGCGGTGGAACCGGGCGGGTTTCGTCCACTTCGTCTCGGGTCTTCGCACCGTGAATCTGAGCGGGGGCATGCGGGTGGAGGACAACGAGCTCTTCGGGTCCTCGGCAACCTGGCAATTGGGCGCGTCGTGGTCGTACGCGCCCTCGGGTCGGATCCGGGGGTCTGCTGGAACGGGGATCAAGGAGCCCACGTTCTTCGAGAACTACTCGACGGCCTTCACGGTCGGGAATCCGGACCTGCGACCGGAGCGGTCCAGTTCGTGGGAGGTCGGTTTCGAACAGGGGCTGCTCGACGGCGCTCTGCGGTTGTCTGGCGTGTGGTTCGATCAGGACTTCAACGACCTGATTCAGTACACGTTCTCTCCTCCTAATCCCGGTGACCCCAACTACTACAATGTTGCTGGGGCGAGCGCGCGCGGCTTGGAGGCAGGCGTGAATTTGGTGCAGGGCGGGTTCTCCGCGTCCGCCGATGGAACATGGCTCGACACCGAAGTGATCGACTCGGGTTTCGACTCCGGAGCGGGGGCGACCTTTGTCGAGGGTGAGCGACTGCTGCGTCGCCCTGAATGGATTCTGGGCGGGTCGCTGGCCTACCGCGTTGAAGGTCGTGGTTCGGTGAGCCTGTCGGTGCGTCGAATCGGTGAGCGGGATGACCGCGACTTCGCGACGTACCCTGCAACTCCGAGGACGCTGAGCGCGTACTCGCTGCTGGGCGCCGGCGGGGAGATCACGGTCGTCGAGGGCGCGTCGGGTCCGTCGCTCGTCATGACGCTTCGAGCCGACAACCTCCTCGGCGCAGCATACGAAGAAGTGTTTGGATTCCGGGCGCCGGGCCGGCAGCTCTATGTCGGTGCGCGGTTCGGGTTCGGAGGGCGCTGAAGAGGGGTACGCGGGCGCGTCCGGTTGTGCCGCCCCTCGTCGTCCGCCACAACGGGGGTGATCGCTGACTCGCCGCGCGGCGCGGCGGGGATCGGCGTTTGCGCCTAAACTTCGCCTCCTGTACGGAGAGGCTCTTCCCGAGAGCCTGAACGACGAGGGCGCGTACCATGGAAGAAGATCGAGACTCGCACACCCCGGTTCGCAATTGGATCACTCCGATTCGGCGAGCCTACTCACCGGGCTCGGGAGTTCGAGACGTTGATTCGGCCCAGCGCGTTCGGCGGTTGCGTGCGTTCTCCTGGTCTCTGGTCGGTGCGCTTCTTGGAATGCTCCTTGGCGGCTTCGCAGTAGCTCAGGGGGCAAGTGTCTGGGTCATTCCCCTTACCCTCTTCATGGGATGGGCGTCATCGTTCTTCGGTCCTCTGCTGATCGCTGACATGGCTGGCCGCGCAGGGCAAAACCTCTACGCACCATCCGGCAGGTCGACGCCCAGGGCGAAAGAGTATTCGCTGGCCGAGTCATTCATCATGCGCGGGTTGTACGAGGAGGCAGGCGTCGCCTTTCAGGAGGCGATCGACGAAGACCCGACCGACTGGCAGCCGTACGTACGCATGGCGCGTCTGAAGCGTGATCGAACCGCGGATCCGGAAGGCGCTGCGGTCTGGTTCCGGCGTGCTCTGTCGGAGCCGGTGATGCCGTCGGGGCCCCGTCTGCTGGCAATCAAGGAGTATGTGGAGATCTGCGAACGGCTTGGGAGCCCGCAGCGCGCGTTACCGATCCTCGCTCGGGTGGCGGACGTGTACCCGGAGTCGGTCGAGGGAAGATGGGCGGCGGAAGAGCTGGGAAAGATCAAGCAGGCGATGTCTGACGGAGAGAGGAGCGAGTGATCCCGCAGTCCGGGGCCGACCTGTCGCCTCGAGGTTTCGGTCGCTTCTATCTACCACTCATCGCGACGAGCTACCTGCTGACAGCGACCAATCCGCTGCTGGCTGCTGCGTTGGCCCGAACGTCTGATCCTGCGACGGCACTCGCCGGCTTCGGCGTGGCGTTCGCCCTGATCGGAGTCATCTACGCGCCGCTCCTCGTCGTGCAGCAGGTCACGGCCCAGCGTCTGCTGAGCGTTGGTGATATCACGAGGGTCCGCCACCTCACGTGGGTCTTCGGGATCGGGCTATCGGCCTTTGCGGCACTCCTGGCGTTCACACCTGCCGGGCTCTTCGTGCTTCGCGAGGTCGTAGGACTTCGAGATGCGATTCTCGACGAGGCGGTGTCGGCGATGTCGGCCCTCTGGCCGGTCCCGGTTCTGACAGGGATCCGCGCTCTTCATCAGGGCCGGCTGGTGGCTGGGCACCGAACGAATCCGATCGCGTGGGCGACAGGAGTACGAACGGGAACGCTGGCGTTCGTGGCATTCGCGCTGACCTCGACACCCGCCGGGGCCTGGCTCGGTGCCGTTGCCTTTACGACCGGGTTGGCCGCGGAGGCCCTGCTCGTAGCGTTTGCGCCGGCACCCACCCCCCGTGTGCCGGAGTTAACGGATGTCGAAGGCGGGGGAGAGGACCGGCTCCTCTCGTTCTCCTCGCCGCTGATGCTGAATGTCATGCTCTGGTGGAGCACTCCCCTGATCATCAACGGCGTACTTGCGAGAACGCCTGAGCCCGACTGCTCCATCGCCGCCTTCACGGTGGTCGAAGCGGTGGCGTGGTTCCTGGCTGCACCTGTCGGTCAACTGCAGCATGCCTCCCTGGCTTTCGTCGACAGCCGCGAGGCTCACGCTCGCCTCCGGATGTTTTCGGGTGGGCTGACGGCGGCTGTCACGATGCTGCTCGGAATCCTCGCCGTGCCGGAACTGCGTGAGTACATCCTGTGGACGGGCTTTCGCCTTGATCCTTCATTGCTCGAGCCAGCGGGCCTCGCCTTTCCGGTCGCGGCTCTCTACCCCGCGCTTTATGGGCACCGTCAGTACTACCAGGGGCTGTATGTTCGGGCGGGGTGCACCGATCTGGTCGGTCGAGGAGCGGTGTTACGGATTGTGGTGATCCTTTCGGCGGCGCCGCTCCTTCTTGGCCCCATGGGAGCGAATGGAGCCCGTCTGGGGGTGACGATTGCGGTCGTCGGGTTGATCGCCGAGGCAGTCTACCTCGAGATCATGGCGCGCGTGAGGGTGCTGCCCCTGTTCGATCAGGCGCTGCGGCAGGAGGGTGAGGGCGCGTTGCGCCCGCCTGCATGATCCAGTGGTCGACGCGTACGTCGAGTCTGTGATTGACGCGGACGCCCGCGGTACCGAACGGCCGCACACGGTTTGCGGATGCGACGTGGACCTCGTCTCCGTTCACGACGAAATGCGCCTGCCCGTTGAAGACGTCGATGCCGAGCGTATTGAGGGGCTCATCTCCATCGGCCGTGATGGTCTGGACCGACGGGTGGTGTGTCCAGTCCACCAGCGTCTCGGTGATCTCGCCGATACGGCGCTTCACGAGGTAGTCACCGGTCGGGCGGATGAGGAGGTAGGTGTACTCCTGATCGATCCGGTCCAGATCCCTTCCGCCGACGAAGATCCCGTAGGCCTCGCGATATCCCACGGGAGCCTCGTACTGATGAAACGTGGCTCGGACGTGCATGTCCCCGGAGAGGATCAGATCTGAATCGCGGTAGGCAATACCTGCGGGCCCTGTCTGAATCCGTATACCGTCATCATCCTCCACCAACTCGAACTCGCTCGGATCACTCGAGTCGCTGTCGAGTCGGATCGAGTAGGAGACCCCGACGCGGGCCTCGGCCTCGGCCTCGGCAGGCGACCCAGAGGTGTCGGGGCGCGCGTCCGAAGCACATGCGGTGGCAAGCAGGATCCAGATCGGTGCGAAGAGGTGGTGTGCATGACGCGGCCCCGGCCGTGCTCCCGACGAATCCGCAGCCGTCATCCGGCCCTTCGGCGCTTGTTCTTCATGAAATCCATCATGATGTACTGCCCGAGCGTCATCGTGCTGGTGAAATACGCCTTGCCGCGAGCAATCTCGGATACCTTCTGGACGAACTGCACGAGGTACGGATCCTGTGCCAGCATGAAGGTATTGATCAGAATCCCGCCTTTCCGGCAGGCTGCAACTTCATCGAAGGTGCGCTTGAGGATCATCGGGTCGAGTCCCCCGGAGTTGGTATAGACTCGTCCATCTGGAAGCGTCATGGCGCTTGGCTTCCCGTCTGTGATCATGATGATCTGCCGCATGTCCTTCTTTTGAGCGTTCAGGATCCGGCGCGCGATCTCGAGGCCCTCGGCCGTGTTCGTGTGAAAGGGACCGACCTGTGCCCTGGCCAGCTGCGACAGGGGAATCTCCTGAGCACGGTCGCCGAACGTGACCACCCGAAGAGTGTCTCCGGGGAACTGTGTTCGGATCATGTGTGACATCGCCAACGCGACGCGCTTGGCCGGGGCGAACCGGTCCTCCCCGTACAGGACCATCGAATGGCTGATGTCGAGCAGGAGGACGGTGGCACAGGACGACCGGAATTCGGACTGGTGCACCATGAGGTCGCCGTACTCCAGGTCGAGGGGGACGGTGAGTCCTTCGCGCTCGATGGCGTTCTTCAACGTTGCCGGGATGTCGAGGTTCATCGTGTCGCCGAACTCGTACGGTCTCGAGGCGGCTTCGGCTTCGACCCCGGTTGCGAGGTGTGGCGTGTCGTGCGATCCCGCACTCGACTTGCCCAGGGCACCGAGCAGGCCCTTCAATGCCCGGTATCCGAGGAAGTCCATGCCCTTCTGCGTGAGGTTGAAGTTGATTTGCTGGGCGGCCTGACGGGCTTCATCGATGTTGCCCGCCCCCGTGACGTCATAGGTGGCTCCCGGCATCTGCGCCTGCCCACTCTCCAGGTCGATGTATCCCTCCTCGACCATGCGCTGGACGAGGTCGTCCAGGAGCTCGGCGATCTTCTGCTGGATCTCCTCGTCGCCCTCTCCCTCCCCCCGAAGCTCTTCGATCATCTCGGGCGTGAGCTGACCACTTTCCACGAGGGCCCGGAGCAGCTGGTTCTTCAGAGAGTCTGCCGAGCTGGTGTCCTCGTCCCCGGACCATCCCCAGTAGGGGTGGTAGTGCGGTCCCCCGGCGAACCCGCCATCCATGAGAAAGTCGGAGAGGTGCTCGAGGAGCGACTCGAGGTTCAGGGCATCCAGCCACTTGCCCTTGTACTTGCTGTAGGTCGTAAAGCGCATGACACCATCCTATGGGTCTTCATACCTTGCGGCCATGAAGCCCGAATCGATTCCCTCTGACACCGTAACCGGGCTTCGTCGCGCCCTGTTGGACCATTACGACCAAAGCGCACGCGATCTGCCCTGGAGGCGGGACAACGATCCGTATCGGGTGCTCGTATCCGAGTTCATGTTGCAGCAAACCCGGGTCGAAACGGTAATCAGGTACTACGAAGCATGGCTCGAGCGGTTCCCGACGGTCACGGACCTCGCACAGGCTGGCGAAGATCAGGTGCTCAAGGCGTGGGAGGGGCTGGGCTACTACCGGAGAGCACGCAACCTCCACCGTACCGCTCAGATCGTCTCGGAACAGCATGGTGGCGTGATCCCCTCTGATCCGGAGGAACTGCGACGGCTGCCGGGAGTCGGTGAGTACACCATGGGAGCGGTTGCGAGTATCGCGTTCGGCATTCCCACGCCTGCGGTCGATGGCAACGTCCGCCGCGTCTTCGCCCGACTCTTCGATGAGGCGAACGCCACACCGGCGTGGCTGAGGGAGACGGCGGGGAGATTCGTCACCCGTGATCGAGCCGGAGACTGGACTCAGGCACTCATGGAACTGGGTGCAACCGTGTGCACACCCACGTCGCCGAGGTGCGATGTCTGTCCGGTGATGGCGTGGTGCGAGTCGAACGCGGCCGGGACGGTCGACGAACGGCCGGCCCGACCCCGGAAGCGGGCGGTTCCGTCTCGCGTCGTTCCACTTGTCGTATTCTGCCGGTCCCGTGAGGTGCTGGTGCAGCGACGCCCGGCCACAGGGCTGCTTGCCGGTCTGTGGGCCTTTCCCGAATCCGGCGAAGCGACTCCCTCCGAATCTGCGAGGAAGCTCGGACTGAAGCCTGTCTCGGATCCATATCCGCTTCCAGCGGTGGAACACAGGTTCACGCACCTGCATGTGCGGTACCTTCCGTGGGTGCTGCAGGTGCAGGGCGATGTCAGCGCGGCGATGGTGGACGACGTTCGGTGGGTTCGACCCGGGCGACTCGAGGAGACCGCGCTTCCGGTCGCCCAGCGAAAGGTGTTCGATTCGTGGCTCAAAAGGATGACGAGAGGACACGGTGAAGATTGCTGAAATGACCTGGATGCAGGTGGAGGAGTATCTGCAGAGGGATGATCGGTGTGTGCTTCCGCTGGGGAGTACGGAGCAGCACGCCTACATCAGCCTCGCAACCGACTCCATCCTGTCGGAGCGGGTGGCGCTCGAGGCGGCGGAACCGGTCGGGGTGCCGGTCTTCCCGGTCCTGGCGTACGGCATCACCCCCTACTTCATGGGGTTTCCGGGAACGGTGACGCTATCGCCAAACACGTATGAGCAGGTGCTGCAGGAGATCCTCGGCAGTGTCCGTAAACACGGATTTCGTCGAATTCTTGTGGTGAACGGACATGGAGGGAACAGCCCGGCGCGGCCCGCCGTGGAGGGGTGGGCGAATCGTCGCGACGGGGTCGAACTGGTCTGGCACGACTGGTGGAAGTCGACGGATGTCCGGGGAGCCATCGACGCGATCGATCCGGCTGCATCGCACGCGTCGTGGATGGAGACGTTCCCGTGGACTCGGGTGGACGGCGTTCGACTGCCGGAGGAGCACAAGGCCCCTGTCGACCTCTCCGGTCGAGAGGAGGTCTCGTTTCAGCGTTTCAGGGAGATCATCGGTGATGGATCGTTCGGCGGCTGGTATGCGCGCTCCGAGGAGGAGATGCAGAGCATCTGGTCCATCGCGGTGAGGGAGATTCGGTCGAAGCTTGAGTCGGGATGGGTGTCCTGATGCTCGGATGTGGCGGGGCTCAGCCTGATTCGTCGAGGCGGGAATGAAGATCGAATTTTCCGGTCAGACCGTCCTGGTCACAGGCGCGGCACATGGCTTCGGTCGCGCGATCTCAGCCGCCTTTTCTGATCGCGGGGCGACGGTGTACGCCTGCGATATCGATGAATCCGGGTTGACCGAGACTCAGCGCATCCTGGGGCTGAACGGGACCACCTCGGTCGTCGACGTCACGGACCGGTCAGCCGTCCTCGCATGGGTAGGGGACGCAGCGGCCCGGGCGGGCCGGATCGACGTTCTGGTCAACAACGCCGGTGGCGTCCTGGGACAGGTCGGGCGGCCGCTCGAGGACGTGTCCGAAAAGGATTGGCACGGCATCCTCGCGGTGAATCAGACCGCTGCATTCTGGACATCGCAGGCGGTCGCTCCGGTCATGAAAGGGGCGCGTCGAGGACGGATCATCAACATCTCCAGCGGAGCCGGCCTCGGCATCAGCAAAACCGGCATCCAGGCCTACGCGTCGGCAAAGGCCGGGCAGATCGGCCTCACCCGGCAACTCGCCCATGAGCTCGGTCCATGGGGCATCACGGTCAACAACGTGGCTCCGGGTTTCGTGCTCTCGAATCCGACGACTGGGCGACAGTGGGAAGCGCTGGGGCCTGTCGGCCAGCAACAACTGCTCGACGGGATCGCGCTCCGGCACCTTGGTGATGCGACCGATATCGCGAACGCAGTGCTGTTCCTCGCCTCCGAGCACGCAGCCTGGATCTCGGGCGTGGTTCTACCGGTCGATGGGGGGAAGTAGCGCTAGGCTTCCTCGGTTAGATCCGGCCACACTCGCTTCGCCGCTGCGCGGAAGAGGAGTGAGGTTTCCACACGGGAGACCTCGGGCAGGGATGTGATCGCGTCGAGCGTGAAGTCACGCAGATGTTCCATATCCTGGGCGACGACATGGACGAGGTAGTCCATCCGACCCGTCAGGTGATAGAGAGCGACGACCTGCGGCAGGCCGATCGCGCTCTGCTCGAACCGCGCCACCGCACTGCGCGTGTGCTGCTTGAGCTGGACGGACACCATCGCCTGGAGCCCAATCCCGAACGCCCCGGGATCGACGTCCGCGTGGGTGCCTCTGATCACATCCAGCTCGTTCAGCCTCCGTACCCGTTCCAGGCACGCCGATTGCGACAGGCCGACCGCGGCCGCCAACTCCTTGTTCGTGATCCGGGCATTCTTCGCCAGAAGGGTCAGAATCGCGCGGTCGATTCGGTCAACTGCGGCTTGAGTGGACATAAGACACATAAAATACGGCAAAATAGACCTAACGACGAATATGATCTTTTTTATAAAGAAGAATGGCAACAAATGTTTTGAGCGTGTCCAAACCAGTGAGGTCCGTCATGCGTATCGAGACCACGGCCGTTCGAGCCGCCCGTGGTGAGCTGCCGGGTGGTTGGCCCCGGTCGGACTCGGGGTCGAATGAGCGAGGAATCCCGCACGTTCCGGGGATCGATCTGTCGACCACATACGGCTTCCACTCGTCGTCCTCCGTTGCTGAGTCGATGGATGCCCTTATCGAGGGTGCGCACGCCGCACCGAATCCGGTCTATGCTCGCCTTCACAATCCGACGGTAGCGAGGTTCGAAGACGCGCTCGCGCGGCTCGAAGGTGCCGAGGCCGCGGTTGCGTTCGCGTCGGGAATGGCGGCCACGACAGCGGTGCTCCTCGCGGCGTCCGGTGAGGCGGCGAGTCGTCGTCCGCACGTCATTGCGGTTCGGCCCGTGTATGGCGGAACGGACCATCTGCTCTCGGCGGGGATACTCGGTACCGAGGTGTCGTGGGTCGAGGCAGACAAGGTCGGTGAGGCGATTCGACCGAGTACCGGGCTGGTGTTCCTCGAGACGCCGGCCAATCCTACCCTCGAGCTGGTGGATATCGAGGCCGTCTCAGGACAGGTGAAGAGTGGCGGGGCCCAGGTCGGGGCGTCCATCCCCCTTGTCGTCGATTCCACGTTCGCGACGCCAGTTCTCCAGAATCCGATCAACCTCGGCGCTGATCTCGTGCTACATAGCGCGACGAAGTTCCTCGGGGGGCATGGAGACGTGATGGGGGGCGTGATCGCATGCTCAGAGGTATGGGCGGCGAGGCTGCGTCAGATCCGCATGGTGACTGGTGGTCTTTTGCATCCACTCGGCGGATATCTCCTGCACCGCGGGCTGCAGACACTCCCCGTCCGTGTGCGTGAACAGCAGGCCCATGCCATCGTGCTGGCGGAGCGACTGTCTGCTCACGCGGCCGTTCGGTCGGTCCACTTTCCTGGCTTCGGGGATAGCAACGCTGAACTGGTCGGGCGTCAGATGCGCGGCCCCGGTTCGGTGCTCTCATTCCGCGTGAAGGGTGGCGTATCCGCAGCCGCCTCGGTCGTCGAACGTCTCGGGCTGATCACGCCGGCCGTGTCGCTCGGCTCGGTCGACACGCTGATTCAGGCACCGGCCCTGCTGACCCATCGGGTTGTGGAGCCTGGCGATCGCGCAGATTCAGGGGTCAGCGACGACCTTCTTCGCCTCTCCGTGGGGCTGGAGAATATCGAGGACGTGTGGGCCGATCTGGAGCAGGCGCTCTCCTGGTCGAGGGCGAGCGCGGCGTGAGCGAAGTCAGATGTTCAGTCCGCCCATCGGATCGAACCCCTGATATCCCTTGCCCTGACCTGGTCCCTCGTGCGGTGCCCGCGTGTACCCTGCGGTGCTGCGGCTGATACGCCGCTGCGCCACAAGTGCCTCGAGCACCAGTTCACACGCAGCAGCCCGAAGTCCGTCGTGCGCTCCGTCCGCCACCAGCCCGACGTTGCTGATGAGCTCGAGTAGACCGGGTACCGTCGAGAAGCCGAGCACGCATGCGTTGGCAGCAGAGTCGTCCCCGACCTGAAGAGCGCCGCCGGTTTCGAAGTACTCGATGATATCGTCTACGTCGGCCCCGGCTGCCCGGACATCGAAGGCCTGAGAGCACGCCTGTTGAATCAGCTCTCGTGCGATCCTCCCGGCGCCGTGTAGCTCACCTTCGTACTCCAGTTCCATCTTCCCCGTGATGGCCGGCAACGCGGCGTACAGGTCCGCGACCCGGGGTACTGCCACGTCCTCCTCGTGCTGGAGAGCGCGTCGCTCTGCGTTCGAAACCACCGTCTCCAGGACGGTGATCGGCATCCGCTGGCTGACACCGGATCGCTGGTCGATTCTCTTGTCGTCTCGGCCGAGGAATGCGACTCGCTCCACGACCTCGAGCAGAAAGTCGGGCACCTGGACGGAAGTGCCCTCGCGGTTGACCCATGCCTCCTGGCGCGTGATTTCGACCCCGATTTCGAGATCCTCGGGGTAGTGGGTCCGGATCTCCGCTCCGATACGGTCCTTGAGCGGCGTGATGATCTTTCCGCGAGCGGTGTAATCCTCGGGATTGGCCGTGAAGACCATCATGACGTCCAGCGCGAGGCGAATCGGATACCCTTTCACCTGCACATCCCCCTCCTGGAGGATGTTGAAGAGTCCGACCTGGATTTTTCCGGCGAGGTCCGGCAGCTCGTTGATCGCGAACACACCGCGATTGGCGCGTGGAAGCAAGCCGTAATGGATCGTCAATTCGTCGCCGAGAATGTGACCGCCTCGAGCTGCCTTGATGGGATCGACATCGCCGATCATGTCCGCAATGGTCACATCGGGCGTAGCCAGTTTCTCGACGTAGCGAGCGTCACGGCCGATCCACTCGACCGGAGTGTCCTGACCGTGCTCCTCGATCATTTGCCGACCGTACTTGGAGAGCGGGTTCAGTGGGTTGTCATTGACCTCGCTCCCCGCGATGATCGGCACATGCTCGTCGAGGAGAAGCCCCAGCTCCCGAAGGATGCGGCTCTTCGCCTGCCCCCGGAGCCCGAGGAGGATGAAGTCATGGCGTGCGAGAACGGCATTGACGATCTGGGGCACGACACTGTCGTCGTATCCCTGAACCCCCGGAAACAGTACATCACCCGCCTTGAGCTTCGTGACGAGATTCTGACGCATCTCGTCCTTTACAGACCGATGGGTGTACCCGCTGGCCTCGAGTTCGCCGAGCGTGGATGGGAGAGCGTTGCTCATGACTTGCTTTGCCTTCGGTGAATCGGCTCATGGGTAGGCGACCGGCGTCGGCTTCTCGCAGAGAGGGTAGAGAGCACGGCGCGTCTTGGCGACCTTTGGGGGCCATTCGATACACGTGTTCCGCAACGCGGATCCCCCCGATTCAAAAGCCTGGAGTCGTCATGTCCGAGGGCACAGCCGACCTCAACCGCACCGTGCGTTTGCTCGATGCTCAGCCGCCCCTCCCGCGCGACCGTTTCATCGTCGCCGATCAGCCGGATGAGGAAGCCATCCCGATGGATGTGGTCTTCGTGGGTGGCGGGCCGGGCGGGCTAGCCGGCGCGATCGAACTGGCCCGACTCGTCAAGGAAGACAACGAACGTGGGGGAGGAATCGGGGAAATCGAGATCGCCGTGCTCGAGAAGGCTGGCCAGCTCGGTGAGCACAATCTCTCCGGCGCCGTCGTGAACCCGAGCGCCTTCAAGGAGCTCTTTCCCGACCTTCCGATGGAGGATCTGCCGCTCCGGCGCCCGGTTACGAAAGAGGCTGTGTATGTGATGACGGAGTCGAAGTCCTACCGGATCCCGACGCCTCCGACCATGAAGAACCACGGTAACTGGATCGGCTCGATCTCCGAGATCGTCCGGTGGCTGGGCGAGCAGGCCGAGGGAATGGGCGTGAATGTGTTCCCGGGTTTCCCGGTCGACGCTCTCCTCGTTGACGGAGACAATGTCATCGGTGTGCGGACGACGCCGTCTGGCCTCGGGCGTGACGGAGAACCGGCGAGTGCCGACGCGATGCCGGCGATGGACCTCACGGCTCGGGTGACAGTCCTGTCGGAGGGCTCTCGTGGGCCGCTCTCTCAGGCGTGGTACGACTGGCAGAACGTGAAGGCGGAAAACCCGCAGATCTATGCGCTCGGTGTGAAAGAGGTCTGGGAGGTGAAGAAGCCGCTCGACCGGATCATCCACACCATGGCGTGGCCGCTCCCGACCGACGCGTTCGGCGGCAGCTTCGCCTATCCGCTTTCGGACAATACCGTCGCGCTCGGCCTCGTCGTCGGACTCGACTACGGGGATGGGCGCCTCGACGTGCACGAACTCCTGCAGCGCATGAAGCTGCACCCGCTCTTCCGCGAGATCCTCGAGGGCGGAGAGATGATCGAGTGGGGCGCGAAGACCATCCCCGAGGGCGGCTACTACTCCGTGGCGGAGCGGCGTCACGGCGACGGCCTCATCGTCATCGGTGATGCGGCGGGCTATGTGGAGGTGTCGTCCCTGAAGGGCATCCACTACGCCATGCACTCCGGTATCATGGCGGCGCGTCAGATCTTCGAAGCGCTCAAGAAGGGAGATACATCGGCGGACTCGCTCTCCGGTTACACGGCAGCGGTCGACGGCAGCGTCATCATGAAAGATCTGAAGGAGCGGCGGAACATGCGTCTCGCCTTCAAGGGTGGCTTCTTTTCGGGCGGTGCGAAGGCCGGCCTCATGACGCTCACGAAGGGGGCCTTCCCCGGTGGCAAGATCTCGATCGAGGAAGATGCTGCCGATCCAAAGCGCCTCGGCGCCGAAAAGGAGAAGTTCGTTCCCGACGGCAAGCTGACGTTCTCCAAGGTCGATGCGGTGTACAAGTCCGGAAATCAGACACGCGACGACATCCCGTCGCACCTGATCGTCGGCGAAGACGTGAGCCCCGAGGTCGCGGAGATGTACGTGCACCTCTGCCCGGCCGGCGTCTACGAGCGGGACGGTGACAGGCTCGTGGTCAATGCACCGAACTGTGTCGACTGCAAGGCGACCGACGTACTCGGTCCGCGGTGGACGCCGCGGGAGGGTGGAAGCGGGCCGGCCTACCGGCAGATGTAGTCAGCGCGGGTTCGCACCGGCCAACTCCAGCACTTCGCCGCCGGGTAACTCGATTCGCCCTCCGACCTGGAGCATCATCGGGGCGGTATCCGCGTAGTCTGCTGCCCGGATGATTCGGTCGCCGTCGAATTCCAGGACGGTCACGCCGTTGGTGACAACCTCTTCACCGGTCCCTACGCGGACCGCACCCATCGGTCGGGCCTGGACCGCTGAGAAAACCCACTCGATTACGGCCCCGTTCGTCGTCACGTGGACCTTTCCGACGTTCATGTACACGTCGTCAGCCCATGCATGCATGGCGTCGACGTACCCGATGATCTCCTCGATGCCCTGATACGTGTGCTGGTTCGGGAAGTCGTCATAGGTCGCCTCGGGCCAGAACAGATCCTCGATGAGCTCACGATCTGCACGCTCCCAGGCCGCCATGAGTGAACGCGCTGTCAGCTCGGCTTCCCTGAGACGCTCCTCTTCGACGTCGAAACGTTGTGTGCACCCCGTGAGCAGAACGGCCATGGCGAGGAGCGCCCAACCCGCCCGTCCGTGCGAAATGGTGTACGCGATCATGGGGCGAGGGTCGTCGCGGCGCGGCCGATGCAGTGTTTTGCCATGCCTATGTCCCCCAGCCTGGCTGCTCGGGATCTCGGGGCCGATACGCCGACCTTGTGAACTGCTCACCGTTTTTCCAGACCGCCCGGACAGATCTCAGATTCCCGATATCGTCGAGCGGATTACGGTCGAGCAGCACGAAGGTCACGCGGCGACCAGCCTCGACGATGCCATGCGTGTCATTGATGCCGAGGGCCTCGGCAGCGATCCGCGTCGCAGACTCGATCGCTGCCATGGGGCTCAACTGGCCGAAGTTCACAAGCTCTTCGAGCTCGAGGTGGAGGGAAGGGTACGGGTCGGACCCGGGCGCGGTGAAGTCCGTCCCTGCGACGATGGGGATGCCCTCGCGATGTGCCCTCGAGACGAGGCTCCGCACGAAGTCGGCCGGGCAGCGATCGGACAGTGGATTGCCGGGGTCACGAGCGGCTCGGCCGTACATGGCCAGCGTGGCATCGATGATGGTACCCTGACGCCGCATCGCATCGAACAGCTCGGTGAAGACCGCGGACTCGGGATCGAGGTTCGCGTAGAGCGGCACACGATCGTGGTGATACTCGGCAGGGGCGTCAGCCATTCCCTCCCAGGCGAGGCGACACGCGTGGGACACGACGTCCACTCCACTGTTCACCACCTCGAGGGGGCGGGTGGGGAAGACCATGCTGTGCGCCCATACCTGCATGCCCTGACGATGGGCCTCGGCGGTGATCCCCGCGACGAGATCCGGATCGAGGTTTGCGTAGATCTTGATACCTGTCGCGTATGTGCCCTGCGCTCGGGCAACGGCCGTGACCAGATCCGTGTCGGGATTGATCCCCTGCATCCACGGAACTTCACCTGCCGTCTCGCCCGCCGCAGAAGACTGGGGCCTGGGGTCGAGGAGGAAGGACGGGCCTGCCATGAGAGCGGCGAAGTATACGTCCGGAGCCGTGATGACTCCGAGTCTCGAGTCACGGGCCAGACTTGCGAGGGCTCGCCCGTCTCCGGCCATGTCCCGCACGCTGGTCACCCCGGCGTAGAGCATGCGGTAGAGCTCCGCCTCGGCCCGCGCCCGATTCGGAGCAGTCGCGAGGTGTACATGGGCGTCGATGAGGCCGGGGATGAGGTAGCCGCCACCGAGATCCGTCGTCAGAGCGTCGGCGGGGGTTTCGAGCCCGGAGAGCAATTCGCTCCGCGTGGAGACGGTGACGATGCGGTTCCCCCGCAGGCCGATCGCGGCGTCCTCGATCGGTGGTCCTCCTTTGCCGTCGATGAGGGTAAAGCCGTACAGGACCTCGAGGGGAGGCTGATCCGGGCCCTGAGCCGACGCCGATCCAGGACACAGCGCGTGCAGGAAGACGGTGAGGAGTGCACCGTGCAACGAACACCTCATGACAGCTTCGAGTCGCACGGCCACTCCCGGCTTCGCTCGGACATGGCGGAGTCGTGCCGCGTCTCCGCTTCGGGCAACACTCACCGTCCGTCGGCGTGAGGCAAGAGGCGGCGTGCTTCAGGCTTCGTCGTCGATCTGGAGCCCGATCCCCGTCGGGGTCACGACGAGGGTTGGCAGGATGGTTCGGACGGGCTCCGCGCCGTAGCCCTCGAGGGCCTCGTCAGCCGATCCATATCGGGCCAGTGCCTCGATCGTCTTGATCGTCGGAAAAACCATTGGAAGGTCTCCACGGTCGAGTCGGGCGAGGGCCTCACCGGGCGACAGCCAGAGTGCATCGGTCATCTCCCGGGGATCGACGATGGCCGAAGCGCCGGCACGCACCTTTGCGGCGAAGAACCGCGTGTCATAGCGACGCGGCTCCGGCTCGGGAGTGATCCAGTGAGCGATGTACTCGATCGCGTCTCCTGCGATCCGACAGCCCAACCGCTCGATTGCCTCATCGAATCGGATCTCGTCCACCATCAGAGCGTTACGAATTTCATCCACCTCAGGGTCCTCGGCTGCCGTTGGAGGGGCCGACCCGTCCTCCCGGAGACCGACCATGATCCCCGTCTCCTCGAATGCTTCGCGGAGCGCAGCGAGGTAGTAGGCGATCGCCGGCGGTTCCCCCGTGTGGTCGAGCCGCCGGCGTGCGGTGTCGGGATCCAGGCCGTCGAGCAGAGAGACGAGAGGTGGAAGCGCGTCCGAGTTGTCGACCCGTCCACCGGGGAAGACGTAGGCGCCCGGCACGAAGCCGGCTTTGCGGCTGCGACGCATGAGAAGGAGCTCCATCTCCGCTGCTCCATCGCGAAGGAGTACGATGGTCGCTGCCGCCCGTGGCTCTGCGGGGACAGCCGCCGGGTGTTCGATGGTCTCGGCGAACCCGTCCGGAAGATTCTCGAACGGGATCACGAAGGGGTCGGGTCCGCTCACCGCCCTGCCGCCATGCCGTCCTTCCGAGGGTCCGAGGCGGCCGCCCAGCCCCGGGCGAGCCGCAGGATGGCCTGGCCTCCACCGAAGGCGACGCCGTCCGGGTCGCGCAGTTCATGGCCCAGAGCTTCGAGCGCTGCCGCCACCTCCGGATCGAGGTTCTCGATCGCGACGCGCGTACCGGAGAAGTGCCGGAAGCGGGCTGCATCGATCGCCTCCTGCGGATCCATTCCGAATTCGACCAGGTTGAGCAGGACCTGGACGTGGCCCTGCGGCTGCATCGAGCCACCCATCACGCCGTACGAGAGCCAGGGCTCCCCGTCCTTCGTCACGAAGGCAGGAATGATCGTGTGCAGAGGACGCTTGTTCGGGGCGATCTGGTTGGGGTGCCCATCCTCGATCGTGAAGCCGGCACCACGATTCTGGAGTACGAGTCCCGTCCCCGGGACGACGGTACGTGAGCCGAAATATCCGAAGATCGAGTTGATGAACGAGATCATGTTGCCGTGCCGATCCGCGACGGTCAGGTAGATCGTCTCGGAATCCGTTGCGAGGTGACCAGGATCGGGACGGTCGGCTGCGACGTCCGGATCGATCATGGTGGCACGGGCGGCAAGGTATCCGGGATCCAGAAGTGCTTCGGGCTGCACATCCATGTGATCCGGGTCGGCGATGTACCGGTCGAGATCGGCGTGGGCGAGCTTCTTCGCCTCGATGAGCGTATGCAGATACTCCGCCGAGTTGTGCTCCATCGTCGAGAAGTCATACCCCTCGAGCATCTTGAGCATCTGGAGTGCGGCGATGCCCTGACCAGCCGGCGGAAGCTCCCACAACGTGTAGCCTTTGTAGTCGACGCTGAGTGGCTCCACCCAGCGGGGTTCGTGGCTGGCGAGGTCTTCGATCGTCAGGTAGCCCCCGAGAGCGGCAAGACCGTCGACGATCTCTCGACCGAGCTCTCCCCCGTAAAAGACCTCGGGTCCGCCATCGGCCACGCGCTGAAAGGTTCTCGCGAGATCGGGGTTGCGGAACCACTCGCCCGGCGTCGGCGCTTCTCCGTCCATCAGGAACGTTGCAGCTGCGCCCTCGTCCCGGCGCAGCCCGTTGACGGTACCAGCCCAGTCCTGCGCAATGATCGGCGAGACGGGGAAGCCGTCGCCGGCGATCCGGATGGCCGGCGCGAGCACATCGGCCAGAGTCATGGTGCCATACGTCTCGACGAGGGTGCTCCATCCGGATAGCGCACCCGGCACCGTGACCGAGCGTGGTCCCGAGCCGGGCACTTCCGGCTCGTCTTCGGCCAGAAGCGCATCGAGGTCGACATTTGAGCCGGACTTCCCGCTGGCGTCGAGGCCGACGAGGCGACCGGACTCGGCGTCCCAGAGGATGGCGAACATGTCGCCACCCATTCCGGTCATGTGAGGCTCCGTCACATTGAGGACTGCGGCAGCAGCCACCGCAGCATCGATTGCATTCCCGCCTGCCGCCAGAATCTCGAGGGCCGTCGTGGTCGCCAGGGGCTGACTGGTGGCGACCACGTCCCGGGGCGCGTACACCGTGGATCTGCCCGAATACGTCGCAGGGCTGCGGACGGGCGCGGTCATGCGCGAACTCACCTGGGCCTCAAGAGCGGAGGCCGGGAGGCCGAAGGCGAGAAGAGTCAGAATCAGTGGAATACGTCGCATCGGCATACCTGTCTGAGGTTCGCGCGTGCAGCGTCGAACGGAGTGAGGTCGGGTCGTCGAAGGTGCTCGGGCTCGGGGCCATCAGCCCACCCGCTCGAGCACGGAGACGCTTCGGGAAAAGAGTGTGCGGAGGCGCTCGATGTCCTCTTCGGAGCCGTGCGGCTCACCCCAGTGGATCGGGATCAGGGTCTCGGCGCCACATGCTTCGGCGGCGCGGGCGGCCTCCTCCACGCCCATCGTGTAGTGGCCGCCGACGGGAAGGAATGCCACATCACATCGAATCCCGTACATCGCCGGGAGAAAATCGGTGTCACCGGCGTGATAGTAGGTCGTGCCACCCACCGTGAAGACGTACCCGAGCCAACCGTCACCGGGGGTATGAAACTTCTTGTCTACATTGTGCGCAGGGACCGCCAGCACGTCGAAGCCGTCGAGCTGAAGCATGTCCCCGGGCCGCATGAAATGGTCCGCGTCACCCAATTGCTTCTTCATCGACGCGGGCGCGATAAGGATCGTGTTCGGCCCCCGGACACGCGCGATGTCGTCTTCTGAAAAATTGTCGTAATGCGGATGCGTGAGGAGAACGACGTCGGCCTGGGAGTCCTCGTCCACCGCCAGAGGATCCACGTGAATCTCCAGGCCATTCCGTCGGATACGCACAGACGAGCCGCGGAACCACGTAATCCCTTCGAGGTGGTTGCTCATGGCGGAGACTCCTACGGTGGCGCAGGGAGTTGAGAGGTGCCAAGCTAACTGCCGCTGCCGAGCCGAAAAAGTGGCGTGCGCGGGAGTTTTTGTGTCCGCCAAAGTGACAGGGAAGGCCTGCATTTGCGGCATGAATTCGTCCCTGAAGCTGGCACGTGTCTGGCATCGGTGAAGAGCTCAACCAACGCCGGAGTCTGACCCTGTCTGACCACGAAATTCCCGAAGAGCCCGGTGGCTCGATGGGAACAGAAAACGGAGAATCGATGGCCGAGCGCTTCACGCTTCCGGTCCTGCCCCTTCGCGACACCGTTGTGTACCCGGGTGTCGCCGTGCCCATTTCGGCCGGTCGACCGGGCACCGTCGAGGCCGTTCAGGAAGCCCTGGACGGGGATCGCCGGCTCTTTGCAGTCGCTCAACGCGAAAACGTGGACGATGCCGCCCCCGAGTATCTCTACTCGGTCGGCACGGTCGTTCGGATCATCCAGACCCACCGGGTCCGGGGCGGCGTGCAGCTCCTCGTACAGGGTGAGGGCAGGGCTCAGGCCGTATCCTACCATCAGGAAGGCGAGGCGATGCTCCACGCCGTCCTGCTGGACATGGATACCATGGATCCACAGGACGAGGAGGACCCGGCGTTCCAGGCGCTCGACCAGGAGCTCCGCGACCGGGCAGCCGAACTCGGTACTCGTCGCGGTGTGCCGGCCGAGGCGCTCAACCAGCTGATTCAGGGAGTCGACGAGCCGGGCCCCTTTGCGGACCTGGTCGCCTTCTACCTCGAACTCGAAACGTCGGACAAGCAGGAGCTCCTCGAACTCCTAGACGACGAGGAGCGCATGCGCGCCTGCCTGCTCGCGGTCGAGCGTGAGTTGGCACGCATCGATGCGCAGGAGGACATTCAGGCGAAGGTCCAGTCTGAGCTCGGCGAACGTCAGCGGGAGATGCTTCTTCGAGAACAGCTCAAGGCCATTCAGAAAGAGCTGGGCGAGGAGGAAGAGCGCGACGATGTGGAGGAAATGCGGAATCGCATCGCGGAGCTCGAACTCTCCGAAGACCAGCGTGCGGAGGTGGATCGTGAGCTGAGACGCCTGGAGCGGACGAGTCCGCAGTCGGCGGAGTATCAGGTGATCCGGACGTTCCTCGAGTGGGTCACCGAGCTTCCGTGGAACGAGCGTTCGGAAGAGAAGATCGACCTGGAAAACGCCGAGACGATCCTGCACGAGGACCACTACGGGCTCGATGATGTGAAGGACCGGGTCCTCGA
This sequence comes from Gemmatimonadales bacterium, assembly GCA_038120095.1. Taxonomy (GTDB): domain Bacteria; phylum Gemmatimonadota; class Gemmatimonadetes; order Longimicrobiales; family Gaopeijiaceae; genus UBA2589. The sequence goes on from JAYOKZ010000015.1 coordinate 37,638, forward strand.
ATTTCTCGCTGTACGCAAACTGGCCCTCGATCGCGCAGCGGAAGAAGGAAGCGGCGAAGCGTCGGAGCGTGAGGCAGCTCGTTCCGATGACGTCGTGTCGGCCGGACGCGGACCGATTCTGCTCTTCGTCGGACCTCCGGGTGTCGGTAAGACGTCGATCGCGCAGTCGATTGCGCGGTCTCTCGGGCGTGAGTACGTCCGGATTTCACTTGGGGGTGCCAGAGACGAGGCCGACATCAGGGGACATCGTCGGACCTATGTCGGAGCAATGCCGGGCCGAATCATTCAGGGAATGCGACAGGCGAAGTCGAAGAATCCTGTCTTCCTCCTCGATGAGGTCGACAAGCTCGGCGTCTCGTTCCAGGGAGATCCCAGTTCTGCACTCCTGGAAGTGCTGGATCCGGCGCAGAACTCGACCTTCGTCGATCACTACCTCGGCATCCCGTTCGACCTGTCCGAGGTCCTGTTCGTCGCGACTGCCAACTATCTCGATCGAATCCCGGGCCCTCTGCTCGACCGAATGGAGCGCGTGGACTTCTCGGGGTACACCGAGGTCGAAAAGCTTGAAATCGTGAAACGATACCTGCTTCGCCGTCAGCAGAAGGAAAACAGCCTCACCGAAGATGAGCTCCGGATGAAGGACGAGGCGATCCTCACGATCATCCAGAGTTACACACGCGAGGCGGGAGTCCGACAGTTGGAGCGCGAGGTCGGGAAATTTGCCCGGAAGGTCGCGCGCAGGATTGCGGGTGGAAAACTCGCCGAGATCCATGCGACGCCGGACGACGTTCGCGAGCTCCTCGGCCGGCCACGCGTTCATCCCGAGCGCATGGCCGACGATGACACGCTCGGTGTGGCGACCGGCATGTTCTACACGCCCATGGGTGGGGACATCATGTTCGTCGAGGCCAGCGTGATGCCGGGTGAGGGGGGCTTCGTTCTGACCGGACAGCTCGGGGACGTCATGAAGGAGTCAGGTCGAGCCGCTCTGTCGTTCGCCAAAGCCAACTCGGACCGGCTTGGAATCCCGGAGGGCGGGCTCCAGGGTCGTGAGATTCACATCCACGTTCCAGCCGGAGCCATCCCCAAGGATGGGCCGTCGGCAGGCATCACCATGGCAACCGCGCTGGTGTCGGCTGTGTCGGGCCGCAAGGTACGACGAGACGTCTCGATGACCGGTGAGCTGACCCTGACGGGTCGCGTCCTGCCGATCGGCGGGGTGAAGGAGAAGGTGCTGGGTGCAGTTCGCGCAGGGATCAGCGAGATCATCGTGCCGATCGATAATGAGGCGGACCTCGATGACATCCCTGCTGATGTGCGGGAAAACGTCACGTTCCACCTTGCCGAGACACTCGACGACGTGATCGATGTGGCGCTGGTCAACGGCAAAGCGACGAGATCTTCGAAGAAGTCGGCATCCGGGCGCACGGGCCCCGGAAAAGCCATCGCGAAGAAGAAACCGGCTGCGAAGAAGAAGCCTGCCGCGAAGAAGAGGACAGCTGCTCGGAAGAAGTCCGGGACCTGATACCCGCCCAGAGCAGGACGCGGCGAGGCTGATGGACGGAAGAGTCAGCCGAACACGCGTTCGGTGATGGCGCGACGGTCGTATTTTCCATTCGAGGTCATCGGATAATCACCGTCGATTTCCACCACTGTGGTGGGCACCATGTAGGACGGCAGGACCGCATTCATTGCGGCGCGAACCTCATCCGTATCGAAACCCTCGCGGACGACCATCAGCGCTCCGATCTCTGCCGGTTCGGTTGCCCTGAAGACGACGACGACCTCCTCGATTTCGTCCAGTGACGACAGGACGGCTTCCACTTCCCCGAGCTCGATCCGATATCCCAGAAGCTTCACCTGGTGGTCGGCTCGTCCCAGGAACTGGAAGGCGCCGTCGGCGGCGATCCGGACGAGGTCGCCAGTGCAATAGAGCGGGTCCGGAAAAAGGTCGTTCAGCGGATTCTGAATGAACGCACGCTCCGTCCGTTCTGCGTCCCCCAGATAGCCGTAGGCGACGGAGGTTCCCCGCACCAGCAACTCACCCTCCGCTCCGGGCTGCTGCGTGAGAGAGCCGTCCTGCGAGCGGACAAACAGCTCCATGTTCGTGCGAGCCTTTCCGATCGGGATGGGCTGCTCGGTGCCGGGTCGCTCGTGAATGACGTGATAGCTGCAGTCCACGGTGATCTCGGTCGGCCCGTACATATTCGTGTACTGGGCGTCGGGTACGAGTTCCATCCAGGCGTCGACGACGTCGGGAGGGAGCACCTCACCCGCCGCGATTACGTGTCTCAGTCGTGGGAGGCTTCCCGGCTTCACTCGCCGGGAACGAAGGAGCATCCGCAACACCGAAGGTACGCAGAAGAACGTCGTGATCTCCCGCTCCCTGAGCCAGGCGGCAAGGCGGGGAATGACAGCGTTCAGCTCGTCGGGCACCAGATGCAGCGTGGCTCCGGTACGGAAGGCCGTGAACAGGTCGAATGTGGAGTTGTCGAAGTGGAGCGGCGCGTGATTGGAGATCACATCGTCCGCCGTCAGGCCGTACGTCTCTACACACCATTCGATGTAGTCGATGATCGCCTTGTGGGGGATCATCACCCCTTTCGGCGTGCCGGTCGAACCGGAGGTGAAGAGAACGTAGGCGAGGTCGATCGAGAGATTCTCGGCTGCGACCGGTGATGTGTCTTCGACGGTGGGGCCATGGACGTCGATCATCACGGGTAGCTGGTCTTCCGGAACGAGTTCGCAGAGCCTTGCCGAACTGTCGCGATCGACAAGGATCACGGGAGCGCGGGCGGCCTCGATGATCGACACGAGGCGCCGGCTCGGTGACCCGATGTCGATGGGGACGTACGCGCAGTCGGCTTTCAGGATGCCGAGGATGGACTCGATCGATCGCGTGCTCTTTCTCATGAAGAAGGGCACCAGGTCTCCGCGCGTAGCCCCTGCCGCGCGAATTTCACGAGCCAGTGCGTTTGACCGCTCATCCAGCTCTCGAAAGGAGAGTGTGACCTCCTCACAGCTCACCGCCGCCTTGTCCGGGTGACGGGCGGCCGCCTGGCTGAACCATTGGTGAACGAGTGTGATCATGATGTCAGGTCTCTGTTCTCGGTCGGCCGAGGCACCTCGAACGTGAAACGGACCCCGCTCGCGGGGTCACGCCTTCGGCGAAGCAGTCACGTGGATCCGCCCGGGTGATCCTTCCAGGACTTGGCCGATGTTTGCCGCGACCGGAGTCGTGCCCTCAAGCCGGCGTATCAGGTCGTCGACCCGGTCCCCGGGAACAGCCATGAGCAGCCCACCCGAGGTTTGAGCGTCGGCGAGGAGGAGGCGTGTCACCTCGTCGACACCGTCGTCGAATTCCAGGCTGGTCCCGAGGTCGGCGAGATTTCTTCTGGACCCACCCGGAACGTGACCGGCCTCGGCGAGTTTGCGCGCCCCCGGAAGGAGGGGTACAGCGGTCGAGGCTACCTTCGCCGAAACCCCTGATGCGCGGAGCATGCTGTGCATGTGCCCGAGCAGTCCGAACCCTGTGATGTCGGTTGCAGCCCTGATTCCGAACTCGGCCATGATTTCGGCGCCGGCTGCGTTCAGGGTGGTCATCACCTCCACCGCGTTCGCGACCACGTCGGCGGGGGCGTCGGACTTCTTGATGGCCGTCGCAATGATTCCTGAACCGATAGGCTTCGTGAGAACGAGCGCGTCACCGGGTTGAGCTGCGGCGTTCGTGATCATTCGCGCAGGGTCGACCTCCCCCACCGCGACCAGACCGTATTTGGGCTCGTCATCGTCGATGCTGTGTCCACCGATCGTGGGGACTCCGGCGGCGCGAGTCATGTCGGAGCCACCCCTCAGAATCTCCTCGAGGAGGCCCTCCGGCAGGAGGCGTCGCGGGAAGCCGACCAGGTTCAGGACGAACAGCGGCCGTCCACCCATCGCGTAAATGTCGGACAGCGCGTTGGCCGCGGCGATCCGACCGAAATCATACGGATCATCGACGATGGGCGTGAAGAAATCCGCCGTCACGACCAGCGCGCGGTCCTCGGAAAGCCGGTAGACTGCAGCGTCGTCGCCGGTCGTGTGGCCGACGAGAACGTTGGGGTCTTCGACGGGGAGCACATGACGCAGAACCTGCGTCAACTCGGCCATGCCGAGTTTACACGCTCAACCGGCGCCATGACTGAGCTGGGACAGCCGGATCTCCGGCCGTTTGTCCCGAGGCTCGTCGGTCATGCGATCTCCTCGTTGGCGTGAATCATGGACCCTGAGACTAAAGTCGAGCGGAAACACATCGGCGTCCACGGGTACGCAACGCGCCCGTCATGCAGAGCGGGTGCAGGAACGACGGCCTCAGACGGGAATGAATCCCTTGGGCGCACCAAAACGATCACCACGGCATCGGCTGGCCGACGAGCTGGCGGGCTCGGATGTCGAGCTCGATCTGGGGCGGGCCAGCCTCCTGATCGCTGCCGAGGAGTATCCGCAGCTGTGCGTAGACCTGTATCTGGCTCGTCTCGATCAGGTCGCTGAGGAGGTGAAGGACCGCCTCGCGAACGAAACTGCGCCCCTGATCGTCCTGCAGGATCTCCTCAAGACATTGTTCGAGAGACGCAAATTCCGGGGAAATCGAAAGGCGTACTACGATCCTCGGAACTCGTTCCTGAACGACGTGCTCGATCGCGGTGCCGGGATCCCGCTGACTTTGGGGATCGTATTGCTCGAGATCGGCTGGCGTCTCCAGCTACCTCTCGAGGGCGTGAATTTTCCGGGCCACTTTCTGGTACGGTACGCGGGCAGTGAAGTCCGCCTCCTCATCGATCCCTTCGACGGCGGTGCGGTGCGTTTCGAGGACGAAGCGCAGAAGTTCCTGGACATGGCGTACGGGGGCGCGGTACCGATGCGCTCTGAGTTCCTGCGTTCGGCTTCGAAGCGCGACATGCTTCAGCGTCTGCTGACGAATCTCAAGGCGATCTACTCGAAGATCGGAGACGACCGCCGCGCGCTCGGGGTCGTGGAACGTCTGCTGATGATGAACCCCACCGCACCGGCGGAATGTCGCGCTCGCGGCCTGCTTCTCGCTCGCCTCGGACGGCACGAAGATGCAGCTCAGCAGCTCGAGGCCTATCTGCGGGTTTCGCCGTCGGCGGACGATCGCGGTCATGTGCAGGGGATCGTCCGCGATCTTCGCTCCGGTCGGTACGTAACGGACAAGGGACTGGAGTGACCGACTCGACTCCGTTCGTCAGCCCGCTGCTTCCCATCCTTCGTTCGGCGGGGGGTGTGGCGACGGAGTACCATGGCCGGACGCTCATACGGCACTTCGGTGATCCGTCCGGCGAATATGATGCGGCGACGAACGGCTGTGCCATCTTCGATCGTAGTCATCGCTCGCGGCTGATGGTCTCGGGTCGCAACCCGGGACAGATGCTCAACGGTGTGCTGACGGGCCGGATGCCCGGCCTGGCATCGTCGAGCGATGAAGGTTGTAGCGGCGAGGGGACCTACCATGCCGTTCTGACGCCGAAGGGGAGGATGATCTCGGACCTGTGGGCGTACCGTCTGGGTGATGCCGACACCGAGGCGTACCTGCTGGATGTACCGGTGGCCGGCCGGGATGGTCTCCTCGCGCACTTCGGTCGTTTCCTCCCTCCGCGGTTTGCGGCTGTCCGCGATGTATCGCGGGAGACCGCCGCTGTTACGATCGTTGGGCGGCATGCCGATGCCGTCGTCTCTCGGATGGGAGGGGTGGGTCGAGTCCATCCATCGGAGATCGACGCCGTTCGGGAGGGCTTCTGGTTCGGTACCGGCGACGGCAGTGGGATGCTGGACCAGGCGGGCATGATTCATGGCTACCTCGTATCCCGGACAGAGGATGTGTGGCCTTCCGCATGGACCGTGCTCGGGGCTGTCGAGTCCGTCCGGGCCGTGTGGTCTGCGCTCGTGGAGGATGGGGTCACACCTGCCGGACTGGGTGTCTGGAGCACCCTGCGGGTGGAGGCAGGGCGGCCCGCTTTCGGAACAGATATGGACCAGGACACGCTCCCTCCGGAGGCGGGAATTGTCGATCGGGCCATCGACCACACGAAAGGCTGCTACACGGGTCAGGAAGTGATTGTGCGGATCCGGGATCGGGGACACGTGAATCGACATCTGCGCGTGCTCGATCTAGGAGATATTCCTGCGCCGACCCGAGGTGTGGAGCTTCTGGCGGCAGATGGATCGGGCAAGTCGGTCGGGCACCTGACCTCTGTTGTGCAGTCTCCTCGGTTCGACGGAGTCCTCGCGATGGGCTATGTCCGGCGTGGTGTGACCGACGCGCTGCTGGGCGACCGACGCGTGACCGTGGGCAGCCCTGGCTGAGCCTTTCTGTTACACGTTTGTAACTCTTTCATCGCAAAAAGGGCACAATTCTGTGACGCGACGTATAGCGGATCAGACTCTCGTCGGAGGTCGGATCAAATGTTTGTCGCGAAATCACTCAGGTATGGCGGCGTACTCGCCTTGAGCTGGCTTGTAACGGCGTGCGCGACCATGCCGAGCGCCTTCGATTGCCATGAGTGGGAGACTCAGGGCCGACTTTCGGCAGCGGATGCGCAGCATCGGGAGTACTGCCCCGTCGTCGTCTCCAATCGCACGACCGACATGATCGATGCGGGTTACAGGCTGGATGGCGTTTCCGCGCAACTGGGCACGATCCCGGAAGGGGGTAGTGCCTCGTTCGACGTACACTGCGCCTTCGGTGCGATCGAGGCGTACGCTACGACGGACATGGGCGTGATCGCCGGGCCCGGTCAGCGGTTCAGGAAGAGGGCAAGGCTGGATCGATCGGGAGTCACGCGAGTCGACTTCTGGGGTGGGGAGAGAGGCCACTGACCGAGCGGAGGGACCTTCGAGTGGGTCCTGTCAGACCGAGCGTGCGAGCCGGTCCGCGACGATCAGTTCGCCGTGCTCACGGCCATTCTCGATGAAAATCTTGTTCGCGTTGTGGCCTGCGGCGATGACGCCCGCCAGGTACAGGCCGGGAACGTCGGTCACCATGGTTGCCTTGTCGTGTGAAGGAATGCCTGTCTCCTCATCGATGGAGACGCCAAGCGCCACCAGCTGACGATGACTGGCCCGCCACCCGGTCATGGCCAACACGAAGTCGTTTGCGATCTCCATTTCCGAAGCGTCGTCTTCAGAGCGCAGGACGACGCTCGTGGGTCTCACCTCCGCCACACGATGTTTCCAGTACACCGGAATGTCTCCGCGATCCAGCCGATTGGTGATGTCCGGGACGACCCACGGCTTGACCCCCCGATCGATCGTATCGAGGAAGTGCACCAGACTTACCCGCACACCATTGCGGTACATCTCCAGCGCCGCCTCGACTGCCGAATTGCCTGCCCCGACCACGAGCACATCCTGGTCGTAATACGGATACGGCTCCCGGTAGTAGTGCCGGACCTTCGGCAGATCTTCCCCGGGTACGCCGAGGAAGTTCGGTGTCTGAAATCCACCTGTCGCGACCACGACTGCTGCTGTCGCGTGCTCCCGCTCCGATCCATCACGATGGCGCGTGCGGATGACAAAGTCTCCCTCCGCGCCGGAGATCTCCACGACTTCCTCGTACTGGCGAACGTCCATGCCCCAGTGCTCGACTACCTTGCGGTAGTAGGCAAGCGCCTCGCGCCGTGTCGGTTTGGCATCCGGGATCGTGAACGGAACGTCCCCGACCTCCAGCATGACGGCCGTACTGAAAAACGTCATGTAATGCGGATAGTCGAGTAGAGAGTTCGTGAGCGCTCCACGGTCGAACAGGGCGCACGTCAGGCCAGCCTTTGCCGCTGCCGCACCGACGGCGATTCCGCAGGGTCCGGCGCCCACCACGATGAGTTCGTATCTGTCGCTCATGGCACGTCGTTACCCCATCATCGACATCTGTTCCGGCGCGGTCGAAGGGCTCAGAATTCAGTATGACAACCACTGAGTCCGATGCGCGCAAAGCGCTCAACCGATTGCGTCGCGCGACCGAGAAGGTCGAGCGTGAAATGGGGACCCTGGAGGGCGCCCTGTCTCGAGTCGAGGGGACCGACTTCCCCACGGACACGTACGAGGATGTGAACGTGGCGATTCGCCGGATTCTCGATTTCGCCGATGACGAAGCTGCTCGACTTCAGGAGAAGATCCTGCACTCGGGCGGGTTGGAGCCGGGACGGGTTCGACGGGGTTGATGAGGGTTCTCACGGCTGACCTCGACACCGCCATTCGACGCACCTGACGCAGAGGACAGGCTGATGAAGCGACGTACATTCGTTCGGCATGTGACCGCCGCGGGGGCGGGGATGGCGGTAGCGCCTGCTGTCGCGGGCGAGCACCTGGCCGCGGCCACGATCGATGGACCACCCGCCCTGGTGGGGCTCGGGCAGCGGGCCGATCTCGTTCTTCGGGGTGGCGTCGTCTACGATGGCTCGGGTGCGCCGGGGCGACCCTTCGACGTGGCCGTCACGGGCGACCGCATTTCGGCGATCAGCTCCAACCTCCCGGCTGGTGGAGAAGAGCTCGACGTGTCCGGCCTGGCCGTGGCACCCGGATTCGTCGACATCCACTCCCACGCGGACATGAATCTCTTCGTGAACCGGAATGCCGAGAGCCGGATCCGCCAGGGCGTGACACTCGAAGTCGTCGGACAGGACGGGTCCTCGATCGGTCCGTGGTCCAATGCCCAGTTCGAATCCAGCCGGGACAGCTGGCGCCGCCGTGGTGTCGAGATCGACTTCCGCGACCCCGCCGGTTTCGTGGATCGGGTCACACGTGAAGCACCTGCAGTCAATGTCGCGTCGATGGTCGGGAACGGAGCGCTGCGAGGCCTCGTCGTCGGGAACGAGGATCGTCCGGCTACACCGTCGGAAGTCGAGCGTATGCAGGACATCCTCAGCCAGCAACTCGAGCGTGGCTGCGTTGGTCTGTCGTCGGGTCTCGAGTACACACCGAGCGGCTTCGCGGACGCAGCTGAACTGGTCGCTCTGGCGAGCGTGCTGGTGGGCACGGGACTGCCCTACGCCTCGCACATGCGGAATGAGGACGACCGTTTGCTCGGCGCCGTGGAAGAAGCCCTTCACGTCGGGCGTGTCGCGGGCGTCCCTGTCCAGATATCCCACCTGAAGGCTCAGGGACAGCGGAACTACTGGAAGGCGGAGGCTGCGTTGGAGCTCATCCAGCGCGCCAGTGACGACGGTGTTGATGTCCACTTCGACCGGTATCCCTACACGGCGTACGCCACGGGGCTCACCAACCTGTTCCCCAGCAGCTACCGCGCCGGCGGCAGCGAGGCGTTCCTGGCTCGCCTTCGGGCGCCGGAGACCGCCCGGCTTCTGGAGAATGCGGCCCGCGACAAGGTCGCGCTTCTCGGGGATTGGAATTCCGTGCAGATCTCGAGCACGAACGACGAAACGTCGTGGGCACGTGGGCGACTTCTGGGTGACCTCGCCAGAGCGCGTGGGATCGATCCATACCTGCTGACGCTGGAGCTTCTCGAGGCGAATGGGGGTGGGGTCGGGATGATCGGCCACGGTATGGGCGAGCAGAACACCGCGATGATCCTCTCGCATCCGCTGGGGATGCTCTGCTCGGACGGTGGCGCGTATGCGCCGTACGGACCTCTCTCGACCGGGTCACCACACCCGCGCGGATACGGCTCCTTCCCGCGCCTGCTCGGCCACTACGTGCGGGATACCGGCGCCCTGCGACTCGAGTCTGCGATCCACAAGGTGACGCGCATGCCGGCGCAGAAGCTCGGCATCGAAGATCGGGGTATCCTGCGGATGGGGGCGTTCGCGGACATCGTGGCATTCGACCCGGACACGGTCGCGGATCGGGCCAGCTTCGAGGATCCACACCAGTACCCTGCGGGCATCCCCCACGTAATCGTCAATGGAGCGCTGACGCTGCGAGAGGGCGAGCATACCGGAGCGCTCGCCGGTCGGGGAGTGGCGCGCGGCTGACGTGCGCTGCGTGGTCGTCGAAGACCGTCCCGACTAGAAGCGGTAGGTGTAGTTCACCTTGATCGATGCTCCACGCGACAACGTGTTGTACGCGTAGTCGTTCGGATCGAGGAGATCCAGCAGTTCGCGGCGCCAGTTCTGGGTGTACACGAGGTAGATGTCATTGCCCGGTTTCACGATCCACCGAAGGCGCGAGAAGAGGCCTACGATCTTGGACTGATCGTCGTACTGCACCTGACCCGTGATGGCGACCCACGGCGACGGATTCCAGTCCGAAGAGAACTCGTACAGGGATGCAGTGAAATCACCCCCCGGGAGCTGCACGTCGTTGTACTGGATGTTGGTGGACAGGCTGATGCCCGGATTGGGGCGAAAGCTCAAGCGCCCCCCGTATTGCTGGCGGTCACCATCCCAGAAGCCCCCGACCGTGGCTCCTCCGAAGAATGAGAAGCGTCGGCGCCCCGAGGTCCGGCCAAAAAGGCGATACTCCCAGATCGAGTAATCACCGGGAGTTACCGAGAGCCCTTCGCTCGGCGAAAACTCACGGTCGAGGTACTCGTAGGTCTTGGTCGCCTGGAGGTCGAAGCCGTCTCCGCTCTCGAAGTCGAAGCCGAGCAGGTTGAATTCCCACTGGCGCTCTGCGACACCCCCGCGTCCTCCGAGCAGGTACGGGTCTGCCCCCGGGAAGTCCGCATCCAGGCTGACCAGCTCACGAAACTGCGCCGAGAAGCTGACGCGTCGGAGCCACGGGATAGACGGCGTTCGGGGACTCCACCCGATGCGTGGCTCGATCCGGCGAAAATCGTTTCGCGTGATGAAGCCGACTGCGGGGTTGTAGTGATCGCCGAACTGTCGGTACGACAGATGTGCAGTCCAGATGTCGTTCGGGTAATTGAGGCGGAAGCCGTTCGCGCTCAGGTCCTCGAGGGTGTAGTCGACGAAGTCCGGGTCGCTCTGCGCGAGCGGGTTCGAATTCCAGACGAAGAAGGCTTCCAGCTCCAGATTCTTGTTGCCGAGGAAGTTTCGCGTCTTGAAGTCGAGATCGACGCCCGCCGTGTGCCGGTCGATGGCGTCAAAACCACTGGCATCCGGTGAGGTCTGACGCAGCGTATAGATCGCCCCGATCGCTGACTGCTCCCAGAGCTTTCTTCTCACGCGCCCGACGGTGAATGCCTCGCTGGGGACGGTCACGTCATCTTCGATGAACGTGCTGTAATAATCCTGCTCGGCGGTGCCGATGCGGTAGAAGCCGAGTTCGAAGGGGCCCGCCTGGCCGGTCAGCCGTGTACCGTAGGTGATCGGAATCTGCTGACCCGACGTCAGACCGATTCTCCTCGAAAAGAACGGTGATGGACTGCTGCGGGGAGCGAAGCTGAAGACTCCGGAGCCTTCGAGGAAGAAATCGCGCTGTTCGGGAAGGCGGATCGGGAAACGGGTCAGGTTCACCCGCCGCTGATCACTCTCGACTTCGGCAAAGTCGGTGTTGATGCTCACGGAAGCCCGCAAGCTCGACGTGAGGCTGTAGTTCACGTCGAGGGACACGTCGCGCGGGTACGAGGTCGGATCGGGTGCAGCCGCGTCCGCCGGGTCTGCCGGTGCCACGTACCGGTAGTTGCCGATCGCCGAGGGTACCGCCTCGAGACCGACCCCCTGGGACATACCTTCCAGACCCTCGAGCCGGCCCGCGAAGACCGGCTTGAAGAGGCCCTCGTTGCGACGCCAGCCGCGCCAGAGGATCTCCTCGTTTTTCCGCCGGATGGTGCGCTGGAAGTTGATCCCCCAGTCCGACTGGTTGGGGTTGAAGTTCAGCGTTCGAAAGGGGATCTGAATCTCCGCCGACCATCCGTCCGGTCGCATCGAGGTGCGAGCCTCCCAGATACCGTCCCAGGCCTTGTTCGTCGCACCGCCTCCTCCGCCGAAGCCCCCCCGGCCACCACCACCGGTGATGACGCCGTCTCCCATCAACCCGGCGGCATTGATTTCGAAAAAGTATCCGGTTCTCCCGTCGAGGAACGTGTCGAGAATCCACATGAATCGGTCATCGGTGCCGAGCGAGGCGTCCCGCTCCCGCTGAAACGCGAGAACCTGCTCGGGATCGTCGTACACGATGGCCCCGATGTAGAGATTGTCGTCGTCGAAGACGACCCTGATCTCCGTCTCTTCCGACGGCTGGTTGCCCTCGACCGGTTCCTGCTGGGTGAAGTCGGTAATCGGAGTGGCCCGCTCCCAGACTGCTTCGTCAATCCTGCCATCCAGATTGATCTGCAACTCACCCTGAGGGCGGTACGCTCGCAGGGGTATCTCCGCACCCCGGACGACCGGAGCCGATGCGGGCCTCTCCTGACCGTGCGCCCCCGGGACAAGTACGCCGGCGAGGACGAAGAGAAGAGCGCTCGAGTGTGGGGCCGACCGCATCATGGGACTCCAGGGGTGGGCGAATTTGCTGAGTGAAACGCCAAGAACATGACACCGTCGAGGTCGTCCCTGTTGGCGGTCGCATCTAGCTTTTCCGCATGTCTATGAACTGGGACCGGCTCGTACGACGCCTCGAGGGGCGATTCATGAACTGCCCTGCGGTGGATGGTCAGCTGCAGGCATGGAGTGATGATGACTTCGGCGCGATGGCCCGGGAGGTCTTCTCCTGGCAGTTCGAGCTTTGCCAACCCTACCGAGGGCTATGTGAACGGCGTGGCATTACGCCGTCGTCCGTCTCCGACTGGCGGGAGATTCCCGCAGTGCCGTCGACGGCGTTCAAATATTTCGACTTCGTATCCGTACCCGATGACTTTGCGAGAGAGGGTCTGGATGCGTTGTTCGAAACCAGCGGAACGACGCAGGGATCGGAGCGCCGGGGTCGGCACGCGGTTCCCCGGGCCAGCCTCTACCGGGCCTCTTTTCATCACCCGTTCCGGCTCGCCCTTCTGCCGGATGTCGAGCGGATGCCGGTAGTTTCGTTGATCCCATCCGTGGACGAGGCGCCACGGTCCTCCCTCTCCTCGATGGTCGAGATGGCGGTCGAGGAGTTCGGATCGGGAGTGGAGTGGCTCGTGGATGGTGACGGCGTCTGGCGGGCCGACGCGGTCGACGTCCTGCACGCATCGCAGACCCCGGTCCTGATTCTCGGAACGGCGCTTGCCTTCCTCCACCTGCTCGAGCAATTCGCCGAGGGGTCGGTTCGCCTCGCCGACGGGTCTCGGATCATGGAGACCGGAGGCTTCAAGGGTGCTCGGCGAAGTGTGGCTCGGCATGAACTCTACACCTCCATCTCGGTGGCGACCTCGGTCCCGGAGCACCGCATCGTGAACGAGTACGGCATGACGGAGCTGCTCTCCCAGATGTACGAACCGGTGCTGGCCGAGGGACCTGACGCGCAGGGATGGCACGTTGCCCCGCCGTGGCTCCGGGTACGTATTCTTGATCCGACGTCGCTGGCGGAGCAGGGCGAGGGGGAGGAGGGCATCATCGCGTTCTTCGATCTCGCGAATCTGGGGTCGGTCAGTCATATCGTGACCGAGGATGTCGGGGTCATCGAAGGAGGACGGCTGCGACTCATGGGTCGCGCCCCCGGATCCAACCCACGGGGGTGTTCGCGGGCGATGGATGACTTGATGTCGGCTTCCGGGTCAGGCCCATGAGGGGCATGCGTGACGTGACAGCGGACGACCTGGCGCGGATCCGGGCTGATCTCGCTGTGGCTCGTGATGGGCTTCTCGCCCGATCGGCAGCGGAAGTCGCCGAGATCCTGGGGGGAGTCGGAGCTCGCTTCGCCGACCCGTCCGATCCTCTGCGGAGAGCTGCACTCGAGGGGTTACCAGCGGAGGCTGCTCTTTCGCCGCCGCTTGTTGAAGCCGTGCTCGATGGAATGGCCGTGGACTGGACGGCGGCGCGACTCGTTCGCCTGCTCGAAGCCGAGTTCGATGATCCGCGCGTGCTGGATCGATTCGTCGTTCGGAACGGGTCCGCGGCATCTGATCACGGAGAGCAGGACGGGGGTCGGCGCGGGCGGACCGTGAGAGCCTTCGGTCCCTCCCTCTGCGTTCAGATCTCGTCGGGTGGAGTGCCTGGCGTGAGCGTGAACGCTCTGATCCGAAGTCTTCTCGTAAAGGCGCCGACGCTCATCAAGCCCGGAGCCGGAGATACGCTGCTCACACGGCTCTTCGCGGAGGCGCTCGCGGACGTCGACCCTGCCCTCGGAGCCGCCGTTGCCGTACGGTACTGGCGCGGCGAGGAGCGGGATGTCACGGCAGCAGCCCTGGATGGCGCGGAGGTCGTCGTGGCGTACGGTTCGGACGAGGCGGTTCGGTCCGTTCGTAACCTGACACCCGCTACGGCGCGCTTCGTCGGCTATCACCATCGCTTCGGGATCGGCCTCGTCGGGCGGGAAGCGCTCGGTGCGGGGGTCGAGAAGGTGGCCGCGCACGTGGCCCGAGCGGTGGCGATGTTCGAGCATCGGGGCTGCGTATGCCCGCACATCGTGTTCGTCGAAGAGCACGGGAACGTTGTACCTGAAGCCTTCGCCGAGCTCGTCGCCGGGGCGCTCGAGGGTCTCGAACGGAGATGGCCGACGGATGGTGCCTCAGGCGGGAGGGAGGTCGAACGGGCAGCCCTCGTGCAGGCGAGGGGCACTGTCGAGCTCCAGGAAGCCGCGGGGGCTGCCCGGATGCTTCACGGCCACGAAGCGTCCTGGACCGTCGTCTTCGAGTCAGACCTCGTCCAGCTTCCGCAGCTGCCCGGCCGATCGGTCCGGATCCGGGGCGTGTCCGACCTCGACGATGTACCTGCGATGGTCGGCCGAGCAGGCCGGCACCTTCAGAGTGTGGGCTACGCGGGAGACGAACGGCGGGCGATGGGGCTTGCCGAGGCGCTGACGCGTGCCGGGGCCACACGGATCGTGCCGTTCGAGCACATGAGCTTCCCGCCCGCGTGGTGGCTCCACGATGGACGCGGGCCGCTGGAGACCCTCGTACGCTGGGCCGAGGTCGAGTGAGGGGACCTGCGTGCTGCTACTCGTCTTCGTCGGGCTGCTGTTCGTCGCGCCAGATCACCATCTGGCGTCCCCCTCGAGGATTCTCTTCAACCCGGACCGTGAGGGAGTCGCCTTCATCGATTCCGAGATCTTCCCGCATGTCCTGTGGAATCGTGACGCGTCCGCCGACGCCGACGCTGACGTCCGTATAGTAAAGCGTTCGATAGATGGCCATCGACGTTCCTCCAGTATTACCGTTCAGAGGCTCAATCTAGCGTATTTGCGAGCTTTTTGTACGGCATGAACGGCACCGTGTCCTCGGAGCGACAGACCTGTCAGCCGGACTTTGCACCTCAGCCTCGAATCAGGCAGCACCATGAGTGACAACGCATTCGCCGTGCGTCTGGAGGGCGTAACCAAGCGCTTCGGCAAGCACACGGCCGTAGACGACTTTCACTTCGACGTTCCTCGGGGCGTCATCTGCGGGCTGCTCGGCCCCAACGGCTCCGGCAAGACGACGAGCATCCGCATGATCATGGGCATCCTCGGTCCGGACGAGGGCTCGGTCTCCCTTTTCGGTGAGTCGCCCGATGTCGCTCGTCGGAGCAAGGTCGGCTATCTGCCGGAGGAGCGGGGCGTCTACAAGAAGATGAAGTGCCTCGAACTGGTCACGTTCCTCGGGGAGATCCGCGGCCTGAAACGGACGGAGGCCCGCCGGCGTGGTGGGGTCTGGCTCGATCGCCTGGGGCTTCCGCAGTGGGCCGACACGAAAGTCGAGGATCTTTCGAAGGGGATGCAGCAAAAGATTCAATTCATCGGGACTGTCATTCACGAACCCGAATTGCTGATTCTGGACGAACCCTTCTCGGGGCTCGATCCGATCAACCAGGACGTTCTGGAACAGATTGTTCGCGACTACCACGCCAAGGGCACGACCATCCTGTTCTCCACCCACCTCATGGATCAGGCGGAGCGCCTCTGTGAACGCGTATGCCTGATCTCGAAATCGAAAAAGGTTCTCGACGGAGACCTCAGGGAGATCAAGGCCTCGGAGCGCCGTGGTGTCGTTGCGGTCGAGTTCGAGGGCTCGGACGACTGGATTCACGGTCCCGAAATCGATCGGGTCGAAGACGTGGGGCGGGGCCTTCAGCTCGTACTGCAGGATGGCGCGAGTCATCAACCGATCCTTCATCGTGCTGTCGCTGCCGGGGTGAATATCCTGCGATTCGACCTCGTCGAACCCCGCCTTCACGAGATTTTCGTGCGTCACGCGGGTGACGCGGCCGTCGGGGATGCGGGCATGCCGATCCTGGCAGGATCAGACCATGAGGTCGCGACCTCGAGTCATACTTCGGGTCGGAGGGGTTCGTGATGTGGCATAACGTGTGGGCGGTGATTCGCCGTGAGTATCTGCAACGCGTCCGTTCGAAGTGGTTCATCGCGGCCACGATCGGTGGTCCTGTCATCATGGCCGGTCTGCTGGTGGTGCCGGCCTGGCTCGCCGTTCAGGGTGACCGGGACGAGTTCAACCTGGCCGTCGTTGACGGTACGGGTGTGCTCTACGAGAACCTCGCTCCGCGGCTGGAGCTGGGGGGGTTCGAGGTGGAGGAGGCTCGCTGGCACTCTGATGTCGTGACGGAACTGAGGCAGCGCTCGAACGAGGGCGAACTCGGAGGCTTCGTCATGCTCGACGAACTGACGCTCGAGACCGGCGAGGCAATCTACTATTCGATGGACGTTCCGAGTGCCCTTCGGCAGGTGACGGTCCAGACTTCAGTCGCGCGGACGGCTCTGGAGTATCAGCTCGCCAGGCAGGGCGTCGACCCGGAGAGCCTGATGGGAGGTGGCGAACTCCAGGTCGAGGTCATCTCGAACGCGGGGTCTGACGTGCGGGATCCTCAATTCGCCGTCGCGTACATGGGTGCCTTCTTCCTGTACATGGTGATTCTGCTGTACGCCGTTGCGGTGATGCGGGCGACCCTCGAGGAGAAGACCAGCCGAATCGTCGAGGTCATCATCTCCTCGATGAAGCCATCGGAGCTCATGCTCGGAAAGATCGTGGGCGTCTGCGCCGTCAGCCTGACCCAGATGGCGATCTGGATCGGAGCCGTGGCCACCCTGCTGATCGTCGCCATTCCCATGATGGTTGCGGCACGTCCGGAGTTGGCGAACCTCGAAAATCTGGTCGAGATCGCTCCGGGACCGGGATTGACTCTCCTCTTTCTGGGATTCTTCCTGCTTGGCTTCCTGATGTACTCGGGGCTCTACGCCGCGGTGGGTGCGATGTGCAACACCGACGAGGAAGCTCAGCAGGCGCAGTTCCCCATGATCATGCTGCTCGTCGTCCCGATCGTGATGGTCGCGCCCGTCATCCAGGACCCGAACACGCCGATGGCAACCGGGCTGTCCCTGGTCCCGCTCTTTTCGCCGATTCTCATGTGGGCTCGCGTATCGGGCGGGGGCGTGCCGTCGTGGCAGGTCGCACTCTCGTTCCTCCTGATGACGCTCATGGTGTGGCTCATCGCGTGGGTCGCAGGACGGATCTACAAGGTCGGCATCCTGATGTCCGGGAAGCGACCCACACTTCCGGAGCTCTGGCGGTGGATCCGAGCGGCGTAGATCGAAGCCGAGGCGCTAGTCCAGATCCGGCAGCGTCGACCTGAGGAGGCTCTGGAGCTGTCGGTCGTCGAAGCTGCGTGCCTTCGCGACAGCCTCTTCGTAGCTGTCCTCGATGATGATCCACGTCGTCGTGGTCGCCTCCTGTATCTCGCTGCCCGGTGGAGGTTCGAAGCGGAGGCGGGCGCGGTATCCGGCGGTTGGCTGCACGAAGTCGTCGAAGTCCACGTACGCGTCCCAGATCAGGCTGTTGTGCGCGATCGTGGCGATGTGCACACCGGGGCGGGCATTCGAAGACATCGAGGTCATACTCTCACGTTAGACCGTCATGAGGTGCGCGTACAGCGCCGGAGCGGCCGGGGTCAACCTGCACGCGAGGCTCGAAGCCCTCGCCGTGCGGCCCGAAGCGCCTCCCGCATCTCTCGAAGTTCGGACTCCTTGAGCGTCTCGCGTCCGTACCGGTCTCTCAGGTACAGATCGACGACGCGTCGAGCAGCGCGCGCTTCGGTCGAACGTTCCGAATTGATCCTCGTCACGAGCGCGAGGGGTGTGAGCCCCGGGGTCACGTTGACGCCGTAGCGACTCGAGGCAGCTCTGAGCTGGAGATACATGCGTGTGGCGGGATCATGAGCCGGGCCGTTCAAGCGAACCCAGTACCATCCGAGGGCGGCCACCAGAAGCAGCACCATCGCTCCCCAGGGCCGTCGCTCGGTCTCATCGGACGAGGCGGCCGAACCGGCCACCTCCTGTTCGATGGTCCGGGCTCCCAGCAGGCCCGCAAAGATCCCGACCTGGTCGTCCACCGAGTAATCGAGGACCCACTTGCTCCACCGATGCTGAATCCCGTCGAAGAGAATCCGGCCGGGCCAGAACCACGATGAGACCATCTCGGTGGATCCGTCTCCCGCGGGCGTCGGATCGAACTCAACCCATCCGTAGCCGGGGAACCACGCCTCCACCCACGAGTGCGCTTCGTTCTGAGTGACGACCAGGTAGCCTCCGAAGTCGTTCCACTGACCGCCCAGGAACCCGTTCACGTTCCTCGCTTCGATTCCGATGGCGCGAAGCATGACGACCATCGCGGTGCTGAAGTACTCACAATGGCCGGCCTGCCGATTGAACAGAAAGTGGGAGAGCGTCGTCTCACGGGCAGTCGCGGGCAGGTCTCTCGTGTAGGTGAACGTCTTCAGCCAGTCCCGGATCGCGATGGCCTTGTCATATCGGTTGTCGAGGCCCTGTGTCAGCGAGTCCGCGAGCTCGACAATCGCGGGGTCGATACGCCGCGGCAGCTGCAGAAAGTGGTCATCGGAGGGCCGGTAGCCGCTCGCCGGCTGCCTGAGTTCCTCCACGGGCGGTGGGCCCGTTGGTGCCCACGACGTGTATGCCGGCTGACCACGCCCCCAGTAGATGAAGTCACCGGCATTGTCGAAGAGTGGCTGAATCCCGTTGTCCGAGCTGATCTCGAGCGACGGGTGGAGTGCGAACAGCACACGGGAGTCGAGCGCCGCCCCGAAGATCCGCTGCTCGATGACGTCCTGCTGCCATCGCTCACGGTACCACGACGCCGGGGCCGACGATGGGGGCAGGCGCTCCGAGCGTGTCCATCGCACGCCATCGAACCGGTCATAGGACCGACCACGCCAGTGCAGGCCGCCGAGCCCGTCCGGTGGTCCATCCGGGAACTCGACTCGGAGCACGATCTGCGGGTTCCCGACGATGGTTGAGCCGTGCTCGCCGATGGACACCTGATCCGAGAAGCCCGCAATCGACGTTGCTTCGGTCTCCCCCCGTCCGGCCCACCCCTGGGAAACCCGGGGAAAGGTGACGAAGACGAGCAGCGCGACAGCGAGGATGGCACCGGACAGGGCGCCCATCGTCCCAACGAGGCTCCGACTGAGCGGGACGGTTCGAATCTGATGGCGCTCCGACTGGCGGCGGAGGTGACCGACCATGAGGGCCATCGTCGCGAGACCGACATACGACACGAACGCGATCAGGAAGAGCACTCCGGGCCGATACGCGGTCGAGGCGAGGAGAAGCGCGAAGGAGAGTGCGTAGAGGCGGAGGTCGTTGGGCGCCTCGAGAGATCGCAGCGCCTCCGCTGCGAGAAGGAGGAGAAGGAGGTCGACCACCGGGATGACGATGTCGTCCTGAATCACGAAGACGTGCCACAGCGCTCGGACGACCAGGATCCCGGCGAGTGGAAGCCACAGTCGTTCCATTCGGGCGGAACGGTCTCCGTCCGGATGCCAGAACAGCGCAGTCCCGAGGGCGGCCGTGGCGAGCAGCGCGGAGACCGGTTCGAAGCCTGCGCCGCCAGCAAAGGCGACGAGCCCCGCGAGGCCCATGAGCACTGCCAGCCTGCGGTGAAGGAGGCGGAGGTTCATGCTTCCACCTCCCCGGGGTGGAGGCGAGCGTCCCGGCCGACCGCGAACGAGTCGCCGAAGCCCGGTCGGTTGTCGATCCCCACCACGATGCACCGTGAGCGCTCGACCGGAGGAGACGGTGCCGGCGCATGCGGATCGAAGTCGGCGCGCGCCAGAATATCGAGGGCGGCCTCGAGGTGTGCCCTTCCGTCGCCCGGCTGGAGGACCTCGTCTCCGGCGACCAGGCCGAACGGCCTCGAGTGGGTGGCAGCCCGGGCGACCAGCGAAGCTGCAACCTCGATCGCGACCTCACCGGCCTCACCCGGTCGACCCTGAACGTCCAGACAGATCCATCGTGCGTCGGCTCCGTCGCGCTCGTACTCACGGAGGACCGGGGTGTTCATGCGGGCGGAGGATTTCCAGTGGATGTCCCGCGCGTCGTCGCCGTACCGGTACTCCCGGAGGCTGCGGTATTCGCCGCGAGTTGCGGACGATCCCCGGGCCGACGCACCGACGGCCGGGACGGCTCCGGCTCCCGGTCTGGGTTCTCTTACCGGGCGGTCGGTTCGGGGCCAGACGATGATGTCGCCCGGCATGTTGAGGTCGCGCTCCTTTCGAAACAGGCCGAACGGGAACCCGGTGGACAGCGTGACTGCGCCCAGCGGGTAGATTCCCCGTCGCACGAAGCTGTTGGAGGAGCGCGTCGTGGCGTGTCCGCCCGGTTCGACATGGGGAAGAAAGGCCCTTTCGGGCAGGCCTTCCTCCGAGATCTCGACGGCGAGGGAGGGCAGGTAGCGCTTGCGGTTCGTGATCTCGTAGGTGAGGCGGAGATCCTGACCGACCGTGACGGCACGGGGAGCCCGTCGCTCGACCCTCAGCCCGCGGATGGCCTGCTCGGACAACCAGCCGCTCACGACGGTCAGGCCGAGCATCGAACCGAGCAGCAGGTAAAGGAGGTTATTCCCCGTATTCATCGCTGCGAAGCCGACGGCGATGGTGCCCAGAGTGAAGACCACGCCGCCCGATGTGAATCGGATTCGACGCCATGCCCGAATGCGGGACCAGGTGTCGCGAACACCCGTGGCCGCCCGACGCAGTGCAGCGCCGGGATCGCCCATGGCTGACAGGCGGGTCGTCACTGCCTCAGACCGGGGCGGCGATCTCGTCCAGAATCCCCTCGAGGATCGCGGCGGATTCACCGTGTACGTCGAGGTTCGAGCCCGCAGCTCCGGCGGGAAGGATGCGGTGGGCGAGGCAGGGCACCACGAGATCGCGGATGTCGTCCGGCACCAGGTATGTGCGGCCATGGGTGAGCGCGTAGGCTCGAGCCGCTCGGAAGACCGCGATGTTCCCTCTCGGACTCACACCCATGCGAAGGCGGGTCGTCGTTCGGGAGCGCTCCACGATGGCCATGAGGTAGTCGAGAATGGCAGGATCGACCTCGACATGTTCAACCCGGCTCTGAAGGTCGACGACGTCGTTCGGCGTCAGGACGGCGCGCAGCCGGTCGGCAACCGGCTCGAGCGTGGCAGACTCCGTGAGGATCCGACGCTCTGCGTCATCGTCCGGATACCCGATCGTGATGCGCATCAGGAACCGGTCCAGCTGACTTTCCGGCAGCGGGTACGTGCCGTGATGCTCGAGCGGATTCTGGGTTGCCATGACCAGAAAAGGGCTCGGAAGGGAAAACGTCTGATCGTCGATCGTTACGCTCCCGTCCTGCATCGCCTCGAGAAGGCCGCTCTGGGTTCTCGGCGGCGCCCGATTGATCTCGTCGGCGACGACGACGTTGGTGAAGATCGGCCCCCGGCGGACTTCGAAGCTCGTCGTCTGGGGGTTGTAGACGGATACGCCGAGCACATCGGAAGGAAGGAGGTCCGAGGTGAACTGCACGCGACGGAAGCCCAGACCCAGAGCCTTCGCGAGGGCGTGGGACAGCGTAGTTTTACCTACACCCGGAACGTCTTCGAACAGTATATGTCCCCGTGCCAGAAGGGCTGCCAGGGCCATTCGGACCACATCTTCCTTGCCGTGAAAGACCGTTCCGACCTCCCGGACGAGCTGGTCGAGGAGTTCCAGTGAAGGGCGTGAGTCGGGCATGCGAGCGGCCGCTGTCGGATCAGACAAAAGTCGCGCCTCGCGGGAGGTGGGTCAGAAGGGAAAAGTATAACACCCGCCCTGTTCGGAAGGTTCGCGTCCGGGCCTCGTTCTGCCTTGACCGGTCGCCGCGATTTCAGGTAGGTTCAGGCCGTTTCGAGGGGCTCGTTCCGTTCGTCACAATCCTTGTGTAATGCGGAAAAACCCTGCCTTGCGCCCGAATTCGAAGGGCGATCAGCTGCACCCAGGAGCAATGCTTCCGACATGAAAACCAACTGGTTGATCGGCGGACTCGCCGGCGTCCTCATGCTGGCGGGCGTTGCGTTCGTTCAGGGAGGAGGCGCCGAGGGTGAAGACGCCGCTGCCGCATCGGGCCAGCCCATCGCCTTTCCGCACAATCAGCATGCGGGCAGCGAGCCGGGCCAGAACCAGATGAACTGCCAATTCTGCCACTTCTCGGCAGAGCGTTCGGTCGATGCGGGAATTCCCCCAGTCTCGATGTGCTGGGGATGCCACCAGGTAGTGCAGGGGTCGACCCCGGAGCAGCAGACGGAAATCGCCAAGATCAAGGAGTACGTCGATCACGGTGAGCCGATTCCGTGGAATCGGATCTACAAGATTTCCGATCATGCTCACTTCCCCCACATGAGACACGTGACGGTGGGTCTCGAATGCCAGACCTGCCACGGAGAGGTTCAGACCTACGGCGTCCTCAACGAGCAGGACCCGGCATGGGGTGGAAACAACATGGGTTGGTGCATCGACTGTCACCGCAACCCGTCGTCCTATCAGGAAGGCCTGACGGCCACCGACGGGAGCCCGATCGAGCAAGCCTCGGTCGACTGCGCCGTCTGCCACTATTAGGGGGCGCAGAGACATGACTGACGGTATCAAACGGCGTGACTTCCTGAAGGTGCTCGGCGTTTCCGGCGCCGGTGCGACCGTGACCGGGTGCGGGCCCGGCGAAGTCGAAAAGCTTCTCCCGTATGTGGTCCAGCCTGAAGAGATCACCCCGGGTGTCGCGACGTGGTACGCGACCACCTGTGGCTGCCCCAACGGGTGTGGCCTGTGGGTTCGCACGCGTGAGGGTCGTGCGGTCAAGATCGAGGGGAACCCGGACCACCCGATCTCGAAGGGGAGTGTGTGCCTGCAGGGGCATGCGTCACTCCAGCATCTCTACAACCCCGATCGCTTCGCCGGCCCGATGATTCGGGAGGGCGATCGCTTCCGGCAGGGAACGTGGGATGAGGCGGAGCGTCTGCTCGCTTCCCGACTCGGTCAGGCGAATGCGGCCGGCCACGGCGTCATGTTCGTGGGTGGGCACATGGGTCCGACGATGAGTCGGCTGGTCGACGAATTCCTGGGCGGTGTAGGTGGCTCGAGGGTCGAGTACCATGCCGTGTCGGATGCGCCGCTTCGTGAGGCGACGCGCATCGCGTACGGAGCCGACGAGGTGCCGATGTACGACATCGGAGCTTCGGACTTCCTCCTCTCGTTCGGGAACGACTTCGTCGACGACGGTTCGGTGGAGGGTGGACGAGGCCTGGCTCAGATGAGCGGCGTCGACGAGTCGGGTCACGCCAAGGGCACCTTCGCCTATCTCGGACCACGACTCTCGACCACAGGGCTGAACGCCGACGAATGGCTTCCGATCCAGCCCGGATCCGAGGCGATCATTGCGCTGGCGATGGCCGCACACATCTCCGGAGGAAGCGCGTCGGGCCCGTACGCCAACCTGCTGCGGGCCTACACGATGGCCAACGCGGCATCTGCGTCGGGTATCAGCGAAGACGCGTTGCGGGATCTGGCTGACCGGTTCGCCGCAGCGTCGAATCCGCTCGCTCTGGGCCCGGGCGTCGGTGGTCACCACCGGAACGCGACGGCCGCGAACCTCGCCGTACTCGTCCTGAACGATGTGGCGGGTGCCGTGGGTTCGACCGTTCACGTGGGGCGCGGTTCCACCGCGGCGTCGGCACCGTATTCCGACCTGGCCGGCGCCATCGCGCAGATGGCCAGCGGACAGGTTGGTGTCGTTCTGGTTCACGGGGCCAATCCCGCATACTCGCTCCCGTCCGACTCCGGCTTCCAGGCCGCGTTCGACGAGGTGCCCTTCAAGGTGTCGTTCGCTTCGGCGATGGATGAGACCGCCGCCATGGCCGATCTCATCATGCCGGATCGCCACTTCCTCGAATCGTGGGGCGATGCCATGCCGCGGCGTGGCGTGCACACGGTGCAGCAGCCCGTCATGCAGGCGGTGCCGCACTTCGATTCGAAGCAGGCAGGGGACGCTCTTCTCGCGGTGGCGTCCCACCTCGGTCAGGATCTCGGCGCGGCCACCTTCTACGAATACCTGCGGGCTCCCCATCAGGCGATGCACGCGGATGACCCGTCGGGCTTCGAGCAGATGTGGCACGAACATCTCCGCACGGGAATGTTCGGCATGATGGGTGGAGGGATGATGGGCATGAGCCAGAGCATGTCCGCTCCGGCACCCTCGCTCCGCTCGCCGGACCAGGCGCTCACCTTCGAGCGACCGTCGTTCCCGGGCAGCGGTGACCTCACGTTGCTGGTCCACCCGTCGCCGCGGTTCCGAGGCGGCGAGTACTCGAACTCGCCGTGGATGCTCGAGCTCCCGGATCCCGTATCGAAGATCACGTGGCACTCGTGGCTCGAAATGAATCCGGCGACAGCGGAGGCCCGAGGCATTCGGGAAGGCGACATCGTCACCGTGACGTCCGATCAGGGCTCGGTCGACGTACCGGTCTGGGTGTATCCCGGGATTCGGGAAGATGCCGTCGCCCTCGCGATGGGCGGTGGCCATACGGACATGGGTCGTTGGGCGACGGGTGCGGGTGTCAACGCGATGGACCTGCTCCCGGCAACGGCCGAGCAGCCCTCGGGCGCTTTCGTCACAGTGGCAACGACCGTGTCGGTGACGCCGACAGGCGAGCGTCGTCGCATGGCGACGATCGAGGGGTCGAGCGATCAGCGTGATCGTCCGATCGCGCCTGCGGTGGCCTTCATGGACCTTGGTCACGCCGAGGATGAGCACGCCGAAGAGGGCGCTCATCACGAGGAGC
The DNA here is from genome assembly GCA_038120095.1 of Gemmatimonadales bacterium. Taxonomy (GTDB): domain Bacteria; phylum Gemmatimonadota; class Gemmatimonadetes; order Longimicrobiales; family Gaopeijiaceae; genus UBA2589. The sequence continues at coordinate 62,746 of JAYOKZ010000015.1, forward strand.
TCATGGAGCTTCAGGGCTTCGGTGGGGTCCAGCCGGTCCCGGCCGAGGATGGCGCGGCGACGGCGTTCCCGCTCCCCGGTGCGGATCACGGGCTCTATGCCACTGCGCACGAAGGTCCGCGCTGGGGCATGGCGATCGATCTCGACAAGTGCACCGGGTGCAGCGCCTGTGTCGTCGCGTGTCACTCGGAGAACAACGTCCCGTGGGTCGGCGAAGATCAGGTGGTGATGGGCCGCGACATGACGTGGATGCGGATCGAGCGTTACTACGAGCACGTGGATGCGACGCATGCAAGCCACCTCGACGTGCGATTCCTCCCGATGCTCTGCCAGCACTGCGGAAACGCGCCGTGTGAGCCGGTCTGCCCGGTCTATGCCACGTATCACACGCCCGAAGGGGTCAACGCGCAGATCTACAACCGCTGCGTGGGCACCCGGTATTGCGCGAACAACTGCCCGTACAAGGTCCGCGTCTACAACTGGTACCGGTACACGGACGAGAACGTCCCCGAGCCGATGAACTGGCAGTGGAATCCGGACGTCACGGTTCGCACGAACGGAATCATGGAGAAGTGCTCCTTCTGCATGCAGCGTATCAAGGACGCACAGAACCGCGCGGCTCTCGAAGAAGGACGCGACGTGCGGGACGGCGAGATCGTTCCGGCATGTCAGCAGAGCTGCCCGGCCGAGGCCATCGTCTTCGGCAACCTGCGTGATCCGGAGTCCCGGGTCTCGCAGATCCTCGAGAGCGAGAGGACCTACAAGGTGCTCGATGAACTCATCAACACGCAGCCAGCCGTGAACTATCTGAAGAAAGTCACCTTCCACGAAGTCTCGGGAGGGCACTGATCATGGCGGTCGGAACGAGTGAACGTGGTGCGCTGACGCACCCGGACGTCCATCGCCTTGATGACGTCAACCGCGACGTCCTCAAGATGCTCACCGTCCCCGGCAAGGGGTGGTGGATGCTCTTCGGGATGTGCGTGGCCGGGGTGGGCCTGTTCCTGAGTGCCTGGTTCTGGCAGATCTACAAGGGGATCGGAGTCAGCGGTCTCATGTCGCCGGTGGGCTGGGGTGTGTACATCACGACCTTCGTCTTCTGGGTCGGTATTGCTCACTCGGGAACGCTGATCTCGGCGATTCTCTTTCTCTTCCGGGCTCCGTGGCGGCAGTCGATCTACCGGGCCGCGGAGGCGATGACGGTCTTCGCCGTCATGACGGCGGGTCTCTTCCCGCTGATCCACGTCGGACGCGTCTGGCACGCGTATTGGCTGATCCCGTATCCGAACTCCCGCTTCCTGTGGCCGAACTTCAAGTCGCCGCTGGTCTGGGACGTCTTCGCGGTCACGACCTACTTCACGGTCTCTGCCGTGTTCTTCTATCTGGGGACCATCCCCGACGTCGCAGCCGCGCGTGACCGCGCGACCGGTCTACGCCGCAAGCTCTACAGCGTCATCTCGCTGGGCTGGCAGGGGACGGATCGTCAGTGGCACCACTTCGGGAAGGCGTACATCTTCCTCGCCGCGCTGGCGACGCCGCTGGTGCTATCGGTGCACTCCGTCGTCTCCTGGGACTTCGCGATGTCGATCGTCCCGGGATGGCACGCGACCATTTTCGCCCCGTATTTCGTCGCGGGTGCCATCTTCTCGGGCGTCGCGATGGTGATCACGCTGGTCGTGCCGCTCCGGAAGATTTTCGGCCTCGAGGCCTATCTGACGGTCAAGCACTTCGATGCGATGGCGAAGCTCTGCCTGTTCACGTCGCTCATCGTCTTCTACGCCTACCTCTCGGAGTTCTTCCTCGCGTGGTACTCAGGTGAGGATCCGGAGCGCCATGCGTTCTGGAACCGGCTCTTCGGTACGTACTGGTGGGCAACGTGGACGATGCTCGTGTGCAACGGCTTCGTCCCCGTGATGCTCTGGTTCAAGCGGATCCGTCACTCGATCCCGGCGCTCTTCGTCATCTCGATCTTCATCAACATCGGGATGTGGTTCGAGCGGTATGTGATCGTCGTGACCTCGCTGCACAACGAGTACGAACCGTGGGCGTGGGGGGTCTACCGCCCGTCCATCGTCGAGATGTCGATCATGGTCGGATCCTTCTTCTGGTTCGGCTTCTGGTTCCTGCTCTTCACCCGCCTGCTGCCCCCGATCGCGATCCAGGAGCTCAAGGAGGTCCTGCCACCGCCGATGCGTAAGAAGAAATCCTCTGAAGCTGCGGAGGCCCATTAATGAGCGCTCAGGGAATCCTCGCCTCGTACGAGTATCTCGATTCGACGGTCGATGCGATCGAGAACCTCAAGAAGGCCGGCTTCGAAGACATCAAGGCGTACGCGCCCTACCCGGAGCACCACATCGAGCACGCGCTCGGCTACGGGCAAAGCCCGGTCCGGGTCTGGACGCTTGTCGGCGCACTGACAGGGACGTCGACGGCCTTCGCCTTCACCAGCTGGACGTCGGTGGAGTGGCCGCTCGTCGTCGGTGGCAAGCCGATCATCTCGATTCCGGCCTTCATCCCGATCGTCTTCGAGATGTCGGTGCTTTTCGGGGCTCTCGCGACGGTGATCGGCCTCTTCGTTCTGAGCAAGCTCCCGAACGTGAAGCCGGCCGTGGTCTACGATCCCGAGTTCACTGCCGGTCGTTACGGCGTGTATGTGGAGGCTGACGGAAGCCGCCTCGAGGAAGCGAGAACGATCATGAATGCTGAAGAGCCGATCGAGCTCCGGGAGGGTGCGGCTGATGCGTAGTCACACTCGTTTCTTCCGCCCGTTCGTTGCGGGCCTGGCCCTCACGACGCTCGTGGGCTGCAAGCCGCTCGATGACGCGATGGTCTCCGTCTTCGGTCGCTCGATGCGCGATTCGCGCTCGTTCGATCCGTACGAGCATCCGATGCCGCCGGCGGAAGGTTCGGTGGCGTTCGCGGCGGGGAACTGGCCGTCTGCGGACGGTGAGGTGAACCTCGGCCAGCCCGAAGGAGTCGCGATCCCGTACTTCACCCAGTTCGACCTCGGCACGCCGGGCATCGGTGGTGAGGTCATTCAGGGGCTCGTGAACCCGACGGACCCGACCAGCGCGGCGTCGCTCGAGCGGGGTGAGGAGCTCTACTCCCGCTTCTGCGTCGTCTGTCACGGGCCGGACGGCGTGGGCGCCAACGCCTACATCGCCGACAAGCACCCGCTGCTGCCCGCGTACAACCTTTCCGGAGCGCAGGTCGCGTCGTATTCAGACGCCTACATCTATGCCATGATCCGGGTCGGACGCGGCCTCATGCCGGAGTACGGCGGGCGGATCACCCACTTCGACCGTTGGCATATCGTGAACTACGTCCGACAGCTCCAGGTTCAGGCGGGTACGCGCAGTGCGGAGGCTCCGGCCCCGATCCCTGCACCCGATGCTGATGGGGGGGACCGCTGATGCATCACCACATCCCCTCTGACATTCCCGTCCGGTATCTGCCCCGGGACAAGACGATGAACACAGTGGCCGGGACGATGTTCGTCGTCGGCCTGCTGGCGTTCGTCATCCAGCTGACCCAGAACGCCCATGGCGCGTGGATCAGCTACGTCACGAACTGGATGTTCTTTTCGAGCATCGCCATGGGGTCCGTCATGTTCGCGGTCGCCACATGGATCGTGAAGGCCAAATGGAACTGGTCCGTGCGCCGTGTGAGTCAGGCCGGGGCCGCATTCCTGCCAGTCGCCTTCGTACTCCTCCTACCCATGCTCACCCTCGGGGCGGATTACTTCCCGTGGATCGAGATGATGGGGTACGACTACATCGTCCAGAAGAAGGCCGCGTACCTGAACCTTCCGTTCCTCATCACGCGGAACGTCATCGGTGCGATGATCCTCTTCGGTCTCGGCACCTACTTCGTGTACCTCGCGGTGCGGCCTGACATGGGGCTCACCGAGGGTGCGGAGGAGGATGACGAAGGTCGCGCATCGTGGCGCGGCAAGCTCACACAGGGCTGGATGGGTCAGGAGCAGGAGGAAGTCTCCAGCTACCAGCGCATGACCGTTCTCGGGCCGGCCATCGTGCTCGTCTACGCGTTCGTCATGACGATTTTCGCCTACGACTGGGCGATGTCGCTCGAGCCGCACTGGTTCAGCACGATGTTCGGGCCGTGGTACTTCATGGGTGCCTTCTGGGGCGGTGTGACCGTCACGGGCCTCTGGAGCATCTACCTGCGGACGAAGCACAAGGACATGCAGAACCTCATCGGCCTGCAGCAGCGTCACGACCTGGGCAAGCTGACCTTCGCCTTCACTGTCTTCTGGGGATACCTCTTCTTCTCTCAGTACATCGTGATCTGGTACGGAAAGCTTCCGTGGGAGCAGGCGTGGATCGTACGCCGCTCCGGTGAGGTGTGGGGCAGCTTCTCGACGATGGTCGTTTGCATGTGCTTCTTCATCCCGTTCATCGGGCTGATCGGTCGCAAGCCGAAGATGGTGCCGAAGGTCTACGGCGTGTTTGCCTCGATCATCATGCTTGGCCTCTGGCTCGAGCGTTACGGTATGGTCGCGCCGTCGCTGCACCATGAGGGTGACCCGATCTTCACGATCTGGCAGCCGCTCATCGGCCTCATGTTCCTGGGACTGTATCTGGGCTCCGTCCGCTGGTTCCTGTCGACCTTCCCGGTCATTCAGGTCTGGCAGCCCATGCAGGATCCCGAATCGCTGGAAGCGGAGCTTCCGGCGGACATGCAGGGCGCCGCTGGCGTGTCGGGAGACTGACCGAACCACCTTGGCTCCCGTGCCGGGCGGCACCGGTGCGTTCGATCTTGATGGTGTGCACGTGCTTTCAGATGAACCGTCGGGTTCATCTCGAGGTATACAGACAAGGCCCTTCCGGCTCTCCGGAAGGGCCTCTGTTCATGCGACAAACTCGACCCTCAGGTAACATCCGATCATGAAAAACGTTCGCTCGTTTCGCCGCGGACTCGTGCTGCTCTCCGTCCTTGCCGCGTCCGCCTGCGACGACCCCTTTCAGGTGATCGAAGACATCACCTTCAATGAGAGCCTCGGGATCGTCCTGTCCGAATTCACTCGCCTGGAGAGTGGCGTCTACATCAGGGACGACGTCGTAGGATCCGGGGGACTCACGGAGTCGGGGCAGACGGCGATCGTCGAGTATACCGGTTATCTCGCCAACGGCACGTCATTCGGAAGCGGCACCTTCCCATTCGTGATCGGGGGCGGGGGTACCATCGCCGGCTTCGAGATCGGGGTGTTCGGCATGCGTGCCGGAGGGGACCGGTGGATCATTATTCCACCTGCCCTCGGGTATGCCGATTCTGATCAGCCGACGATTCCTGCGGGCTCGGTCCTGATCTTCAACGTGGTGCTCTGTACCCTCGACGGCGAGGGCCCGGACCCGGACTGCGGCGGCTGATGCTCCGTTCCGCCGTCGTCGTGACGGCTGCGGTTCTCGCTGCCGCCTGCGCCGAAGGGAGCACCCAGCCCGAAGTCGAGTTTCAGGTCATCGAAGAACTGGACTTCGCTCCCAGCCTGGGGATCGACCTCTCCGCGATGACGCGAACGGAGGGTGGGTCATACCTGCAGGATCTCGTCGAGGGGACCGGTCCCGAGGTCGTGTACGGGAGCGTCGTCACCATCAACCTCACCGGTTGGCTCGCGAACGGCACAGAGTGGATCAACTCGACCGAAGGTCTCCTTCTCGGGAACACCGCCGTCATCCTCGGTCTCGAAGATGCCGTGTTCCTCATGCGCGAGGGAGGGGAGCGCCTGGCGGTGATCCCGCCCGAGAGAGCTTTCGGTGGGCTCCCGCACTACGACGCCTATGGCCGCGTCCTCGTGCCCGCCGGGTCGGTTGTCGTGCTGAAGGTTGAGGCGGTGTCGGTAGTGAATGAGGAAGGGGCGTAGGGGGGGACGGCGGAGAGCGAGTGGCTTAGAGCGAGCGGTGCCGGATGGAGCCGGCGAGGGATGAAGGCGCGCTGCGTCCTTCACGCATGAAGAGTGAGGGGGAGGGGCACCGCGCCTGGCGGCACCCCACCGTCCCTCACTTTGCTCTTCAGCTCCCTCCGTGCCGCCGCAGCATCTCCTGCTGCATTTCCTCGCTCGCGAAGATCGCGACCTCAACGCGGCGGTTGGCCTGACGTCCCGCGTCCGTGTCGTCCGTGTCGACCGGCTCTTCTTCGCCCATCCCCATCGCCGTTACGCGATCGGGGTCGAGGCCGGCGCCGAGGAGGTAGTTGCGAGCAGCGTCGGCGCGGCGCTCTGAGAGGCCCTGGTTGTAGGATGCCTCACCCGTCGAGTCCGTGTGGCCGACGACCAGCACATCTGTGCCCTCGTACTCCTCGAGTGATGCGACCAGATCCGACAGGTTCTGCTGCGCCGCGGCCCTGAGCGTCGACTGGTTCACGTCGAAGAGGAT
>JAYOKZ010000015.1:69146-69397 GCA_038120095.1 Gemmatimonadales bacterium
CGTTCGGGAGCTTGTCCTGGAGGTCTTCGGCCTGCGCGTCCATTACGCCGCCGATCGCCGCGCCGGCTGCGCCACCGATCGCTGCGCCGATGATGGCGCTACGTGCGGAGCCGCCCGCGATGCCGCCGATCACGGCGCCGGCGGCTGCGCCGCCGAGGGCGCCGGTCCTCAGGTTCGTGCTGCAGCCGGAGATGGTGAGGGCGGCTGCCAGGATGATGAGGGTGCGGGGGAGGGGGGTGGAAAGGGTGGTG
>JAYOKZ010000016.1:0-36126 GCA_038120095.1 Gemmatimonadales bacterium
GCTCGTTCACGACCGCTCGATTGTACACCGGCTCGGGCCAGCCCGGTGCAATCTCGATCGCCGCCGAAAAAGACGCTTCGGCGTCCAGAAAGAGGCTGTCGTCAGCCTGAAGCAGTCCGTTGGAGAACGCCTCGCGGGCGGCTCCGGGGATGCGGTTCCGCAAGGCGTCGGACAGGCCCGTCAGACGCTCGCGAGCGTCGACCACGCCCAGAGCCTCGACGTCGAGATCCAGAGCGCGGCAATACTCGGCCATTGCCGGCTCGGGACGATCGAGGTCCTCGAGTACGCGCGCATGTCGGTAGGCAAGATCAGCCGAGGACGGGTCGAGTCGGACAGCTTCCTGCAGAAGCGTCTGGACCTGGCTCATCTCACCGAGGACCATGGCCTGGTTCGCGTCGGACGCGAGCTGCCCTGCCCGCGCCCGCTCATCGGGCGAGGGTGGCGCAGGGAGCGCCGGGGCGACGCACTCGTACGGCCCGGATCCGGGGTACACGCGAATGAGTTCGAGCTCCTGGCCGACGAGAGACTGCACGCCGCCTGCGAGGGCTACCGCGAATACGTCCAGAATCCAGGCGGTGCGCGATATTCGGGCGAGCCTGGAGGCCATGATCCTGAAGGTGAAAAAGCCCGAAACCGCGCCCTGCTGAGGCACGATTCCGGGTTAGGCAAGTCGGTAAAGCTTGGGGGCTTGAAAAGGGGTGTCAAGCGTGGAAGCGGCTGGGAAATCTCTGTCACCAATTCGTGACTCTCGCCGACGTGGAGCAGGCGGAAACATTTGACTTTCGGAGCTGGAACCGGGACGAAGTCAGGAGGGTTGGTTACATTTCCTCATTCGCGAATCAATCTCTCAAATTCGAGCTCAGTCAGATCCGCAGGCAGCCTGCCACCAGATCCGAGTTTCGGCTTCCGCCTCCCGTTACGTCGTGAGACCCAAGCTTCTCATTTTCGGTGTGTCCTTCCCGCTCATCATGGCGTTGGACGTCGTCACGAAACGGTGGGCCCTCTCCGAACTTCGAAGCATCGATCATGGCCACGAGCTGCTGGGAGGTCTCGTTCCTCTGACGCTCGCGTTCAACAAGGGAGCAGCCTTCGGGATGCGGGTCACTGAGGACTCGAGATGGTTCTTTATCCCCGTCACCATCCTTGCGCTCATTCTGCTGACGGTCCTGTTCGTTCAGGCGGAGAGACGGGACTTTCTCAGGATCAGCGCCATCTCACTCGTCGTTTCCGGCGCTGTCGGGAACCTCTATGACCGCGTCCGGTGGGATCGAGGGGTCGTCGACTTTCTGGGCCCTGTCGACCTGGGCTTCTGGGATTTCCCGATTTTCAATGTGGCCGACATGGCGATCACCTGTGGCGCGGTGCTCCTCGCCATTTCGTTCTGGATCGAGGAGCAGCAGGAACGTGCCCGAGAGGCGGGGGCCTCGTCGGACGGATCAGGGATGGGATCCGACGGCTCTTCGAGCCAGCTCGAAGGCGGGGAGGGCGCCACGCGCACGGCATCCGTCACAGACGCTTCTGCGCCGGATGCCTGACACTCGAGCGGTTCGCTATTCCTGGGAACCCCTCGAGAACAGCAGGTAGTCGATTCGCCGACCGCTCATCTGCGTGACCCGAAGTCGACCCGACTCGACATCGACTTCGTCACCGACGACGGGGATCCGATCGAGACGTCCGAGGACGAACCCGCCGATGGTGTCGTACCCTTCTTCCTCATCTTCGGTGGGCTCGAACGAAAGGCGCTGCGACGCGTCTCGGAGCGATGTCCCTCCCCAGATCCGTACCCGCCCACCGCTGAGCGGCTGGAAGGCCCGGGGCTCGTCACCCTCGTGCTCATCCTGGATTTCCCCGATGATTTCCTCGATCAGGTCTTCAAGCGTGACGAGTCCTGCTGTTCCTCCGAATTCATCGACCACAATGGCCATCTTGGTCAGCTGGGAACGCATTTCCGGAAGGAGGTTCTCGACACGTTTCGTCGAGGGAGCGAAGGGCAGGGGCCGGATCAGCGGAGCGAGCTCCGTCTCTCCGTTCCGGGCCGCCCTCCACACATCTCGACCGATGACGACTCCCTGAATCGAGTCCAGATTGTCCTCGAAGACCGGGAGCCTGAGGTGACCGGTGTCGAGCATGGTCTGCTGGACCTCTTCGAGCGTTGCGGTGCTGGGAATCCCGACCATGTCTGTCCTCGGCGTCATGACCTCACCGATGGACACCTCGTCCAGGTTGATCACGTTGCTCACGACCGAGAATTCGTCTTCGTCCAGCGTCCCTTCGCGCCGTCCGATTTCTGCGAGCACCTCGATCTCGGCCCGGCTGACGGTGGGTTGACCTCCCGAAGGTGAGATGGCCTTCGATAGCCAGGCGAGTGGTATGAGTACCGGCTTCATCCCGACGATCAGGATCTGCAGCGTGCGTGCCGTGCCGGGTGCCAACGCTTTCCAGTAGGTGGCGCCGATCGTCTTGGGGATGATCTCGGTCCCGAGCAGGACAAGCAGGGTCAGTACGCCGGAAAAGACACCCACCCATGCGTCACCGAAGACGTGAGCAGCTTGAGCGCCGCCCATGGCCGCTCCGATCGTATGCGCGATCGTATTCAACGTAAGGATCGCCGCGATCGGCTCCTCGACGTTCTGCCGGGCTCGCTCGAGCCACTCGCCGGCCCACTCGCCCCGACTCTTGAGCAGGGCGACATGCGAGTGGGAGATGGAGAGGAAGACTGCCTCGAGGATCGAGCACAGAAACGAGATCGACAGCGCGACGAGGACAATCGCAACAAGTGTGACCATAGGGATGGAAGATAACGGGGTCCGTGCCGCTCAGGCGAGCGATGGGACCCTTGATCCGGCGATGGCCCAGAGGCCTATTATCGTTCTCCGGGCACAGACCGGTACCCGAGTGGGTCTGAACGCCGGGTGTGCCCATCGTGTCGTGGCAACGTCTGATTCTGTCGAGTTCGCACCGTCGATGAACCTCCGCTTCGCGCCTCTTGTCCTGACGATCGCCGTGCTTGCCGCATGTGCGGGACGCTCCGTCCGTACGCCCTCGAATGCATCCGAGGGTGTCCGCGGATCGGCGGCGGAAATGACGTATTATGTCTATGTGGGGGCAGAGTCAGCCGACCTCATCCACCGCGTTAAACTCGACGCCGATGGGGTCTCCGTGGACCAGACCACCCCGGTAGGTGAGATGGCCATGGAGAATGAGGGGCCACACGGGCTGAATGTCTCCCCGGACGGCGAGTTCCTCTACATGACGACTGCGCATGGGGTGCCGGACGGAAAGCTCTGGAAGTTCGCTGCCGGCCCGGATACGCTCGTCTCCCGGCCGATCCTGCTGGGGAATTTTCCGGCTACGCTCGACCTCACGCCGGACGGTCTGTACGCCTTCATTGCGAACTTCAATCTGCACGGCGAGCACGTACCGTCGACGGTCTCGGTCGTCTACACGCCGGACATGGTGGAGGTGGAACAGATTCCGACCTGCACGATGCCGCATGGCCTTCGCATGGCTCCGGACGGCCTGTTCGCGTACTCGCTCTGCATGATGGACGATCAGCTGGTCGAGATCGATACCCGGTCCTTCGAGGTGTCTCGACGCTTCTCCGTGGCGACCGGGTCCGAAGCGCCTCTCACCGATTACGAGACGCCGGAGGTGATGACGGGCCCCAACGGAATGGTTCGGGGGAGCTCGATGGCCATGGCCCCGATGGACATGAAAGATCCGAGCTGTTCACCGACGTGGGTCCAGCCTGCGCCGGACGACCGAACCCTGTACGTGGCGTGTAACAAGTCGGACGAGATCCTCGTCGTCGACCGGGAAACGTGGTCACTCGTGCACCGGTTCCCGTCCGGTCGGGCCCCGTACAATCTCGGGATATCCGCTGACGGGACCGTGCTCGTCGCCTCGCTCAAGGGCTCGGGGCAGGTACAGTTCTTCGATGCCCGAACCGGAGAGAGCCGGGCAATCGTACCGTCGACGACGACGGTCACGCACGGAGTCGCCATGAGTCCGGACTCCCGGTATGCGTTCGTCAGCGTCGAGGGGAAGGGTGCGGAGCCCGGTAAGGTGGACGTGTACGATCTCGAACGTTTCGTACTGGTGGGCTCGGTTGGCGTGGGTCAGCAGGCAGGCGGCATCATCTTCTGGCGCATGGAGCCCGTCGACTGAGATCCGAACCGCCGGGCGACCGGACGATGGGTACACACCCTTGACGCCGTCGCCCCACGCGGACGTGGGCGTCTTCCTGCGCGTGATCTGCATCACGATGGCGGCCGCGCCCGTCTAGGAAATCGGGCGTCCCCTCGGCAGGACCCTGGCGGCCCAGAGCCCCGAGTTCATGTCGCTGAAGAAGACATGTCCCTTGTGCGGCTGTCCTCCCCACACACTGACCTGATTGGGCAGAAAGCCCCCCGGGTCCTGGGGCTTGTAGACCGCGATTTCCCGGCCTTGCGCCATGAGATCGCCCATGAGTTCACCGGACACGTCCACGACCCGTAAACCGCCCTTGTAATAGGCTTGGTAGAGAACGTCTTCCTCGACCCAAAGGTTGTGCGCCCCCGCCTCGGGGACCTCGTAACGAGCGACGTCACGCGGGTTTTCGGGATCGGTGAAGTCGATGATGTGCAGGTAGCCACTCATGCGCCCCTGCACGCCGCCCTGGCCGGTCACAGGGTCGTACGGCTGATTGTCCGAGCCCTCGCCGGCCCACGCCGCTCCTCGACCTCCGCCGATTTCATCACCGAGGAAGAGATAGAACTTTCCGGTGGATTCCTGAGCGTACGGGAAGGCAGCGTGCGTCGCGCCGACGGGGTAGGGCACGGCCGTTACGAAGGCTGGATCCTCGATCGATCCCCCCCAGCGCCCGTTGCCGACGTCCACGACCACGACGCCGGTCTGCCACTCCGACGAATATGCGATGCCGTCGTGCACCCATACGTCGTGAACGCGGCTGTCCGGGTGATTGTACTCGCTGACGAACCTCGGCTCGTACACGTCTCGCACGTCGATGATCACGTACTTGTCACCCGCTGCGAGGGCGAAGAGGTAGTCATCGGTCGCGAACATGTTGTGCACGCCACCGGTGACCCCGTTGGAGTCGAACGTGGAGGCGATCACCGGGTTGGCCGGATCGGCCATGTCGAGAAGGACGACACCGTTTCGACGGTCGGACGCCCCCTCCCGGGAAAGCGCGGCATATCGTCCGTTCGGCGAAACCTTCACATCGTTCACCGTGCGGGCGTCGACCTGAATCGAGTCGACTTTCGCGATGTTGGCGGGATCTGTGACATCCCAGAAGAAGGCCCAGCCATTCGCGGCCCATGTGCCGGTGATCGCGTAATCGCGACCATCGACCCCCTCGAACACCCAGAGATCGGAGGTGTGTGACGTCGTGACGGCGCCTCGACCCTGAAGCTCGATCTCCTGAACGGCGTCCCGGCCACGCACGAGAACCGTCGCCCGCGCTGACAGCGGGCCTGACATCGCGAGGACCGTGTATCGCCCGGGGACCTCGGCGACGAACGTTCCCGCTTCGATGGTGGCGGACGCACCCGCGGCCCGTATCGAATCATCGGGCACGAAGGTGTACGCCCACGTGATCGGGAGGTCCTCGATGGATTGCCCCGCCGCCGAGCCGAGCGCACGGAAGTGGAGCACATCCCCGGTGCGGGCCGTTTCCACGTTCCCCTCGAGGATCAGCTCGTCCGCTGGATATGGCTCGACCGAGTATGACCTCGTGGCGGAACCAGCCTGGAACGTCGCGGTCAGGGTGACGGGGCCTGCGCTGTGGGCCGTGAGCGTTCCCCACCGATCGACGCTCGCCACTTCAGGCGCGGAGCTTGCCCATGAAATCTCGGGGCCGGGCCGTCGTGAGCCGTCCGCGTGATACGCGTCCGCGCTGTGGGTCACCGTCGTGCCCACGAAGATCCTGTTGGACGCGGCGTGCACGGACAGCCGGGCGATGGGGGGCCAGGCCACCGTCACCGGAATCGTCAGGGGTTCGACGGTGGCGGAGGAACCCGACTCCAACGCTGCTGTCGCGACGATCTGGAACGAGCCGGCCTGCAGGCCCTGGACACGGCCGTCCCTGACCCGGACGGCACTGCGGGGTGCAGCGAAGCGAACTGCCAGATCGATGACCTGCCCGGACGCATCCACGACCCGTACGGAAAGTGGGGTGGATCGGCCGACCGGGACCTCCACGACGGCAGGTTCCGCCACGAGGCGAAGCGCACCCGTCTGGGCCGCTGCGTCAGCGGTTCCCAGCAGGCCCCCCAGCAGGAGTGCGGTCCGGGGCCCGCTCAAGAGGTTCAACAGACGATTCGCACGCATGTGTCTATACATTGGTAACGCTCACCGTGGACAGGCTGCCGACGTCGATCGAAGAACGTCGCCGGCCCGTGTGCACCGTAGCAAGGTGCGGGCGCACTGTCCGTGCCGACGTTCAAGGGAAACCCGTCGAATGCAGAAACTCGCCATGCGCTGCTCGGTCGTTCTTGTCACCCTGGCTGTCGCGTCGCCGCTGTCCGCCCAGCGTCGTGTCACGACTCCTGAGACGTTTTTCGGCCACGAAGTGGGCGCCGACTACGTCCTCTTCAATTACGAGCGGATGCATGAGTACGTCATCCGGCTCACGAACGAGTCGGACCGAATGGTGCTCGACACGATCGGGTACACCGAGGAGGGGAGACCGCAATTTCAGGCGATCATCACGTCGCCCGAAAACCTCGAGAACCTGGATCACTTCCGGGAGATCAGTCGACGTCTTGCGAAATCCGAGGGGGTCACACGCGATGAGGCCCGAGCGCTCGCGAACGACGGCAAGGCCATTATCTGGATCGACGGAGGTCTCCACGCGACGGAGGTTCTCGGCGCTGCCCAGCTGACCGAGATGATCTACCGCCTCAACGAGTACACGGATGCGGAAACGGAACGGATCCTCGACGACGTCATCATCCTGGCCACCCACGCCAACCCGGACGGCATGACCCTGGTTTCCGATTGGTACATGAGGCTGGACGACCCGATGGCGCGTTCGACGTCGGGCATCCCGGTGCTTTACAACAAATACGCGGGTCACGACAACAACCGGGACTTCTACATGGCTGCGCTCGCCGAAACGCAGAACATGAACCGGTCGATGTACCGGGAGTGGTTTCCTCAGATCGTGTACAACCACCATCAGACCGGTCCCCAGGGGACCGTGATGTTCGCCCCTCCATTCCGGGATCCGCCGAACCACTACCTCGACCCGCTCATCATTACGTCGCTGGACAGGGTGGGGTCGGCGATGCATCAGCGCTTCGTGCTGGAGGGCAAGGGTGGCACGACCATGCGCTCCGGAGCTTCGTACTCGACGTGGTGGAACGGCGGGCTACGAACCACGCCCTACTTCAAGAACATGATCGGCCTGCTCACGGAGACGATCGGGAACCCGACGCCCGTCGAGATCCCGTTCCTTCCCCGTCGCCAGATTTCGGGAGGTGACCTGCCCCTCCCGGTGGAGCCCGGGCCGTGGCATTTCCGCCAGTCGATCGAGTACTCTCAGACCGCCAATTGGGCGGTTCTGGACTACGCCTCGCGGAACGCCGATCACCTGCTCTTCAACATCTGGCAGATGGGGCAGAACTCGATCGCACGGGGCAGCACCGACTCGTGGACCACGCTGCCTTTCGAGATCGATGCGGCCGCCGAGGCAATGGATCGCGGTACTCGGGATGATTGGGAGCGTATCCTCCGAGATCCGGCCGACCGGGATCCTCGGGGCTTCATCATCTCGCGGGATCAGCGTGATTTCCCGACGGCGACCAAATTCGTCAACACGCTGCTGTACAATGGTGTGGACGTACACCGTGCGACCCGTGACTTCATGGTTGGAGGCACCGGTTATCCTGCGGGTTCCTACGTTGTAAAGGCTGCACAGGCGTTCCGTCCGCACGTGCTCGACATGTTCGAGAAGCAGCAGCATCCGAACGATTTTGCCTATCCGGGCGCGCCTCCCACGGCACCGTACGACAATACGGGGTGGACGCTTGCCTGGCAGATGGGCGTCGACTTCGACCGCATCATGGAGGGCTTCGATGGACCGTTCGAAGTCATCGACGACATCATCGAAACACCACCGTCGGGCGTGGTGGCCAACGCAGACGGAGCGCGCGGGTTCGTCGTCGATCACATCAACGATGCGTTCGTCGCCGTGAACCGCGCGTTGGCTGCGGGGGATGACGTCTGGTGGTACACGGAAGAGGTTTCGGTCGGTGGGCAGACGTTCGAGGCAGGGGCCTTCTATCTGGAGACGGATCGCGACCGAATCCAGCGACTTGCGGAGGAGAAGGGCCTGAACTTCGTCGGCACCCGTGAGAGGCCGGAAGGCCCGGCCATGCAACTCGATCGGGTGAAAATCGGTCTCTGGGACCAGTACGGCGGGTCGATGCCATCGGGCTGGACGCGCATGATCCTCGAGGACTTCGAATTCGACTTCGACGTTCTGTTTCCGCCGGACTTCGACGACGGTGATCTCTCGGAGTACGACGTCCTGCTCTTCGATGATGGTGCGATTCCGGCAGTCGAGAGTTCCGGCGGGCGAGGGGGTTATCCGGGAGGTCGAGGGCCGGACCCGTCTACCGTACCGGAGGAGTATCGCCGTCGAATGGGAAGCATGTCGACGAACACGTCGATACCGCGGATCCTCGAGTTCGTCCGGCAGGGCGGTGCGGCGATCGCGATCGGGTCATCGGCCAACCTCGCGTATCACGCCGGCCTGCCCGTGGAGAACCATCTGGTCGAGGAGGGGCGCCCGCTTCCCCGCGAACAGTACTTCACGCCGGGTTCGGTGCTCGACATGAAAGTGGAGCACGAGAGTCCGCTCACGCACGGTTTCGGTCCCCGCACCGACGTGCTCTTCAGTCACTCGCCGACGTTTACGCTCTCGGCTGATGCGCAGCGCCGCGGTGTCCGAAGGATCGGGTGGTATGACTCCGCTCAGCCTCTTCGAAGCGGGTGGGCGTGGGGAGAGCGGTACCTGCAGGATGGAGTCGGCGCCTTCGAAGCGGACTACGGCCAGGGCAAGATGTTCATCTTCGGCCCGAAGATCACGTTTCGCGCACAGTCGCACGGCACCTTCGGGTTCCTGTTCAACGGCATCTACTACGGAGCCACCGGGCAGCGGCCTGTTTCCTGATCCTCGACCCGTAGAGGTCGAGCTGCAGTAGCCCCCCGGGGGCCGATCGCGATCCGGTCGCGGTCGGCCCTACGTCGGCTGATCGGTCGGTCGAACCAGGATCTCGCTGACCGATACGTGGTCGGGCGACGTGACCGCGAATTCGATCGCGCGGGCGATGTCCTCCGGCTGCAATGTGCGTCGACCCTGCCACGCCTCGTCCCAGGCCGCGAGGGTATCGGGCTGGTCCGAGAGCAAGTCGGTCGAGACATAGCCGGGCTGGATGTCCGTGATTCGGATGCCGTGGGTGTTCCCCAGTTCCAGGTGCAGGCCCCACGACAGGGCGCGAACCGCGAACTTCGTGGCCGCATAGACACTGGCGCCGGGGAAGGGTCGTCGGCCCGCGACGGACCCGACGCTGACGATGTGGCCGGAGCGCTGCGAGACCATGTGGGGCATGACTGCTGACAGGAAGTGAAGCACTCCCTTGATGTTCACGTCGACCATCGCCGCCCAGTCTTCGACGTCGTTGTCCGTGATCCCCGCGATCTTCATGATTCCGGCGTTGTTGACCAGAATGTCGATTCGGCCGGTGTCTTCCACCGTGGCATCGACCACGGACCGGACGCTGGTCAGGTCCGCGACGTCGGCTGCGCGGGCGATCGCCGAGCCCCCACGGGACGTGATCTCTTCGACGAGGTTCTCCAGGCGATCTCGTCGACGCGCCGTCACGACGACATGAGAACCCGCTGCGGCCAGAGTGAGTGCGGTTTCCCGCCCGATTCCGGCAGAAGCGCCCGTGACGATTGCGACCTTTCCGGTCAGGGGGAGGGAATCGGACATGGCAGGCACTCGGTCAGGAAAGGGAGGGGCACGCCCCGGACGCGCCGAGACTACCCTGAAATGCTCGGGCCCGCACCCTGCAGCCTGCGATGGTGACCCGACACCCGGGCGTGCACGCACAACGGTCGGGCGTACCCGAGCCGCGCGGAAACCATTGATCGGGTGCCCGGTTTTCTAGAGAATGTGCCGTTAACCGGGACACGGTTTCGGCCTGCCATCGCGGTCCGGAGTCGTCTGTCGATTGGTTCTGCCCGCTCGAAGCCCCGTGGCTCACACTATCGTCTCAAGCGTCGTCGGCTGGTTCGCGAAGGTCGGGCGCACGTACCGCGTCACGCTCGAGCATGCCGGCGGCCTCGGAATCCTTACGTGGCGGACATGTTCCGCGGTCGTTCGGCTCAAGGTGCGGGCGCGCGACGTCCTGACGCAGGTTCACATCATGGGGATTCAGAGCATCCCCATCGTCTTCGTGACGGCGGCACTGTCCGGCATCGTGATGAGCCAGCAGGGTGGGTATCAGCTGGTATCGTCCTCGCCTCGCTACGTCATCGGAACGATGGTCGTTCAGAGCGTGGTGCTGGAGATGGGTCCCCTGCTGACGGCGATCGTTCTCGTGGGGCGCATCGGGGCGCGAATCACCGCCGAACTCGGCACAATGGTGGTCTCGGAGCAGATCGATGCGTTCGAGTCCCTGGGACGGGACCCGGTGGCGATCCTGGCAGCGCCGAGGATCCTGGGGTGCGTCATCGCAATGCCCCTGCTGGTTGGCTTCGCCGATGTCATCGGGATTGTGGCGGGTATGGTTGCTGCGAATCTGGACGGTGGGCTCGGTCCAGAGACCTTCCTCTACGGTGCTCGACTTTTCTGGCACTCGTGGGATCTCTTCTACGGCTTCACCAAGGCGGTGGTCTTCGGCTTCGTGATCCCGATCATCTCCGTGCATATGGGGTTTCGGACCCGTGGGGGAGCAGCGGGCGTGGGGCTGCAGACGACACAGGCCGTGATGTTCATGATTCTCACGATCCTCATCATCGATGCGCTTTTTCCGCCTCTGATGCTGCAGTAGAGCGACGATGATTGCCTACCGAAACGTGCACAAGGCGTTCGACACTCCGGTTCTCCAAGGCGTCGATCTGACGGTCGAGACGGGGGAGATGTTTGCGCTTTTCGGTCCATCGGGAACGGGAAAGAGTGTCCTCCTCAAAACCACGCTCGCGTTGATCGTCCCCGACATCGGTGATGTCGAGGTGGACGGGCTGTCCGTCCATCAGGGACCTGCGACGAACCTGGAGAGAATTCGACGCAAGATCGGGTATGTCTTTCAGCATGCAGCTCTGTTCGACTCTCTGAACGTGTATGAGAACGTATCGATGGGTCTGCCGGAGGCTGAGGTCGGATCGATGACGCGGGCCGAACTCGGCCGCCGGGTCTGGGATGCTCTGGAGATCGTCAACCTCGAGCCGCGAGAAGTCCTGTCGAAGCTGCCCTCGGAACTGTCAGGCGGGATGAAGAAGCGTGTGGGGATCGCGCGAGCGATCGTGGGACGACCGGAGATCCTTCTGTGGGACGAACCCACGACGGGTCTCGATCCCGTCAACACCGCTGCGGTCGAGCGGCTGATTCAGCGCTTGTCGAAGGAACTGGAGGTCACCTCTCTGCTTGTGACACACGATGTGGAGGGGGGGCTGTCCATGTGTGACCGGGTCGCGATGCTGGATCGCGGATCACTTCGTTTCGTGGGTACTCCGCAGGAATTCAAAGAGAGTCCGGACACCGTGGTCCGGGCGTTCGTGGATCGGGCTGCCGCCATGGCGGCCCTCGACATGGTAATCGACTGATATGAGTGAAACCGGAAAGGGACGTCAGCGCGCCGATGATCAGGAGATCCTGGCAGCGACCCCGCGAAACACCGGGGGGAAGGAGGCTCAGGTCGGGCTCTTCGTGATTCTCGGTGTCGTCTCCTTCATCATCGTCCTCTTCTGGATGACGGACCCGGCGACGTTCCGGGGTCGATACATGCTGGTCTCGGAGGTCACGAATGCGGGTGGAGTCCGCTCCGGGGACCCGATCCAGATGCGGGGCGTGAACGTCGGCCGTGTCCACGGCTTCGAGATGGTGGGCAACAGCCGTGTCTTCATCACCATGGAGATCGAGGGAGAGTGGCAGATTCCTCTCGGCTCATTCACGAAGATGGGGGATGCCGGTCTCTTCGGAGGTCGGACGCTCGAGATCGAACCGGGGCCCGGGCCCGAGGCGTACGCAGATTTTGACACGATCCCGGGCGAGAGCGCCTCGGGTAGCGGCATCATGTCGGCGATGGACGACCTCAGCGTTCAGGCGACGGACGTGCTGACGTCACTCAATACGATGCTTTCCGCGGAGACGGTCGGTTCGGTGCAGGGCTCTGCTCAGGAGCTTCAGACGCTCCTGACCGAGTTGTCCTCGGTGACGCGGGAACAACGAGGGGCGCTGGCCGACCTGATGACGAGCCTCTCGGCTGCTGCTGCAGGACTGTCTGCTGCCTCTGAAGCCGCACCTGACATGGCAGGTGCCATGGTGAGGGCGGACTCCGCGATGGCCATGCTCGTGCAGACAGGCCAGAGCCTCGACGCGGCGACCGCTTCGCTGACCGTGATCCTCGATCGGATGGAAAGCGGAGAGGGCACGCTCGGCCGTCTTTCCACGGACGAGGAGCTCTACGTGAGCCTCAACGACGCGGCTCGAGCGCTTCGGGAGTTCCTCGAGGACCTGCAGGCGAACCCCAAGAAGTACATCAACATCTCGATCTTCTAGAGGCGATCGGGGGCGGGCCCATGTGGGAGCCCCGATCGTGACGACGGGCGGTCCGGAAAACCGGACCGCCCGTCGTCGGGAGATCGTCGCCGCGCCTGACTACCAGCCCGGTGCGAGGTTGAAGCCCCAGTGCCAACCCTTTCCGGGCCGCTGCCAGGGGTACGCGTAATACGTCTCGAGAATCATGAACCCGAGGATGTTGACGCGCGCCGACACACCCGTGGAGAAGACAGGGATGCGGCCCGGACTCGTGCGGCTCCAGACCAGTTCGGGATCCTCACTGATGCAGGACAGGTCTCCGTTCACCGAGAAGCAGTTCGGGCTGTCCCACGCGAGTCCTCCATCGGCGAACAGCACCAGCTCGGTCGGCATGAACGGAAAGTCGATGATCCCATACTGCTCAACACCGACGAGAGGGACGCGGGCCTCCACGCTGGCAACGCCGACTCGGTTCCCGAAGAGACGGTTGAAGGCGGGACAATCATTGGTCGCTGTCGCATTCGAGCACTCGTCGCTCACGAAGCTCTCCCACGAGTAACCTCGGATGAACGTCTCGAAACCCAGGAACAGAGGGTTGAGGATTCCGAATTCGTCCTCGAACTGCTCTTCGACCGATAGACCGTAGCGGCCGTAGTGGAGCCCCCTCAAGCCTATTGTAAGGTGCTTCGCGGGCGAGTAGTAGCGTCGGAAATCCGCAATGACGGTCGAGTAGTCGACGCTGCCCTGAGTCTGCTCCAGCTCCAGCCGATACCGCCCACCGCGAATCGGTCCCACAAAACCCATGAAGGAGTTGTCACCGACAAGGGCCACGCTCGCTTGCACGAGATTCAATGGACGGGGGGACGCGATCTCCTCGCGTTCGAAGCCGATCGTTTGCCCAAAGCCGTTGAAGTAGAACTTCTCCAGTTCGAAGTCGTAGCTGTAGCGAGTGAGACCGAGATCGAACTCCACACGCTCCGTGGTTGAGAAGGGGTACTGCAGCCCCCCGCCTGCGGAGGTCAGGAAAATGCGGCGCCTCAGGATGCCCTGATACTCGCCTCCGATCTGATCCGGGGCGTCGTCTCCGAACGTGAACTGACCGTACTGATAGGGGATGCGCCCCGCACTCAGGAGCCAGTTCCAACGCTTGGCCTGATTCGCGTAAAACAGCTGGCCGCCGATGTCTTTGAACGTACCCTGTGCCTGAAGGGCGACGCCCAGGACCCGGTCGCCCAGCATGTCACTGAAATACGCGGACGTAGCGCCCCCTACGTAGTTGCCATAGCCACCCGACGACGCCCCGATCCCGATCGCGGGCTGCCCCACGTAATCCAGCGAAAGGCCGGACGAGTACTCTTCCGACTCCTCCGGGCGATTCACCTCCGGAGCGACGAGTCCGGTCTCGGCATCCGCCAGATACGTCGCAATGCGGCTGAATCGGTCCGGGTAGGCAGGCACGAGACGACGGCCCGGTTGCATCTCGGCGTTCTCGGCTGCGACCACCGTGGGGGCAGGCGTGTCGAGGTCGTTGGTGTAGATGTGGAACTCGAGCTGGTCGAAGATCGTGAAGGCGACCGTACCGTCCGGTGCGACGGACATGGACGGCGAGAGGTAGGTGTGGCCGCTGATCCCCGTGGTGACGCGGGTGTGTCGGCGTACATCTCCCGTCTGGAGACTGAGCCCGTAGATGTCGCTCACACCGTCCTGATCAGAGACGAAATAGAGCGTCTGTCCGTCGCCCGAGTATTGCGGGTTGATGTGCTTCACGTTGCCGAAGACCGGCAGCACCTGAATGGCGCTGGTCGCGACATCCAGAACCGACAGCTGGAACTTGCTGTAGACGAGCCGATCGAAATTGGTCTCGGGACCGCGATCCGAGGTAAACGCGATCTGCGAGCCATCTGGAGACCACGTCGGCTGCAGGTCGGCGAACTTGTCGTTCGTAAGCTGCGTGATGTCCCCGGTCGCCATCTCGTACAGATAGAGGTCGGAGACCCCGCCGACCGACCCCGAGAAGGCGATGAACCGTCCGTCGGGTGACCAGGCCGGATTGGTGACAGCACCGATCCCCTCGAATGAAAGACGCTCCTCCACCTGGCCGTTCGAGGAGCGAACGATCACGAGCTCGTTGTCGCCATTCGCGACGACCACGTAGGCGAAGAGCTCTCCGTCCGGGGACCACGTTCCCGAAGAGTCGATGTAGCGGAGCGCGTCGATGTGCGGATCGGCATTGGCGCTGGACAGCTTCCGGATGATTCGGCCGGTCTCGGTCTCGGCCATGTAGAGATCGACCGAGAACAGATCCTTTTCGGACAGGAAGGCGACGTATTTGCCGTCAGGGCTCAGCGAGGGCGAAATGTTCACCGACCCGGAGCCCGTACACGGGCACAGAATCGGCTTGCCCGACTCCGCGGGGCGATCACGACCTTCCATGAACGGCCCATATTCAGCTTCGACTGTCTCGCGCCAGCGGGCCGAAAGCGTGTCGGTGGGCATGGCGAGCACGCCCTGGATGGCCCCTTCGAACCCGACCCGCAATGCACGTCGGTAGATCTGGACGACGGCATCGTCTCCATACGTCCCCCCGATGTACGCCCAGAGCGCCTGCCCGAAGCGATAGGGGAAGAAGCGGGACTCCTTCGTCATCTGTTCGATCGTGGGCAGTTCTTCCCGGTCGATCGCGTCCCGGATCCACATCGCGGTCAGCGGATCATCACGCCCGACGGACATGTACTCGGCCATCCCTTCGATCAGCCACAGCGGCAGCATGGACATGCCCTGGAGCCCGCCGCCTCGTCGGGACTGAGCGATGTTGTACTGGAACGCGTGCACGAGCTCGTGGCCCAGCACGTGATCCGTGTCCCAGTACGATCCCGTCATCGGCATGATAACGCGATTTTTCAACGACTCCGTCACACCGCCGACACCCTCGCCAATGAAACCGGACAGCGTGTTTGTTTGCTGGAAGTCAGGGTGGTCCGCGTACAGAATGACGGGTTTCGAGGCCTCGAACTCGTGCTGGAAGGTCCGGGCGAGCCGCTCGTACCAGCGTTCACCCATCCGCATGGCATCGAAGACAGCGTCTTCTTCCACCGGATAGTAGTACCAGTCGAAGTGGTCGGTCGACGAGACATTGAAGTCGAAATTGTCAAACTGGACCTTGTTGCGGCCAAAATACTGTCCGTCCGCACCGGCCGGGCTCATGGTCATCAGGGCCATGCCCATCACGACGGAGCGGGTGATGTAACGGGTGCGAGATGCCTGTCTGGCCTTATCCATCACGACCTCATGAAATGTTGGAAACGCCACTCGATCCAACTGAGTGGACGACTGCAATTTGAACCTTTGCACACCCCACGTCACTCGGCGGTGACCACGCGACCACTGATCATCGCTGGGGAGCAAAACACCGCTGCGAAATTCACAATCTCAATCCCCCAGTCGACACCCTCAGGTTCCACCTCGTTGACCCCGTCCATGGCGTACCCCGACATTGTTCGGACGAGTGTCCACGACCCGCAACGCAAGGAAATCGAGGATGGCATTCCGCGCCGACCGTTCCGCGCCCTTCGGCCCGGAAACGTTCGCCCCTTCCGGGCGAACTTCGGGCCTACTGCTCGCCTTGTTCCTTCTCGGAGGTTGTGGAGGCCCGTCCGACGATGAGGCTTCCTTCTCCATCGCGGTGACGGAACTCTCGTCTCCGGCTGGAACGGACAGTGGGGAGCCCCGCCTCAGCCCGGCTCACGACGGAGTTCTGCTCTCATGGCTCGAGGCGGCAGGGGATGGCGCACACGAGCTTCGCTTCTCCCGAGCCGACGGCGTCGAGTGGAGCCCGCCGCTGACGGTCGCGAGGAGTGACCGTTTCTTCGTGAATTGGGCTGACTTCCCCTCCGTATCGGAAGCTTCAGACGAAACACTCTACGCCCACTGGCTCGCGAGAGGCGAAGCTGGCGGGTACGACTACAGCGTCCAGATCGCACAGTCGACGGATGGCGGGTCGACGTGGGATGATGGGTGGACGCTTCATGACGATGACTCGCCGACCGAGCACGGGTTCGTATCGGTCGTGAGCCATGGTGACCGCCTCGGATTTACCTGGCTGGATGGTCGTGCCTACGTCGACGCACCGGACGGGTCGCCGGCGACTCGCGAAATGTCCCTTCGTTATCGAGAAATCGGACCGGGTGGGGAGCCGGGACCTGAAATGCTCGTGGACGGCCGGGTGTGCGACTGCTGTCAGACTTCGGCAGCGATGACGAGTGAGGGACCCGTTGTTGTCTTCCGGAACCGCACCGAGGATGAGATTCGGGACATTCACATCTCCCGCCTGGTCGACGGTTCGTGGTCGCCAAGCAGCGCGGTATCTGATGACGGGTGGCACATTACCGGTTGTCCCGTCAACGGCCCCGCCATCGTCGCCGAGGGATCCAATGTGGCGGTCGCGTGGTTCACGGCACCCGACGACGTAGCCCGCGTCAAGGTGGCCTTCTCGTCGGACGCCGGAGAAAGTTTCGGTGCGCCCATCGTCGTGGATGACGGTAACCCGATGGGTCGAGTGGATCTGGCCATGATGAGCGACGGGGGCGCCGTCGTCAGCTGGCTGGAGGCAGGTGGTGAACAAGGTGCGGCGGTTAAGCTGCGCTACGTGTCCTCTGAGGGAGCCTCGAGCGCCAGCGCGGCCGTGACCACCTCGTCGGTCGAGCGCGCCAGCGGATTCCCGCAGATGATCCGGGTCAACGACGGCTCCTTGATGATGGCGTGGACCGATGTGGGTGGTGACGAACCGCGGGTGCGAGTGGCTCAGGTCGACGTGTCGAGATGACCTGTGACGTGAGACGATGCCTCCGCGTGGCTGTGAAGGGCATGTGCGTTTCCGCTCTCCTCGCCTCTGCATCGGCGTGCGCTCCGTCCGAGAATGCCGGGCCGCCGCGCGTCAACGAACCGGCTCGCGACTATGCTGCGACAACGCTCGCGGGGGATACGGTGTCTCTGGGATCTCTGCGCGGTCGAGTCGTCCTGCTGAATCTGTGGGCGACGTGGTGCGGTCCGTGCCGCATGGAGACGCCGTACCTGCAGTCCGTATTCGAGGAGTATCGGGACGACGGATTCGAAATCGTGGGGATCTCGATGGACACGGGTGACGCCTCGGGCGATGTCGCCATGTTTGTGGACGAGTACGACGTGACCTACACCATTCTTCATGATCCGACGATGCGGGGCATGGAGCTTTATCAGGTGCTGGGGCTCCCGGCGACCTTTCTGATCGATCGGGAGGGGGTGCTGAGGTGGATGCGGTATGGTCCCATTCCGGAAGATGATCCGGACTTCCTTCGAGCACTCTCTGATGTGATGTCGTGACCGGGGCGTCGGGCGGACCCATTCACCCCGATCAGATCGAGACGCCGCAAGGGTACGTCGATCTCGATCGGGCGAGGAGCAATGCCGTCAGGGTCGTCGCGTACGCGACCGAATACGGCCTCGCGTGGCGTCCGCACATCAAGACGCACAAGTCTCTGGCCATCGCGCGCCTGCAGCTCGAAGTCGGGGCCCGGGGGCTCACCGTGGCAACGCTGCGCGAAGCCGAGGTGATGTCGGAACTCACGGACGATCTCCTCGTCGCCTACCCTCCGGTAGGTCATCGGAAGCTGCAGCGGCTGCTCGCGCTGCCAGAGCGACTCGACCTCAAGGTCGCCCTCGACTCTGCGGAGGTTCTCACCGCGTTGGGCGAAGCGGCCGCAGGGAAAGGTCGTGAGGTGGGCGTGTTGGTCGAGCAGGATATGGGAATGAGGCGAGTGGGTCTGCCATCCTCAGAGGCTGTAGTCGCACTCTCCCGCCTCGCATCGGAGATGCGTGGGGTGCGGTTCCGTGGCGTCATGTTCTACCCGGGCCACATTCGAATGGCCGAGGGAGAGCAGGGCGCTCCGATCGAAGCCGTGTCGGCGCGCATGCAGGCCACGCTCTCGGCCCTTCGGGCGGAGGGACTGGATCCGGAGATTGTATCGGGAGGCTCGACGCCGACCGTCTGGCGCAGCCACGAAATGCAGGGTCTGACAGAGATCCGTGCCGGCTCCTGTATCTTCTATGATCGGGAAGGTCTGGACATCGGGGTCGCGGACCTGGCCGACGTCGCCTACACCGTGATGGCCACCGTCGTCAGCACCGCTGTTCCCGGCCAGGTCGTCGTCGATGCCGGGTCGAAGGCTCTTGCGCGGGAGGCCCGCGGTACTGGCGATGGCTTCGGCATGGTGCTCGATCATCCAGAGGTCACGGTCAGCGGCGTGTCGGAGGAACACGGTGTGCTGGACATTTCGCAGACTTCGTGGCGCCCTGCCGTGGGGGACCGGGTTCGAATCGTTCCGAATCACGTGTGTGTTTCAGTGAATCTGCAGGACCAGCTTCTGGCGGTTGAAGGCGACCGACATTCCGTCGTCGTGCTGGAAGGCCGGGGGCGAGGGTTGTGGGGCTCCTGACGCGCGCACGCGGCGAGGAGTTGCTCGCCCGGGTGAGATCGGTGCGGGTCGTCGTGGCTGGAGACCTCATGGTGGATCGATACATCACGGGTGTCGTCGAGCGTGTTTCTCCCGAGGCTCCGGTCCCGGTCGTACGAGTGGAGGGGGAACAGGCGGCGATCGGAGGAGCCGGCAACGTGGCGGCCAACATCTCTGCCCTGGGGGCGGCCTGCTCCGTGGTCGGGTGCGTCGGTGACGACGAGGATGGTCGGGCACTACGAACCGCTCTTCGCGAACTTGGGGTCGAGACCTCGGGGCTCGTCGTGGATGAGGATCGTCCCACGACAGTCAAGACTCGAGTCATGGCACGGCACCAGCAGATCGTACGCTTCGACGTGGAAGTCGAGTCTGACGTTCCCGGCCGGGTTGGAATCGACCTGATGGCGTCGATCCGACGGCAGGGAGCGGGCGCTGATGCCGTCGTGCTCGAAGACTACAACAAAGGTGTGCTCACCGAGGGTGTGATCGATGCGGCCCTCGAGGTCGCGCGGGATGTCGGGATCCCCACTGTGGTGGATCCGAAGAGACGGAATTTCTTCGCGTTCGCGGGCGCGACAGTCCTCAAGCCGAACGCCAAGGAGCTGCAGGACGCTCTCGGCTCGTTCATTCGTCCGGAGGACGAGGAGTGGATGGCTGTCACCCGTGAGCGTCTCGGGTGCGACTACCTCCTCCTGACCCTGGGAGAGCGGGGCATGGTTCTCTCCGGAGGTGAACCCGGCCACGCGCACGTTCCTGCAGTGGCCCGTTCGGTGTACGACGTCTCGGGGGCAGGGGATACGGTGACGGCGGTGATGGCGACCGTGCTCGCCGCGGGAGGTTCGGCACTGGAGGCAGCGGAGTTGGCGACGCACGCGGCGGCGGTCGAGGTGGGCAAGATCGGTGTTGCGACGGTTTCCCCACACGAGATTCTGGAACACATGGATTCACATTCTAAAAAATTCGAAGGAAGCGCTGATGAGTGAACTGACCTCGGTCCACACGGAACAGGCACCGGCGGCCATCGGACCCTATTCGCAGGCAATCGTCGTGGACGGATGGGTCTTCTGTTCAGGGCAGATTCCGCTGGATCCCGTTTCGGGGGAGATGAACACGGGGAGTGTGACCGATCAGACTGAGCTGGTCCTTGAGAACCTCCGTGCCGTGTTGGAGGCCGCCGGATCACGAATGGACCTCGTGGTCAAGACGACGGTGTTTCTCTCGGACATGAACTCGTTCGCTGAAATGAATGAGGTCTACGCGCGGCACTTCGGAGACCATCGTCCCGCTCGGGCTGCCGTTCAGGCGGGTGCGTTGCCGAAGTTCTGCGATGTCGAAATCGAGTGTGTCGCGCGAGTCGCCTGAATCTGCGAAAACCCAGCATAGGCACGCGCATTGCGGCCGTCGAAGGGGCTCGATACCTTCCGGCCGGTTCGTCGAAAAACGCATTCTCGCCTTCCAGACGAGAACGCGCGTCGGAACCCGTCGGGCACCTCCTGTGACGTAACGCCTCAAGTGGTTGCGACGAAGGGGGTTGGTGCGTTTCATCATGCACCCTTTTTGGGGTCATTCGTGGCCCCGATGTGGTTCATATCAGGGTGGTTCTATTTGTCCAATTCAACGCTGGGAGGACGGACATGACGTCATCAACGTCTGCACGTCTCACATCCGGGCTGATGCGCGGGGGGCTTGTTCTGGCTCTCGCCGCCATGCTTGGTTGGTCGCCGGCACCTGTCGCGGCTCAGGCAACTGGGACGCTGGTGGGTACGGTGCGGGATGCTGCTACGCAGCGTCCGCTTGAGGCGGTCCAGGTGTACATCGTGGGAACCGGTATCGGTGCCCTGACGAACGCCGCGGGTCGCTACCTTCTGCTGAACGTTCCGGCCGGCGAGCACACGATCGTCGCCGAGATCGTCGGTTATCGTTCGGGCTCTGCGACCGTGACGGTCGGTGCCGGACAGTCCGTGGTTCAGGACTTCGCGCTCGAACAGACGGCCATCACCCTCGACGAGGTCGTCGTGACGGGTGCGGGTGTCGCAACCGAGAAGCGCAAGCTCGGAAACACGATTGCAACGCTGGACGCGGCCTCTCTCGAGAATGCGCCGATCGCGGACTTCTCGCAGATGATTGCCGGCCGTGAGCCTGGCGTCGTGGCGCTTCCGTCTTCGGGTGCGACGGGTGAGGGTGCTTCGATCCGGATCCGCGGATCGTCCTCGCTCTCGCAGTTGAACGAGCCCATCATCTACGTTGATGGGATCCGCGTCGACCGTTCGGCCGTTTCGCTTTCCGGCACGGGGAACCCGAGCCGACTCGACGACATCCCGCCGGAGTCCATCGAGCGCGTCGAAATCCTCAAGGGTGCAGCCGCAGCAACGCTGTACGGTACCGAGGCGTCCAACGGCGTGATTCAGATTTTCACCAAGCGTGGTCGTGCCGGCGCGCCGCAGTTCACGGTTCAGGGAGACTGGACGGGCATCTCACCGAACACCAGCCGGATTGATCCGCTGGCCGACTTCATCGGCCGTGACTGTGGAAGCGATCCGGTGGATTGTGCGGCGCTCGCCAGCACGATGCAGCAGCGCTTCGGTGTCTCTCCGGCTCCTTATGAAGTGTTTGAGTATGACGCGGTTCCTGAGATCCTGTCGAACGGTCTGGGGCAGACCTACTCTGCCTCGGTGACGGGTGGTTCCGAAGCCTTCAACTACTTCATCTCCGGCCGTTACGCCTACGAAGACGGCATCATGGACGTGGAGAGCGTGTTCCCGGCGGTCGATGGTATCGATCCGGAGGTCGACACGAACCGACGCGCAGCCATGACGTCGAACTTCACGATCATTCCGAGTTCGCAGGTTCGCATCGGAATCAGCACGCTGTACTCCGACACGGAGCAGCACACGCCGGACAACGGAAACAACATTTACGGCGTCTTCAGCTCGATGCTGATGGGGCAGCTTCGTCGTGCGACCACTCAGGCCGAGTCCGGCCCGGGGTCGAACTACTTCGGCGCGCCGGCGTTCGGCACCACGCGTGAGTTCACGTACCAGCTGAACAACGCCAAGTCCTCGCACTTTGCGGGAAGCACGACGATCGGCTACACGCCGATCGACGGTTTCCGTCTGGACGGTACGTTCGGCCTCGACTTCACGTCCGACGACCGGGTGTTCGGTCGCCCGTATCGCCATGACGTGGACGACTTCACGAACGCGAACGTTTTCGGCGACCGGACGGTCAGTGAAGACCGCAGCCGTGAAATCACCGCTGACCTGAAGGGTTCCTGGGTCGCGAATTTCGGTGACAACATCGAGAACACGCTGCTCTTCGGTGGGCAGGGTTTCCTTCGCACGCGTCAGAGCGCGGGTGGTGGCGGTAACGTCTTCCCGGGCCCCGGTCTCGAGACACTCTCGGCTCTTGCGAACCAGAGTGCCTCTGAGAGCTGGCTGCGGGTGACCCAGCTTGGCGGGTACGTTCAGGATCAGGTGGGTCTGAACGATTGGATCTTCGCCACGGTCGGTGGTCGTTGGGATGCCAACTCCGCCTTCGGTACGGAGTTCGCCACGGCGTTCTACCCGAAGGCATCGATCTCCATCGTTCCGAGTCAGGGACTGGACTGGCGCAACGACACATTCTCGACGTTCCGTGTTCGCGCGGCTATCGGACGCTCCGGGTTGCAGCCTGGCGCGTTCGACAAGTTCACGACCTTCAACCCGGCTCCGTCCGAAGAGGGCCCGGGTGTCTCACCGGCGAACCTCGGAAACCAGGCGCTCCAGCCTGAGGTTTCCACCGAGTGGGAAGTCGGTACCGAGATGGGGCTGTTCAACGACAGCTGGTCCGTTGATCTGACGTACTGGAACCGCTCCGTTGCGGACGCGATGGTGGC
Source organism: Gemmatimonadales bacterium (assembly GCA_038120095.1). GTDB lineage: Bacteria > Gemmatimonadota > Gemmatimonadetes > Longimicrobiales > Gaopeijiaceae > UBA2589. The sequence goes on from JAYOKZ010000016.1 coordinate 23,132, forward strand.
GAGGCAGTTCCCTGTCACCGGTGGCTTCACGTCGTCCCAGCTCGTCAACATCGGTGAGCTCGCTGGCGAGGGCGTGGAAGCGTCGATCCGCGGTAGCCTGCTGCAGACGGAAGGTCTTTCCGTCAACGTGTTTGCGAACACGGCGTATCTGAGTGAGACCATCGTCTCACTCGGCGGGGCTCCTCCGCTGAAGACGGGGGGATCGTACCCCCGGTACCGGAACTACCTGCTCGAGGGTTATGCCCCGGGTCAGTACTTCGGTGCCGTTCTTGCGGATCTCCCGATCCCGCTGAACATCCTGACGCCGGTCGGCGGCGAGTGTGTCGTGCCGACCAACGAGCAGGCTCTGGACTACTTCTCGGTGCCGCGTAATCCGAGTTCCTTCAAGCCGCTTGCGATTGGGAACAGCACGTTCGGTACGCCGAATGGTGGCGTAGCGTCGAACAACTGCGGTTCCGGTCTGCTGCAGACCGACATGGGCAAGCCCAACGCCGATTTCACGGGATCGTTCGGTTTCACCGCGTCCTTCGCTCAGAACTTCGAGCTCGCGGCGAACTTCGATTACAAGTGGGGTGGGCAGACGCAGGATCTGTCTGGAATGTTCCGCCGCGCAAACGCGGTGATCGGCCGGAACACGCCGCTCGCGGCGAATCTGTTCGCGACCATGATGGACCCCGCATCGTCCGCACAGGAGCGGCTCGATGCAGCCATCAGCTGGGCCGAGAACATCGAGGGCCTCGCGCCGATGTCGGGCATGAACGGCATCTACGATGCGAATCTGATTCGTTTCCGGGAGCTTTCCCTCACGTACCGGGTGCCCTCGAGCATCGTCGAAGGCTGGGGTCTCAGCACCGCCACGCTCAACCTTGGCGGTCGTAACCTCGCTCTCTGGATGCCGGGCAGTGAGTATCCGGGCATGGACCCCGAGACCAACGTCATCGGACGCTGCAACGGCGGTCTGAGCTGCAACTTCCTTCAGGGCACGGAAGGTTGGGCCCTGCCACTCCCACGCCGTTTCACGCTGTCGACGCGTGTGACGTTCTAAGGGAGATCCAACAATGATCAATTCAAGAAAGATCTCGGCGTTCGCGCTGCTCGGCGCACTGACCCTGTCCGGGTGCAGTGACCTGCTGGACGTGAACAACCCAAACAACCTGGTCGAGGAATCCGTTCAGCTGCCTGCGGCGGCTGACGGTCTCGTCAACGGTTCGTTACGCGCGGTCTCAGCGGCCGCCTCGAACGTCTGGCAGGGGCCGGCGGTCGTCTCGGACGAACTGTACTGGACGGGCTCGCGCGATGCGTGGGGCCAGCTTGACCAGGGGTTCATCGGTGATCCGCTCAACGAGTTCACCGATGGTGCGTTCCCCTCGCTTGGTCAGGCGACATGGATGGCGGATTACGCCGTCAGTGTTGTCCAGGGCCATGTCGACAGCGGAGACGCTTCGGCGACTCTGCTGGCTCGCGCCAAGTTGTACCGTGGGATGATCAAGCTGATCGTCGGTGAAAGTCAGGAGGACTATGTGTTCTCCGACAAGCAGACGTCGGGTACGCCCGTCGGTCCTGGCAACATGCGTAGCGTGATCGAGAGCGCGATCGCGGACTTCACGGATGCGATGGCCAACGGTAGCGCCGACGTCATGGTGGCTGCCCAGGCGATGCGTGCGCGTGCGTACATGTCGGCTGCGATCTGGGACGCGATCAATCCGTCCGCAGCTGGTTGTACGCTTTCGGACGGTACTGGTTGCGCCCTGGACTTTGGCGCAGCGGTTGCTGATGCTGGCGCCGTCGTCGGGAGCGTGGGTCTTGGTTCCGACTGGATGTTCAAAGTCGGCTTTTCCGCAGCTTCGACCAGCAGTGGTCAGCACGGAAATGTGAACCAGCGTGGCGAGAACCAGTGGGTTCAGTCCCTCGTCGCAAGCAGCGGCCCTGGTGCCGGTGCCCGCGGTGAGGTGACCCTGCTGGATCCGTACACGGGTGTCGCCGATCCGGCGGTCTCTCAGGCGCTGTCGCAGTATGGCAGCAGCCAGTATGGTTCGCTCACGATGGCATCCGAGCGTCTCATGCATCTGATTCTGGCGGAAGACGCGCTGAATGGCGGGGATACCGCAGGGTTCGAGACGCACATCAACCATATCCGCGTCGACATCGATGGCATGGCGCCGTACGCCGTTGGTGGAGTATCGCCCGTTGCGGGTGTTGCCGACGTGGTGGTTGCGCTGTCGCACACGCGCAGGGCGAATACCCTGTTCCAGGGCCTCCGGCTCCAGGACATGTATCGCTGGGGTCTCTCGGATGCGAAGTGGCAGGCCGCTTCGCAGGCCGTAACCTCGCCCGGCATGATGCTCCCCATTACGGTCGTGGAGTGCCGTGCAAACGAGAACGTCCCGGATTGCGGGTGAGTTCTCTGCGGTAGGTTGAGATGGGCAGGGCGGCTTCCGCCCTGCCCATCGGATCTGCCGATGCAGGTTGCGGGAGGTGCATTCGCCGGCGGCGGGTGCGCCTCCCTTTGCTTTTGAACCATTCAGGAAGTCAATGATGACAACCTTACGACGTTTGGTCGCGGTCGCTGCCGCGGTCATCAGCATGACCGGCTGCGAACTTTTCGAAGATCAGGTGCCGGAAGACATCTTTTTCAGAATGTCAGGCCCGACCGGCAGTCAGGTGATGGTGATCTATTCCAAGCAGTTCGTGGCCGGAGTCAACGAGCTGGGGCAGACGCGGATCGAGGTGTTCGGAGCGGATACGGTTTTTCATACTCTGCCGATCGACACGATCGTCGATGTCCGGTTGGAGCGGAGGCTGTTCCTCCAGGCCACCCCGGTTCTTGAATCGGATACGATCTCGGTGAACGCCCGCGTGGACGTAGATGGTCGGAACATTTTTTCGGAACGCGGGGACCTCTTTCCGACGGTTCCGTGGCAATTCTTCTACCAGTACAACGTGACGTTCACTCAGGATGTCGAGGTGATCATCTGATGACCCGAGGACTGTGGTCCCGCGCCGTACTCGCCCTGGGCGCATTAGCGATCCTCTCCGGATGCTATTCGTATCGAACGGTGGAAACGGCTCCGGTCGGCGCGGCGGTTCGTGTCGATCTTCCGATCGATCGGCCGGTCAACGCTCCGCGTGGTCCCGAGTCCGTGATGATCGAAGGGCTCCTCGTAGAGAGTGGAGACACGGTCATCATGGTGGTCGAATCACGCCGTGAATACGGTGCCTACCGGGAAGTGGTTCAGGTCGACACCCTGTCGGTAGCCGCCGATCGTATCGCCACGATGGAAATCAAGGAGTTTTCGCGAGGCAGGTCCCTCGCCCTGGGACTCACCGTGGCGAGTGCGGTGACCCTCGGTGCGGCCGTGGCATTCGGCCTGGGTGGTGGTCGTTCAGGCGACCCTGGCGATGGCACTCCTCCCCTGCCGGATGCGAGCCTTGTGGGCGCGACCGGCGTTGTTCCGGGCTTGAGATGGGAGTTCCGTCCGCTCTCCTTGATCAGGGCGCTCGTCGGCCATTGAGGAGGAGGGGACGGGTGCGGATTGCCGGTTGCAGTATGCTGATCACGGAACCGCATCGTTGCAGGATCACCCTTGAGGGCCGTCCGTGCCCTTTCCTGAAGGCTACAACAGGATGTGCATCATGAGTTCGTTGCTGAACAAGTCGCGCAGGAGAATTCGAAAGACCGTAACCCTGTCGGGTGCGGTCCTCGCCACGCTCACGCTCGTGAACCCCGGCGCTGCCAGCGGGCAGGAATTCGACGAGGGCCTCTTCGACATGCTTTCCTGGCAGAACGCGGGGATTCCGAGAGGCGGGCGTTCGACGGCCGTGGCGGGCAGTGATTCGCGTCCCCTCGAGTATTACTTCGGGGCGGTGGGCGGGGGTCTGTGGAAAACGACGGATGGCGGTTCGAACTGGCGGCCTGTCACGGATGGACAGATCACCTCGTCGTCGGTGGGTGCGGTCGCGGTCTGTGAATCGGACCCGGACGTCGTCTACATCGGCACCGGAGAAACCCAGCTTCGCGGCAACGTGATGCAGGGAGACGGCGTGTACAAATCGTCGGATGCCGGCCGGACGTGGGAGCATCTGGGGCTGGTGGAGACACAGAATATCGCGAGGATCCGTATCCATCCGGACAATTGTGATGTCGCGTGGGTTGCGGCGTTTGGTCAGCACTCGACCGAGAACCCCGAGCGAGGCGTGTACAAGACGACGGACGGGGGTGAGACGTGGGACCTCACGCTCTTCAAGAGCGACAAGGCGGGCGCGACCGACCTCGTGGTCGATCCGAACGATCCGGACGTCCTCTATGCGGCGATCTGGGAGGCGTGGCGCAAGAGTTGGGGAATGAGTTCCGGTGGACCCGAGTCCGGTCTCTGGAAGTCGACCGACGGCGGCCACTCGTGGATGGATATCACGGGCAACCTCGGCTTTGACGCCGCGGACCCGATCGGAAAGATCGGCGTGGCGGTATCCGGTGCGAACTCCGACCGCGTCTGGGTGATTGTCGAGCACCGGGATGCCGGGGGTGTGTACCGCTCCGACGATGGTGGTGACTCCTTCGAGTACGTGAATGACGAGCGGAAGCTGCGGCAGCGGGCTTTCTACTACACCCGCATTTATGCGGACCCTCAGGACGAGGATGTCGTCTACGCTCTCAACACGGGTTTCTATCGGTCGCGCAACGGAGGTGAGACGTTTCCGCAGTCGATCCGGGTTCCGCACGGCGACAACCACGATCTGTGGATCGCACCGTCCGATCCCGATCGGATGATCAACTCGAACGACGGGGGAGGGAACGTCTCGTTCAATGGCGGCCAGAGCTGGACCGATCAGGAGTATTCGACAGCTCAGTTCTACCGGGTGACCACCACGAACCACGAGCCGTATCACATCTGTGGTGCACAGCAGGACAACTCGACGGCCTGTACGCCGTCGTCTGGCTGGAATCACCTCTCCGCGGCCGGAGGCTTCGGGGGCAGCGGTGCAGGTTCGTACTATTACGCCGTCGGAGGATGCGAAAGCGGCTACATCGCCCCGCACCCTGTCGAGCTCGACATCTTCTACGCGGGCTGCTACGGAGGCTCGCTGTCCCGGTACGACCACGGCACGGGCTTCTCGAGGGCCATCAACGTCTGGCCCGAAAACCCGATGGGCCAATCCGCCGAGGATCTTCGCGAGCGGGTACAGTGGACCTTCCCGATCGTCTTCGATCGGCATGATCCGGACGTTCTGTACACGGGAACACAGAAAGTGTGGAAGACGACGACCGAGGGGCAGAGCTGGGTACAGATCTCTCCCGATCTTACGCGAAATGAGCCGATGACGGTCGGCCCGTCGGGCGGTCCGATCACGCTGGACCAGACTGGAGTGGAGACGTACGCAACGGTGTTCGCCATTGCGCCGTCTCCGCACGATCCCAACGTCATCTGGGCGGGGTCGGATGACGGGTATGTGCATGTAACCCGAGATGCGCGGGCTGCATCGCCCTCGTGGGATCGGGTGACGCCCCCGGACGCCCCCGACTTCGTGCGTATCAACACGATTGAGGCTTCGCCCAACACGCCGGGCAAGGCCTATGTGGCGGGTATTCGTTATCTCGTCGACAATGATCGCAGCCCGTACATCTGGAAGACCGAGGACTACGGCGAGACGTGGACGAAGATCGTGGACGGGATACCGGCGGACGACTTCATTCGTGCGGTTCGTGAGGACCCCGTTCGCCCCGGGCTGCTGTATGCGGCCTCGGAGCGGACCGTTTATGTCTCGTGGAACGACGGTTCGTCGTGGCAGCCGCTGACCATGAACCTGCCGGTGACTCAGGTCTCCGATCTCGTGGTGGAGGAGCATGATCTCGTGATCGGGACCCACGGCCGGGGGTTCTGGGTCATGCGGTCGATTGGACCGCTTCGTCAGATGACCGAGACTGTGGCGAATGCCGACTTCTGGCTGTTCGATCCGAAGGATCCGGTGCGTCGCTTCGACAATGCCGTCAGCATCGACTATATCCTCGCCGAGGATGCCGACCATGTGATGCTCGAATTCATGGATGGAGCGGGAGACGTGCTCGCCAGCTACGAGGCGTTTGCGGAAGACGACGACGAGGAAGACGAGGCTCCGCAGGGTTTCAACCCGTTCGGGGGTGGTGGAAGCCAGGCCCCCGGCCTGTCGGCCGGCTCGAATCGGTTTCGCTGGAACATGCGACTGGATGGCTGGACTGATTTCGAGGGGAGGATCTTCTGGGCTGCTGGCAACCAGGGGCCGTCGGTGCTGCCAGGTCCGTATCAGGTGCGTCTTACCGTCAACGGTGAGAGCATGACGCAGGACTTCGAGATTCGCATGAACCCGCGGGCGATGGCGGAGGGGGTTACCGCAGCGGACCTGCAGGAACGGTTTGACTTCGCGATCCAGATTCGTGATCGAGTCACGGATGCCAACGAGGCGGTGCTGCGGATGCGCTCGATCAAGGCGCAGATTCAGGACCGTATCGGTCAGAATGACAACGCTGAATTGGCGCAGCTCGGGGGAGCAGTGTCCGACCGACTCAGCGAAGTGGAGGGTGAGGTCTACCAGGTGCAGAACCGGTCGAACCAGGACCCGCTGAACTACCCGATCAAGCTCAATAACAAGATCGCCGCGCTTCAGAATCTCGTGGAAGGTGCCGAGAGTCGGCCGACTGAACAGTCCTACGAAGTCTTCCAGACCCTGTCGACGCAGCTCGAGACCGAGTTGGAACAGATGGATCTCGTCATCCAACAGGATCTTGCGCGGCTGAACGAACTGTTGCGGGAGTTGGGACTGGAGGCCATCGACGCGGAGCGTCTGATCACCTGATATCCTGCGGGGGTCGCCCATGCTGCCCACGATCATCACTCGTATGGTGGGTTGGGCCGTCGCCGTTTTTTATCGCGTTGAGCGAATGGGCCCGGGCCTTGTGTCCGGGCCCGTACTCGTTGCGGCGAATCACCCCAATTCGCTGATCGACCCGCTGCTGATCTTCTACACGGGTGGACGCAGAACCCGTCCGCTGGCAAAGGCGCCTCTGTTCGACCATATCGTGGTCGGGATCGCCCTGCGCGGGCTGGGCGGGATCCCCGTCTACCGCCGGCAGGACGACCCGCACCAGATGCACCGGAACACCACGACGTTCGACGCCGCTATCGCGGCCCTCGTTCGCGGGGAGGCCGTTCAGATCTACCCGGAGGGGCGTAGCCATTCGGAGCCGCGGATGTCCGAGCTGCGTACGGGTGCGGCCAGAATTGCCTTGATGGCGGAGGCTCACGCCGGCTGGAATCTTGGACTTCGGGTGCAGCCCGTGGGTCTCACCTACGAACGGAAACCCTTCTTTCGGGGGCGCGCCGTCGCCTCCTACGGTGCGCCGATCGCGGTGTCGGCGTATCGAGAGGGTTACGAGGCAGACGAGAAGGCTTCGGTCCGCTTACTGACCCGGGACATTCGAGAAGCCCTGCTCGACCTGACTCTCGAGGCCGACACGGCCGAGGACCGTGAACTCATCGACCTCGCCGAGCGGATCTGGGCTCGTGAAAAGAGGGAAGTGCGCCCGAGAGAGCGGCAGACGCTGTCGGCACGCCTGCCTCGCATGCGTTTGTTTGCTCGGGCCTATGCGCGGTTGAGGTCCGAAGAGCCCGAACGTGCCGAGCACCTTCGTGCCGGGGTGCGCCGCTACCATCGAATGGTGACGGCTCTCGGGGTCCGTGAGGGCGACGTTCCCCCGCAATACCACCTGGGGCGAGTCACCGCGTATGCAGCCAGGCACGTCATCACCTTGTCGCTTGTCCTTCCAGCAGCCGTGCTCGGAGTCGCGCTCTGGGCAATTCCCTATCATCTGACCCGTGTGGTGGCACAGCGCTTTCGCGCGAGCCACGACCAGGTGGCGACCTACAAGCTGTCAGTTGGATTCTTCGTCTTTCCGCTATGGTTGATCGTGACTGGAGCGGTCGCTGGGGCCTGGCTTGGTTTCCCTTTGGCGTTCGCCACGACCGTGGGGAGCCCGCTCCTCGCCTGGGCGGCGATCGCGTGGCGTGCGAGGCAGGCCGTGGTGCGGGAGGATGTGCGTGTGTTCCTGCGAGCGAGGCGGTTGTCAGACGCGCAGCACCGGCTGAACGCACTACGGTCCGATCTCGTGTCTCAGTTCGATGAGGTTGCGTCCGACTGGTTGGACAATGATGGAGCCGCGTAAGGGACGTAGCCTCGAAAAAACATTCGATAGATGGTCGGAACTTAATGCGGCGCTGTGGTTTGACGAGTTTGCATGTGCTGTTCTCCGGTGTTCCCTGGTGGCCGATTCGAGTGGGGAATTCCTGATGGGTGGTCGACGGGGTCCGCGGGAAGCGGGGCTTCCTGTACCCTGTCCGTCCTCGACGCGTCCGTCGCGCCCTGCTAGACTCCGCCGTTCCGAGGTCCGCTGGATCGAGGGAGCGGAGGGGGACTGGTGTCTCCGGCGGTCTTCAAAACCGTGCAGCCCGGCTAGACCCCGGGTAGGTGGGTTCGATTCCCACACGTTCCCGCCAGCGGAGCCGTCCGTCAGTTTGGAATTGGCACCTTCAGACCGATCGTGACCCCGCCCGATGGTGTCACGGAGGTTTCGAGGTCGAGTGGCTCGGGAAAGCGTGCGAGGTGAGCCGACACGTACGCATCAGCCGCGCTGAGCAGAATCACGAAAACGCCGAACGCGACAAGATCTTCCTGCTCATCCAGCCGGGCATCGAGGAGCCGCCGCACTCGGCTGCGGCGTTCGTCTCCTTCGAACGCCTCCCGAATCGACTCCGGATCCGTCACACCGCTGGCAGCCAGTTCCTGAATGATCACGCCTTCGGTCAGGCGAACCCGGTCCTGCGCGGTACCGATCCGTGTCCGGGCACGGAGAAGTGTGTAGACGGTGGCTGACTGGACGGCGAAGTACACCCCCCCTCGGGCGTAGGCGCCGATGGCGGCGTGTCCCCAACCGGGTACGAGGGCTGCCCGGAGGAACGCCCCCCCGGGCGATATCTCGATGGGGGCTGAAACGTCGGAGCTGGTTTCGGTCGCTGCAGGGGCATTGGGCGCGGCCTGTGCAGAGAGCGGGGGGGTAGCGACACCCGGCAGCGTCAGGGTGCCGAGGACCGCGGTCACGCAAAGGAGGACCGCGCATCGGCCGTGCAGCCGTGAAGGAGTCCTCCCCGTGGTCAACGCTCTCTCCAATCCAGAAGTCGAGGTGGCTCATCGACTTCAAGGATCACATAGCTCTGATGGAACACCCAGTCCCCCGAATTGACGTACCATCGCCCCGGCGCAGCCTGCCGGATCAGCGGCAGGTGGGTGTGACCCAGGAGCACGACGTCAAGTTCCTGCTGTCGCGCCAGCGTCTCCATCGCCCACTCTTCCAGCGCGTCGGAACGGCGTACTTGACCCGCGCCCCACTGATCCCAGCGGTCCTCTGTACTGGACACCCCGCGCGCGATGCGATCCCCGACGGAAACCGGCAACAAGCCATAGCTGAACCGGGTGAGCCTTGATCGGAGCACGTGCTTGAGAGCGCGGTACGCGAGGTCCCCGGCTCCAAGTCCGTCTCCGTGCGCTACATGAACCTCGTGTCCGGCGAGGACGCGCGTCACCGGCGCAGCAAGGAACTCGAGTCCGATCTCGTCGGTCAGGTAGCGCCCGCCCCACCAGTCGTGGTTTCCGCCCATCAGGGTGATGGGTGTGCCCGAGTCGATGACTTCGCGCAGGGCTGTCAGCAGGGAATCATGGCCACGTGTGATCCCGGTTCGGTACTCGAACCAGAAGTCGAAGAGGTCTCCATTCACGAGAATCGACGACGCGTGCTCGGCTGCGTGCGTGAGCCAGTCCAGAAAAGCGCTCTGGTGTTCAGGGGGAGCGGCTCCGAAATGGACGTCGGACGCAACGTAGACGGATTCTGACGTGGACACCCGAGAAAGTGAACGCGAACTGCGGGCCTCTCAAAGGGGTAGAGAGGCCATGACCATGCTCTGTACCTCCCCGAGTGGAAGGCGCGCACATCGGATGCGACCGCTCTGTGCGGCTCTGGCTCTGGCTCTCGGGTGCGGGCCTGGTCGGCCCGCAGTGGTTGGACCGATTCCGGATCCGGGAGACGCAGCGCGTGCTGCCGTGCAGGCGGCGCGACTGAAAGCGCCCGCGCGAATCGAGTTTCGCTGGGAGCTCAATGAAGCGGGCTCGAGGGTGCAGGGTGTCGGGATTGCCCGTGTCGAGCCTCCGTCGCGGGCGAGGCTCGATCTGTTCCTGGACAACGGGGAAGGTGTGGTCTCGGCCGCACTCGTGGATGACGACCTGCGGCTTCCCGCGGGGGCGCCGACCGATGTGCTTCCGCCCGTCGAGCTCATGTGGGCCACCCTCGGGGTCTTCCGGCCGTTCCCTGAGGCTCGACTCGAGGGGGGGGCGGAGTTGCAGGGTGGAGGGCGGGAATTCCGGTACCGGTCCCGTGAGGGTGGGTCGTTTCTTTACGAGTTCACTGCGGCGAAGCTACGCGCTGTCGAGACGTTGTCGGGCAACTCGGTGGTTCAGTGGGTCCGCCTGACGCATGGAGACGACGGCGGGTACCCGGTGGCGGCAACGTATCGCAATCTGGTAGAGTTTCGTGAGCTGAAGTTGACCCGCACGGCGGTGATCCCTGCCGAAGCCTTCGACCCCTCCATCTGGGACCCGAGAGCCCGCTAGATTCCATCATGAGAACCGACTCAGTCTGTATGGAGCTCCCGACCGCGGGGACGGAGCGGTCGGACCCCCGCGTCCTCGAGTCCGTCGGCCGCAGAAGCTTCCTTCGGAGGGCAGCGGGGCTCATGCTGCTCGCGCCCAGCGGGTGCAATTACTCGTTCGTCGCGGGCTCGTTTCCGCCGCCGCACGTCCAGTCGGTTGCGATCGAGCCGTTCGATAATGAGACGACTCGTTTCGAGCTCACGGGCGAGCTGTACGATCAGCTTCTCCGGAGACTCCCTGGAGCTCTGGGTATCCGGACGGCGGGCGCGGACGTAGCGGACGCCATCGTGCGAGGCACCATCACGCGGTACGACGTCGTGGCGCCGAACTATCGGGCGGGACAGCCGGGTCAGGCCGCCTCGGTCCTGCAGCGCCAGGTGAACCTGTCCGCAAGCGTCGAGATCGTGGATCTCGTCGAGAATGTGATTCTCTGGGAGTCCAGCAGCGTGACCGCACGAGGTGAATATCCCGAGGGTTCACCGGAAGAAGGGGGGCGCCTGAGGGCGATCGAACTTCTCGTTCAGGAGATAGTGGACGGGGCCCAGTCCAACTGGTAATATCGCGGCGGTTTTTGTCGGCAGGCGCCGTGCGTTGGTGTCGGCTGCATCTTCTGGGAAGGAGTTGCTTTGCTCCGCGCGATTGGACTGGGTGCGTCTCTCTTCGCGTTCTGGCTGGCGCTATCGGGTCATTATACGCCACTGCTTCTGGGTCTTGGTGCTGCTTCGTGCATCCTCGTCGTTTACCTGTCTCACCGTATGGACGTGATCGACGAGGAAGGGGTTCCCCTGCAGGTGACGTTCCGGATGCTTGCCTACCTTCCTTGGCTCCTGAAGGAAATTCTCGTCGCCAACATCGAGGTAGCCCAGGTCATTCTCCGCCCGGAGCTTCGCATCAGCCCTCGCATGGTCCACTTCCGCGGATCGCAGAAGTCTGATCTCGGTCGCGCGATCTATGCGAATTCGATCACGCTGACACCGGGCACGATCACGACGGGGGTTGACGGGAACGTCTTCGAGATTCATGCGCTGCGCGCGGCCGATCTCACCACCGACGAAGAACAGGCGATGGACGTACGTTGCTGCCGAGTCGAGGGGGGCTGAGACGATGTTCGTGGCAGCAACCCTCGGGATTCTCGTAGCCATGGCGATGGCTCTGGCTCGCGCGTTGCTCGGCCCGACGGTGTACGATCGCGTCCTCGCCGTGAACACGTTCGGGACCAAGACCGTGCTCCTGATCGCAGTACTCGGGTTTCTGACCGATCGTCCGGAGTTCCTCGATCTCGCGCTCGTCTACGCCCTGATCAACTTCATCGGAACCATCGCCGTTCTGAAGTTCTTCGAATTTGGAGACCTTGGGATGTCACGCCGCCTGAACGAGAAGGGGTCTGACTGATGGATCTGATGTTCGACGTTCTGTCGCGGGTGTCGATCGCCGCAGGGCTGTTTTTCATGCTCGTGGGAGCGCTCGGTGTACTTCGATTCCCCGACGTCTATACCCGGCTTCACGCGGCGGGGATGACGGACACGATGGGGGCCGGGTTCCTCATTCTGGGGATGGCGCTCTACACGGTGCAGGGGATCCTGCACGGCGAGGCGCTGTGGTGGTTCGTGCTGGTCCGGCTCGTCCTCATCTACCTGTTCCTTCTCTTCACCAGTCCGATTGCTACGCATGCCCTGGCCCGCGCCGGGCTTGCGGGTGGGGTGGAGCCGTGGACCGCATCCGGAGACGGCGGCGAATGACGGAATCCATGGTTCAGATCGTCGATGTGGTCCTCCTCGTGATGCTCGCCATCACGGGGATTGCTGTGATTCGGACGAGAAACCTGTTCGCGGCGGTCATGCTGGCCGGGATTTACAGCCTCGTTTCCGCGGGGTTGTTCGTCGTCATGGACGCCGTCGATGTGGCTTTTACCGAAGCCGCCGTCGGGGCGGGAATCTCGACCGTCCTGCTCCTGGGGACGCTTGCCCTCGTAGGACATCAAGAGTCCAAGCCGGAACACAAGCCGGTACTCCCTCTGTTCGTCGTCCTCGTGACGGGTGGAGTCCTGGTCTACGGCACGGCCGAGATTCCTCCGTTCGGCGTTGCCGACAATCCGGCGCACGAACACGTCGCGCGCCACTATCTCGAGGATTCGGAGGAAGAAGTCGGTCACATCCCGAACGTTGTCACGTCGGTGCTCGCGTCCTACCGCGGATACGACACCATGGGCGAGACTGCCGTGATTTTCACGGCGATGGTCGGGGTCCTGCTTCTGCTCTCCCGTGGGC